>JAUCDH010000048.1:0-32264 GCA_034675465.1 Stenotrophomonas sp. | reverse complement strand
CAATGCCTTTCTAAAGTGCATCGGCAAGGCCTAGAATTGCCGCGCTGAAATTCGGCAATCCCCAGTACGTGTTCTCCCCGCGGGCAATCCCCGGGGCGGTCGTTCCGCAATAGCGCAAAGGGGGCCGAACGACGCACTCCCCCGCAATTGGATCGACCGATGATTCCGTTGAAATCGCCTGGACGCTGGCTGCGTCCAGCTCTGCTGTCCGTTTTTGCCGCACTGTTGGCTGGCTGCGATGCCGCCATCCTCAACCCCAAGGGCCAGATTGGCCACGACGAGAAGACCCTGCTGATCACCGCCACGGTGCTGATGTTGCTGGTCGTCGTCCCGGTGATCGTGATGACCCTGTGGTTCGCGTGGAAGTACCGCGCGTCCAACACCAAGGCCCGCTACGAGCCGGATTGGGCGCATTCCACCGCCATCGAGGTGGTGATGTGGTCGATTCCATGCATGATCATCCTCGTGCTGGCGGTGCTGACCTGGCGCTCCTCGCACGCACTGGACCCCTACAAGCCGCTGGTTTCGGACAAGAAGCCGGTGGTGATCGAAGCCATTTCGCTGGATTGGAAGTGGTTGTTCGTCTATCCCGAGGAAAAAGTCGCGGTGGTCAACGAGCTGGTGTTCCCGGTGGACACGCCGTTGAACTTCCGCATCACCTCGGACACGGTGATGAATGCGTTCTTCATCCCGCAGTTGGGCAGCATGATCTACTCGATGGCAGGCATGCAGACCAAGCTGCACCTGATTGCCGATGAGACCGGCAAGTTCGAGGGCATGTCTGCCAACTACAGCGGCCACGGCTTCAACAAGATGCACTTCACCGCGCATTCGGTGACCGAGCCGGAATACCAGCAATGGCTGGGCAAACTGCGCGGCGACGGCAAGGCGCTGGACCTGGCCGCGTTTGATGCGCTGGGCGCGGAGAAGAACCACGACTGGTACCCGATCACCTACTACGGCAGCGTCGAGGACGGCCTGTTCGGCACGGTGGTCCGCCGCCACGTTGGCGACAACCGCCACCTGGGCATGAAGCATGACGGCAACGCCAGTGTGCACGCGGGCCATGAAGGCCACGCCGCCGAAGCAGCGGCATCGGCTGCCGAAGACGCGGCCGGTGAACACGCTGCAGAAGCGCACGCCGGACACGCCGCTGACGAACATGTCGTTGAAGAGCACGCTGCCCATGCCGGGCATGGCATGGCGGGAGAATGACAATGCTGGGCAAACTCACTATTGAAGCCGTCCCGTACCACGAGCCGATCGTCATGGTCACGCTCGCGGCGGCGGGCCTGATCGGCCTGATCATCATGGCGCTGGTCACCCGCGCCAAGCTGTGGGGCTATCTGTGGAACGAGTGGTTCACTTCGGTGGACCACAAGAAGATCGGCGCGATGTACCTGATCGTCGCTTTCATCATGATGCTGCGCGGTTTCGCCGATGCGGTGATGATGCGCATGCAACAGGCGGTGGCCGCTGGCGGCGCCGAGGGCTACCTGCCGCCGCACCACTACGACCAGATCTTCACCGCCCACGGCGTGATCATGATCTTCTTCGTGGCGATGCCGCTGATCACCGGCCTGATGAACCTCGTCGTGCCGTTGCAGATCGGTGCGCGCGACGTGGCGTTCCCGTTCCTGAACTCGCTCAGCTTCTGGCTGTTCCTGTCCGGTGCGGCGCTGGTGATGATCTCGCTGGGCGTGGGTGAATTCGCGCAGACCGGCTGGCTGGCGTTCCCGCCGTTGTCGGGCAAGGAGTACAGCCCCGGCGTCGGTGTGGATTACTACATCTGGGGTTTGCAGGTCTCCGGCCTCGGCACCACGCTGAGCGGCATCAACTTCCTGGTCACCATCTTCAAGATGCGCACGCCGGGCATGAAGTTGATGACCATGCCGGTGTTCAGCTGGACCGCGCTGGTCGCCAACGTGCTGATCGTCGCCACCTTCCCGGTGCTGACCCTGACCTTGGTGCTGCTGACGCTGGATCGCTACCTCGGCATGCATTTCTTCACCAACGATGCCGGTGGCAACGCCATGTTGTACGTCAACCTGATCTGGATCTGGGGCCACCCCGAGGTCTACATCCTGGTGCTGCCGGCGTTCGGCGTGTTCTCCGAAGTGATCGCCACGTATTCGCGCAAGGCGCTGTTCGGCTACAAGGGCATGGTCTATGCCACCGCCTGCATCGGCTTGTTGTCGATGCTGGTGTGGCTGCACCACTTCTTCACGATGGGCTCGGGTGCCAACGTCAATGCCTTCTTCGGCATCACCACGATGATCATCTCCATCCCCACCGGCGTGAAGATCTTCAACTGGCTGTTCACCATGTACCGTGGCCGCGTGCACTTCACCACCCCGGTGCTGTGGACGATCGGCTTCATGGTCACCTTCGTCATCGGCGGCATGACCGGCGTGATGCTGGCCATTCCGGCCATCGACTTCGTGGTGCACAACTCGCTGTTCCTGATCGCGCACTTCCACAACGTCATCATCGGCGGCGTGGTGTTCGGCATGTTCGCCGGCATCACCTACTGGTTCCCGAAAATGTTCGGCTTCAAGCTGGATGAAACCTGGGGCAAGCGCGCGTTCTGGTGCTGGTTCATCGGCTTCTACCTGGCCTTCATGCCGCTGTACGCGCTCGGCTTCATGGGCGTCACCCGCCGCCTGCAGAGCTACCCGAATGCCGACTACCAGCCGTACTTCATCGCCGCGATGATCGGTGCGTTCATCATCGGCGCCGGTGTACTGTGCCAGGTCATCCAGATCATCGTGTCGATCCGCGACCGCAAGAAGAATGCGGACCTGACCGGCGACCCGTGGGATGCGCGCACGCTGGAGTGGGAAACCGCTTCGCCGGTGCAGTTCTACAACTTCGCCACCTTGCCGAAGGGCGAGGAGCTGGACGATTTCTGGCGTCGCAAACAACGTGGTGAGGCATGGCCGCGCCCGGCGCAGTACAGCGACATCCACATGCCGAAGAACACCGCCGCCGGCGTGTTCATGGGCGCCTTCAGCCTGGTGCTGGGCTTTGCGATGATCTGGCACATCTGGTGGCTGGCCATCGTCGGCCTGGTCGGCATGATCGGCACCTTCATTGCCCGCAGCTTCGTCAAGGATGTGGATTACTGGGTGCCGGCCGCAGAGGTTGAGCGTATCGAGAACGAACACCGCCAGCATCTGATTGCGCAGGGCCTGGTGAAGGCAGAGGTGAAGGCAGAGGTGAAGGCATGAGCAGCATCGCCCACACGGTGAACCACGATTCGGCCGCGCACGGCCACGACCACGAGCACCACGATAGCGGTGGCAACACCGTGCTGGGCTTCTGGATCTACCTGATGAGCGACTTGCTCATCTTCGCCTCGCTGTTCGTCACCTACGTGGTGCTGGCCGGCGGCACCAACGGCGGGCCGGGTGCGAAGGAGCTGTTCGACCTGAAGTTTGTCGCCGGCGAAACCGCGCTGCTGCTGCTGTCGTCGCTGACCTTCGGCCTGGGCATGATCGCCATGCACCAGAAGAAGCTGGGCCTGATGTTCGGCTGGTTGGCGGTCACCTGGCTGCTGGGCGCGGGCTTCATGGTCATGGAAATCTGGGAGTTCAATCATCTGGTCCACAACGGCCACGGCCCGGACCACAGCGCCTTCCTGTCGGCGTTCTTTGCGCTGGTCGGCACCCACGGGCTGCACGTCAGCGGCGGTTTGTTGTGGCTGCTGGTGATGTTCGTGCAACTCAAGCGCGATGGTTTGACCCCGACCAACACCACCCGCATGGCGTGCCTGAGCCTGTTCTGGCACTTCCTCGATCTGGTCTGGATCGGCGTGTTCTCTGTCGTCTACCTGTCGGGAGCCATCTGATGTCCGCACATGACAACCATGCCCACGGCGCGGGCGGCGAGAGCCATGGCAGCGTCAAGTCCTACCTGATCGGCTTCGTGCTGGCCGCCATCCTGACCATCATCCCGTTCTGGGTGGTGATGACCGGCGGCCTGTCCAGCGGCCTGGCGACGGGGTTGGTGATCCTCGTCTGCGGCGTCCTGCAGCTGCTGGTGCACCTGGTGTTCTTCCTGCACTTGGACCGTTCCTCGGCGCAGCGCTGGAACGTCAACGTCGGCCTGTTCACCCTGGTCATGATCGGCATCATCGTCGCCGGCACGCTGTGGGTGATGTGGAACATGAACTACTTCATGATGATCCACTGACGCCACGCGCCATCGGCGATGCCAGCGAAAGCCGCCTCCGGGCGGCTTTCGTTTTGCCCTTGCAGGAGCGCACTTTGGTGCGCTCCTGCGGGAGGTGTCGGGCATCGCCGTCTCATGCGATGCGAATGGCTGGCGTTAGACTCGCTGCACTTTCCACGGGAGCCACGCATGGCCAAGACCGCCGCCAAACCACGCATCGCCTATGTCTGCGGCGAATGCGGCGCCGAATACAGCAAATGGCAGGGCCAATGCGGTGAATGCAGTGCGTGGAACACGCTGTCGCAGATCGTTCTGGAAAGCGCGAGCGAAGCAGCAAGGTCGCCGGCATCGCGCCGCAGCGGTTGGGCCGGCAAGGCCGCCGCGCCGAAGATCACCGCACTCAAGGACGTGCAACAAAGCGAACACACGCGGGTGTCCACCGGCATCGGCGAGTTCGACCGCGTGTTGGGTGGCGGCTTGGTCGAAGGTGCGGTGGTACTGGTCGGCGGTGACCCCGGCATCGGCAAATCCACCTTGTTGTTGCAGGCGCTGGCGAAGATGGCCGGTACCTTGCCGGTGCTGTACGTCACCGGCGAGGAGTCGCTGGCGCAAGTCGCGGGCCGTGCGGTACGGCTGGATTTGCCGTTGGACGGCCTCAACGCGTTGGCCGAAACCGGCATCGAACTGATCCTGCAACACGCCAGTGCCGCGCAACCGAAGCTCATCGTCGCCGACTCGGTACAAACGCTGTGGACCGAGACGCTGACCGCCGCGCCCGGTTCGGTCAGCCAGGTGCGCGAGAGCGCCGCGCGGCTGGTGCGCTACGCCAAGGAGACCGGCACCGCCGTGTTCCTCGTCGGCCACGTCACCAAAGAGGGCGGCATCGCCGGCCCGCGCGTGCTCGAACACATGGTCGACGCAGTGTTGTATTTCGAGGGCGAAAGCGGCAGCCGTTTCCGCGTGCTGCGCGCGTTCAAGAACCGCTTCGGTGCAGTCAACGAGCTGGGGGTGTTCGCAATGGGCGAGAAGGGTTTGAAGGAAGTACCGAACCCCTCGGCGATCTTCCTGTCCGGCGGCAGCACCCGCCAACCCGGCAGTTGCGTGATGGTTACCCGCGAAGGCACCCGCCCGTTGCTGGTGGAAGTGCAGGCGCTGGTGGATTCCTCGCCGCTGTCCAACCCGCGCCGGGTGGCGGTGGGTTTGGAGCAGAACCGGCTGGCGATGTTGTTGGCGGTGCTGCACCGGCATGGCGGTGTGGTGGTGGGTGACCAAGACGTGTTCGTCAACGTCGTTGGCGGCATCCGCGTGCAGGAAACCGCCGTCGATTTGCCGGTGCTGCTGGCGGTGTTGTCCTCGTTGCAGGACAGGCCGCTGGCCGAAAAAACCATCGCCTTCGGTGAAGTAGGTCTGTCCGGCGAAATCCGCCCAGTACCCAACGGCGAAGAACGCCTGCGCGAAGCGGCCACCCACGGTTTCAAGCGCGCCATCGTACCCAAGGCCAACGCGCCCAAGACCGGCACGGTGAAGGGCATGGAAGTGATTGCGGTGGAGCGCCTGTCGCAGGCGCTCGAAGCCGCGGCGGAATAACTCGTTCGACACAATGATCGGTGGTGTGGCCTAGTGGTGCCCGACCGTTGGTCGGGCTGCTTTTCGCGCCAAAATCGACTGTGCCCATGTGCCGACCAACGGTCGCACCCACCCTGTCAGGCTTCAGGCCAAAGAGTCAGAGCGTGATTCGTCGGAATACGATGACGTAGCTTTCCCCATCCAACGCAGCGACTTTTCCGACCAGATCCTCACGGACGGAGAATGTCTTGGGGATCTTGCCGCCATCCTCACCGCGCTGTACGCGATCAGGTTCCGTGGCTCGGGCAAGCACCAATCGAACTGTCGCGCCACGTTCGTGTGCTTGGGTCACGTTGGCGCGGAATTCCGCATTTCCCGGGCCCGTCCAGCGGTCGAACCTGTCGCCGAAAGCCAGAGTTCCGGGTGTGTGGCCTTTGATGTGATGGTGGCTCCACAGGCTCACTACCAAGGTCTGCTCGTCAGCCCATGCACTCACCGACCAGTTGACGTTCTTCAACCTCGCCCCGTACCTGCGGAATGCTTCGGAAATTCCGATTTTCATCCCCGCCCCAGCACCAATTCGATGACGAACTGGCTGCCGAAGAACGCCAGCAGCAGCAGTACCATCGCTGTCAGCGTCCAGTGCACCGCCTTGATGCCGCGCCAACCATAGCGGCGGCGGCCGATCAGCAAGGTGCCATAGACCACCCACGACAGCACGCTGAGCACGGTCTTGTGCGCCAGCTTCTGCGCCAGCAGGTCATCGACGAACAGAGCGCCGGTCACCAGCGTCAGCGTCAGCAGGCAGAAACCCACGGTGATCGTGCGGAACAGCAGTGTTTCCAGATCGGTCAGCGGCGGCAGCGCGCGCAGCCACGTATGGAAGCTGCGGCGGCGCAGGGCGCGTTCTTGTACCCAGAGCATGATCGACAACAGCGCGGCGATGCTCAACGTGGCGTAGGCCAGCAGCGCCAGCCATGCATGGCTGGCCAGCCGCCAGCCCAATTCCTTGCTCGGCGCATGGCCATGGCCGTGGTAGGCCAGCAGCAGGGCCGTCGCCAGCGGGAACACCAGCACGCCCAGCGCGGCCATGCGCCCTCGTGCGCCGAACAGCGTGGTCAGCGCGGCCATGCCCAATGCCACCAGCGACAGTGCAGCGAAGAAGTGCATGTCCGGCCCGCCGGCCATGCGTAGCGCCACCAGCAGGTGATAGCCGCCATGCAGCGCCACCGCGCCCGCGGCCGGCCACAACCAGCTGCGCGGCGGTGATGTCTGCCCGGCGGCAAGGCCGCGCACCAGCAGGCCGGTGGCCAGCAAGTAAGAGAGGGTGGCGATGAGAACGATTGTCATCGGCACAGTTTCGCATACGCGCCTGCCGCTGGCGACGCGGACGCGTGGTGAGGGTGCTGCGCGGCTATAATTCGTCCCCTTTGTCACCGTTTCCGCAGGTTGCACCGCATGTTCGAGTCCCTGACCCAGCGCCTTTCCGGCACCATCGAGCGCCTGCGTGGCCGTGGCCGCCTGACCGAGGAGAACATCCGCGAGGCCACCCGCGAAGTGCGCATTGCGCTGCTGGAGGCCGACGTCGCCCTGCCGGTGGTGCAAGCGCTGATCGAGAAGATCAAAGTGCGCGCGGTCGGGCAGGAGGTGTTGAAGTCACTGACCCCCGGCCAGGCGCTCATCAAGGTGGTGCGCGACGAACTCACCGCGGTGATGGGCGCGCAGGCCAGCGATTTGAACCTCAACGTGCCGGCCCCGGCCATCATCCTGATGGCGGGTTTGCAGGGCGCGGGCAAGACCACCACGGTCGGCAAGCTGGCCAAGCACCTGAAGGAAAAGCGCAAGAAGAAGGTGATGGTGGTCAGCGCCGACGTTTATCGTCCGGCGGCCATCGAGCAGTTGAAGACGCTGGCCGAGCAGACCGGCGTGCTGTTCTTCCCGTCCGCGCCGGAGCAGAAACCGGTGGATATCGTGCGCGCCGCGATTGACGACGCACGCAAGTCCTTCGCCGACGTGCTGATCGTCGATACCGCCGGTCGCCTCGCCATCGACGAAGCGATGATGGCCGAAATCAAGGCGCTGCACGCCGCGATTAACCCGGCTGAAACCCTGTTCGTCGTCGATTCGATGACCGGTCAGGACGCGGCCAACACCGCCAAGGCGTTCGGCGAGGCGCTGCCGCTGACCGGCGTGGTACTGACCAAGACCGACGGCGATGCCCGTGGCGGCGCGGCGCTGTCGGTGCGCTACGTCACCGGCAAGCCGATCAAGTTCACCGGCACCGGCGAGAAGGTGGACGGGCTGGATGTGTTCCACCCCGAGCGCGTGGCCAGCCGCATCCTCGACATGGGCGACGTGCTGTCGCTGGTCGAGCAGGTCGAGCAGCAGGTCGATAAAGACAAAGCGCAGAAGCTGGCCGAGAAGGTCGCCAAGGGCAAGAAGTTCGACCTCAACGACATGCGCGACCAGCTGGAGCAGATGCAGAACATGGGCGGCATCGGCGGGCTGATGGACAAGCTTCCGGGGCTGGGGCAAATCCCCGACCACCTCAAGCAGCAGGTGCAGCAGAGCAAGGAAGTGCCGCGCATGATTGCCATCATCAACTCGATGACCAAGAAAGAGCGGCGCAACCCCGGTCTGCTCAACGGCTCGCGCCGCGCCCGCATCGCGCGCGGCTCCGGCACTCAACCTGCAGACGTCAACAAGTTGATGAAGCAATACATGCAGATGGAAAAGATGATGGGCAAGCTGGCCGGCGGCGGCATGAAGGGCATGATGCGCAACATGAAGGGCATGCTCGGTGCGATGGGCGGCAAGGGCTTGCCGTTCCGTTGAGCCGCTGGACGATTCCAACGTGAAGGACTGGGGAGACGCTGTAATGAAGAGCATCGTTGTGGTGGTTTTGGTGTTGGCGCTGGCAGCCTGCGGGGATGACCGTTCACTGTCGCAGAAAGCCGGCAGCGCAATCAGCGGCACCGCTACCGACTTCGTGGCAGGCCTGGGCGAGGGCGTGGACAAGCGCATGTCGCTGAATCTCGATGTGGATCCGGCGTTGGCGGCTCATGGCCTGGCCGTGAGTATGGGCAAGAGCCGTGGAGTCGGCTCCAAGGATGCCTCGGTCTATGTGGTGGCGAGCAAGGCTTACAGAGGAAGTTTCCTGGCGCGTGCGCTGGATGCGAACGGCACCGAAATCGGTCGCTCGAAGGTGGATGTGGAGTTCGCTGCCGATGACGCGCAATACGTGAACTTCACTTTCAACGATGAAATGGATAGCCAATTGGTGCGCACCTACGCGCTTTCGCTGCGCTGAGCAGCGCTGGCTCCAGTGGCGCAATGCGGCAGGCTGCGTCGCCGGATCCCGATGGCGGCAGCATGTCGCTGATGCAGGAATTCCATGGTGAAGGCTTCCCGCGTAGGGGGCATTCGCACTACTTGTGAACTGTTCCTGTGCGAAGGCGATGTTGAGGATGGGGGCCGGTTATTGATGCTGCCGTCGCGAGGAATGGCATGAGCCACCTGTTCTGCAATGGCCAACCGGCAGATGCGGCGCTGTTGAGCGCCGCACTGGCCAATTACGGGCATTTCACTTCGTTGCAGGTACGCGCCGGCGCGGTGCAGGGTTGGGCGTTGCACATGCAGCGCTTGCAGCAAGGCACGCGCGAATTGTTCGGTGCGGCGTTGGATGAGACGCAGGTGCGGCAATGGCTGCGGCAAGCGCTGGCGCAATGTGAGGTGGCCGATGCCTCGCTACGCATCACCGTGTTTTCGCGTGATTTCGATTTCCGCCAACCGCTGCGAGTGGTGCCGGTGGATGTGCTGATTGCGGTCAGTGCGCCCGCGATGATGCCGGCCACGCCTCGCGCTGTGTTGCCAGTGCAATACCAGCGCGACATGCCGCATCTCAAGCACGTCGGCGCCTTCCCGCTGTTCCAGCAGCGGCGCATGGCGATGCAGCAGGGCTTCGACGATGCGCTGTTCGTGGACGCCGCAGGGCGGGTGAGCGAAGGCAGTACATGGAACATCGCTTTCCTCGACGAGTACAGCGTGGTGTGGCCGCAAGCCGCGGCGCTGCGCGGCACCACGGAACAATTGTTGATGAGCGGGCTGGATGCTGTGGGCCAAGCGCAACGCCACGCGGAACTGCGGCTGCCACTGCACGGCCTGCGTGGCGCTGCCGCCTGCAATGCCAGTGGCGTATGGCCACTGGCGCGCATCGATGGGCACGAACTGCCCGATTCGACAGAACTGCTGGTGCTGCTGCAACGCGCACTGGCGCAAACACCGTGGCTGCCGTTGTAAGCCAAGGCGGCAGAGCTGTTGCAGAGGCGGGCCGACTCGCCCATTCATGTACGGGCTTGGAATAGCCCGCCTGCGCCGCTATAATCACCGGCTTACCGCGCCATTCCGGCGACTGGGCAATACAGGAAAACCACCATGGTCAAGATTCGACTGACCCGCGGCGGCGCCAAGAAGCGTCCGTTCTACCACATCATCGTCACCGACGTGCGCAGCGCCCGCGACGGCCGCAACATCGAGCGCGTTGGCTACTACAACCCGGTTGCCCAAGGCGCTGAACAGCGCGTGGTGCTGGACATCGCCGCTGTCGACAAGTGGGTCGCCAACGGCGCCCAGCTGACCGACAAGGTTCGCAACCTGTACAAGGAAGCGACCAAGGCCCAGGCCGCTGCGGCCTGATGCTGGCGGGCCGCGCGAAAGCGCGGCCCGATTGGTTTTGGACATGAAGAAAGACAACGAGCGCCGGATCCTGCTGGGCAGGGTGACCGGCGCTTTTGGTGTGCGCGGCGAGCTGAAACTCGAATCGTGGACGGAGCCGCGTCTGGCCATTTTCAGCTACCAGCCGTGGATTCTGCGCAGCCCCTCAGGGCAGGAGTCGGAAATCAGCGGCGTGCGTGGCCGCGAAGCCAGCAAAACGCTGGTCGCCACCTTCCCCGGCGTGGACAACCGCGACACGGTGGAAGCCATGCGCGGCACCGAAATCTACATCGCGCGCAGCGCGCTGCCGCCGCCGAAGCCGGACGAGTACTACTGGGTCGATCTGGAAGGCTTGGCCGTGCAAACGGTGGAAGGCGTGCCACTGGGCCGCGTCTCGCACCTGTTCAATACCGGTGCCAATGACGTGCTGGTGGTGCGCGGCGACCGCGAGCGGATGCTGCCGTTCGTGATGGATGACTTCATCAAATCGGTCGATTTCGACGCCAATTTGATTGTGGTGGATTGGGATCCGGAGTTCTGAAGGAGCCGTGATGGGGTAATTGGTGATTCGTGATTGGCAAAAGCAGCGGTGCTGCTGCCTTTTCGAATCACGAATCACGAATCACGAATCACAGCTTATGCGCATCGACGTCATCACCCTGTTCCCCGAGTTCATCGCCCAATCCGCCGCGCTGGGCGTGGTCGGGCGTGCGCAGGAACGCGGCCTGCTCGACCTGCATGGCTGGAACCCGCGCGATTACGCCGAGGGCAACTACCGCCGCGTTGATGACCGCCCGTTCGGCGGCGGCCCCGGCATGGTGATGCTGATTGAGCCATTGCGCGCCGCATTGGCCGCCGCGCGCGCCGCCGATGCGCAGCCCGCGCCGCTGATTTACCTCAGCCCGCAAGGCAAGCCGCTGACGCAGGCGAAGGTGCGCGAACTGGCCGCGCTGCCGCGCATGATGCTGCTGTGTGGCCGCTACGAAGGCGTGGACGAGCGCTTCCTCGCCGCCGAAGTGGACGAGGAAATCTCCCTCGGCGACTACGTGCTGTCCGGCGGTGAGCTGGGCGCGGCGGTAATCGTCGATGCCGTTACTCGTTTGCAGGACGGCGCATTGAACGACGCCGAATCGGCGGTGCAGGACAGCTTCGAGGGCGACGGCCTGCTCGACTGCCCGCATTACAGCCAGCCGGCCAGCCACGCGCTGGGTGAAGTGCCGGACGTGCTGCGCTCGGGTAACCACGCCGCCATCGCGCGCTGGCGCAGGCAGCAATCGCTGCTGCGCACCGCGCAACGCCGGCCTGATTTGCTGGATGAGGCTGCGCTCGGGAAAGCCGACCGCAAGCTGCTGGACGAGGCTCGACAGGCCGCGCAAGAGTAAATGCGGCGCTTGTCCCGTACGGGGCGTTGCCGGCGAGTCCCGTGCGAGGCCCGCGCGTTGACGGTGCTTCCGGCTCAAGGAGCCCGGTAATGCCGGCTGGCCCGGAAGGGGGGCGGGGCTGGACTGGCATCAGGCGGGAAGCTCATCTATAATGCGCGGCTTGCTGCTGCCGAACTGGCGGCAGTGGTTCCACTACAACAAACGTGCGGCGCAATTCGGTGACCGCATGAGCCCTAGCTGTCGAAACGACACGCCCATCCCGAATACATCCGGTGCAAACATGAGCAAGCTGAACAAATCCATCGTCGCGGACTTCGAATCCGCCCAGATCACCCGCGAACTGCCGAAGTTCAGCCAAGGCGACACCGTCGTGGTCAACGTCAAGGTCAAGGAAGGCAACCGCGAGCGCGTGCAGGCCTATGAAGGCGTCGTGATCGGCACCAAGAATGCCGGCCTGAACTCCTCGTTCACCGTGCGCAAGATCTCCCACGGCTACGGCGTCGAGCGTGTGTTCCAGACCCACAGTGCGCTGATCGACTCGGTCGAAGTCAAGCGCCGCGGCAAGGTTCGCGCCGGCAAGCTGTACTACCTGCGTGGTCTGGAAGGCAAGGCTGCCCGCATCAAGGAAGATCTGGCTGCCGCCGCGCAGGCCAAGGCCGCGCGCCAGGCCGCCAAGGCCGCCGAGTAATACCCGCCACGGGCTTTGCGCCTGTTGCAGCAACGGCCACCTTAGGGTGGCCGTTTGCGTTTGCGACATCGGATTTCGTTTGCGGCGCGTGCAGCTGGCCGGTTTCACTTGCCGCGCGTCTTGCCGCCTCGCGCCGGGGCGCAGTAGATGCCGTGCAAGGTATGCATCACCGCTTCGGCCGGGCCGGGAGCCAGTGCGTAGTAGATCGTCTGCGCTTCGCGCCGGGTCTGCACCAGCCCTTCCGCACGCAGCACCGCCAAGTGCTGGGATAGTGCCGATTGGCTCAGGTCGAGCAGGGCGTTGATGTCGCCCACCGAGCGTTCGCCTTCAGCCAGCAGGCACAGCACCTGCAAGCGGTTTTCGTTGGCCAGTGCCTTGAGCAGCTGTGCGGCGTCGCCGGCGTGGTTGCGCATCGTGGTCACGTCGAAGCTGCTTTTGCCGGGTGGGGTCATGGGGGTTCCTGATGCGTCGGGTGCCGGGAAAGTGCGTAAATTGCGCCACGCATCACTGTCGCTGGCAAGCGGTTTGCCGGGTGGGGTTGGTGTGGACGGCAATTATATCAGTTGACTCTAATATTAGTTTGATCTAATGTTTTGGCATCCGGCTATGCGCCGTCCATTGAACTGAACAGGAGATACCGCCATGAACCTCGATCGTGCCGTCCTTGCCTTTGCCGGCGTGATGATTCTTGCCAGTTTGGCGTTGGCGCATTTCGTCTCGCCGCTGTGGCTGTGGCTTACCGTTTTCGTCGGCGTGAACCTGTTGCAAGCCAGTGTTACCGGCTTTTGCCCGGCGGCAATCGTGCTGCGCAAATTGGGCCTGCGCAGCGGCTGCGCGTTCAAGTAAGGGCGGCACCATGACCCAGCGCACGACACGCCTGTTTTTCCCGCTGCTGCTGGCCGCCGCGCTGGTGGGCTGTGGCGGTGACGAGAAGGCACAGGTTCCGGTTGCGATTGATGGCCTGCACACTCTCACGGTGCCGGCTGCCGATGCGGCCGAAGGCCGTGGCTGGGATGGCGTGGTGGAGGCAGTGCGCCAAGCCACGTTGTCGGCGCAGACCAGTGGCCGGGTGGATGAGGTGCTGGTTGATGTCAATGATCGTGTTGCCGCAGGGCAGGTGTTGCTGCGGCTCAGTGCGGTTGAACAGCAGGCCGGCGTTGATGCGGCGCGTGCGCAGTTGCGTGCCGCAGAAGCCAGTGCCAACGAAGCCGAGCTGAACTACCGGCGACATGCCGATCTTGTGCAGGGCCAATACGTGTCGCGTGCGCAGTTCGATCAGGCCCGCGCCAGCCGTGATGCTGCGGTTGCAGCACGCGATGCGGCGCGTGCGCAACTGGCCAATGCCGGCCAACACAGTGCCTACACGACGATCCGCACGCCGTATGCGGGCATGGTCAGCACGCGTGAGGTGGAGCCGGGCGAAAGCGTCGGTGCGGGCCGTGTACTGATGACGGTGTTTGCGCCTGATGCGCTGCGCATCGAGGTCAGCGTGCCGCAAGCGGATGCCGAGGCGATCCGCTCCAACCCGCAAGCGCGGGTGCGTTTCGATGATGGTCGCAGCGTGGATGCGGTGCAGGTGACGGTATTTCCGGCTGCCGATGCGGCCAGCCATGCGGTGAAGGTGCGGGTGCAATTGCCGGCGTTGGAACAAGCGCCGTGGCCGGGCAACACGGCGCGTGTCGTATTCCCGGCGCTGAAGGATGGGGCCGGGGTGCGCGTGCCGGTGTCGGCGCTGTTGCGTCGGGGCGAGGTCAATGCGGCTTATGTACTGGCCGATGGGCGGGTGACGCTGCGCCAGTTGCGCGTGGGCGAACGTGTTGGTGATGAGGTTGAAGTGATTGCAGGCTTGCACGCGGGCGAGCGCATCGCCGTCGATCCGGTTGCGGCGATGCAGGCGCTGGCCGCCGCACGTGGGCAGCGCTGACATGGCTGCGCCCGATACGCCACGGCTGGGCATTTCCGGTCGGCTTGCCCGCCTGTTTCAGGACAACCCGCTGACACCCATCCTCGCGCTGTTGGGCTTGCTGCTCGGCTTGGTCGCGGTGGCGATAACCCCGCGTGAGGAAGAGCCGCAGATTGACGTGACGATGGCCAACGTCATCGTGCCGTTCCCCCGGCGCGGATGCGCGGCAGGTCGAGCAAATGCTGACCTACCCGCTGGAGCAGAAGCTGGCCGAAATCGAACAGGTGCGGCACACCTATTCGGTCAGCCGCCCCGGCATGGCGGTGCTGACGGTGGAGTTCGAGGTTGGCGTGCCACGGCAGCCGGCGCTGGTGCGGCTGTACGACAAGGTATTTTCGAATCAGGACTGGATGCCGCCGAACCTCGGCATCGGCCAGCCCATCATCAAGCCCAAAGGCATCGACGACGTGCCGGCGATGGCGCTGACCTTGTGGACCGACGATGCGCAACGCAGTGCACTTGACGTGGCCGAGGTGGCGCACACGCTGGAAACCGAGCTGAAGCACATCCCCGGTACCCGCGACATCTACACCATTGGCGCGCCCGAGCGGGCGCTGATGGTGACGCTGGACCCGGCGCGGCTGGCTGCGCACGGTTTGGCGGTGAACGACCTGGCTGGCGCGTTGCAGGCGGCAAATTTGGCGCGGCAGGCGGGCGAACGCATTGGCGTTGAAGGCGTGGTGCAAGTCAGTTCCGGCCAGTTCCTTGCCGGGCGCAATGACGTGGCCGAGTTGGTGCTGGGCGTTGCCGGCGGGCAGCCGGTGCGCTTGGCCGACGTGGCTACCATCAGCGATGCCGCCGATGCGCCTTCGAGTTATGTCTGGCACGGTGCGCCGGCCTGGCGCGATGGCCCGCGCACCGGCATGGCCCCGGCGGTGACATTGGCTATCGCCAAGCAGCCGGGCGGCAACGCAGCCAACATCACCCGTGCGGTGCTGGACAAGGTGGAAGCGCTGCGCGGGCAGCTGATTCCCGAAGGCGTGGAGGTGACCGTCACCCGCGACTACGGTGCGACCGCCAGTGACAAGGCGCAAACCCTGATCAAGAAGCTGGTGTTCGCCACCGGCTCGGTGGTGTTGCTGGTGTTGTTCGCACTGGGCCGGCGCGAGGCGGTGGTCATTGGCAGCGCGGTGGTGCTGACGCTGGCGGTGACGCTGTTTGCGTCGATGGCGATGGGCTTCACCCTCAACCGGGTGTCGTTGTTTGCGCTGATCTTCTCGATTGGCATCCTCGTCGATGACGCCATCGTGGTGGTGGAAAACATCCACCGGCACATGGAGCAGGGCGGGAAGACGTTGCGCGAGGCAATTCCACCCGCCGTCGATGAAGTGGGCGGGCCGACGATTCTGGCTACCTTCACCGTGATTGCCGCACTGATGCCAATGGCCTTCGTCAGTGGCTTGATGGGGCCGTACATGCGGCCGATTCCGGTCAATGCGTCGGTAGGCATGCTGCTGTCGCTGATGATTGCCTTGGTGGTAACGCCGTGGCTGTCGTTGAAGTTGCTGCGTCGCCATGCCGGTGAGCAGGCCGCCAACGCACACGACCATGTCGAGGGCAGCATGGCGGCACGCTTGAGCCGCGTTTTCGAGCGTGTGATGACTCCCTTCCTTGCTGCCGACGGTGGTGCACGCCGCCGTCGCTTGCTGTTCGTCGCGATGGCAGCCTTGGTGGCGCTGGCCGCGAGCCTGGCGGTGTTCAAGCTGGTGGTGCTGAAGATGCTGCCCCTGGCCTACAACAAATCCGAGCTGCAATTGGTCGTGGATATGCCCGAAGGCCGCACATGGAGGACACCAACGCGTCGCTCGTCGAGCTGGCCGGCGCGCTCGACCGCACGCCGGAAGTACTGCATTACCAGGGCTACCCGCCGGCACCGCCGCGCCGATCAATCTCAACGGGCTGGCGCGCCAGTACGACCCGCGCGCAGGCGCCAACGTCGGCGATCTGCAGGTCAACCTGGTCGGCCGCCACCAACGCAAGCGCAAGAGCTATGACATCGCGGTGGCGCCGCGCCCACAGATGGCCCAGATTGGCCGCCGTCATGGCGCGTCCGTCAAGGCGGCGGAAGTGCCGCCGGGGCCGCCGGTGTTGTCGCCCATCGTCGCCGAGGGCGCACGGCCCGGATTACGCACGCTTGCGCCGTATTGGCCGTGCGCTGGAACAGCGTCTCCTCGCCAGCGACGGCATTGTCGATGTGGGGACAGCAGCGTCGAAGACGAACGCCCCTACGCGAGGTGCTGGCCATCGACCGCGCGCGCGCGGCGCGGCTGGGCGTGTCGCAGGCTGATATCGTGCAAATGATTGCCGGGGGGCTTGTCCGCACATGGATGCCAGCCACGTCATCGACGGCAGCTCCAAATATCCGCGCCCATTCGTTTGCGGTTGCCAGCCAGCGAACAAGCCACGATGGCCGGTGTGTTGGCGCTGCGCGTGCGGGCGGCAACGGCCAGTTGCTGCCGGTGGCTGGAGTTGGTAACGGTGCGGCCCACGCAATGGGATGGCGCAATCCATCACAAGGATTTGCTGCCGGTGGTCTATGTGATGGGCGATGAAAGCGGTAACGCGGACAGCCCGCTGTACGGCATGTTCGATTTGGTCGGGCAGGCGGCCGATGAGGCCATTGACGGCCAGCGGCTGTCGCAGTTCTTCGTGCGCCAGCCGCCGGATACCGCAAGCTTTGGTATCAAGTGGGACGGCGAATGGCAGATCACCTATGAAACCTTTCGTGACATGGGCATCGCCTATGCCGTCGGCATGGTGCTGATCTACCTGCTGGTGGTGGCGTATTTCCGCAACTACGTGGTGCCACTGGTAATCATGGCGCCGATCCCGCTGACCGTGATTGGCGTGATGCCCGGCCATGCCTTGTTGGGTGCGCAGTTCACCGCCACCAGCATGATCGGCATGATTGCGCTGGCCGGCATCATCGTGCGCAATTCAATCTTGTTGGTGGATTTCATCAACCACTTGCTTGAGCGTGGGCGCACGCTGGAGCAGGCGGTGATCGAAGCCTGCGCAGTGCGCGCGCAGCCGATTGCGTTGACGGCGGTTGCGGCGATGGCCGGCGCGTTCTTCATCCTCGACGACCCGATCTTCAACGGGCTGGCGATTGCGCTGATCTTTGGCATCCTCAGTTTCCACCGTGCTGACGCTGGTGGTGATTCCGTTGCTGTATTACGCGCTGTTGCAGCGGCGAGCATCGTGCCCGGTTATTGCTCGGGTGGCGGAGAGTCGGTAGGTATCTGGCTTGTGCTTGCATCCCTGGGCCCGGTGCGGGGCGTTCCCGTTAATGCTGCATGCGGGGGCAAGCCCCCGCATCTGCGTGGGGTTACGCGGCTGCCTCGGCGACGATGACTTCGATGCCGCGCTGTTGCAGGCCGTCGCGGGTGGCCTCGTCGATGCCGGCGTCGGTGATGATGGCGTGGATCTGCTCTAGGTGGGCAATGCGGTGCAGGCTGACGCGGCCGAACTTGGAGGCGTCGGTCAGCACCACGATGCGGCGCGCGCGTTCGACCATGCGATGGTTCAACCGTGCCTCGCCCTCGTCGTGGGTGGTCAGGCCGAATTGCAGGTCCAGCCCGTCCACGCCGAGGAATAGCGTGTCGAAGCTGTAGGAGGTCAGGCTGGCCTCGGCTTGGCTGCCTTGTAGTGACAGCGATTGCTTGCGCAGTTGGCCGCCGGTGAGCAACACCTTGACACCCGGCGCATTGGCCAGTTCCCAGGCGATGTTCAGGCCGTTGGTCATTACCGCCACGTCGCGATGGCCGCGCAGGTGGCGGGCCAGCGTCATCGTGGTCGAGCCGGAGTCGATGATGATGTTGTCGCCGGGCTGCACCAGCTGCGCGGCGCGGATGCCGATGGACTCCTTCAGCGGCAGGTTCAGCGTGTCTTTCTCGTGGATGTCCTGTTCGCGCGGTGGTGTGCGCACCAGCGTCGCGCCGCCGTGGGTGCGGGTGGCCAGCCCTTGCGCTTCAAAGTGGCCAAGGTCGGTGCGGATGGTTACCGCCGACACGCCGTATTGCCCGACTAATTCAGCAACCTGCACCGAACCGCGTTCGATCAGCTGTTGCAGTATCTGTTGGCGGCGGGAGCGGGTGTTGCGCAGGGTCATCGCGTGTTCTCTTGGTCAGTGGCGCGCCGGATCATCGCCGTGTTCGCGCGGGCCGGCGGCGTTGGCCGCACAGGCGCGCGCGTATTCGG
Source organism: Stenotrophomonas sp. (assembly GCA_034675465.1). Taxonomy (GTDB): domain Bacteria; phylum Pseudomonadota; class Gammaproteobacteria; order Xanthomonadales; family Xanthomonadaceae; genus Stenotrophomonas. The sequence continues at coordinate 13,579 of JAUCDH010000048.1, read as the reverse complement.
CCAGGCACAGGCCGATGCGGTGCCGCACCAGCGCTCCTGGCGTGTTTGCCAGCGTGCCTTCGCGCACCGCGCGGAACTGCTCGGGCAGGTACTGGCTTAGCAGCACCAGCGGTGGCGCGTGTTTTTCCAGATTGGCGAATAGTGTATCCACCGCCGCCAGCAGTGCCGGTTCGCCCCAGTAGTAGCGGCAGCGGTCGCTGAAGGCAAAAGCGCGCAGTTGCCGCAGCGTGGCCGCATCGCCGTGGTAGTGCGCCTGCCAGTGTTTGGGCTGCGCCAGCATCACCTCTTCCAATGCCTGTGGCAGGCGCGAACAGTGTTGCGGCGGCAGCAGTTCGGCTTCGATGGCGGCCAACGCGAACAAGGCTTCGCGGTAGGCGAAGGTTGCGGCCGGGCCGACCTTGAGGATGGCGAAGTGGTCGCGCACCAGTGCATGCAGGCCGCTCTCGCGCTGGTAGTCGGTGGAATGCGCTTCGAACACGATGCGCGGCTGCTTCTCGAGGAAATCGGCCAGCTCGGCGGCGGCGGCCGGATCGTAGTCGTGCACGCTGCTGTGGTCGAAATCCACGCCCGGTTGCACCACCATCGCGATCACCCGCTGCCAGGCCTCGCGCAACTGCGGCGTGTCGAAGGCTTGTTGGTGGATTTCCAGCGTCTGCGCGGCAGCAGCGGGCGTGGTGACTTGCAAGCCGCCTGCCAACGAGGCTTCACCGCCGGGAATCGGCACTTCGGTACCGATCACATACTGACCGGCGGCGGAAGCTTGTTTTCGGCGGCGGTGCGTTCTGCAATCAGCGCCAATTCCGCAGAGCGCGCGGCGACGATGGCGTCGGGCAGTGGCACCGGGTCATCGGCGCAGGACATGCTGCAATCCAGATGAATCTTGTGGAAGCCGGCGGCAACGTAGGCGTCAATCAGCACCCGTGCATGCGCCATTGCTTCGGCGGCCGGCTGCTTCTGCCACGCATTTGGGCCGAGGTAGTCACCGCCGAGGATCAGCCGTTCGTGCGGGAAGCCTTCTTCGTCAGCCAGCGCCTGCACGTAGTCGCGGTACTGCGGCGGAGTCATGCCGGTGTAGCCGCCGAACTGATCGACTTGATTGGAAGTGGCTTCGACCAGCAGCACGGTGCCGTGGCGCAAGGCTACGTGCATTGCCGCACGCAACACCTGCTCGTTGCTGCAGCAGACGCTGTAGAGGCCGACGTTGTGGCCGGCACGATGTTCGGCAAGCAGGGACTGCAGTGGGGACATGGGCGAACTCCCGATATCAGGAAAAGGCGGGTTGGCAGGCGAGCAGGGCGGCGCCGCGCGCGCCGCCGGCATCGCCGAAGCGGGGTGGCACGATCGGCGGCACCTGCACACCAGCGAAGAGGTGGGTGGCGATGGCCGCCGGCAACTGTTCGTACAAGGGCGCGTATTGCGACAGGCCGCCGCCGAGCACGATCACGTGCGGGTCCAGCGCCAATATCAGCGCGGCGAAGCTGTGGGCGAGCAGGTCGCGATGGATGTCCAGCGCCTGCCGCGCGCGCGCGTCGCCGGCCTCGGCCAGTGCGATCACCTCGCTGGCGTTGCCGGCATTGCCGCCGAGGTGGCGTTCGATCATCGCCACGCCGCTGCCGGAGACATAGCGCTCCACGCAGCCGCGCAGGCCGCAGCCGCAGTCGAGCAGCGGCAGGCCGTGGCGTTGCAGCAGGTTGGCCGGCACGCTCCAGTGGCCCCATTCGCCGGCCAGTCCGTTGAAACCGGCAATCAGCCGGCCGTGCACGCAGTAGCCACCGCCGGCACCGGTACCGAGGATGGCGCCGAACATGCTCGGGTAGCCGTCGGCGGCGCCGCCGTGCGCCTCGGACAGCGCGAAGCATTGCAGGTCGTTGCCGAACTTCAGCGGCCGTTGCAACTGCGCCTGCAGGTCCCGCGCCACGCACTGGCCGGTCAGTGCCGGCACGTTGGCGCTGAGCTGGCGGCCGCTGCGGCGGTCGCGCACGCCGGGCAGGGCGATGCCGATGGCCTCGCTGGGCCGGCCCAGCGCCGCATCGGCCTCGGCCACCAGCGCCGCTACCGCGTGCAGGAACGCGTCGTAACCGCCCTGCGGCGTGGCGATGCGCCTGCGCCAGCCCGGTTGCATGGCCGCATCGAACGTCACCAGTTCGATTTTGGTGCCGCCGATGTCGATGCCGTGGCAGGCGCGGGTGTCAGTCATGGTGGATGGTGACGCCCTTGACCACGCGGTTGACGGTGCCGTCCGGGAACGGGTTGTCCGGCGTCAGCCCCAGCGCCGCCGAGCGGTGCAGTGCGAACAGTTGCGCGAAGGTCAGCCATGCCGGGGCCAGCCACGCATCGGCCAGCGGCGGCACGTTCAAGGTGAAGTCGTCATTGTTGCCGATGTCCGATTGCGGCCCCACCGACAGCACCTGGCCGGCGACGCCATCGCCGCGCAGTTCGTCGAGCAGGTCCTGCTCGTAGCGTCGTGCCAGCGGTTGTGCGCTGCGCAGCATCACCACCAGCGTGTTGCCGTTGAGCGTGGACTTGGGGCCGTGGCGGAAGCCCAGCGGCGTGTTCGCCATTGCCAGCACGCGGCCGGCGGTGAGTTCCAGTACCTTCAGTGCGGCTTCGCGCGCCAGCGCTTCCAGCGGACCGCTGGCCAGGTAGATCACCCGGTCGAACGGCTGCTGCGCCAAGGCCGCCACCGGCGTTTCCCAGCGTGCCAGGGCTTGCTGTGCCAACGCGGCCGTTTGATGCAGGTGAGTGCCGCGCTGCTCCTGCGGCGCGCGTTCGAACACACTCAATGCCGACAGCAGCATGCAGCTCAGGCTGCTGGTCATCGCGAAGGCGCGGTCGCAACTGGCCGGTGGCATCAGTAGGGTGCAGGTGTCGTCGCGGCCGGCGCCGCGGCGGGCGAGTTCGCCGTCGGCGTTGCAGGTGATGTCGAGGAAGCGGGCGTCTTCCACGTCGGCGCGCACGCGCTCGACCGCAGCCACGCTTTCCGGGCTGGAACCGCTGCGGCCGAACGACACCAGCAGGGTCGGGCGCTCGCGTTGCAGGTACAGCGCCGGGTGGGTCAGCAGGCTGGTGGTGTGTACCGCGCGCACCTCGGCCGGCCATTGCGCGTTGACGTGGTCGGCGACCATCTCGGCAATGAAGCCGGAACTGCCGGCACCGGTGAACAGCACGCGCTGGTAAGGGTCGGACAGGCAACGGCCCAAGAAGGCCTGCACGCGCTGCGCATCGTTGGCCAGCGTGTCGGCGAGGGTTTCCCACAATGCCGGCTGCTGGGCGATTTCGGCGGCGGTGTCGGCACCGCCAAGGCGCTGCCAGGCGGATGGATCGGAAAGCGGGATGACGTCCATTCTGGGTTCCTGTTGGGCGGGCGCACGGTACGGCATTTTCTTTCGAAAAGTCAAATATCGAAAGAAAATGGAAAGAATGTGGGTGGTGTCATCGATGGCTGCGGCGGTTTTCGAGGTTGGTGGGGGTGTTGGGCTCGTCCAGTGCTGTTTACGCGGATTGCGATTGTTTGACTGACAAAAGGGGTGTGGGCAAGGCTGTTCGGGTGGGGGAATGGAAAGTTTAATGTGGTGAAAACTTTCTTTTCGCGGGAAATTTCTTTTTCTTGTCTTTCATTTAATTGACACGGCTCGAGCCGTCGGTCTAGAGTCGCCGCACTTGTTCTCGGTGTGCAGGGGCGGTTGCTGCTGCACCTCCTGTCTCCACTCATTGCCATCAGGCTGGACGTCCCGCCACAGGCGATGGTTCCGGCTGGCGCAGTCCATCAAGAGGTGCTTTGCATGAAACGCAGGGAATTCATCGTCGCCAGCGCCGCGCTGGCCGCCACCAGCCTGTTGCCCTCCACCCCCGCATGGGCGCGGGGCCGCAAGGTGCGGTTGGGCATGATCGGCACCGGCATGCGCGGCCAGGTGCTGCTCAAGGAATTGTTGCGCCGTGACGACGTGGAGGTGGTGGCGCTGTGCGACAACGAGCCGATCATGCTCGGCCGGGCGATGGAAATGGCGGCCAAGGCTGGCAAGCCGGCGCCGAAGGCCTATGGCGGTGATCGCGACGAAAACGCATGGAAGCGGCTGCTGGAACAGCGCGGCGTCGATGGCGTCATCATCGCCACGCCGTGGGAGCTGCATGCGCCGATGGCGATTGCGGCGATGCAGGCCGGCATCGCGGTGGGCTGCGAGGTGGTGGCCGGCATCACCCTGCAGGACCACTGGGACGTGCTGAACACCCAGCTGTCCACCGGCACCCCGTACATGCTGCTGGAGAACGTGTGCTACCGCCGCGACGTGATGGCGGCCCTGCAGATGGTGCGTGAAGGGCTGTTCGGCGAGTTGGTGCACCTGCAGGGCGGTTACCAGCACGACCTGCGCGGGGTGAAGTTCAACGACGGCAACCCCGACCACCCCTATGACAGCGGCGTCGAGTTCGGGCCGAAGGGCTGGAGTGAAGCGCGCTGGCGCACCGAGCATTCGGTCAAGCGCAACGGCGAGTTGTACCCCAGCCACGGCATCGGCCCGTGCGCGATGTACACCGGCATCAACCGCGGCAACCGCTTCACCCACATCAACGCCTTCGCCAGCAAGGCGCGCGGCCTGCACGAATACACTGTGGCCAAGAGCGGCGGCAGCACCCACCCGAGCACGCAGGTGCAGTTCAAGCTCGGCGACATCGTCACCACCACGCTGGCCTGCGCCAACGGCGAGACCATCCTGCTGCAGCACGACACTTCGCTGCCGCGGCCGTATTCGCTGGGCTTCCGGGTGCAGGGCAGCAAGGGCCTGTGGATGGACGTGAACAATGGCATCCACATCGAGGGCCGCAGCCCGCCGCACCAGTGGGAGGACTTCAAGACCTACCAGGACCAGTACGAGCACCCGCTGTGGAAGCAGCACGCCGACACCGCCGCCGGGGCAGGACACGGTGGCATGGATTGGTTCGTCATCCACGCCTTTGTCGAGGCGCTGAAGGCGCGGGCGCCGATGCCGATCGACATCTTCGACGCGGTGACCTGGAGTGCGATCACGCCGCTGTCCGAACAGTCCATCGCCAATGGCTTCCAGACCCTGGCGTTCCCGGATTTCACCGGCGGTGCATGGCAGAACCGCAAGCCGATCTTCGCCTTCGACGCGAGCTATTGAGCCCTTGCGGGCTTCGCCCTTCTCCCTTCGGGAGACGGCTCGGCAGGATTGCCGTGCCGCACGGCGAAGCCGCCCGAAGGGTGAGGCACAGGGATGTGCCGAATGCAGGTGCCCCGAAGGGGCGGATGAGGGTATGGGCGAAGCCTCGTGAAACTGGACATCATGGGGCTTCGCCCCGACCCTCTCCCCAACCCCTCTCCCGTGGGGAGAGGGGCTCGAAGCATTACGGACCGGGCATCACGGTGCGATGGTTTCCCGCGTCGATTCGCCGGTTTCGGCATCCGGGTCGGCCACCGGCGACGGCGGCAGGGCAGGCACCTCGGCCGGCGTCGCCAGCTCCCCGGCGTGGTTGGGCGCGGCCATCATCTTCGCCTTGCGCCAGTTGCCCCAGCGGTAATAGGCCATGATCAGCAGCATCGAACAGAACGCACTGATCGGGAAGCTCCACCAGATTGCGTCGGCACCCATCAGCGGCTGCATCCACAGCGCGAACGGCACGCGGATGCCCCACATCGCCACCGCCAGCACCAGCAGCGGCGCCAGCACCGCGCCGGTGGAGCGCACCACGCCGGCGACCACGAAGTTCACCCCGAAGAACAGGAACGACCACACCGCGATGTGGTTGAGGTGGCGGCCGATCTCCAGCGCCGGGCTGGCCGCCGGCAGGAACAGCGCCAGCGTGCTGCGGTCGAACAGGATGATCGGCGCGATCAGCGCGCCGGTCAGCAGGAAGTTGAACAGCACGCCGGTGCGCGCGGTGGCATCCACCCGGTTCCACAGGCCGGCGCCCACGTTCTGCGCCGCCATCGACGAGCACGCCGCACCTATCGCCATCGCCGGCATCTGCACGTAGGTCCACAACTGCAAGGCCGCACCGTAGGCCGAGGCGGTATCCACGCCATAGCTGTTGACCATGCTGATCATCATGATCATCGCCAGCGAGATCAGCACCATCTGCAGCCCCATCGGCACGCCCTTGACCACCAGGGCCTTGAGGATGGCCGCATCGATCTTCAGCAGCGCCGCATCCTTGCGCCCCAGCCACAGCATGTGCCGCTTGTTGCGCAGGTACAGCAGCAACGCCGCCAATGACAACGCCTGCGCGCAGAACGTGGCCCATGCCGCACCGGCCACGCCCAGTTCCGGGAACGGGCCGAGGCCGAAGATCAGCAGCGGGTTGATGCCGATGTCCAGCAGCACCGACAGCAGCAGGAAGCGGAACGGCGTGCGCGAGTCGCCGGCGCCGCGCAGCGCCGCGGTAAGGAAGGCGAAGGCGTACAGCAGCGGCATCGCCAGGAAGATCACCCGCAGGTAGGCGTCGGCCATCGCCAGCGATTCGGCCGGCGTGCCCATCGCCAGCAGCAGCCGGTGCGACAGGAACCAGCCCAGCACCGCGATCACCACCGACAGGCCGATGAAGAAGGTGGCGCTGGTGCCCATTACCCGTCGCGCCTGCGGCAGGTCGCGCGCGCCGATGGCCTGGCCGATCAGGATGGTGGCGGCCATGCCGATGCCGAACACCGAGCCGATCAGGAAGAACATGATGTTGTTGGCGTTGGCCGTGGCGGTCAGCGCCGCCTCGCCGAGGAACTTGCCGACCCAGATCGCGTTGACCGAGCCGTTCAGCGATTGCGCGATGTTGCCGCCGAGGATGGGCAGGGCGAACAGCAGCAGGCTGCGGCCGATCGGGCCTTCGGTCAGCGAGCGTGCTTGCGGGGGTTGGGGCGACATGGGCGCATCTATGTGAGGGGTACAGGCACACTAGCATTCGGCGTGGACAGGTGCTGGTGCTTGGCAATACCTTTGCCTACTCACGATGGTGCAAAATCAGATGCTTCCCGAAACACCCACGGCCCGCGCAATTCGCCTCGATGTTTGGCTGTGGGCCGCACGCTTCTTCAAAACCCGCAGCCTGGCGAAGCAGGCGGTGGAGACTGGCAAAGTTGAAGTGGCTGGGCAGCGGCCCAAGTCCTCGCGCAGCGTTCGCGTGGGTGATGCGTTGCGGGTGCAGCGTGGCGATGAAGTATTCGAGATCGGCGTGCGCGGCCTGAGCGATACCCGCGGCCCGGCGCCGGTGGCGCAGGCGCTGTACGAGGAAACCGAGGCTTCGCGCAAGGCGCGCGAGGAGCAGCGCCTGCAACGTGCCGTTGCCCGCGATGGCTACCTGCCGCCGGAGCACAAGCCCGACAAGCGGGCGCGGCGGTTGATTCGCGCGCTGGGTGACCTCGACGCCCTCTGAACTGCAAGATTTCTGGAGCTAAAGCGCTATCTGCGCGAAATTTTCCACGCGCGCGTGGCCGTGCGTCGCTTCGCCGGTGCGCGGTGTTGGGTAGTCGCTGATGCGGTCTAGCAGGATGGTCTGCAGGCCGGCGTCGCGGGCGGCGTCCAGCTCTTCCACCACGTCGGAAAGGAACAGGATGTCGGCCGGGGCGATGCCGATGGTCTCGGCGATGTGGGTGTAGCTGGCCGCTTCGCGCTTGCCGCCGATCTCGGTGTCGAAGTTGCCGGAGAACAGGCTGTTCAGGTCGCCCGCGTCGCTGAAGCCGAAGAACAGCCGCTGCGCCGGCACCGAACCGGAGGAATACACGTACAGCGGCAGGCCGGTGGCATGCCAGCCGCGCAGCACGCCAGCCACTTCCGGGTACAGGTGTGCGGTGTAGTCGCCGCTGCGGTAGCCGGCGTTCCAGATCATGCCCTGCAGCGCCTTGAGCGCGGTGTGCTTGCGATCCTGCTCGATCCAGCCTTGCAGGGTTTCGACGATGATCTCGTCCTGGCAGGCACTGGCGGCGACTTCGGTGGCGACCATGTCGAGCCAGCGCCGCACCTCCGGTTCCTGTCCGTGCGTGTGCACGAAGCCGGGCAGGGCGGCGCGGGCGTAGGGGAACAGCACCTCCTTGACGAAGGAGATGCTGGAGGTGGTGCCTTCGATGTCGGTGAGGATGGCGCGGATGGTCATGCTGGGATTCCAGTTCCTTCCCCCTGCGGGGGAGGGTGCCCGAAGGGCGGAAGGGGGTACGGCGGAGTGGGGGGAGGCAGGCGGAGTGGGAACAACACACGAGCGCCGTACCCTCACCCCAACCCCCGCTTCGCGCTCCGGCCCTTGCGCTGGCGCAAGGGCGTTCGTGGGGCAGCGAACCGGTGGTTCGCAATCTGCCCCTCTCACCCCGAAGGGAGAGGGGCTTTAAGCATCAAGCATCACGCAGCGGTGGGCTCGTAGCGCGGGAACTGCTGCGCGATGTCGGTGCCGGTGAAATGGCCGACCCAGCCGTCCGGTTCGGTGAAGAAGCGGATGGCGACGAAGCTGGGTTCTTCGCCCATGTCGAACCAGTGGGGGGTGGCGTCCGGTACCGCGATCAGGTCGTCCTTCATGCATTCCACCTCATAGACCTTGTCGCCCACGTGCAGGGTGAACAGGCCCGAGCCGGCGACGAAGAAACGCACCTCGTCCTCCTTGTGGTAATGCTCGTCGAGGAATTTCTTGCGGATCTCGGCGCGGTTGGGGTTGTCTGGCGCGACCGAGGCCACGTCCACGCTCTTGAAGCCGTTGGCGGTGACGAGGCGGTCGATGTCTTTGCGATAAGCAGCGAACACCTCTTCCTGACTCGCGCCGGGGGCAACTTCGTGTTGTGCTTGCCAGCGTTCAAAGGTGACGCCGATTTTTTGGAATTCGGCGGCGATGACCGTGCCGTCGCGGCTGTCCAGCAGCGGCGTGGCCGGATCGGTGTCATTGAAGATGCGCAGTCGGCTCATGGCGGTGGCTTGGGCGTGTGGGGGCAGAAAGGGTAGCAGGCGCAGGCCATGCCTGTAGGAGCGCACGTTGGTGCGCGATGGGACGTTGCCGGGAAAACCTCTCGCGCACCAGGGTGCGCTTCTGCGGGCCGGTCAGCCGGCCGCGCGCAGCCGGCGCAGTTCCAATTCGCAATGCAGCAGGAACTCGAATGCCTCCAGGTGGCGACGCGCTTCGGCCATGTCGCGGCCCCAGGCATACAGGCCGTGGCCGTCGATCAGGTAGCCCCACATCGGGCCCTTGTCCAGCTCGGCCTCCACCTGCGTGGCCAGCACGTCCATGTCCTGCGTGTTCGGGAATACCTTCAGATCGACGGCGGTTTCGTGGGTGGAATTGCCGTGCAATGCCTTGAGCAGCTCGTAGCCTTCCAGCCGGATATGGCCTTGTTCGCCATACAGGCGCGAGGCGATGGTTTGCACCGGCGAGTGGGTGTGCAGCACGCAGCCCACTTCAGGGAAGCGGGCGTAGAGCTGGGTGTGCAGCAGGGTTTCGGCGGAGGGCCGCAACGGCCTGCCGACCGCCTGGCCGTCGAAATCCACGACCATGATGTCGCTCTCGATCAACCGCCCCTTGTCCTTGCCGGACACGGTGATCGCCGCATGCCGGTCGTCCAGCCGGTGCGAGAAGTTGCTGCTGGTGGCCGGCGTCCAACCGGACTGGGCCAGTTCGCGGATGTTGTCGATCAGCAGCTGGGCCAGTTCGCTCAGGCGCTGCGTGTCATAGGGGGCGGGAAGGGGTGTTCATGCCCGCAATTCTACGAGGTGCGTGCAACCGGCGTGTAGCGATGCTGGCCAACGGCCGGCACCCACCGGTCCCCTCATTGGCCTTGTTGCCGCCGCAGCTTGCTGTGGCGATGGCCGTAGGCGAAATAGATGATGAAGCCGGTCAGCGTCCACAGCCCCATCAGCATCCAGTTGTGCGCGGTCATCGCAGTGAGCAGCGCGATGCAGCTGAGCACGCCGAGGCTGCAGATCAGCCATGCTGCGGGGATGCGGAACGGGCGCGGCAGGTCAGGCTGGGTGCGACGCAGCACCAACACGCCGGCGCAGACCGCGGCGAAGGCGATCAGGGTGCCCATCGAGGTCAGCTCGCCAAGGATGTCCAACGGGAACAGCGCCGCCAACAGGGCGATGCCGATGCCGGTGATGACGGTGTTGATGTGCGGGGTGCGATGTTTGGGATGGATGCGGGTGAATACCGGCGGCAGCAGGCCGTCGCGGCCCATGATCATGAAGATGCGCGGCTGGCCGATGATCATCACCAGCACCACCGAGAGGACAGGCCAATCAACGCGCCAACCTCGACGATCACGCGCAGCCAGCCCAGCTGCGGGTGCGCGGCCACCGCGGTGACCACCGGCTCGGCGGTACCCAGCTGGGTGTAGGGCACCAGCCCGGTCATGATCGCGGCCATCGCGATGTACAGCACGGTGCACACCACCAGCGACAGCAGCATGCCGATCGGCATGTCGCGCTGCGGCCTGTGCGACTCCTGCGCCGCCACCGACACCGCCTCGAAGCCGATAGTAGGCGAAGAACACCATCGCCGCGCCGCGCAGCACGCCGTCGAAGCCGTACTTGCCCGGGCCTTCGTTGGCCGGGATGAAGGGCGTCCAATGGCCCGGATCCACGTACTTCCAACCGGCGGCGATCACCAGCACGATCAGCCCGGTCTTGAGGATGACCATCGCCATGTTCATCGCCGAGGCTTTGCGGATGCCCACATAACAAAGCCAGGTCAGCAGCAGCACCAGCCCGGCCGCGGGCAGGTTGGCGATGGCGCCGGTGGGGCGCAGCTTCTCATCCAGCGGCGCGTTGACCAGCGCCGCTGGCAGGTGGATGTCGAAATGGCTGAGCAGGCTGAGGAAGTAGCCGGTCCAGCTCACCGCCACCGCCGAGGCGGAGACGCCGTATTCGAGCACCAGCATCCAGCCGATGAACCAGGCCGACAGTTCGCCGAAGGTGGCGTAGGTGTAGGTATAGGCGCTGCCGGAGACCGGCACCATCGCCGCGAACTCGGCGTAGGCCATGGCGCAGAACGCGCAGCACACCGCCGCCAGGTCGAAGGACAGCATGATCGCCGGGCCGGCGTGGTCGGCCGCGGCCTGGCCGGTGATGACGAAGATGCCGCCGCCGATCACCGCGCCGATGCCCAGCGCGGTCAGGCCCCACGGGCCCAGGGTGCGGCGCAGGCTCAGGCCGTTGGCCTCCTCATGGGCGGCGTGCGGATGTTTGGTGGCCCACAGTTGCTTGAACATGGTGCGTCTTCGCTCGTCGTGCGTGCAGGAACGGCCGGCGCCAGGGGCCGGCCGGAAAGGATCAGGCGTTCCGGTTCAGCTTGCTGTAGCGCATAACGCCCGTAGCCCAGGTAGATAGCCACGCCCAGTACGTTCCACAGCACGAACACCAGCCAGTGGGCGGCGAAGGCCATCGCGAACAGGCCCGGCAGATCAGCGCGCCCAGCGGCGCGACGAGCCACACCGCCGGCACGCGGAAGGCGCGCGGCATCTCGGGACGGGTGCGGCGCGGATCAGCACGCCGATGCAGACCGTGGCGAAGGCCAGCAGCGTGCCCATCGCCACCAGTTCGCCCAGCACGTTCAGCGGCACCAGGCCGGCCAGCGCGGCGGCGACCGCGCCGACGATCACCGTGCTCCAGTGCGGCGTGCGGTACTTCGCATGCACCTTGCCGAACACCTGCGGCAGCAGGCCGTCGCGGGAAATGGTGTAGGCGATGCGGGTCTGGCCCATCATCATCACCAGCACCACCGAGGACAGGCCGGCGATATGGCGCCGATTTCGACCCAGGTTTTCAGCCATGCGAGGTTGGCATAGGCTTCCAGCGCCGTGGCCACCGGCTTGTCGGTGCCCAGCTTGGTGTAGTGCATCAGCCCGGTCCATCACCGCGCAGACCACGATGTAGATGATGGTGCACACCGCCAGCGAGCCGAGCAGGCCGATCGGCATGTTGCGCTGCGGGTCCTTGGTTTCGCCGGCGGCGGTGGAAACCGCGTCGAAGCCGATGTAGGCGAAGAACACGATCGAGGCCGCGCGGAACACGCCGCCCAGCCGAATTCGCCGAACACGCCGGTGGTGTTGTCGGGGATGAAGGGCGTCCAGTTTTCCGGGGTGACGTACATCGCGCCGAAACCGACAAACAGGCAGATCACCGCCACCTTGATCGCGACGATGATCGCGTTGACGAAGGTGGACTGGGTGACGCCGACGTACAGCAGCCCGGACACCACCGCGATATAAGCACCGCCGGCAGGTTGAACAGCTTGCCGGAGGCGATGAACTGGCCGTTTTCCCACGCCATCGGCGCGGCGGTCAGCGCCTCGGGGAAGGGCAGGTGCAAGGTGCTGGTGAGGAAGCTGAGCAGGTAGGCCGACCAGCCCACCGCCACCGACGAGGAGGCGAACAGGTATTCCAGCACCAGGCACCAGCCGATGAACCACGCCATGCCCTCGCCGAGGGTGGCGTAGGAGTACGAATAGGCGCTGCCGGACACCGGCATCATCGCCGCGAACTCGGCGTAGCACAGGCCGGCGAACGCACAGGCCAGACCGGCCAGCACGAAGGACAGCATGATCGCCGGGCCGGCGTGGTTGGCTGCCGCCTGCCCGGTGATGACGAAGATGCCGGCGCCGATCACCGCGCCCATGCCCAGCAATACCAAGTGCCGTGCGGTGAGGGTGCGCTTGAGCGTGGTTTCGCCTTGCAGGCTGCCTTCCACCGGTTCGCCGGCGTCCACGTGCGGGGCCGGTTCGACCGGCTTGACCCTCAACAGAGTTTTGAGCATTCGCTGTTTCCCAAGCTGTGATTCGGTACGGCGGCATGCGGCCGCCTTGCATGTGCTTCGTGCCGCAAGCTGAACCAACGGCAACGCCGTACCTTGCCAAAGGCGACGCAAACCGACAAGCGCAGGTGCAGCATGGACGACGATAATGAACCTTGGATCGAAGCGGCGGGATGTGTCTGGAGTCATGCACGAGAACGACGGGGAGCTGCGCCGCGCGCTGCATGACTACGCACGGTGCGTGCCGGAACATGCGGCATTGGCCGCAGAATACGTGGCGCTGCTGGACGAGCCGGGCGAGGACCCGTTCACGCGCGCGCGATTGGCTGGCCATTTCACCGGTAGTGCGTGGTTGGTCAGCGCCGATGGCCGCCGCGTTCTGCTTACCCATCACCGCACCTGATTAGCCCCGACCCTCAGCCATGAAAGTTGCTCGCAGCACGCAACCGTGGCTCCGGAAAGGGATGCAGCGCATCATTGCCGTTGCAAGTCGCGGCAGCATTTGGCGCAAGTGGAACCGGCGGTTGAAGCGGTAGGCCGCTTCGGCCAGATAGCGCCGTGCGTACTTGGCTTGTCTGATGGCGTGGTAGGTGCCGCTTATCGCGGCGCTTGAGGTTGCCCAGCACGACGTTGACCCATCGCGCGCCGGGCACTTCTGTCGCTGCGCGACCGCCACCGGTGACGAGTGTGGTGTGGGCGTGCCCGGCGTCTTCGAGTCGGCGAAAGCAGGCCAGGCCATCACTGTAGACCTCGCACTCTGGCGCAAGGCGACGTGCGATCCAGTCTTCGAGCGAGGCATTGTCGAAGCTGCGCACCGGCTCGATCACGGCGAAGCTGGGGTGCTGGTGATCTTCGTT
>JAUCDH010000047.1:0-61421 GCA_034675465.1 Stenotrophomonas sp. | reverse complement strand
AGCGCGACAGGTTGGCGATGTCGTGCCACGCGTCGTACAGCGCGGGGCGAATCAGCGCGTTCATGCCCGCATCCAAACCGATGCGGCGCACGCCGTCTTTTTCCACCACCTGCGTGGCATGGGCCAGCAGCACGCCGGCTTCGGCAACGAGGAAGCGACCCGGTTCACCGCCAGCTGGAACGCCGGACGCACCGCCTTGATGGCGGCAAGCCCAGCGGCCCACGCTTCCAAATCAAACGGCTCGTCATCGTCGCTATAGGGAATCGGCAGGCCGCCGCCGATGTCGAGAATTTCCACGCTGCCAATGCGGCGCGCGAAGCCGGCCAACTCATCCACCATCTGCTGCCAGTGGCTACTGTTTTCCACACCACTGCCAAGGTGCGCGCGCACGCCGGTAACGCGCACGTCCAGCGCGCGCGCGGCCTCCACAAACTCATCAACACGCTGCGCCGAAAGGCCGAACTTGGCCTCCTTGCCGCCAGTGTTGACCTTTCTTGTGGTGGCCGTCGCCGTGGCCGAGGTCGACGCGCAGCCACAGCGCGCGGCCACGGAACACCTCCGGCCAGCGCCGCAGCAATTCCACGTTATCGACGGTGACGGTGACGCCGCGCGCCAGTGCAGCCTCGTATTCGGCAATCGGCGCGAAGCTGGGCGTGAACAGCACGCGCGCAGGTTCCAGTTCCGGCAGCGTGGCGAATACGTGCTCCACCTCGCCCAGCGACACGCATTCCAGCCCAAACCCTCTCTCCACCAGCGCACGCAAAATGGCCGGATGCGGGTTGGCCTTGATGGCGTAATAGCGGCGGTCGAGCGCGGCAACCGCCTTCAGCTGGCGCGCACGCTCGCGCACGGTGGGCAGGTGATAGACGTAAGCCGGCGTGCCTTGCGCGGCCAGTTCCAACAACTGCTGGCGCTGCTGACGGTGCGCGCCACCACGGCGTTGGGCGCGGGCGAATACTGCCGTCGATTTCGCGCCAACGCGGGCCAAACACCTGCTCCTCATACACCGGCATCGCACCGCTTTCGATGAGCTCATCGTGCAGGATGGGCAGCAGGCCATCGGCATCGGCTTCGTCAATCACGAAGGTCAAGTTCAAATCGTTGGACGACTGCGAAATCATGTGCACGCGCTCCTTGCCGAACGTGGCCCACACGTCCGAGAGCTTGTGCAGCAGCGAGCGCATACCGCGCCCGACGAGGGTGATGGCCGCGCACGGCACAATCACTTTTACCTTGCAGATTTCCGACAAATCCGCCGACAGCGCGGCCAGCACGTCGGTGCTGACCAAATTTTCGGACGGGTCGAGCGAGACGGTGACGTTGGTCTCGGCAGAGCCAATCAAATCCACCGACAAACCGTGCTTGCGGAACAGGTTAAACACGTCGGCGAGGAAGCCGACCTGCTGCCACATGCCAATGCCTTCCATCGACACCAGCACGATGCCGTTGCGGCGACTGATGGCCTTCACCCCCGGCACCGGCTCGGCGCTGCCGTCGATGCTGGTGCCCGGCAAGTGCGGGCGCTCGGTGTCGAGAATCGCCATCGGTACGCCAGCATCGCGGCACGGCTTGATCGAGCGCGGGTGCAACACTTTCGCGCCGGTGGTGGCGATTTCCTGCGCTTCGTAATAGTCCAGCCGGGTGAGCAGGCGCGCGTCCGGCACGTCCTTCGGGTTGGCGCTGAACATGCCCGGCACGTCGGTCCAGATTTCCACGCGGCTGGCACCGAGCAGTGCGCCGAAATACGCGGCAGAAGTATCCGAGCCGCCGCGCCCCAAGATGGCGGCGCCGCCATCACCACGACGCGAGATGAAACCCTGGGTGAGCAACATGCGCGTGGGCTGCGCCGAGAAACGCTGCTTGAACGCGGCGTCCCCCTGCCATTGGCAGTTCACCGACAAACGCTGCGACCACTCGGTCTGGTTCGGCGCGGGCGGCAAGGCGTTCAACCAATCGCGCGCGTCCATCCAGCCGAAATCCAGCCCGTTGCCGCGAAGGTAAGCCGCGCCGAGCGTGGACGAGAGCAGCTCGCCTTGGCCCAGCACCTCGGCCTGCCAATCCAGCGGGCGCATGGCGGCGCGCGGGTCGTCCAGCAGCGCTTGCAAGGCGGCCAAGCGTTCGGCCAGCACGCTCTCGCCCAATTCCAATTCGGCAAGAAACTCGTTGTGACGGGTGACCAACGCGGCTACGCGCTGCTGGCTGTCGGCTGCGCCATCGGCAATGGCGGTCAATTCATTGGTGACGCCCGACAAGGCCGAAACCACCACCAACACCCGCCCGCCGGTTTCGTCCGCGCGTTTTTTGCCAATTCCCCAATCGTGTTCCAACGATGACGACGCGACACCGAGGTGCCACCGAACTTCAGAACGATCCAGCGATCGGCAATGGGGGAAGCGGACATTGGCTTTGGGGGTTCACTTGGGGAAGAAAGACCCGACGGGCGGGCGGAACCGCCGATTTTAATGGTTCTTCGTGCGAGGAAGGGCCAAGTTCCTCATGATTATTTTGCAGATGTAATTAACCAAACGAAGGGCAACCGTTGTGGATGTTGGCGAGCGCCGACCGTTGGTCGGCACTGCCCCATCAACATGCAGGAAGCCCCCACTCGACCAACGGTCGGGGGCTACCAAGAAGCACGGGCAATGCGTCCATCCCCACCGATGCCGGTATGCTGGCCCGCCGCCACTTTCACCGCCATGAGCCAACGCCGCTTCCTGCAACTGGACGTCTTCGCCGCCCGCCCCGGCACCGGCAACCCGCTGGCCGTGATTCCCGATGCCGAAGGCTTGGACGATGCCGCGATGCAGGCCATTGCCGCATGGCTGGATTTGTCCGAAACCGTGTTTTTCCTGCCGCCGGACGACGGCGCGGATTACCGCATCCGCATCTTCACCCCGAAGATGGAACTGCCGTTCGCCGGCCACCCCAGCGTCGGCGCAGCGTGGACAGCGGTGGAATTGGGGCTGGCTACGCCGGTTGACGGCCAGTTGGTACAGCAATGCGCCGCCGGCTTGCTGCCGGTGCGCGTGCAAGGCGGTGGCCGCTTCCGCCTGCTGCACGTGCGCAGCCCGCAGGCCGTGCAGCGTGAAGTTGCCGCGCCAGAACTCCCACCCGGATTGGCCGCACTGGCGCACCCAGCTTCGCAACCGGCGCTATGGAACAACGGCCCGGATTGGTGGTTGCTGGAAGCCAGTGACGAAACCGCGCTGCGCCGCTACGCACCGGAACTGGCCGCCATCGCCGCCCTGCCCGGCAACGGCAAACTCGCCGCATTCGCACCCGCCGCGCGCCCGGATGTCGGCTACCAATACGTGGTGCGCGCCTTCGCCCCCGGCGTGGGCGTCAACGAAGACCCAGTAACCGGCAGCGCCAACGCGCTGGTCGCCGCGCATTTGCTGGCACAAGGCCGGCTCGCACCGGGGCAGCAGTACCGCGCCAGCCAAGGCCGCGAGCGTGGCCGCAATGGTGAGGTTCATGTGCAGGTGGATGGCGACGGCCATATCTGGATTGGCGGTGAAGTGCAGCCGGTGATTGACGGGCATATCGACTGGTAATGCTGCTTCTCCTTCTCCCTTCGGGGTGAAGGCATGATGCTTGCGAGCCACAGGCTCGCTCATGCCTGAACGCCCGGCGCTCCGCGCCGGGCCGGGGGGCGCGAAGGCGAGGCGCCCCGAAGGGGCGGATGAGGGTTCGGGCGAAGCCTTGTGCAGTTGAACATTGCGAGGGCTTCGCCCCTACCCTCACCCCAACCCCTCTCCCGAAGGGAGAGGGGCCTTTATCTCCCACCCCCCCCACACAACGGAAAACCCCATGACCACCCACCGCTTCCTGCAACTGGATGTTTTCGCCCCACGCCCCGGCACCGGCAACCCGCTGGCCGTGGTGCTCGACGCCGATGGCTTGGACGATGCCGCCATGCAGGCCATCGCCCGTTGGACCCGGCTGCCGGAAACCACCTTCGTCTTCACCCCCACCGCACCCGGCAGCAGCTACCGCATCCGCATGTTCGCGCCGCAGAAAGAAGTGCCATTCGCCGGCCACCCAAGCGTCGGCAGCGCCCACGCGGCGCTCGAATGCGGGCTGGCAACGCCGGTCGCTGGCCTGCTGGTGCAAGACGGCATCGCCGGGCAAGACCGCCAGTGCGCGTGGACGAGCGCGACGGCGTGCGCAGCATCGCCATCCGCACCCCACGCGCCTCGGTGGCGGAAATCGCGGATGCCGATGACGGCCGCCGGCGCCCGGCCATCGCCGGCTGGGCGCTGGGCGCACTGCCGCCGGTGCTGATGGACGGCGGCCGCCGCTGGTGGCTGGCGGAACTCGCCGACGAAGCCACACTGCGCACGGCGGCTCGCCCCGGACTCGGACGCCATCGCAACGCTGGCCGAAGCCACCGGCGCGATGGGCGTATTCGCCTACGCCCGCACCAGCAACCAACCTTACGACCTGGCGGTACGTGCCTTCGTAGGCAACGGCCGCCGCTTCGAGGACGCCGCCTCCGGCGCGGCCAACGCCATGCTCGCCGCATGGCTGGACGAGGGCGCAACGCCCGGCCCGGCAGCGGCAAGCGCTACACCGTCAGCCAGGGCCGCGAGGTTGGCCACCACGCGCTGCTGGAACTGCGCATCGACGAGGAGGGCGAGGTGTGGTCGGGCGGGCAGGTGCAGACGGTGATCCGCGGAACCATCGACTGGTAGGCCGGTCACAACGGAACCCCTCCCCTTCCCCCAAGGAAACACGCACGCACCGCTGGCTCCTGTTGCTGCCGCCTTCTGCGCGAGCGCCCTGCCCTGGCTCGCAACCCGAACCAACACAACCGCAACGCATCTTGTTCGTCGGCAACAGCCTGACGTAAGGAGGCAACCTACCCGCCACCTCCGCCGGGATGGCCAAGGCCAACGGGCATGACAGGCATACCGCATGACCGTGCAAAGGGGCGCGACGCCGACCGAGCGCGTGGCCGACGGCAGCGCGAAGCAAGCACTGGCCGACTACAGGCCCACGGTGCTCGTGCTGCAGGAACGCGGCGGCGACCTGATGTGCCTGCCCAAGGAAGAGGCCTGCCGCCAATCCCGGCTCAGGCGATACAGGCCCTGGCCCAAACAGGCCACGAGGCAGGCGCGCAGGGTGGTGCTGCTGGGCAGCTACCAGCCCCATCCCCGCGCCTCGGCGGCGATGGTCGAGAAGAACGGCGCGGCGGCCAAACGGAGGCCGGCATCGCCTACGTCGAGATTTCCGAGACCCTGCGCCGACTTTCCGGCGAAATGACGGCCCTTGCGTGGTACCACGCCGACGGCATGCACCCCGGCCCGGCGCTGACCCTGCTGGACGCCATCCAGCTGCACCGCCACCTGTTCGGTACGCCGATTCCCGCGCAGGGCTTCGACGTTGAGGCCCCCATCTACACCACCAGCAGCGGGCTGCACGCCGAATTGCGCAAGGCCGACGCGGCGGCACCCCGACCGGAAACACCGCAGGGCATCCACCACGACGGCACGATGATCGGACAACTCAACGCGATGCTGGATTCCGGCGGCGAATAGCGGCGGCCCACTACGGCATGCCGCGTAGGCGGGGCTGACCCGCATGGGGCATTGCCGCCCCCCTGTCCGGGAGAGTCCGGACCCTGGAGCTGGCAGAGGTAGCGGGATCAGCGCGAGGCGCGCAACGCCCGCCGCTCCACCAGCGTCAGCGCCACGTTGTCGCGCAGGTAGGCCGGCTGCACCAACTCGGGGGCGATACCCTCGCCGCGTATGAAGGCAGGCACCGCAATTTTCAGCACGTCCGCAGCATGCGGCAGCGCCCGCGCATCGAGCGAGAAGAGGCGCGGTTGCAGGACAGTGACGAGCAGGCCATCGGCGGCGGCAAAGCCGGTGCCGACGCCGGCCAAATCGCTGCCGTCATCGGGCAGCTGCAGCGCATCGGGGGCAATCACCACCTCACTGCCCTGCACCTGCATCACGCCATCGGCATCGCGCACGCAGCGCGCGGCATAGACCTCACCCATGCGCGCGTCGATGCAGGCCAATACGTGCGTGGCCTCGGCCGGCGCGCGCATCGCCAGGGTTTGCAGGGTGGATACCGGCAGCAGCGGGCGGTCAAGTGCCAGCGCAATGCCCTGCGCAATGGCGATCGCCAGGCGCACGCCGGTGAACGCGCCGGGGCCGCGGCCGAGGGCGATGGCACCCAGTTGCGCGCGGGCGAGACCGGCCTGCGCCAGCAGCTGATCGGCCCACGGCAAGGTCAGCTCCGCGTGGCGGCGCGGCGCGAGTTCGAAGCGGTGCGGCACCTGCGCGCCGAGCTACAGGGCGACGGACAAGGCTTCGGTGGCGTTTTCGAGGGCGAGCAGTTTCATGGCGGGGCGTAAAACGGTGGAAAACAGGACGCAAGGGTAGCACTGCGATCGCGGCTTCACCCTTGGTGAAACGGGAAACATCCAAGGACCGGGCAAGGGCATCGCCCCCTCCCTTTGGCCGCAGGCCAAGGGGCGCAGGGTTGGGGAGGGGTGTTTTTGAACGGCGCGAAAGCTGGGAACCCCTCCCCACCCCTCCCCTTCGCACTGCGTGCGAAAGGGAGAGGGGCAGTTGGCCGCGCTGCATCAGCCGAGGGGCGAAAAACGCGTGCACGTCAGCCAATTCACGGGTACGGCGGAACGGTGGCAGCGAGTCGAGGAACATGCGGCCGTAGCCACGGGTGAGCAGGCGCGGGTCGCACAGCACCAGCACGCCACGGTCGGTTTCGCTGCGTATCAGCCGGCCTACGCCTTGTTTGAGTGCAATTACCGCCTGCGGTAGTTGCTCGTCGCGGAACGGGTTGCCGCCATCGCGGCGAATGGCGTCCAAGCGCGCTTCGTACACCGGGTCATCCGGCGCGGCGAACGGCAGTTTGTCGATCACCACCACGCTCAGTGCATCGCCGGCCACATCCACGCCCTCGCGGAAGCTGGCCGAGCCAAGCAGCACGCCGTTGCCGGAGTCGCGGAAGCGTTGCAGCAGGCTGGCGCGCGGCGCTTCGCCCTGCACGAACAGCGGCCACGGGCCACCACGCAGGGCCTCGGCCGCCTCGCGCAGCGCGCGGTGCGAGGCGAACAGCAGGAAGGCACGGCCCTGCGAGGCTTCCAGCACTGGGCGCAAGGTGGCGATCAGCGCCGCACCGAAGCCGCGCGATGCCGGGTCGGGCAGGTTCTGCGGTAAGTAGCACAGCGCCTGCCGCTGCCAGTCGAACGGGCTGGGCTGCACCAGCGTGTCCGGGTCGTCCAGCCCCAGCCGCGCGGCCAGATGCGCGAAGCCGCCATCGACGGTGAGCGTGGCCGAGGTGAACACCCATGCCGCCTGCGAGCGCTGGCGGTGTTCGCGCAGCGGGCCGGACACATCCAGCGGCGTGCGCTGGCAACGGAAGCCGCGCGGGGTCAGTTCGTACCAAAAGACGTCGTGATTCGTGATTCGTGATTCGTGATTCGTGAAAGCAACAGATTCCAGCGCATTGTCAGGTAGCAGCCAATCCGCTTTTTCCAATCCCGAATCACCAATCACAAATCCCGGCTCCTCCCCCAGCCAACGCGCCAGCCGCGACACGCCTTCGCGCGCCCGCGCATGGCAGGCATCCATGCCCGGCGAGGCTTCGCGCAGCATCTCCAGTGCATCGCGCAACTGCATCAGCGCCGCCGACAGCGCATCGAAACCATCGGCCACCGCCGGCAGCGCCAATGCGCGCCATTGCGTGCCGCGCGGCGGCAATTGCTCCATCGCCGCGCGCAGCTCGCGCAGGGCCAGCTCCAGCGTCGCCACCGGTTGTTGCAACGCGGCCTGCGCGCCGGCGACGTTGCGGCCTTCGCTCAGGCAATCGCGCGCCAGTTCCTGCCACGGGCGCATGCCGAAACCTTCGCCGAAGAAGTTGGCGGCCAGTTCCGGCAACTGGTGCGCCTCGTCGATCACGAAGGCCTGCGCGCCGGGCAGGATTTCGCCGAAGCCTTCCTGCTTGAGCGCAAGGTCGGCCAGCAGCAGGTGGTGGTTGACCACGACCAGGTCGGCTTCCTGCGCGCGCTGCCGCGCCTGCACGACGAAGCACTCGCTCCAGAACGGGCAATCGCTGCCGAGGCAGTTATCGACGGTGGAGGTGACCATCGGCAGCAGCGGCGAGTCGTCGGCCAGACCATCCAGTTCGGCGACGTCGCCATGCTGCGTGCGCCCGGCCCAGATGACGATCCGCTGGAACTGCGCCACCTGCTCGGGCGTGGTGAAACGCGGTTCGCCACGCGCTTGGTCCAGCCGGTAACGGCACAGGTAATTCGCCCTGCCCTTGAGCAACGCGCTGCGGTGGCCGACGCCGAGCGCGGCACGCACCCGCGGCAGGTCGCGGTGGTAGAGCTGGTCCTGCAAAGCGCGGGTGCCGGTGCTGACGATGGTCTTCAACCCGGACAGCAGCGCCGGCACGAGATAGGCGAAGGTCTTGCCGGTGCCGGTGCCGGCCTCGGCCAGCAGCACGTCGCGCTGCTGGAAGGCGTCGGCAATCGCCTCGGCCAGGCGCAGTTGCGCGGGGCGCGGGGTGAAGGCGTCGAGCTGCGAGGCGAGCGCTCCTCCCTCGCTCAGGGCTTCACGGCTGGCGGTGGCTAGTTGCATGGAAGAACCGGGAACGGGGACTCGGGAAAACGGGAACGAACGATCATCGGCAACCGCAGGGGCAAGGGGCGACCGACCTCTTCCATTGCCCGTCCCCTGCTCCCCGTTCCCGGCTTTCGATCAATACCGAATGATCCCCGGCACCGTGCAGCCTTCGATCTGCGCATGCGCCGAATTGGCGTTTTCCTTCTCGCCACGCGCCAGGTGGGCCTGCTCGATGGTCGCCCAATGGCGGCGGCACAGCGGACCGGTACGCGAACCAAGCGCAACCGCCTTGCGCGCCAGCGTTTCCGCACGCGGCCAGTCGGCTTGCAGCAGCGCGACCTCGGCGCGTTCCTGCAACGCCGCCGGGTCGTTCTCCACCAGCAGCAAGGCCTGGTTCAGGGCTTCGGCGGCGGCGGACAGGTCGCCGGCCTCGCGCCGGGCATGGGCGGTTTCGCGCAGGTCATCTACTTGCGGGTCGCGCAGCGGCTGCACCGACACCTCCTTGTCGTCGGCCCCGGCAATGGCCTGCACCGCCGCCAGCCGTTGCGCGGGCGTGGTGGCATCGACGACCGCCGCAGGCGTCGTCGCCGACGGCGCACTGGTGCAGGCGCTGAACAACAGGGCGGCCGCCGTGGCGGCCAGTGCGGGGCGGATCAAGGACAAGGTTTTCATGCGGGCATTATCGCGCGGGCGTATCCGAAGGCGGTGTGGATGCGGGCGCCGGCTCCTTGCGGTCCAGCCCGAACCAGCTGCGCCAACCGCCACCGCCTTCCTGCGCCGGGGCTTCTTCCTCCAGCATCGCCGGCGGCGCGCACGGCACGTATTCGGGGGCGAAGCCGGCCACGAACGGGAAGCGGCGCGCGCCGGGGCAACCTTCGTCGGTGCCGGCATTGCCTTCGGCGGCCACGTATTGCCAGTCCAGCCCCTTGCCATCCACGCGCAATGGTTTGCTCGGCAGGTTGCGGAAGATGCCCGCCCACACCCGCATCGCGCCGGTCGCGCCGAACAGGCCGGTCTGCTCGTTCTGGTCGTTGCCCATCCAGATCACCGCCAGGTGGTCGCCGGTGTAGCCGGCGTACCAGCTGTCGCGGCCGTCGTTGGAGGTGCCGGTCTTGCCGGCCGGCTGCAAGCGCCCGAGGCCGTCGGCATTGAGCCGCGCCGCGGTGCCGCTGGCGACCACTTGCTGCAACGCCACGCCGATCATGTTGGCGGCGATGGAATCACCTTCCTGCGCCGGGGCCGGGCTCTTGTCGTAGCGCTTGAGCAGCTTGCCTTGCGCATCGACCACACCGCGCACCGCATGCAGCGGCTGGATTTCACCGCCCGAGGCGAGGAACTGGTACAGCTGCGCCATGCCATAGGGGCTCTGGTCGGTGGCACCGAGGATCACCGCCGGGTTCGCCTCGGCCTTCAACCCGGCCAGCACGTGGATCAACTGCGTCACCCGCTCCGGGCCGACCTGCATGCCCACGCGCACGGTGGCCTGGTTGTAGGAATTGGCCAGCGCGTCGATCATCCGCACCGTACCGTGGCTGCGATTGTCGGCGTTGCCCGGCGACCAGTTGCGGCCACGGCCGAGTTGCACGGTGACCGGCGTGTCATCGACCCACGAGGCCAGCGACCAGCGGTCCGGCTGCGCCAGCGCCAGCAGATAGACGAACGGCTTGAGCAGTGAACCCACCTGGCGCTGTGCGTCGATGGCGCGGTTGAAGCCCGGCTCGGCGACGTCGCGGCCGCCGACCACCGCCAGCACGTCGCCGTTGTGCACGTCGGTCACCACCAGCCCGGCCTGCAACTCGGGCCGGCGCTTGTTCTCCAGCGACTTGATCGTGCTGGCCACCGCGCCCTCGGCATAGGCCTGCGCCGACGGCGACATGCCGGTGAACACGTTCAGGCCCGCGCCCTGCAAGGCGCTTTCCGGGTAGTCGTGGCCGAGTTGGCGGCGCACCAGGTCGATGTAGGCGGGGAAACGGTTGGCGGCCACCAGGCCCGGCGCCTTCGGCACGCCCAGCGGCGCTTCCGATGCACGCTGGTATTCGGCTGCATCGATCAGCCCGTTCTCGTGCAGCTTGCCCAGCACGAAGTTGCGCCGGTCCAGCGCGCGTTCGGGGTTGCGGCGCGGGTCGTAGTACGACGGCCCCTTCACCAGCCCGATCAGCAGCGCCACTTGTTCGGTGGTCAGCGCATTGAGGTCGCGGCCGAACCACAGCTCCGCCCCGGAAGCCACGCCATGAACCGCCTGGCTGCCACGCTGGCCGAGGTAAACCTGGTTGAGGTACGCCTCGAGGATCACCGGCTTGTCGTAGCGCGCCTCCATGATCAGCGCGTACAGCACCTCGTTGAACTTGCGGGTGACGGTCTGCTCCTTGCCGATGCCGAGCAGGCCGCTGCGCGCCAGCTGCTGGGTCAGGGTGCTGGCGCCCTGCCGGCTCTTGCCGCCGGAACGCACCGTCACCCAGATCGCGCGGGCGATGCCGCTCAGGTCGATGCCGTGGTGGTTCTTGAAATCCTTGTCCTCCACCGCTTGCAGGCCGGTGACCAGCAGTTCCGGCACCTCGGCGATGCGCACCAGCCGACGCTCTTCCTGCTTCTGCCCGTACAGCGTGGCGATGCGCGCCGGGTCCAGCCGCGCGGCCTTCAATGCCTTGCGCTCGACGCCATCACGCAGCGAAGCCACCTGCCCGCCGGACACGGTCACTTCCACCTGCCGCGCCTGCACGCGGCCATCGACGTCGATGTAGCCGCGGCTGGAAATGGTGAAACGCCCGCCTTCGACGCGGTAGGTGCCGGGGCTCTTGCCGATGCCGTCGTCGCGGTAGCTGGACGCGGCCAGCTCGGTCTTCAGCGTATCGGCGTCCATCGCCACGCCCGGCGCCAGCACCAGCGGCCGCGCATAGACGCGGGTGGGGATCTGCCAGCGCAGCTGCCCGAAGCGTTGCGTCACCTGCGTGTTCAGGTAGGCGGTATAGGGAATCAGGAAACCCAGCCCGAGGGCCACGGCGGCCATGCCCCACGTGATCAGCCGGTTGCGCCAGAGCGCGCGGCGGTCGCTGGTATCGTCGTCCAGTTCGTCTGAATCGTAGCGTCGTGGCACGGGAATGCGAGAATGTGGGCTCGGGCGAGTCTAACGCAGCCCCGCGCGCAGCAACGGGCGCTCGTCCATCCCCGCTTAAGCTGGAGTTCCAACGGAATGCCGACGTCGCTGGCCGATATGCGCTACTACTTCGACCGCGCCCTCGGCCTGATCCGCCGCAGCCTTGCCAGCCTGCGCACCCGCGGCTGGCGCGCCACCGCGCACCGCATCGGCGTGCACCTGCGGCGGCAGCCGCCGCCACGCCGCGAACCACTGTTCGTGCCCGACGACATGCCGTTCGCGCCATTCAGTGTTCCCGCCAGCGCGCAGCCCGTGGCCAGCATCGTCATCCCGGTGCACGACCATTGCCGGCATACGCTGGCCTGCCTGCGCGCGCTGGCCGCGCACCCGCCGGCGGCGGCCTGCGAAATCCTCGTGATCGACGACGGCAGCAGCGACGAGAC
This sequence comes from Stenotrophomonas sp., assembly GCA_034675465.1. GTDB lineage: Bacteria > Pseudomonadota > Gammaproteobacteria > Xanthomonadales > Xanthomonadaceae > Stenotrophomonas. The sequence goes on along the minus strand of JAUCDH010000047.1, from coordinate 49,284 downwards.
CACGCAATGGCTGCCGCAGGTCGAAGGGTTGCGCTACCACCGGCGTGCGACCAACGGCGGCTTCATCGCCGCCTGCAACGACGGCCTGCAACTGGCGCGCGGCGAATACGTGGTGCTGCTGAACAACGACACGGTGCCGCAACCGGGCTGGCTGGACGCGCTGCTGGACACCTTCGCGCGCACCCCCGACGCCGGGCTGGTCGGCGCGCAGCTGCTGTACCCGGACGGACGCTTGCAGGAATCCGGCGGCATCGTCCTTGCCGAGGGCGGTTGCTGGAGCTACGGCCGCTTCGAATCACCCGAAGACCCGCGCTACGCCAGCCTGCGCGATGCCGACTACTGCTCCGGCGCGGCGCTGGCGATCCCGCGCGCGCTGTTCCTGGAACTGGGCGGCTTCGACACGCGCTACGCGCCGGCCTATTACGAAGACACCGACCTGGCGTTCAAGGTCCGCGCCGCCGGCCGCCGAGTGCTGGTGCAGCCGGCCAGCCGCGTGGTGCACGACGAAGGCACCAGCAATGGCACCGATACCGGCAGCGGCATCAAGGCGTACCAGGTCCGCAACCAGCGGGTGTTCGCGGAGAAGTGGCGCGACGCGCTGGCAAGGCAACTGCCGGCCGGCAGCGTGCCCTCGCCCGTGCTGCTGCATCGCGGCCAGCGACAGGTCCTGATCATCGACGAGGTGGTACCGCGGCCGGACCGCGATTCGGCCTCGCTGCGCCAGTTCAACCTGATCCGCATGCTGCTGGCCGCCGGCGCGCACGTCGTGTTCCTGCCCACCCGCGGCCTGCACGGCGGCGCGGCGACCGAGGCCTTGCAGGCACTGGGCGTTGAAGTGTGGCATGCGCCCTTCCTCGACGGCGTGGGCAGTTGGCTGCGCACGCACGGCCACCGTTTCCACGTGGTGATGCTGGTGCGCCACCACGTCGCCCGCGAATGCCTGCCGCTGCTGCGCCGCCATGCCCGGCAGGCGCGCACCGTGTTCGACACGGTGGACCTGCACTACCTGCGCGAACGCCGTGGCGCCGAACTGGCCGGCGACCCGCGCCGCGCCCGCAGCGCAGAGCAGACCCGCGCCAGCGAACTGGCGGTGATGGCCGCCACCGACGTCACCCTGCTGGTCAGCGCCGCGGAGCAGCAGCAACTGGCCGTCGATGCGCCGCGGGTGAAGGTGGAGCTGCTGTCCAACCTGCACGAAGTGGCCGGCCACGGCCGCGACTGGGCGCAGCGGCAGGACATCGTGTTCGTCGGCGGCTTCCGCCACCCGCCTAACCTCGATGCGATGCGCTGGTTCATCGGCGAGGTGTTCCCGATGATCCGCGCACGGCTGCCGGACATCCGTTTCCACTGCATCGGCGCCGACGTCCCCGACAGCCTGCGCGCGCTGGCCGCCACGCAGGACGGCGTGCAGGTGCATGGTTACGTGCCCGACGTGGTGCCGTGGATGGAAGGCTGCCGCATCGCGGTGGCGCCGCTGCGCTTCGGCGCGGGGGTGAAGGGCAAGATCAACCTGAGCATGGCCCACGGCCAACCGGTGGTCGCCACCAGTTGCGCCGCCGAAGGCATGTACCTGCGCGACGGACAGGACGTATTGGTGGCCGACGACGCCCGCGCCTTCGCCGCCGCCGTGATACGGCTACATGGCGACGAAGCCTTGTGGCGGGAACTGTCCGACAACGGCCTGCGCAACATCACGCGGCATTTCTCGATGGATGCGGCACGGGAAACGGTGGCGCGGGTGTTTCTGGAGCAGGAGTGAATGAGCCAAGAGTGCGGGAAGGCAAAAACGGGGCTTCCGTTTTACTCCCCCCTCGCTTCCCCTCGTTCCCAGCGCTTCGCATTCCCCACCCGCTCGGCGAACGTCGGCAATTCCGGCGTCGCCGCATCCAGTTGCCGCGCCTGCTCCAGCGCCCTCGCCGCAAACGCGGTGTCGCCCGCGCCCAGCCGTTCGCTGCCTACCGCGAGCCAGCGTTGCGCCAGCCGGCGGCGCGCGTCGGGCAGCCGGGGATCGCCCGGCGACAAGGCCTGCCATGCGTCCAGACAACTTCGCGCGGATTGCAGGCGATTGCCGCCGAGGTGTTCATCCGTGCATCGCCGCGCCGCCGGCAGGAGGCGCGCCGCCGCCGCATGCACCCGCGCATCCTGCGGTGCCAGCGCCTGCGCGGCCTTGAACCGGTCGTAGGCGCTCGCGCCGGGCGGTAACAGCCATTGCCCCTGCGCTTCGGCTGCCCCCATCTTCGCCAACAAGGCCGCAACCCGGTGCTCCCGCTCGGCCGGCGGCAGTGACGAATCCATCGCGCGTCTGGCCGCGCGGGCGCGCTGCAAGGCGTGCTCGGCCGCCGCCGTTTCGGGAAGGTCCGGCGCCAGTTCACGCGCCTGCGACAAGGCACGTTCGGCTGCGTCGAAATGGAAATCACCGGCCAGCCGCAGCGCCTCGCGGGCCTGCGCCTGCGCGATGCGTTGCAGGCCCAGCCGCGCAGCCGGGTCGTCACCCACCGCCACGATCTGGCCGAAACCCTCGGCAGCGGCGTCCAACCGCCCACGTGCGAAATCACGCTCGGCTTGGCGGCGACGGCGTTCCAGCGCGGCGTTCAACGCGGCGTGGGCAGTGGGCAATTCGGAATGGCCGGCGTCGTGGCGCTGCACCTGCCGCAGGCGTTCCGCGGCCTGTTGCAGGCGGCCTTCCTCGGCATCATCGACGGCCTCGGCCAGCAGTTCGGACAAGGCGGCATCGCGGCCATCCAGCGCGCGCATCTGGTCCGGCTGCATGGCCAGCACTTGCTGGTACAGCGGCAGGGCGTCGTCCAGCCGCCCCTCCGCCTGCGCCTCGTCGGCGCGTTGCAGCAATTGCAGGAAGTCGCCATGCCCCTGACCGCCACCCTGTAATTGCGTGGCGATGGCGTCAATGTCGGTGCGCGGCATTTGCAATTGCCGCGCCAATTCCAGCGAGGCCCGGGCGGCCTCGACGTCGCCCGCAGCCAGTTGCCGGCGCGCCTGCGCCAGCGCCGCGCGGCCGGTGGCGACCAGCGCGTCCTGCACTTCGCGGCGGTCCGGGTCGAGTGCGGCCACTGCGTCGAAACGCTCGCGCGCGCCGCTGCCGTCCTCGGCGCTCAAACGACCTTCGCGCAAGGCCTGCCGCCCCTCCGCAAGCAGGCGCTGGATACGCGATTCGGGCCAGAAACGCTCGGCCAGCGGCTGCCGGAACAAAGCCAGCACCAACACAACCGTGGCCACGCCTATGGCGATCGCCCGCCACGCGCGCGGGCTGGCCCAGCCGCGCATGGCCCACCAGCGCGCATACAGGCGCAGGCGTTCGGCGGCCTTCGTCATCATCGCCTTCATCATCCCTGTACCCGCCATTTCCTCAAGCTCTCGATGCGGCAGCGCATCGCCTCAGCCCATGCGCCGGGCCTCGTCCACGCCGGGCAGCGCATCCAGTTTGCCAAGTAGTGTGGAGAGTTGGCCGTAATCGTTGACCTTCAAGCGCAGGCGCAATTGCACGCGCCCGCTGTCGCGCAGGGTGTCACTGTTGATGTTGAGCACGTAGGCGTCCTCCTGCGCGATCAGGTTGGTGATGTCCTTCAGCAGCCAGCGCCGGTCCATCGCCCGCACCATCACATCGACCTCGTAACCGGAACCGGCACGGCCCCACTCCACCGGCAGCACGCGCTCGGGGTGCGCGACCGACAAGCGCGCCAGCGCGGGGCAGTCGGCGCGATGCACGGTAACGCCGCGCATGCGGGTGAGGTAGCCACTGATCGGCTCACCGGCCACCGGCTGGCAGCAGCGCGCCAGCTGTACCAACAGGTTGCCCACGCCCTGCACGGTGAAGTCGGAACGACCGATGCCCTCGCGGCGCGCGGTCGGGCGCGGCAACGGCGGCGCGGCCGGCGGCTGGCTCTTTTCCTTCTCCGCTTCCAGCAGGGCGCGGCTGATCTGGTTCGGGCCGGTGTCGCCGAGCGCGACCTGTATGTAGAGGTCATCCACGCTATCGGCATGAAAGCGTTTGGCCGCCACATTCAAGTCAGCGTGTTGCAGGCCCAGCCGCTTCAGTTCGCGCTCCAGCAATTCACGCCCGGCCTGCACGTTGCGGGCGCGGTCGAGCTTGTGGAACCACGTGCGCACCTTCTCGCGCGAGCGGCTGCTGGCGAGGAAGCCATTGGCCGGCAGCAGCCAGTCGCGGCGCGGGTCGGCCTCCTTGCCGGTGAGGATTTCCACGCGGTCACCGCTGCGCAGGCGGTAGGCCAGCGGCACGATGCGGCCGTTGATCTTCGCGCCCTTGCAGCGGTGCCCGACCATGGTGTGCACGTGGTAGGCAAAATCCAGCGGCGTGGCGCCGGCAGGCAGGTCCATCACCTCGCCCTTGGGGCTCAATGCATAGACGCGGTCCTCGATCAGCTCGGCGTCCAGTGCGCCGGCCAGGTCCTCGGGGCCGCTCGCGTCCTGCGCTTGCTCCAGCAGTTGCCGCATCCAGGTGATCTTGCGGTCAAACGCCTTTTCCGCGCCCTTGCCGCCTTCCTTGTATTTCCAGTGTGCGGCAACGCCCAATTCGGCCTGCGCGTGCATTTCGAAGGTGCGTATCTGCACTTCCACGGTGCGCCCTTCCGGGCCGATCACCGCGGTGTGCAGCGAGCGGTAGTCGTTGGCCTTGGGCCGGGCGATGTAGTCGTCGAACTCACTGGGGATCGGCGTCCACAAGGCGTGCACGATGCCCAGCGCGGCGTAGCAGGCGGCGACGTCGGGCACCATCACCCGCACCGCGCGCAGGTCGTAGAGCTGCTCGAAGGCCAGCTGCTTCTTCTGCATCTTCCGCCAGATGCTGTAGATGTGCTTGGGCCGGCCGCTGACCTCGGCGCGGATGTCGTGCTCGGCCAGTGCCGCCGACAGCTTGCGCTTGACCGCTTCGACGTAGCGCTCGCGGGCGAGACGGGTTTCGTCCACCTCGCGGGCGATGTGGCGGTAGGTTTCCGCGTCGAGGAAGCGAAACGCCAAGTCTTCCAGTTCCCACTTCAACTGCCAGATGCCGAGCCGGTTGGCCAGCGGCGCATGGATGTCGCGGGTCAGCTGCGCCAATGCACGGCGTTGTTCGTCCGGCAGCCTGTCGGCCGCGCGCATGCAGGCCAGTTGCCGCGCCAGCAGGATCGGTACCACCCGCAGGTCGTGCACGATGGACAGCAGCAGCCGGCGCAGGCCCTCGGAATTGCGCCCGGCATCGCGCCCGGCGTGCAGCGCCCAGACCTGATCGGCGGCGTCCTGCCCGTCCAGCAAGCCACTCACCGCGGCGGCGGCATTGCCCAACGGCAGCTCCGGCAGGCGCGCGCGCAGGCCCGGCAGGTCGAACAGCAATGCAGCGGCCACCACCGCTTCGTCGGCAGACAGCACCGCCAGCGAATCCAGCGTATCGGCCAGCACCGGCCACGGCAGCCGTGGTGGCAGGTCGGCGCCGGGCTGCTGCCAGACCTCCAGCAAGGTTTGCCGCAACGGCCCGGACAATGCGCCGCAGGAGGGGCGTTGCAGCAAGGCATCCAGACCGGAAAGGGAAGAACGTGTCACGGCAATCAATCGCAGGCGGTTGCCCCTACACTAGCGCCCAACCGTTACCGGGAACAATCGCCCATGAAACCCGCACGCCTGCCGCTCCTGCTCACCACCCTGTTCTGCCTTGCCCCAACCTTCGCCGCCCACGCCCAGCGCGTGGTCGAAGGCGACCTGCAAACGCAGATGACCACCGAGGAATTCAAGGCCGCCGGCCTCGAAAAACTCAGCGCGCAGGAACTGGCCGCGCTCAACGCATGGCTGCAGGGCAAGGTGCAGCAGGCTGCCACCAGCGCGATCGAACAAGCGCGCGAGGAAGGCCGGCAGGAAGTGATTGTCAAGAACCGCGGCTTCTTCGACTTCGGTTCCAACGAGCCAATCACCTCGACGCTGGCCGGCGAGTTCGCCGGTTTCGGCAAGGGCCGCCAATACACGCTGGAAAATGGCCAAGTGTGGGACCAGACCGACGACGCCCGCGTCTCCGGCGTGCGCAAGCAATCGCCGAAAGTGAAGATCACGCCGGGGCTGATGGGCGTGTGGTACCTGCAGGTCGAAGGCGTGAACACCCGCGCCAAGGTCCGCCGCAGCAAATGAAACGCATATCCCTCATCGCCGCATTCATCGCCTTGATGCTGCTGCCCGGCATGGCCTTCGCGCAGGTCTATAAATGCAAGGGCAAGTCCGGGGAAAGCGTGTATTCCGAACATCCCTGCGACGCCAGCGCGCAGCCGATGAAGCTGCGCGAGGAGCGCCCGGCCACGGGCGGGGGCTTTGTTGCCCCGCCGCCTGCCACACCGGAAAACGTCGAAAGCAGCGAAGGCAGCGAGCCGATGCCGGCTGCCCCCGAGCTCGACCGCAGCGCCGAGCGCGAGTGCATCGCCGCGGCCACCGCCTCCATCTACGGCCCGTCCAACGACCGCGTGGCGACCTACCAGCAGCAGATGGGCATGCTCAACGAACAGCTCGCCAGCGCCAGCACCGCCGAACGCAGCCAAGCCTTGCGGGCACGCATGGCCACGCTGCGGCAAGCCATCACCCGTGAGCACGGCAACGCCAACACACTGGTGAACGCCGCGCGGCGGCGCTGCGTGGAGCAGCATCGCCCGGCATCGTAGGGCGCAGCCTGGCCCCATGCGGGTTTGGCCGACAAACTGCTGCGCAGGACGGAATCCCGCCGCGGGTCGATGAAACCGCGCGGGTCGAAACCCGCCCTGCCGTAATCCCGGGGGTGGAATCCCGCCCCCGCCGATGCAATCACCCCCGCAAGGCGGTTACCCGCTGCGCCAGCTTCTTCGGCGAGATGCCTGTGCGGAAGCCCAGTTCCTGCGCAAACAGCGACACCCGCAGTTCCTCGATGTCCCAGCGCAGCGCCGCCCATTCCGAGCGCGAAGCACGGCCCTGCACCTTCGCTTCGGCCAACGCATCGACAAAGGGCGTCAGTTCCAGCATGCGCGACTGGTCCCGCGGCGGGTCGCGCTTGGCGCGCTCCGTGCGCAAGATCATCGCCTTGAGGTAGCGCGGGAACTGCGCCAGTGCATCGGCCGGCGTCTCGCGCAGGAAACCGGCATGGATCAGCCCGGCCAGCTGCCGCTCCATGTCGTCGAGGTTGCCGCGTGCCCAGCCCATCAGCGGCGCTTCCAGCAAGGGCTTCAGCTCGCCGACCAGACCGAGGATGGTTTCGGCCAGTTTCAGCCTTTGCATGGCCTCGCCGAACAGGTGCTTGGCGGCGTCGGCGCGGCGTTGCTCGAAGGCATCGGGCGAACGGATTTCGCCCAATCCGCCGGCCAGCAGCGCGTTCATCGCCGCATCCACCAGATCACCGCGCAGTCTTTCCTGCGACTCGATCGCCGCATACAGCAACCCGGTCTTGGGCGATACCGGCAGTTGCTTGCGCGCCTGCTTGACCTTGTCGGCCAACGCGATTTCCAGCAGGCGGCGCACGCCTTGCGAATGCGCCAACAACGCCTCGCCGCGGTCGGCGAAGATGCGCAATGCGGCCGTCTCGCCGGTATCCACCAGCGCCGGGAATGCGGGCACGCCAGCCTCGCCCGGCACCTGTTCGGGAATGGCATTGGCCGGAAATTCGCGCAGGCCTTCGGCGGCCAGCGCTTGCCCGGCACGTGCGGCAAAAGCCTGACCGGCGCGGTCGCCGAAGCGGGCACGCAGTGCGTCGAGGTCGCGCGAGATGGCTAATACCTTCGGCGTTTCATCGCGCAAAGCACTCCCTCCCAACCTCCCCCTGTCCGCTGCGCGGCCAAGAGGAGGAGCTTCTACCCCCCTCCCTTTCGCCGGAGGCGAAGGGGAGGGTTGGGGAGGGGGGCTTTGCGCGGGAAGGGGAAAATTCCAGCAGCCGCAAATTCATCCGCAGATGCGGTTCCAGCGCGGCCTCGTCGAAATCGGTAGCCGCCACCTGCGCGCCGGTGGCCTTGCTCAAAAACCGCGCCAGTTCGCCGCGAATATCGTCGGCAGAAGCTTGCGGGAAGGCTTCAAAAAAGGCGCGGCCAAAATCCGGCGCCGGCACGTAGTTGCGGCGCATTGCCTTGGGCAGGCTGCGAATCAGCGCCGCGGCCTTGTCGGCGACAAAGCCCGGTGCCAGCCACGACAGCCGCGCCGCATCCAGCGCGCCCAGCAGGTGCAGCGGCACGTCCAGAGTCACGCCGTCGTCCTCCGCGCCCGGCTCGAAACGGTAGTGCAGCGCCAAGCGCGCATCGCCCAGTGCGAGGTAGTTCGGGTAGCGCTCCTGCTCGCTGCCTTCACCCGGCAGCAGGTCGGCCAGCGACCAGTGCAGCACGCGGCGTTTCTCCGGCGGCAATTCCTTCCACCACGCATCCAGCCGGCTGGCCGAATGGATCTCGGCCGGCACCCGGTCCAGATACCAGCGCGCCTGCCAATCTTCATCGGCAACAATGCCGGCACGGCGCAGCTTGGCTTCTTCTTCGCGCGCTTGTTCCAGCACCTTCTGGTTGTCGGCAATGAAGCCGGCGCGGGTGTTGATTTCGCCGGTCACCAACGCTTGCCGCACGAAGATGTCGTGCGCCTCACCGGGGTTGATGCGCCCGTAATGCACCGGTTTGCGCGGCGCCAGCACCAGCCCGAACAGGCTGATTTGCTCGGCCGCCAGCACCTGCCCCTGCGCGCGCGACCAGTGCGGGTCGAAGTGCTTGCGCGCCAAAAGGTGCGGCAGTTCGGCGATGGCCCAGTCCGGCTCGATCGCGGCGTTGGTCAGGCCCCACACGCGCTGGGTGTCGAGCAGCGTGGCGCTGAGTACCCACGGCGGCGGTTTCTTCGCCAGCGCCGAGCCGGGGAACAGGTGGAAACGGCGCTGCCTCGGCGCCTGAAAATCGCCTTTGTCGGTGCGGTGGCCCACCTGCGTTGGCAGGCCGGCGAGGATGGCGCGATGCAAAGCTTGATGCGCGGCGACGCGGGCTTTTTCGGGCACAGCATCGGCTGCCTCCACGCGCGTCGCGGGCCGGTTTGCAGCGGGCGCAGGCGGATTCGCCGGTGCCTTGCCTTCACGCGCCAAGCGCGCGGCCTTGTGCAATTCACCGCGCGTGGCCTTGTGTTTGGCCTCGGCATCACCGCCTGCCGGCAGTGCCGCTGGCGCAGATAGCAAGGCCTTGGCGAACGCACCATCGCTGCCGCTCTCCCAACCCAGTTCTTCGCACAGCAATCGCAACTGCCGGTGCAGTTCGCGCCACTCGCGCATGCGCAGGAAGCCGAGGAAATGGCGGCCGCACCAATCGCGCAGCTTCGACTGGGTCAGGTCTTCATGGGCAATTCGGTAACCCTCCCACAGGCGCAGGATGCCGATGAACTCCGAGCGCGAATCGGCAAAGGTGGCATGCGCGTTGTCGGCGGCCTCGCGCGCTTCCGGCGGCCGCTCGCGCGGGTCCTGGATACCAAGAAAGGAAGCGATCACCAGCATTTCATGCAGACAGCCACCCTTCTGCGCGGCCACCAGCATCCGCGCCAGCTTCACGTCCACCGGCAAGCGCGCCATCTGCCGGCCGATGGCGGTGAGCTTGCGTTCGCCGTCAATCGCGCCGAGTTCAGTCAGTTGCTGCCAACCGTCGGCCACCGCGCGCTCGTCCGGCGGCTCCAAAAATGGGAAGTCTTCGATTTCCCCAAGCCAAGTTGCAGCATGCGCAGGATCACGCCGGCCAGCGAGGAACGGCGGATTTCCGGGTCGGTGAACTCCGGGCGCGCCTGGAAATCGGCCTCGGCATACAGCCGGTAGCACACGCCCTCGGCGATGCGCCCGCAGCGGCCCTTGCGCTGGTTGGCGCTGGCCTGCGACACCGGCTCGATGTGCAGCCGATCGAGTTTCTGCCGCGGGCTGTAGCGCTTGACCCGCGCGTAGCCGGGATCGACCACGTAGCGGATGCGCGGCACCGTCAGCGAGGTTTCGGCGACGTTGGTGGTCAGCACGATGCGCCGCTTCGGGCCGGGGTTGAACACCCGGTCCTGGTCCTTGGCCGACAAGCGCGCGTACAGCGGCAGCACCTCGGTCTCGCGGTACTTGCGCCGCTCCAGCGCTTGGTGCGCGTCGCGGATCTCGCGCTCGCCGGGCAGGAACACCAGCACGTCGCCGCGTGGATCGGCGCGGGTGATTTCGTCGATGGCCGCGACGATGGCGTCGTTGACGCTGCGCTCGCCGCCTTCCGCACCGTCCTCGCCGCTGCCGCCCTCCAGCGGCCGGTAGCGCACTTCCACCGGCCAGGTGCGGCCCTCGACGCCGACCACCGGGGCATCGTCGAAATGGCGCGAGAAGCGCTCGGTGTCGATGGTCGCCGAGGTGACGATCAGCTTCAGGTCCGGGCGCCTGCGCAGAAGCTGCTTGAGGTAGCCGAGCAGGAAGTCGATGTTGAGGCTGCGCTCGTGCGCCTCGTCGATGATCAGCGTGTCGTAGCGCGACAGCCAGCGGTCGCTGGCGATCTCGGCCAGCAGGATGCCGTCGGTCATGAACTTGACCCGGCTGTCCTCGCCCACCTTGTCGGTGAAGCGCACCTGGTAGCCGACCACCGTGCCCAGTTCGGCCCCCAGTTCCTCGGCCACGCGCGTGGCCACCGCGCGCGCGGCGATGCGGCGCGGCTGGGTGCAGCCGATCATGCCGGCCTCGCCGCGGCCGGCGGCCAGGCACAGCTTGGGCAGCTGCGTGGTCTTGCCCGAGCCGGTTTCGCCGGCGATCACCACCACCTGGTGCGCGCGGATCAGCGCGGTGATGCGCTCGGCTTCACGCGCAATTGGCAGGGCTTCATCCAGAGTGACGTGCAAAACCTGCGCGGCCCGCCGCTGGCGTTGGGTGCGGGACTGTTCCAGCAACTGCGTGAACGCCACTTCGGCAGTGGCGTCGGCCGGCTTGCCTTGCCAGCGCGACCACAGGCCCAGCAACCGCCCGCGGTCACGGCTCATCGCTCCGTCAATGGCCTGCCGGGCATTGCGCAGGCGCGCAGCGATGTCTTTTTCGATAGCACTCATCAATCGTTCAATGTGAAAACTTGAAATATCGGTAACTTCCCGATGGCGCTATTGTGAAGCCATTCAACCCGCCAAGGAGAACGCGTCATGGCCAAGGCCAAAAACAGCAGCACACCTGAAGCCGGCAAGAAGAAACTGGCCGCCGCCCCATCGGCGCCGGGCATTGATATCGGGATCAAGGATGCCGACCGCAAGAAGGTGGCCGACGGCCTGTCGCACTTCCTTGCCGATGCCTACACCCTGTACCTGAAGACCCACAACTTCCACTGGAACGTCACCGGGCCGATGTTCAATTCGCTGCACACCATGTTCGAGGCGCAGTACACCGAACAATGGACGGCACTGGACGAGATCGCCGAGCGTATCCGCGCGCTGGGCTTCAACGCACCCGGCTCCTACCGCGAGTTCGTCAAGCTGACCTCAATCGCCGAGGAACCCGGCCTGACCGACAGCGCCGACTGGCACGAGATGGTGCGCCAGCTGGTCAGCGGTAACGAAGCAGTGTGCCGCACCGCGCGCAAGGTGCTGGAACAAGCGGAAAAGGCCGGCGACGCCCCCAGCGACGATTTGCTGACCCAGCGCCTGCAGACCCACGAAAAGTATGCGTGGATGCTGCGCTCGCTGTTGCAGTAAACCCTTCGGGCTTTCGCCCCTGCGGGTTTTCCACGGTTTCGCACGCGGAACCGTGGACCCTGCTTCATCTGCCAGCCATATCCCCCGCCTTCGGCGCGCCCCTTGGCTCAAGGGGGTTCTGCTCCAGACGCATCGCCGCATCACTTCGACAGAGAGGTCGGGGCTATGCCACATGCGAGGTTTTTCCCAGGCATCGACGACGCTTCCCCGGAAGCCGACCGCAAGCCGCGCGGTATCCTATGCCGCATGCCATTCCCCGCCAATGAACTACTGAAGCGCGTCTTCGGCTACGACGCCTTCCGCGGCAACCAACAGGCCATCGTCGAACACGTCACCGCCGGCAACGACGCCTTGGTGCTGATGCCCACCGGCGGCGGCAAATCCTTGTGCTACCAAGTGCCGGCGCTGCTGCGCGACGGCTGCGGCATCATCGTTTCGCCGCTGATTGCACTGATGCAAGACCAAGTGGAAGCCCTGCGCCAGCTCGGCGTACGCGCAGAATTCCTCAACTCCACGCTGGATGGCGAAACCGCCAACCGCATCGAGCGCGAACTGCTGGCCGGCGAGTTGAAGCTGCTCTACGTCGCGCCCGAACGGCTGCTGACACCGCGCTTTTTGTCGCTACTCGAACGCGCGCAACTGGCGCTGTTCGCCATCGACGAGGCGCACTGCGTATCGCAATGGGGCCACGATTTCCGCCCCGAATACCGGCAGCTCACCGTGCTGCACGAGCGCTGGCCGCACATCCCGCGCATCGCCCTCACCGCCACCGCCGACCCGCCGACCCAGCGCGAAATCGCCGAGCGTCTGGACCTCGACCAAGCGCAGCACTTCATCAGTTCCTTCGACCGCCCCAACATCCGCTACACCGTGGTGCAGAAGGACAACGCCAAGCGGCAACTGCTGGATTTCCTGCGCGGCCACCGTGGCGAGGCCGGCATCATCTACTGCATGTCGCGGCGCAAGGTGGAGGAAACCGCCGAGATGCTGCGCGGCGAAGGCTGGGACGCCCTGCCCTATCACGCCGGCCTGCCGGCAGAAGTCCGCGCGGAAAACCAGCGCCGTTTCCTGCGCGAAGACGGCATCGTGATGTGCGCCACCATCGCCTTCGGCATGGGCATCGACAAGCCGGACGTGCGCTTCGTCGCGCATACCGACCTGCCCAAATCGATGGAAGGCTATTACCAGGAAACCGGCCGTGCCGGCCGCGATGGCGAGGCCGCCGAAGCGTGGCTGTGCTACGGGCTGGGCGACGTGGTGCTGCTCAAGCAGATGATCGAGCAAGGCGAGGCCGGTGAGGAACGCAAGCAACTCGAACGATCCAAGCTGGACCACCTGCTCGGCTACTGCGAATCCATGCAATGCCGCCGGCAAGTGCTGCTGGCCGGCTTCGGCGAAACCTACCCGCATGCATGTGGCAACTGCGACAACTGCCTGAGCCCACCGGCGGCATGGGACGCCACCGTCGCCGCTCAGAAGGCTCTCAGTTGCGTCTATCGCAGCGGCCAGCGCTTCGGCGTCGGCCACCTGATCGACATCCTGCGCGGCGGCGACAGCGAACGCATCCGTCAGCTCGGCCACGACAAACTCAGCACCTTCGGCATCGGCAAGGACCTGGACGCACGCGGCTGGCGCGGCGTGTTCCGGCAACTGGTGGCGGCCAGCCTGCTGGAAGTCGATCCCGAAGCGCACGGCGGCCTGCGCCTGACCGACGCCAGCCGCGAAGTCCTGAAGGGCCGCCGCCAACTGATGATGCGCCGCGAAACCACCGCTCCGCGCGGACGTGGTGAACGCGACCGCAGCGGCAGCCCACGCACCGGCGTGGCGGTGCAGCCGGAAGACCTGGCGCTGTTCAACGCCCTGCGCGGGCTACGCGCCGAACTGGCGCGCGAACAGAACGTGCCGGCCTTCGTGATCTTCCACGACAGCACCCTGCGCAACATCGCCGAACAGCGCCCGGACAGCCTCGACGCGCTGGGCCGGGTGGGCGGTATCGGTGGCAGCAAGCTGGCCCGTTACGGACAGCAGCTGCTGGAGATCGTGCGCGAGCAGGGGTGACTGCCCCCTCGCATTCTGTTTCCACATTTATTACGTTAGAATGCGCACCCCGGCAACGCGCCGGGTCTTTATTTGGGCCGTTAGCTCAGTCGGTAGAGCAGAAGACTTTTAATCTTTTGGTCGAAGGTTCGAATCCTTCACGGCCCACCAGAATTGAATAAAATCAAATAGTTACGCCGCGGGCACTTCCGCAACCCCTCCTTTCCAGGGTGAGAAGTGCACGTCGTGTTCCTCAGTGGCCGCCTATCGCTAACGAAGACGTTCGCCTTGACCAATGGCGTCTTGGCGGCTACTCCGTACCCCCGCATCGCGAAGGTCACCAGCCACCACGAGCAAGTCTCGTCGCTGGCAGAATTTCATTCTCAACTGGTTGCCCATGCCCAGCAAGGGCATTGCCTCTTCGGCGGCCAGCTTACCCGCCCCCTCAAGAACGAGTCCCGTGCCAGCGCTACCACGCGCGAAGACAAAGCATGGGTGGTGTTCGACTTCGACAAGGTCGAGGGCAAGGACCACGCTGACGTCGTCAAGCGCTACTTGCCGAAGGAATACCAGAACGACAGCTACATCGCGCAGTTGTCCGCCTCGATGTTCCGCCCCGGCGTGTCGTCATGGTCGGGGCACATTTTCATGCTGCTGGACCAACCCACGGACGAACAGCGCCTACGGCAATGGTTCGAGCACATCAACTTCAGCAATAAAGCACTGCTCGGCCAGATCAAGCTGTCTGACAGCGAGCAGGCGCTGCATTGGCCATTGGACCGGACAGTCGCTTACAACAGCAAGCTGCCAGGCATCTGGCGCCCGCCCCCCATCGACCTGATAAATTTCACCCTTTACGATTGAAACCGACTTTATGCCACCCGAACCACTGTTGCCGGAGCATTGCCATGACCGCTGAACCATGGGTATCCGTGGACCAGATTGCCGAGCACCTGGGTGTCACGCGCGACTCCATCTACCGCTGGATCGACCGCAAGCACCTGCCGGCCCACCGCGTGGGGCGCTTGTGGAAGTTCAAAGTATCCGAGGTGGACGATTGGGTGCGCGCCGGTGGCGCAGATGAAGCAAACAGCGCCGCACCCCTCAAAGAATGATTCGAGGAAAAATACATGAATGATCTTTTGAAACAGGGACTGACAAAAAATTTGGTCAGCCTCGATACCGACGGTGGCTTCAACTTTGATTCGCAACGGTGCTGAGAGATTCCTCGGAGAAGACTTCGAGGGGCGTTTTGAATCCGAGTACCTTGCGCGGACGGTTGTACAGGCGTTGCTCGATCCAGCGCAACTTCGCGTCGGTGATCGTGCTGAAATCAAGCTTGCGAGGCAAGTACTGGCGAACGAGACCGTTGGCGTTTTCGTTGCTGCCACGCTGCCAGGCGGAGTGCGGATCGGCGAAGTAGAAGTCGGCCTTCAATGCGCAGGCAACGAGCTGATGTTCGGCAAACTCCTTGCCGTTGTCGCTGGTCAGCGTGTGCACATGGCGGCGCAATCGGCCTAGCCGTCGGACGATGGCACGCATGACGTTGTCGGCGGTTCCGTCGGGTGAGTGCGCCAGTAGATGAAGGCGGCTGCGGCGTTCGGTCATCGTGACCACCACGGCCTTTCCCTGCGACGCGCGCATCGTGTCCAGTTCCCAATCGCCGAGGCGACTGCGCGCTTCCACCACGGCAGGGCGTGTGCTCCAGTGACGTCGGTGCAGCAATTGGCC
Organism: Stenotrophomonas sp.; assembly: GCA_034675465.1. Taxonomy (GTDB): domain Bacteria; phylum Pseudomonadota; class Gammaproteobacteria; order Xanthomonadales; family Xanthomonadaceae; genus Stenotrophomonas. The sequence goes on along the minus strand of JAUCDH010000047.1, from coordinate 33,870 downwards.
GCGGCCATCGCGCAGGCCGCGTTGACGACGACGACGATGGCGTCTGCGCAGGTGCTTGAACAAGGTTCCGCCACGCCTCTGGTCGGCGTAGATGTACTGGTAAATCCACTCGTGGCTGGCCAGCTTGCTGCGACCGGCGATCTGTTCCGGGCTGAGGTCTTCGGCCAATAAGGCTTCGATCTGATCGATCCGTTCGCGGTCGATGCGTGGCCGCTGGCTGGCGCAGCTGCGTCGCCGATCACTGACGCGCTGGGCTTGCTCGGGTTCGTACCCTTGCGGGCCACGGTTGCGGCGTAACTCGCGGCTGATCGTGCTGCGGTTTCGACCCAGCATCGCACCGATGCAACTTCTCGAATGGCCGGCTTGGAAAAGCGCGTGGATACGGTATCGTTCCTGCAGGTTCAGGCGGCCTGAGGCCATGGGCAACTCCACTTGGCGGTGAAGTTACCCAGATCAGGTCGTCTGGGCCTCTTCACAACCGCTGGTGTTGCGTTTCGAAATTGAATCCGCCGATTGAATCCGGCAACACGCTGAATGATGACAAGGAATAAGGCTATGGCCACGAAGAAGCCCAGAAAAACCACCCCCAGCTGGAGCGACGTCAAAACCAAGCTGGCCGATTTCGACCGCGCCGGTCTGCTGGGGCTGGTGCAAGACCTGTACGCCGCCAGCAAGGACAACAAGGCCTTCCTGCACGCGCGCTTCGGGCTGGGCGATGACCCACTGGAGCCGTACAAGGATGTAATCATCCGCTGGATCAATCCGCCGGATTTCCGCAACCCGATCTCGGTCAGCAAAGCCAAGAAAGCCATCAGCGATTACAAAAAGGCGCTGGGCCTGCCCGAGGGACTGGCCGAACTCACGGTGTTCTATTGCGAAGAAGTGTTCGACTTTCTTGCCGGATGCGGCATGGACGACGAAGGCTTTTATGACGCGCTGGTGCGGATGTTCGAGCAGGCACTGAAATACGTGCTGGCATTGCCCACCGCGCAGCAGGCCACATTCGTTGCCAGGCTGGACCGGGTACGGCAGCTGGGGCAGAACGTCGGCTGGGGCGTGGGCGGTGACTTCGACCTTTTCTGGGGGGAAGCCGGTTTGGCGGGCGAGGAATGAAAAAGGCGGAGAAGGCTGTGCTGGGCACGTGGCGCATTACCCGTATGGGAGTCTGGGATGCCGACTACTTTGACATGGTGGCCCCGGCGCACATCACTCTCCGCGCCGTTCTAACCGGCGAATTCCAATTCGGCTTGGTGCCCGGCGGCCGCATTGGCGTGGCGCCAGCGCAGCCATGCCTTCGGCTTCGTAACGATCGATGATCTTGCACGTGGCCGAGTAGCTCAGGCCGACATCGCGCGCGATCTGCCGCTTGTTGAGCTTGCGCTTGTACGCACGGACCACTTGGCGGCGGCGCTCGTGCTGTTCTGCCGGACTGAGCCGACCGTTGTCCATGCGCTATTGGACAACACCAGGCAACGATAGTTGCTGCTATTTATGGGCTCGATCTATAGGTATCACGGTTGTAATGCGTCGGGTCGGCCACGCCCGCAGCGACGAAACCCTCGGCGCGCAGCCGGCAGGCGTCGCAGTGGCCACAGGCGTGGCCGTTGGCATCGGCGCGGTAGCAGGACACGGTGAGGCCGAAATCCACGCCCAGCCGCTGACCTTCGCTGGCGATCTGTGCTTTGCTCATGTATTGCAACGGCGCATGCACACGGATGCCCGCACCTTCCACGCCGGCCTTGGTCGCCAGATTCGCCAGGGTTTGGAAGGCGGCAACGAACTCGGGGCGGCAATCCGGGTAGCCGGAGTAGTCCACCGCGTTGACGCCGCAGAAGATATCGTTGGCACCCAGCACTTCGGCCCAGCCGAGTGCGAGCGAGAGCATGATGGTGTTGCGCGCCGGCACGTAGGTGACCGGGATGCCATCGCCGCCCGCGTCCGGCACCTCGATGTCGTCAGTCAGCGCCGAGCCGCCGATGCTGCGCAAATCGACATCGACCACCTTGTGCGCGACTACGCCCAACGCCTGCGCCACGCGTGCGGCAGCATCCAGTTCGGAGGTGTGGCGCTGGCCGTAGCGCACGCTCAAGGCGTGCACGGCAAAGCCTTGCTCGCGCGCCAGTGCCACGACCACGGCCGAATCCATGCCGCCGGAGAGAAGGACTACTGCTTTTTTCATTGGGAAGCCGTGATTGGTAATACGTGATTGGTGATTCGGAAAAGCAAGAGCGGTTCCGGCGGAATCGTACATCGTGCGGGAAAGCCGCTTTGGCATTGGCTCACGAATCACCCATTACCAATCCCGAATCACCTCTTTCATCGCCCCGGTTCGTCGTTCCACAGCAGCTTGTGCAGCTGCATCTGGAAACGCACCGGCAGGCGGTCGGCTACGATCCAGTCGGCCAGCTCGCGCGGCGCAAGCTCACTCTTGCTCGGCGAGAACAGCACCATGCAACGCTCATGCAGGCGGTGCGCAGCAACCATTTCCCTCGCCCATTCGTAGTCTGCGCGGTTGCACAGCACGAACTTGAGCTGGTCGCGCATGGTCAGCAGCGGCAGGTTCTCCAGCCGGTTGCGCGCCATCTCGCCCGAGCCCGGCGTTTTCAGATCGACCACGCGCGATACGCGCGGATCGACGTTGGCGACGTCCAACGCACCGGAAGTTTCCAGCGACACATCCAGCCCGGCGTCGCAGAGTTTTTGCAACAGCACGAGACAGCGCTTCTGCGCCAGCGGCTCACCACCAGTCACGCAGACGTGACGCACACCGTGGCCCAGCACTTCGGCAACGATATCGTCGATGTCGCGCCACTGGCCGCCGTGGAAGGCATATTCGGTATCGCAATAGGTGCAGCGCAGCGGGCAGCCGGTCAGGCGCACGAATACCGTCGGCCAGCCGGCGGTATCGGCCTCGCCTTGCAGGGACAGGAAAATCTCGGTGATCTTCAATCGTGGCAACGGTGATTGCACGATCTGGCTGGGCACGCTGGCCGCTGGGGAATTCATCGGTTTCTCCGTGCCATGCCGGCACGGCAGGGCTCAATGCGCTTGCTGGCCGAAGCGGATCGACTGCAAGCGGTCTTGCGCGGTCCGCGCGGCGTCGCTGCCGGGGAAGCGCGTGGCCACCTGTTCGAGCGTGCGCTCGGCCTGCGCAGCTTCGCCCCGCCCGTATTGCGACAGACCCAGCTTCAGCAGGCCGCCGGCAGCCTTGTCGTGGGTTGGATAACGCGCAACCAAGTCACTGAACTGTGATTCGGCCAGCTGGAAATTGCGGGTGGCGTAATAGCTTTCGCCCAGCCAATACAGCGCATTGGGGGCATAGACGCCATTGGGGTACTCCTCCAGGAAACCCTGGAAAAGCCGCGCCGACTGGTCATATTCGCCGGCCTTGAGCGCATCGAACGCCACGTTGTACGCAGCCCGCTCACCGCCTGCCGCCGCTACCGCACCAGCATCGCCGCGCACGGCGGGAGCCTTTTCCACCGCTGCCGCCGGCTTGGCCGGGGCCGGCTGCGCCTCGGGAGCGACTGCACCACTTTCAATGCGGTTCAAGCGCCCATCCAGGTCCAGATACTGGTCGCGGCTGCGCTGCTTGAGTTGTTCGTTTTCGTGCTGGAGTTGCTCGATCGCCCCCTGCAATGCCTGCAGTTCGCTGCGCAGCTGTTGCAGCTGGTTGAGCATGTCGGTATTGGCCTGACTATTGTTGACCTGCACTTCAAGTGCACCAACCCGGTCGGCCAAACTTTGCCGCTGCGCCTGCGCGGGTGCGGCAGCCACGAGGGCTGCCGCAACCACGAGCATCATCGTCTTGATGCCGGTACGCATTGCTTACTGCGCGGTATAAACGATTTCGACGCGACGGTTCTGCGACCAGCAGGACTCGTTCGAGTCGGTGCAGACCGGGCGTTCTTCGCCGTAGGACACGACGGTCAGCTGCGCGGCCGAACCACCATTGCCTTGCAGCGCCGAGTTCACGGCGTTGCCACGGCGCTCGCCCAAGGCCTGGTTGTAGGCACGGCTGCCGCGCTCGTCGGTGTGGCCTTGCAGGGTGATGCGCGAGGACGGGCGGTCACGCAGGTACTTGGCGTGGCAAGCCATGATGGCCTGGAACTCCGGCTTCACCGAATCCTGGTCGAAATCGAAGTAAACAACGCGCTGGCGCAGGCAGGCATCGGTATCCAAATCGCCCGGACCATACAGGCCGGAAGAAGTCGGGCCGGCCGGCTGGGTGGCTTGGCCATTGTCAACCGGTGGCTGGGCCGGCTGCTCCTTGACCTTCTTCGTGCAACCGGCCAGTGCGGCCACCGACAGCAGCGAAACGAGCAGAACACGAGTGGACTTGTTCATGGTACCTGAGGCTCCTGAGCCTGATGAGGGGAATAACACGGGTGGGATATTAACATTTAATCAACGCGCAATACGGTAAGGCCCCCACGCGGGTTCCCTCACATCGCCATCGGCCAGCACCAAACGCTGGCGCACGCGGGCGTCGGCCGAGACGGCGTACAACACGCCACGCCCACCTTCGCGCGCGGCATACAGCACCATGCCGGCGTTGGGGGCGAAACTGGGCGATTCGTCCAGCGAACCGGGCGACAGCGTGCTCCAGCGCGGCGAGCCGAGGCTGCTGTCCATCAGCGCGATCTTGTAACTATTGCCGGTACCCTGCGCGACGGCGATTTTCTTGCCATCGAAGGACACGCTGGCCTTGGCGTTGTAATTGCCTTGGAAGGTCACGCGGCTGGCGCTGCCGCCGCTGGCCGGTACCTGATAAATCTGCGGGCGGCCGCCACGGTCGGAGGTGAAGTAGAGGGTGCTGCCGTCGGCACTCCAGGTCGGCTCGGTGTCGATGGCGAAGTGGTTGGTGAGCTGGGTGAGCTGCTTGCTGCCCAGATCCATCACGTAGATTTCCGGGTTGCCGCTGCGCGAGAGCGTCAGCGCCAGCTTGCGGCCGTCCGGCGAGAATGCCGGGGCGCTGTTGATGCCACGGAAGCTGGCCACCAGTTCGCGGCCGCCGGTGGCGATGTTCTGGATGTAGATGGCCGAATTACCGCGCTCGAAGCTGACGTAGGCCAACTGATTGCCATCCGGACTCCACGACGGCGACAGCAGCGGCTCGGCCGAGCGCACGATGGTTTGCGGGTTGTAGCCGTCCGAATCGGCCACCATCAGCGCATAGCGCATGGCGTCGCCACGGCCGCTGGCGGTGACATAGGCAATGCGCGTCCAGAACGCGCCGCGCACGCCGGTGATCTTCTCGTAGATGGCGTCGGCCATCTGGTGGGCGACGTCGCGCATGGCGTTGGAGCGCGCGGTCATCGCCAGGCCGAGCATGCGCTCACCCTTGGCGACATCGAACAGTTCGTACTCGACGCGGTAGGCGCCGGCTCCTGCGTCGAGCACGCGGCCGACGACAAGGTAGTCCTGCTTGAGCGCGCGCCACGTGGGGTATTTCACTTCACTGCCGCGCGTTGGCCGCTCGACGATTTGCACTTCCGGCAAGCCACGGAATTGGCCGGAGCGGTCGAGGTCAGAACGCACCACTGCGGCGACATCAGTAGCCGGTGCGCCCGCGCTGCCCTGATAGGGCATGGGCACTACCGCAATCGGCAGGGCCGAGGCGTTGCCACCGACGATATCGATCTCCAGCCCCTTCTGCTGCGCCATCGCCACGATGGGCAACAACAATGCAGTCAGGGTGGCCAGCCAGCGAAGCGGTTTCTTCATGGGGTGCTCAACGGATGCGGATGAACAGGGAGGAAGGGATAACAGTAGGCGGATGAACAATGTCGCAATCGTGAACGAAATTTTCGTGAAATCCAGCCCCCATGCCATGAGGTAACGCCCGTTGGAACCCGCCGGGCGCGAATGGCCAAGTGAACGCCGAGCAGGATCAGCGGTCCTGCGCCTCGAAATTGAAATTCAGGTTGCGCTGGAACACCGATTCGAAACCGCGATAAGGCAGCGGCTGCGCGCGCAATACCGCCGCTTCGACCGAACGCCGGCCGGCTGCGTCATACGGGCAATTCGCGGCGAACTGCACTTCGCGCACCTCGCCCCCCGGCAGTTGGACAATGGTCAGCCGGCAGCGCTGGCCGCGCGGGATGGTATCCGGGCGCACCCACTGGTTGAGCACGGCTTGCTGGATCGCAGCGGCATATTTGGCAGTCAAATCGTTACTACTGCCGCCCTGCCCCGGCGACGGCTGCGGCGCGCCGCTGCTGGCGGCTGCGTTGGACGCGGCCCCCTGCACGCGCGCCTGCGCATCGCGCACCTGACGATCGCGCTGCTCGGCCAATTTCAGCTCGCGCTCAGCTTGCTCGCGCTTGCGGCGAATTTCGGCAATCTTCTGCTGGCGCTCCTGCTCGGCCTTGGCCTCGTTGGCCTTGCGTTGTTCGTCGGCCAGTTTCTTCTGGCGGTCTTCTTCCTGCTGCTTCGCCAGCCGCGCCTTCTGCTCGGCCTCCTCCACGCGCTTGCGCTCGGTCAGGTCGATTTGTGCTTGGCGACGCTTGGCCTCTTGCTCTTGCTTGGCTTTTTCTTCCGCAAGCGCCAAGGCGCTGACCTTTTCCTGGTCAACGTTATCGGGCTGGGCGATGCGCTCTTGCGCGTTGTATTGCTGCGGCGTGGGTGCGTCCTGCGGCTTCGGTTCGGGCAGGGGTTGCGGCGGCGGCGTGGTGTCTTCCGGCACCGGCTCGGGCTGGGCTTCCTGCACGGGTTCGGGCAGCGGCGGCAGTTTTTCCGAGGCGTGCAAGGCGCTGCGCGCGGCGCTGGCTTCGGTAGCGGACAACTGCAAGCTGGCCTCTACTGCCGGGTTGCCGGCAGCGGCCTCGGTACTGCGCGAAGGCGACCACAGCCACGCGGCGATAAACACCAGCGCGACCAACACGTGCACCAGCAAGGCCAGCACGACGGGCAGCCCCCATTCGTTGTCGGGGGTGCGCAGTGGCGGCAGCGCGTCAGTGTGCATCGGTTGCCAAGCCGACCTTTTCGATTTTCGCCGCCTTGATGACATCCATCGCGGCCACGACCTTTTCGTAGGCCACGGCGCGATCGGCGGCGACGATCACGCGCAGGTTCTTGTCCTGCGAGGCCAGTGCACCAAGCTGCGCGCGCAGCGCATCCGCCTCCATCCGCTCGGGCTTCTCGGCTCCCGGCAGCTTGAGTGCCAACTGGCCGTCGGACAGCACCGAAACGATCACCGGGTCCTGCTTGCCTTCCAGCGCCTTGGCATTGGAGGTGGGCAGGTCGACCTCGAAGCTGAGCGTGAGCAGCGGCGCGGTGACCATGAAAATGATCAGCAGCACCAGCATCACGTCGATGTATGGCACGACGTTGATCTCGGACTTTAGCTTGCGGCGCTTGCGCCGGGAAATGCCGGAGATCATCGCGGCTTACTCATCATTGCCGGCTTGGCGTTGCAGGATGGAGCTGAATTCCTCGGCGAAGGTTTCGTAGCGCACCGACAGCCGTTCCACGCGGGTAGTGAAGCGGTTGTAGGCCCACGTTGCCGGGATCGCGACGAACAGGCCGATGGCGGTGGCGAACAGTGCCTCGGAAATGCCCGGCGCGACCGAGGCGATGCCGGCCTGCTCGCCGCTGGAAATCATGTCGTGCATGGTCACCATGATGCCGAACACGGTGCCGACCAGACCCACGTAGGGCGCGTTGGAGCCGATGTTGGCCAGCAGTTCCAGATTGCGCTCCAGCCCATCGACCTCGCGGGCGAAAGTGGTGCGCATGGCGCGCTGCGCGCCTTCCAGTTGCGTGCGACTGTCCAGCCCGCGGCGGCCTTGCAGGCGAGTGAACTCGCGAAAGCCGGATTCGAAGATGGCTTCCAGCCCATCCACGCTGCGGTTGCGGTCGGCGGCGGCCGCGTACAGCTTGCCGAGGTCGGCACCGGACCAGAAGCGGTTTTCGAACTCGTCGGCGGCGCGGTCGGCGGCCTTGAACACGCGCGCCTTGCGGAAAATGATCACCCAGCTGATGAACGAGCCGGCCAGCAGCAGCAGCACGATCAGCTTGACCGGGATGCTGGCCTTGAGCATCAGCTCCAGGTAGTTGATGCCGCCATGACTGGCCTGGGCCACGGTTTGCGCCGCGGCGGCACTGACATCGGCCGGCAACACCTCGGTCACGGTGGCCTGCAAGGCCAGAAGCAAAGCGATCATCCGTTATTCCTCAATCCTGCGCGTGTTGGTTTTCGTGTTGTTTGAGCGTGGCGTACAGCGTGTCGTGCATGGCCTGCGGACGGAAATCGCGGGCGCCTACCGCCGCCAGCGTACTTGCGCGGTGACCAGCGGCTGGCCGTCGCGCAGCACCGCCTGGCGGATCATCAGGCTGGCGCGGCGGCATTGCAGCAATTCCACCGTGGTCTGCAAGGCGTCGTCCAGCCGGGCCGGCTTGAGGAAGTCCAGCGTCATCGCGCGGACCACGAACACCTGCCCGTCGCCATTGCGCATGGCTTCCTGTCCATAGCCCATCGCCCGCATCCATTCGGTGCGCGCCCGCTCCATGAACGCCACGTAGCGGGCGTGATAGACCACGCCGCCAGCGTCGGTATCTTCCCAGTAAATGCGTGTCGGCCAACTGAATGGGAGCCGGGATTGGTGATTGGTGATTGGTGATTCGGAAGTCAAAAGCGGGTGCCCTGCAATTTGATGGTGTGTCGTGCGGGGTTCGCCCGTCAGAACAGTTCGCCCGATCCCCAATTCCCGATTCCCGCGCTTTGGGTGCAAGCCCGAGGTGCAGATACGCCTTGCGGGTGGCCATGCGCCCGCGCGCGGTGCGCACCAGGAAGCCCTGCTGGATCAGGTAGGGCTCGACCACGTCTTCCAGCGTGCCACGCTCTTCGGACAGCGCGGCGGCCAGTGATTCGATGCCAACTGGGCCGCCGTCGAAATAGTCCACCAGCGTGCGCAGCAGGCGGCGGTCGAGTTCATCGAAGCCTTCCGCATCGACCTTGAGCATCTGCATCGCCGCCTGCGCCACCATGCTGGTCGATGTGGCCGCCGGCCTTGACCTGCGCGTAGTCACGCACGCGACGCAGCAGGCGGTTGGCGATGCGCGGGGTGCCGCGCGAACGCCGTGCGATCTCGCCGGCGCCTTCGGCGCTGCAATCAATGCCGAGAATCGCCGCCGAACGGCGCACGATGCGGGTCAATTCTTCCGCCGATGAATTCCAGCCGCTGCACGATGCCGAAGCGGTCGCGCAGCGGCGCGGTCAGCAGGCCGGCGCGGGTGGTGGCGCCGATCAGGGTGAACGGCGGCAGGTCGAGCTTGATCGAGCGCGCGGCCGGGCCCTCGCCGATCATGATGTCGATCTGGCAGTCCTCCATCGCCGGATAGAGAATTTCCTCGACCACCGGCGACAGGCGATGGATTTCGTCGACGAACAGCACGTCGTGCGGCTGCAAGTTGGTCAGCAGCGCGGCCAGGTCGCCGGCCTTCTCGATCACCGGGCCGGAAGTGACGCGCAGGTTGACGCCCAGCTCGTTGGCGATGACGTGCGACAGCGTGGTCTTGCCGAGCCCGGGCGGGCCGAAGATCAGCACGTGGTCGAGCGCTTCGCCGCGGCCTTTCGCCGCCTCGATGTAGATCTGCATCTGCTCGCGCACCGGCTGCTGGCCGAGGTACTCGTCCAGCCGCTTCGGGCGGATGCTGGCTTCCAGCGCCTCGTCTTCGCGGGTCGCGGCGGGGGCGATGATGCGGTCGTCGGTCATGCGTCGATTATCGCCTGCCGCGCCGCATCGTGCCGTGCTGGCTGGCGCGACCGTCTGTTGCGGGCGTGGTGCCTGCCACCTATACTGCAGGCATGACCCACGCCGGCAACGGGCCCGGCCGTCCCGATAGCCCGACATTTGCCCTGGTTTGCCTTGTTCGCGGCGGCAATCGCAGCCTGTGGCTGGTGGTCGATCCACCTGGCGGCGGGCCCGTTGGGGTTCTCGATGTTGTGGTTGCCGGGCGGCGTCCTGTTCGGCGTCCTGCTGTCCGCGCCCAGGCAGGCATGGGGCGGTTATCCGGTCGCCGCACTGTTGGGATTCCTGGCGGCCAACGTCCAGCGCAACGGGTTGGGACTGGTGACCCTGGTGCTGAGCCTGTGCGACGTGATGGAAACGTGGCTTGCGGCGGCGCTGGTGGTTCCACGCGTGGACGTGCGCCAGCTGGGCAACATCAATCGCACCCTGCGCGTCAGCGGCCTTGCCGTCCTGGTGTCCTGTGCCTTGTCGGCGCTGGTGGCGGCGGCCGCGCGCCACATCCTGCTGCCGCAGTCCTTTGGCTTCGCCCCCCTGTTCGAGACCTGGCTGGCCTCGCATGCGCTGGGCATGGTGATTTTCGGCGCGCTGACCGTCATCGTCCGTGCGGAAGGACGGCGCATGCTGGGCCCGCCAGCGCGACGCCTGGAACTGGTGGTCACGCTGCTGGTCATCGCGATCAGCAGCTGGCTGGTGTTCGAGCGCGGCCAACTGCCGGTTGCCTTCCTGCTGCTGCCGCCACTGATGGTCTGCGTGCTGCGGCACCACTTCAGCGGCTTCGTCCCGGCCATCGCGGTGATCGCCCTGATAGCGACCATGGCCACTTCCGCGGGACGTGGCCCGTTCGTGCTGGGCTCGGAAACCAATGACCTGGTCCGCTCGTACCAGCTGCAGCTGTACCTGCTGTGCTGCTGCTGGGTGGCCTTCCCGGTGGCCTCGGTGCTGGCGGAGCGACGGGTGCTGACCCATCGGGTGGCGCGCAGCGAACACCAGTACCGGATGCTGGCCGACTATTCCCGCGACCTGATCATCCGCGTGGGCACCCATCGCAACCTGGACTACATCTCACCCTCGGTGACCGAGCTGCTGGGCTGGACGCGCGAGGAATACGACCAGCAGCGCTGGGAGCTGATCCACCCGGAAGACGTAGCGATCCTGCGCGACACGATGGACTCCCTGTATGAAAAGGGCGGCTTGGCCAGCATCGTGTACCGCTGCCGGCACAAGCAGGGGCATTACATCTGGCTGGCGGCCAACGTGCGCAGCGTCACCGACGCCAACGGCCGCGCCGCGCTGGTGTATTCCGGCCGCGACGTGACCTCGCGCGTGGAAGCCGAACTGGCGCTGGAGCAGCAGGCCCGGCGCGACCCGCTCACCGGGCTGGCCAATCGCCTGCTGTTCGACGAACGGCTGGCGCTGGCGCTGGCCCGCGCCGGCCGCAACCGCACCTGCGTCGGGCTGCTGTACATCGACCTGGACCACTTCAAGGCGATCAACGACACCCATGGGCACGCCGCCGGCGACCAGGCGCTGCGCGAGTTCGCGCGGCGCATCGGCGGCTGCATCCGCTCGGTGGACCTGGCGGTGCGGCTGGGCGGCGACGAGTTCGTGGTGCTGGTGGAGGACATCGCCACTCCGCAGGGCCTGCAGTTCGTGGCGGAGAAACTGGTGGCGGCGATGCGCGAACCGATGGTGCTCGGCAACCTCACCCTGCAGGCCAGCGCCAGCATCGGCATCGGCATGAATGCCGCGGGGGAGTCGGACGCCGAAGCGCTGGTCCAGCTTGCCGACGGTGCGCTCTACCAGGCCAAGGCCGCCGGGCGGAACACCTGGCGGCTGGCGACCGCGCCAGCCGCGCCGCCCACCGCCACCCCCTGAGGCACGGCCCGCGGCCGCGCGCTCACGCCCGGCCGGTGCCCGGACTCAGATCTCCACCTGCGCGCCGAGTTCCACCAGCCGGTTGCCGGGAATGCGGAAGAACGTGGTCGCCGGCGCGGCGTTGCGGTGCAGGAACGCGAACAGCTTGTCGCGCCAGACCGGCATGCCGCGGCGGCGGGCGGCGACGATGCTTTCGCGGCTGACGAAGTAGGTGGTGTCCATCGGGTTGAAGACCAGGTCGCACTGGTCGCAGCTGCGCATCAGCGCCAGCGGCACGTCCGGCGTTTCCATGAAGCCGTAGCGGATGATGACCCGGTGAAAATCGTCGCCGGCAATGGGCTCGATCTTCAGCCGCTTCTCCTGCGGCGCGTACGGCACCGCCAGCGTTTCCACGGTCAGGAACACGTTGCGTTCGTGCAGCACCTTGTTGTGCTTGAGGTTGTGCAGCAGCGCGTGCGGCACCACGTCGGGGCTGGCGGTCAGGAACACCGCGGTGCCGGGCACGCGCACCGGTGGGGCCAGCATCAGGCCCGGCAGGAAGCTGTCGAGGCGAATGCCGTCCTTGCGGATTTCGTCGCGCAGCAGTTCGCGGCCGCGCCGCCACGTGCGCATCAGCAGGAACAGCACCGAGCCCAGCACCACCGGGAACCATGCGCCCTGCATCAGCTTGGCGCCGTTGGCGACGACGAAGGCCACGTCGATGAAGAAGAACGGCACGCACAGGGCGACGATCCAGCGCCACGCGCGCGGCCACAGCGCGCGCGCGACCAGCGCCAGCAGCAAGGTGTCGATCAGCATGGTGGCCGACACCGAGATGCCGTAGGCCACCGCGAGGTTGGACGAACTGCGGAACGCCAGCACCAGCCCGAACACCATCGCCGCCAGCCCCCAGTTGATGCCGGGGATGTAGATCTGGCCGATGGTGTCGTGCGAGGTGTGCTTGATGCGCATGCGCGGGATGTAGCCCAGTTGCATGGCCTGCCGCGACACCGAGAACGCGCCGGTGATGACCGACTGGCTGGCGATCACCGCCGCCATCGTCGCCAGGATGATCATCGGGTACAGCGCCCAGCCTGGCACCGCCTCGAAGAACGGGTTGGACACCGCTTCGGGCCGCTGCAGCACCAGCGCGCCCTGGCCGAGGTAGTTCAGCACCAGGCACGGCAGCACGAAGAAATACCAGGCATGACGGATCGGCGGCGCACCGAAGTGGCCCATGTCCGCGTACAGTGCCTCGCCCCCGGTCACCGCCAGCACCACCGCACCGAGGATGAAGATGCCATGCCAACCGTGGTCAAGGAAAAAGCGCGCGCCCCACAGCGGATTGAAGGCCTTGAGCACTTCCGGCGCGTTGATCACGTTCCAGATGCCGATCGCCGCCAGCGACAGGAACCACAGCGTCGTCACCGGGCCGAACACCTTGCCGACTTTCGCGGTGCCGAAGCGCTGCGCGGCGAACACCGCCGCCAGCACCACCAGCGTGATCGGCACCACAAAGGGCTTGAGCCCCGGCGCGGCGACTTCCAGCCCCTCGACCGCGCCGAGCACGGAAATGGCCGGCGTGATCACGCCATCGCCGAAGAACAGCGAGGCGCCGAAGATGCCGAGGATGCCGACCACATAGGCCGAGCGCGAGCCGTTGCGCAAGGTGCGCTGGGCCAGCGCCATCAGCGCCATGATGCCGCCCTCGCCGTTGTTGTCGGCGCGCATGATGATGGTCACGTACTTGAGCGTGACCACCATGTTCAGCGCCCAGAACGCCAGCGACAGCACGCCCAGCACGGTGTCGTGATCGCTGTCGAGGCCGTAGTGGGGCGAGAACGCCTCCTTCAGCGTGTACAGCGGGCTGGTGCCGATGTCGCCGAACACCACGCCGATGGCGCCGATGACGAGCGCCAGCCCCCCGGCGGTACCGTGACCATTGGACTGCCCGGAAGACTCAGACTGCGGCGACGCGTGCGACATGGATGCCTCGATTGGTGACGTACCGGCGGGAAAAGAGTGGACTCAGCGCAACGCCGATTGCAACGCCTTGCGGATGACGGTGGCGACATCGTCACCGTCGGCGACCGCATCACGCGCCATCTTCGCCGCTTCGGCGGGTTTGTAACCGAGCTGCTGCAGCGCCACCGTCGCCTCCGACACCGGGTCGTTGCCCAGCTGCCCGGCAATCGGCGCGCCACCACCGCTGAAATTGGCTGCGCGGTCGCGCAACTCCACGATCATGCGCTCGGCGGTCTTCTTGCCGATCCCGGGAATGCGGGTCAGCGCAGTGATGTCACCGGTCTGGATCAGCCGCGCGAATTCCTCGACGCTGGCACCCGACAGCACCGCCAGCGCGATCTTGGCGCCGATCCCGCTGACCTTCTGCACATCGCGGAACAGCCGGCGCTCGCCCTCGCGCAGGAAGCCGTACAGCGAGACGCTGTCCTCCTTCTGCGCGTAATGGGTGAACAGCACCACCTCGCGGCCGATATCGGGCAGGTCGTAGAAGGTGCTCATCGGCGCCTCCAGCTCGTAGCCGACGCCGCCGACGTCGATCACCAGCCAGGGGGGGGCTTTGTGGGCGAGGATGCCGCGCAGGCGACCGATCATCCGTGCTCCCTCCGGTCGCGTGATTGGTGATTCGTTATTGGTGATTCGAAAAAGTACGTCATGCAGTTACCAGCTCCGTTCTGCAATTCACGAAATGAAGCAACTGATGAATCGTAAAGCACGCAGCACTACTGCTTTCTCGAATCACCAATAACGAATCACCAATCACGGCTTCCTGCTCCACGCCATGCGCGCGTCCACCCCCAGGCGGTTGGCGGTGGCACGCACATGCGCGTGCGTGATCGCCACAGCCAACGCATCGGCCGCATCGGCCTGCAACTTGCCCTGCAAGCCCAGCATCAGCCCAACCATATGCTGCACCTGCTGCTTTTCCGCACCGCCACGGCCCACTACCGCCAGCTTGATCTCAGTGGCGGCGTACTCGCTGACCGGCAAATCGCGCAGCACCACCGCGCACAGCGCCGCGCCGCGCGCCTGGCCGAGTTTGAGCGCCGAGTCGGCGTTCTTGGCCATGAACACTTTTTCGATCGCCACTTCCTGCGGCGCGTATTCCTCGATCAGCGCGTGCAGCCCCTGCACCAGTACCTTCAAGCGCTGGGCGAAGTTGTCCGCACCCAGCAATACCAGCGGCTGATGGTGGACGTGCCGCGCGCGGCCCGCAGCATCGACGTCGATGATGCCGATGCCGGTGCGCTGCGAGCCGGGGTCGATGCCGAGGATGCGGGTGGAGCCGTGATTGGTGATTGGTGATTGGTGATTGGCAACGGCAGCGTTTGCCGCCGCGTGTTGCCGCTTTTCCGAATCACTAATCACGTATCACCAATCACGAGCGCCCTCAGGCGCTCCCCAATGAAGTTTGATCGACGTTGGAATACACCTCCTGCACGTCGTCCAAGTCTTCCAGCATGTCCAGCAGCTTCTTCACCTGCAAGGCGGTGTCGCCATCGACGGCGATGTCGTTGTCGGCGCGGAAGGTGATTTCGACATGGTCGGCGGCCAGCCCGGCGGCGGCCATCGCGTCCTTCACCGATTGGAAGTTTTCCGGCGCGGTGATGACGTCGATGGAAGCGTCGTCGGGATAGACGACGATGTCGTCGGCGCCGGCCTCGATGGCAGCCTCGGTGATTTTTTCCTCATCCGCGCCCGGTGCATAGCTCAACACGCCCAGCCGCTTGAACATGAAGGCCACCGAGCCTTCGGTACCCATGTTGCCGCCGCACTTGGAGAAGGCATGGCGCACGTCGGCCACGGTGCGCACACGGTTGTCGGTGAGGCAATCAACGATGACCGCCACGCCACCCGGCGCGTAGCCTTCGTAGCGGATTTCCTCGTACTCCACGCCTTCCAGCTCGCCGGTAGCCTTCTTGATGGCGCGCTCGATCACGTCCTTGGACATGTTCGCGGCCAGGCCCTTGTCCATCGCCACACGCAGGCGCGGGTTGTTGTTGGGGTCGCCTCCACCGTCGCGCGCGGCCACGCCGATCTCGCGGATGATCTTGGTGAAAATCTTGCCGCGCTTCGCGTCCGACGCGTTCTTGCGGGCTTCGATGGAGGGGCCTCTACCCATTGGGATTACCGTGCATCTGTTGGGAACAGGGGGCGGATTCTACCCGATCCCCGACACCCCACCGGTCAGGCCGCGCAACGCGCGACGCCACTGCCGAAGCGTCCGTCACGCAGGAACGCGGCGGTCAGCCCGGCCACCTCCGGCGACAGCACCAGCCCGCTATGGCTGACCGGCACCACGCAGTGGTCGGCCAAACCGGGCAGCCGGGTTTCGTCCAACGCCACGGTGCCGTCCGAATCCCCCTGCAACACGCCCATCAACGCGCCCAGCCCATGCGGCACGCTGCCGGCCACCAACCCGACTTCGGCCCGCCCATGCCATTCCGGCAGGCCATGCCGCAGCAGGCTGCCGCTGCGCCCCAGCGCCGCCGCCCAACCGTGGCCGGCCAGCGTGCGCGCGGTTTCGCTGCCGCACAGCGGCGAACCAAGGCAGACAACGCGCGGCACCTCCAGTTCCGGCGCCTGGCGCAAGGCCTCCAATGCCACCAACCCGCCAAGACTGTGGCCAACCAGCGACACCTGGCCATGCCCGCGCAGGCGTTCGATCAGCGCCGGCACCGCCACCTCCGGCCCGCCAAACACGCTGGGGTAGCCAAAGCTGGAAACCCGGAAACCCTGCATGCGCAAGCGCCACGCCAACGGCCCCACCCACGCGCGGGCGTTCCAGATTCCATGCAGCAGCAGTACGCGTTGCGTCATTCCAGATACCTTGCGTCGGCGCGGGGTGTTCGATTCTGCGCGGATTGAAGCTGAGGATGCCGCAACCGGGGATGAAGCGATTCATGCAGGGGCGCACCTTGGTGCGCGATGAGGCTCTACCGGGAAGGCCCCTTCGCGCACCAAGGTGCACTCCTGCGTGGGTCAAGCCGGCCGACGGAGGATGAATTCGCGATCGCGCACGCGGCCGACGGGAAATTCGTATTCGCCCACTTTGGCGAAACCGTGACGACCATAAAAACGCTGCGCGCCAAGGTTTTCCGACCAGACGCCAATCCACAGCGTGCGCGGGCCGCCTTCCAGCAACCAGCGTTCGGCTTCGGCAAACAACTTGCTGCCCCAGCCGCCGCTCTGGTACTCGCGCAGCACGTACAGCCGCTTCAGCTCACCGTCCTCGGGCCGCACTTCGGCGTGCGGCAGGCAGCAGGGACCGGCGAAGGCGAAGCCGGCCGCCTCGCCGTCGATTTCCAGCAGCCACGCCGCGTAATCGCCCGACTCCAGTTGCTCACGCTGCTGGTCCACCGGGTAGGCGATGGACAGGTAGAACGCCAAATCATCCGCCGGGTACAGGCGGCCGAACGTCTCCACGAAGGTGCGTTCGGCCAGCGCGCACAGCGTGGCGGCATCGGCGGGGGTGGCGCGGCGGATACGCATAGAGCTAGGAACGAGTGGAGAGAAACGAGGAACGAGTAAACACAACAGCGGGGCTAACCCGGCTTTTCACTGGTTTCTCGTTCCTGATCACTCGTTACTCGCTTTTTCCCGCACCTGCACGTGCACCTCGGCCAATTGCACATCGGCAATCGGCGACGGCGCGTCGGTCATCAAGCACTGCGCACCGGTGGTCTTGGGGAACGGGATGACGTCGCGGATCGACTCGGTGCCGGCCATCAGCGCGGCGATGCGGTCGATGCCGAAGGCAATGCCGCCGTGCGGCGGCGCGCCATAGTTCAGCGCGTCGAGCAGGAAGCCGAACTTGGCGCGCGCTTCCTCGGCACCGATGCCGAGCAGTTCGAACACCGCGCTCTGCATTTCCGGGCGATGGATGCGGATGGAGCCGCCGCCAATCTCGTTGCCGTTGAGCACCATGTCGTAACCACGCGACACCGCCGTCTTGGCGTTGGCGCGCAGCTCGGCCACGTCGTCCACCGCCGGCGCGGTGAACGGGTGATGGAGCGCGACGTAGCGCTGCTCCTCCTCATCCCATTCGAACATCGGGAAGTCGGTGACCCACAGCGGGCGCCAGCCATCGGCAACCAAGCCGAAGTCCTTGCCGGCCTTCAGCCGCAGCGCGCCCATGAAGTCGGACACCTTGTTATAGCCACCCGCGCCGAAGAACACGATATCGCCATTGCCTGCACCGACGTGCCCCAGCAGCGCGGCGAATGTTTCTTCATTGAAGAACTTCCGGATCGGCGAAGAAATCTCGCCGGTCTCGTCGATCTTGATATAAGCCAGACCCTTCGCACCGTACTTGGCAGCGTGCGCGGCGTACTCGTCAATCTGCTTGCGCGACAGCGAAGCACCGCCGGGAATACGCAGCGCGGCCACGCGGCCATCGGCGTCATTGGCGGCGGCGGTGAACACCGCGAACTCGCTGTCCTTGACCAGTTCGGCCACGTCCACCAGTTCCAGCGCGATGCGCAGGTCCGGCTTGTCCGAACCGTAACGGCGCATCGCCTCGGCCCAGGTCATGCGCGGGAACTGCGCGTCCAGTTCGACGTCCACCACTTCCTTGAAGATCGAGCGGATCATGTCTTCGACGAAATCCTGCACGTCGCGCTCGCGCACGAAGGCGAACTCCATGTCCAGCTGGGTGAACTCCAGCTGGCGGTCGGCGCGCAGGGCCTCGTCGCGGAAGCAACGCGCGATCTGGTAGTAGCGGTCGAAGCCGGCCACCATCAAAATTTGCTTGAACAACTGCGGGCTCTGCGGCAGCGCGTAGAACTCGCCCGGGTGCATGCGCGCCGGCACCAGAAAGTCGCGCGCGCCTTCCGGGGTGGCCTTGGTCAGGATGGGCGTTTCGATGTCCTGGAAGCCACGCACGTCGAGGTGGCGGCGCAGCGCCTGCACCAGCTTGATGCGGGTGCGCTGCATGCGCTGCATCTCCGGGCGGCGCAGATCCAGGTAACGGTACTTCAGGCGGGTGTCCTCGCCCGGGTTCTCGTGGGCGTGGAACGGCAGCGGCGCGGCCTTGTTGAGGACGGTGATGCGGGTGGCGATCACTTCCACCTTGCCGGTCTTGATTTTGTCGTTCACCGCATGGCGCGCGCGCACCACGCCTTCAACCTGCAACACGTCCTCGTAACCCAGCGACGCGGCCACGGCGAATACCTCGGCGTTGTCGACCTCCACCGTCACCTGCACGATGCCTTCGTGGTCGCGCAGGTCGATGAAGCAGACACCGCCCTGATTGCGGGCGACGTCAGTCCAGCCGGCGAGGGTCACGGTTTGGCCGATCAGGGTTTCATCGACCAGACCACAGAAATGGGTACGCATGGAAAGCTCCGCAGGGGAATACCGGGGCCGGCAGGGGCCGGCGAGCCGGCTATTTTGCGGCCCGGCGCGGGACGGGGCAAATCCGCGGGGCCGGCACGGCGCACCGCCGCCCATGACCGGCTGCGCTCCCGGATCAAGAGCCCCACGGCGGCGGCGGGGCCTCGACCGGCTGGCTTAGGTCAAACTCGACCCGGAACAAACGGCCATCCGGGCGCGAAAGCTCATAGACGAAGCGCCGCCCCGGCTCCACCTCCACCTCCATCGCCCACGTATTACGCACCGAACCGGCCAACCCCGCGCGCTCGAACATCGCCACCGATTCGGCATCGACCGGGAATTCCTGGCGCGCGGCGCTGCCCGCCTCGTGCGTATCACCGCCATAGAGCGTCACTGCGTCCGGGCTGCCGTCGGCATGGCGATGGTCGTGCTTCAAGCGCAGACCATCGCCGATGCGGGTCAGCACCCAGGTGCGCGAATGGTCTTCGCCGACATGGAACGGCACCCGCAGTTCGCGCTCGGGCGTTTCGCAACCGCGCACGTGCATCACCAGCGCCTTGCCGTCGAACGGGTCAGGCGTGGCGCTGGCCGGTACATTCGCAACCACCCGGCCAGCAAACGCTTGCCCGCAGTGCTGGGCCAAGGCGGCCATGAATTGCGCCGATGGCGCGGCTTCGATGGCGGTAGCGGACAGCGGGGAAAGCACCGCAGCCGAAGCCCCGGTGGCGAGCAATAACGGCAAGATGCCGGCAAGGAGAGTGGTTTTCATGCCCCGACCCTAGCCGCGATATGGTCGGCAGGACAAGTCCAGCGGGCGCATGCCTCGCTTGGCCAAGGGCCGCCGATTGGCCCTGAACCCAACCTGGGTCACTCGTAGCTGCCGGGCTTTCCCGGCCGGGAACTTCGCTGGGGAAAGCTTCATGCGGGGCAAGCCCCACATCCACGAAGCATCGGTTTCTGCAAAGAACCCCGTGAGTATCGAGCGTTGCTCGGAACTGTCGGTACGGTTGCGGCAACACCCCGGCGCTGCGCGCCGACACCCGACCAACGGCCGGGTGCCACGGGATTCACGATGGGTCGCAGCCGCAGGCACTACCCTTCGATGGGCTCATCCAAATGGCACGATTTGCTGGACTGGGGGTTAACCTTCCAGCAACTCCATCCACGCCGCTTCGGCCTGCTCCAGTTGCTGCGCCAGCACTTCGCGTTCGCTGCCGAGTTTGGCCATCTTGCTGGCGTCGGCGTAGTTGGCCGGGTCGGCCAGTTGTTGGTCGATGTCGGCCAGTGATGTGCCGAGTTGTTCGACCTTTTTTCTCCGCCGCTTCCAGCTTGTGCGGGTTGACCGGTTTCTTTGCGGTGCCCGGGGTGGGCACGGGTTCTACCGGTGCTGCGATGGTGGCCTTGTCCGCCTTTTCGCTGCGGTCGGCCTTGTTGCGCGCGCCCTGCGCGGTGGCGCGGGTGCGCAGCCACGCGGCGTATTCGTCGAGGTCGCCGGCGAACGGCTCGACCACGCCGTCGGCCACGCGCCAGAAGGTGTCGCAGACCAGTCCGATCAGGTGGCGGTCGTGGCTGACCATCACGATCGCGCCTTCAAAGATGCTCAACGCCTCGGCCAGCGCTTCGCGCATTTCCAGGTCGAGGTGGTTGGTGGGTTCGTCGAGCAGCAGCACGTTCGGCTGCTGCCACGCGATCAGCGCCAGCGCCAGCCGCGCGCGCTCGCCGCCGGAGAAGCCATCGACCGGCTCGAACGCGCGGTCGCCGGGGAAGTTCCACTTACCGAGGAAGTCGCGGAACGACTGGTTGACGCCGTCCGGGTCGATGTCGCGGAAATGGTCCATCGGCGTGGCGCCTTCGCGCAGCGATTCCACCGTGTGCTGGGCGAAGTAGCCGATCTTCATGTCCGGGTGCGCGCTGCGCTCGCCGGCCAGCGGCGGCAAGTCGCCCACCAGCGTCTTGACCAGCGTGGTCTTGCCCGCGCCGTTGGGGCCGAGCAGGCCGACACGCTGGCCGGCTTCGAGGCCAAAACCCACGTCATCAAGGATCACGTGATTGGTGATTCGTGATTCGTGATTGGAAGAAGCAAGAGCCGCAGGCGGCGGCTGTTGCTCTTTCGAATCACCAATCACCAATCCCGAATCACCGCCTTCCACATAGCCGCAAGCCACGCCCTCCAGGCGGATCAGCGAAAACGGCAGCTTGGCCGGCTCGGAGAACTCGATGCGGAACTCGCGCTCGGCGCGCACCGCTTCGGTGCCGGTCATCTTGGCCAAGCGCTTCATGCGGCTCTGCGCCTGCGTAGCCTTGCTGGCCTGCGCCTTGAAGCGGTCGATGAAGCTCTGCAGGTGGGCGCGCTCGGCTTGTTCCTTCTCGTGCGCAATCTGCTGCTGGCGCAGGTGCTCGGCGCGCTGGCGCTCGAAGTCGGTGTAGCCGCCGGTGTACAGCTTCGCGCTGCCGCCATGCAGGTGCAGGGTGTGGGTGGCGACGTTGTCGAGGAACTCGCGGTCGTGCGAGATCAGCAACAGCGTGCCGGGGTACTTGAGCAGCCACTGTTCCAGCCAGTACACCGCGTCCAGGTCGAGGTGGTTGGTGGGTTCGTCGAGCAGCAGCAGGTCGCTGGGCATCATCAGCGCGCGCGCCAGGTTCAGGCGGGCGCGCCAGCCGCCGGAGAATGCGGCCACCGGGCGGTTATGGGTTTCGGCGGGGAAACCGAGGCCGTGCAGCAGCTTGCCGGCACGCGCCTCGGCGTCATAGGCACCCAGTTCGGCCATCTTCGTATGCGCCTCGGCCACCGCCTCCCAGTCCTCGCGCGCGGTCGCGGCGGCTTCCTCGGCCAGTACCGCAGCCACCACGTCGTCGCCGCCGAGCACGAAGTCGATGGCGCGGTCGGGCAGCGCCGGGGTTTCCTGCGCCACGTCGGCGATGCGGATCTTGCCGGGCAGCGACACGTCGCCCTTGTCGGCTTCCAACTCGCCGCGCACGGCAGCAAACAGGCTGGACTTGCCGGCGCCATTGCGGCCCACCACGCCGACGCGATAGCCGGCATGCAGGGTGAGGTCGACGTTGGACAGCAGCAGGCGTTCGCCGCGACGCAGGGCGAAATTACGTAGGGAAATCATGAATAGGCTCGTTATAACCAGATGGAATGTGCATGTGAGCAGCATTCCTGCGACGCGATTCTACCGTTAACGAATACTTGGCCCACGCCCCGGCCGCATCCATTCGAAGACGCCGCTGCGGGTGTTTCCTCCCCGTACTTCGATCTGAACACGATGCTTCTCCCGAAAAAATGCTTTCAAAAGCAACGATGTAGCCACACTTACCGGGTTTGACAAAAAGTAAAGTTTCCATTAATTCGTGATGACGCACCCTGTTTCCGCCGTACCCCACTACCCGCTGATGGGTGTCGTCCATTCTCCCGGAGCCGCAATCTGATGAATCGCCAGTCCAATACGCTCGCTCTTGCCGTCGCCATCGCGCTCGGCCTCCCGGCTGCTTCCGCCCTCGCCCAATCCAATGCGAATACGCTGGATACCGTGATCGTCACCGGTACCCGCGTCTCCGACCGCACCGTGGCCGAGTCGCAGTCGCCGATCGACATCATCACCCCGGAAGCCCTGACCGCTACCGGTTCGACCGAGCTGGCCACCGCGCTGTCGCGCGCCCTGCCCTCGCTGAACTTCCCGCGCCCGGCGCTGACCGACGGCACCAGCGGCGTGCGCCCAGCGCAGTTGCGCGGCCTGTCACCGGACCAGGTGCTGATCCTGGTCAACGGCAAACGCCGGCACCTGTCCGGCCAGCTCAACGTCAACGGCAGCATGGGCCGCGGCTCGTCGGCGGTGGACCTGAACACCATCCCGGTATCAGCCATCGCGCGCGTGGAAGTGCTGCGTGACGGCGCCTCGGCGCAGTATGGCTCGGACGCCATCGCCGGCGTGGTCAACATTGTGCTCAAAGGTGCCGGCGAAGGCGGCAGCCTGGCGCTGAACGTCGGCCAGTTCTCGGCCGGCGACGGCAAGCAGTACCAGCTCTCCGGCGACACCGGCGTCGGCTTCGCCGATGGCCGCGGCAGCCTGCACGTGGCCGGCCAGCTCTCGCATCAGGACGTCACCAACCGCGCCGGCCCGTTCAATGCCTATGGCCTGACCGGCCACCCGACGCCGAACAGCGGCAACTACCCGAGCGTGGGCCAGAAGACCTTCGTCGTCGGCGACCCGGAAGTGGATACCCGCGCGGTGTCGGCCAACGCCGGCTTCGATTTCAGCGACAACCTGCAAGGCTACGCCACCGCGATCGCCAGCAACCGCGACATCACCTCGTTCGCGTTCTACCGCAGCAGGAACCACAACGCGGCCACCTCGCTGCTGTATCCCAACGGCTTCGTGCCGCAGATCAACCAGTACCTGAAGGACCGCTCGCTGGTCGCCGGCCTGAAGGGCGGCACCGAGGGCGGTTTCAACTGGGACGTCAGCTACAACTACGGCTACAGCCGCATCGACTTCCACACCCGCAACACGATGAACTATGCGCTGGGCGCCAATAGCCCGACCAGCTTCCGCGACGGCGCACTGGAATACACCCACAACATCGCCAACGCCGATTTCTCGCAGGCGCTGGACTGGGGCCTGGCCTACCCGGTGACGCTGTCCTTTGGCGGTGAATACCGCGAGGAGAAGTGGAACCAGTCGCCGGGCGAGCCGAATTCCTACTTCGGCAGCGCCGCGCAAGGCTTCGGCGGCTTCACCCCGATCAACGCGGTGCATGCCGACCGTCACAACTATGCGCTCTACGCCGGGCTGGAGGCCGACTTCACCGACAAGTTCTCCGCCGGCATCACCGGCCGTTACGAGGATTACTCGGACTTCGGCGACAAGACCTCGGGCAAGCTGTCGGCGCGTTATGCGTTCACCGACAAGGTCGCCCTGCGCGCCACCGTCTCCAACGGCTTCCGCGCGCCGTCGCTGGCCCAGCAGAGCTACCAGGTCATCACCAGCAACTACGCCAACGGCGTGTTCGTCGAATCCGGCACTTTCCCGGCCACCAGCGTCGTCGCCCGGGCGCTTGGCTCCACGCCGTTGCAGGCGGAAAGCTCGAATCCGTACAGCCTGGGTCTGGTGCTGCAACCGGCCGAGCGCCTGTACCTGACCGTCGATGCGTTCCAGATCGACATCGACGACCGCATCATCCTGTCCTCCACCATCGCCACCAACGCGGCCACCAATGCTCTGCTGACCTCGCTGGGCATCAACAACGTCACCGCATTCCGCTACTTCACCAATGCCGTCGATACCCGCACCCGTGGCGTGGACGTGGTGGGCAGCTACAACATCCCACTGGCCACCAGCGCGTTGGATCTGACCGCCAGCTACAGCTACAACGAGACCGAAGTGAAGCGTCTGGCACCGTCACCGGCGGTGTTGACCAGCCTCGGCCTGACCAACCCGCTGGTGGGCCGCGATGAAATTGGTCGTCTGGAAGACGCCTTCCCGCGCGACAAGGCCATCCTCGGCGGCACCTGGACTTCGGCCAAGTGGACGCTGGGCCTGAACGCCACCCGCTACGGCACCTTCACCGTGCGCCAGACCAACCCGGCGCAGGACCAGACCTACGATCCGCAGTGGGTGGTCGACGTGTCGGCCAGCTTCAAGCCAAGCGAGCAATGGACGCTGACGCTGGGTGCGGACAACGTGCTGGATTCGCACCCGGACCACGTCGAGCCGACCTTTACCGGCGTCAACGCATGGGGCCAGATGCCGTACAGCAATTACTCGCCGGCCGGTTTCAACGGTGCGTACGTGTATGCCCGCGTGGGCTACACGTGGTAAGCCGCGCGTGACAGCTTGAAAGCGTGATGCGAATGCCCGGGGAAACCCGGGCATTTGCTTTCGGGAACGGCGGCGCTGCCGCTTTCCCCCGTAGAATCCGGTACATCCCCTTTACTGCGAGCCCCGATGCACCACGACACCGCCCTGATCAACATGCTTGCCATCGGCCTTGGCCTCGCCTTCGTGCTGGGTGCCCTGGCCAACAAGCTGCGGCTGTCACCGCTGGTGGGCTACCTGGTGGCGGGGGTGGTGGTCGGGCCGTTCACGCCGGGCTTCGTCGCCGACCAGACTCTGGCCAACCAGTTGGCCGAAATCGGGGTGATGCTGCTGATGTTCGGCGTCGGCCTGCACTTCTCGCTGAAGGATCTGATGGCGGTGAAGGCCATCGCCATCCCCGGCGCCATCGGCCAGATCGCGGTGGCCACACTGCTGGGCTGGGGCGTGGCCACGCTGATGGGCTGGCCGGCGCTGCACGGGGTGATCTTCGGCTTCTCGCTGGCCACCGCCTCGACCGTGGTGCTGCTGCGGGCCATGGAGGAACGGCGCCTGCTGGAAACCACCCGCGGCAAGATCGCGGTGGGCTGGCTGATCGTCGAGGACCTGGCCTGCGTGTTGGCGCTGGTGATGATGCCGGTGATCGCCGGCGTGTTCGGCCCGGAAGCGCAAGGCCAGAGCCACAGCGTCGGCAGCGTGCTGGCCTCCATCGGCTGGACCTTCGTGCAACTGGGCCTGTTCGTGGCGGTGATGCTGGTGGTCGGCCGCCGCGTCATTCCGTGGATTCTGGAAAAGATCGCCGGCACCGGCTCGCGCGAACTGTTCACCCTGAGCGTGCTGGCCATTGCGCTGGGCGTGGCGTTCGGCGCGGCGGCGCTGTTCGGCGTGTCGTTCGCGCTGGGCGCGTTCTTCGCCGGGATGATGCTCAACGAGTCGGAGCTGAGCCACAAGGCCGCGCACGATTCGCTGCCGCTGCGCGATGCGTTTGCGGTGCTGTTCTTCGTTTCGGTGGGCATGCTGTTCGACCCGATGATCGTGGTCGAGCACCCGTGGCAGGTGCTGGCGACGGTATTGATCATCATGTTCGGCAAGTCGGCCGAGCGTTCTTCATCGTGCGCGCGTTCGGCCATTCCAAGGCCACCGCGCTGACCATCTCCGCCTCGCTGGCGCAGATCGGCGAATTCGCCTTCATCATCGCCGGCCTCGGCGTGGCACTGAAGATCCTGCCACCGGAGGGCCAGTCACTGGTGCTGGCCGGCGCATTGGTGTCGATCATGCTCAACCCGCTGGTGTTTGGCCTGCTCGACCGCTGGCAAGCCCGGCACAAGGACGCCCAGCCGGTGCCGGAAACGCCGGACATCCCGCCCGGCCCGTCGCTGGACCTGCACGACCACGCCATCGTCATCGGCTACGGCCGCGTTGGCAGCAATCTGGCGCAGGTGCTGCGTGACCGCGGTGTACCGGTGTTGATCATCGACGACAACCGCGAGCATGTCGCGCAGGCACATGCGGCCGGCATCCCCGGCATCCGCGGCAGCGCCGCCGCCGACCGGGTGCTGGCCGAAGCCCACCCCGAGCGCGCCAGCATCGCCATCCTCGCCATTCCGCAACCGCTGGAGGCCGGCGAGGCGCTGGCCAAGCTGCGCGCCATCAACCCCGGCCTGACCCTGCTGGCGCGCGCGCACAGCGATGCAGAGGTCAAGCACCTGCTCGAACACGGCGCCGACGGCGCGGTGCTGGCCGAGCGCGAGCTGGCGCATTCGCTGGCGGAGATGGTCATGGCCACGCCGCCGTACCGCGCGATGCGGGTCGCGCCCGCATCATCACCCACGCTGCCACCTGCCACCCATTGACGACGCGGCAGCGGTACGGCCGCTAATCCACAGGAAACAGCCACGCCGTCATTCGTCCTGTCCACAACGGGTGTTCTTCAGGGGCGTGGACCAGCTTCCTTCCACGGAAAGCCCGCGGGCGAGCATTTCGCGCATCACCGTCCAGGCCTGTGTGCACTGCCCGCTTCTGGCCAGAGCGGTTGCGAGCATCGCCGCAACCACGTCCTGGCGCCCCTCGAAATTGTGGTCGCGCCCATAGGCATGTGCCTGCGCCATCAACGCGGCACCGTCCGCATTGCGCCCCACGCCCATCATGGCGCGCCCGGCCTGCATGTTCGCCAGTTGCGCCTTGGGATGGTTGCTGCCCAACTGTGCCTGCAGGCCCGGCTGCACCGGTTCGAGCATGGCCACCGCTTCGGCGAAGCGGGTGGCGACGTTCAATGTGTAGCCGGCATACAGGCGCTGCAACAATGCCTCGGTGGACTGCGCGCCATGACGCGCTTCGACACGGGCGATGGCCTGCGCATGAACCGCCATGGCGTCGTCGAAGCGCTTCATGTCGGTCAGCATGACCGCCTCGTCGGTCCATGAGGCGATCATGTCGGTACTGTCTTCGCCCTGCCCATGCTCGCGCATGTAGGCACGGCCCTGCCGCGTGGTCTTCAGCGCAGCCTCCATGTCACCCATGCCGTAGTACGCAGCGGCCAGCAACGAGTACGCCTCGCTCATCGAGCTGTAGCTGACCAGGTCGTTGCCCTGCTGCA
Organism: Stenotrophomonas sp.; assembly: GCA_034675465.1. Lineage (GTDB taxonomy): Bacteria > Pseudomonadota > Gammaproteobacteria > Xanthomonadales > Xanthomonadaceae > Stenotrophomonas. The sequence goes on along the minus strand of JAUCDH010000047.1, from coordinate 6,493 downwards.
GGGCGAAACCCTCCTGCGCCCACCGCAGCGCCTGTTCCGGCTCGTAGTTCATCCGCAGCCATGCCAACTGCAGCAGCGAACGCGCGCGCTCGTCCCGGGCCGCGGGCAACTGGCTTTCCTGCAACGCCAGCGCCTGGCGTACCAGCGCGGTGGCGCGTGCCTCCTCGCCAAAGCTCTCGAAACTGGTGGCGGCGGCAAGCAGGAAACGCACTTTCATCAACGGCCCGGCGACATTTTCGGCATCCATTTCCGCCACGGCCTTTTCCAGCGCCTGCCGCAGCGTCGGCTCCCGGTTGGCCGCCGTCGGCACATTCAACGCGAATACGCTGCGCAGGAAGTCGTTGGATGCCGCCGCGCTGTCGGCTTCGGCGCGGGCGCGCCGCGCCTCGTGCTCGGCACGCACGGCCTCGGCCTCGGCGCGCTGTGCCTGGGCATGCGCGCGTTGGGATTGGTGCACGATGCCGATCACCCCGGCCACCACCGCCAGCACGGCGATCGCTGCCATGGACACGGCCCCGCGGTGGCGCCGCGCGAACGTGCGTGCGCGATAGCCGAACGTATCGCCGCTGACCGACACCGGGCGGCCATCAAGGAAACGCCGCATGTCGCGGGCGAAGGCTTCGACACTGGGGTAGCGGCGCTCCTGCTCCTTCGCCAGTGCAGTTTGCAGGATGCGCGCCAGGTCGCCACGCACATAGCGCCGGAAATGCTTCAGGTCGATGCTGCGCGAGGCCAGACGCGCATCGCGCGCGGCATCGCCATCGGAGACGATGGCATGGTCCACCCGCAGCGGCACGCGCTCGGCGATCGCCTCGGCCATGTGCTGCAGGTTCAGTGCATTGAGCACATACGGCAGTCGCCCGGTCAGCAGTTGATACAGCACCACGCCCAGTGCATACACGTCGGTAGCCGCGCTGATGGGCCCGCCGCTGACCTGCTCCGGCGCCGCGTATTCCGGGGTGAAGCCTGCCACCAATCCGGTGCCGGTCTGGCCCTCGTGCAGGTCCAGACGCTTGGCAACGCCGAAATCCAGCACCATCGGGTGTCCCTCCTCGCTGACCAGGATGTTGCCGGGCTTGAGGTCGCGATGAACCACGAAGCGCGCATGCGCGTGCTGAACCGCCGCGCAAACCGCCAGCATCAGCTCGATGCGTGCCGGCAAGCCCAGTTGCCGCGCATCGGCCCAGTCGGTGATCGTCTGACCTTGCACCAGTTCCAATGCGAGCCAGGGCCGCGAATCGGCATCCAGGCCATGATCGAGCAGGCGCGGGATGTTCGGGTGCGACAACGCCGCCAGGATGCGCCGCTCCTGCAGGAAACGCAGCGCCTGCGGGCTGCCATCCCAGCGCTGGCGCAAGCGCTTGACCGCCGCGCGCTGGGCGGTGTCATCGCAGCGCCTGGCGGCAAACACCGCGCCGGTCGCACCGGTGCCTATCATCCCCTGCAATTGCCAATGGCCCAGTCGTTCGCTGCCGGCCTGTTCGATCCAGCCGGTTTCGTCCGGCTCAAACTGCAGCACCATGCCCACGCCTTCGTCCATCACATGCGGAGCGTCGTCCAGCGCCAGCATGCGCTCCAGCTGCGCGCGCATGGGCAGGTCGCCACCGCATTCGAAAATCAAGGAAGGCCGTGCGCGCATCCACCGGCATGTCTGCCATCTGCTCGAACAGTTGCGACAATCGACGCCAGCGTTGTTGCTCTCGGTTTTGGCGGTCATCCCGTTTCCCCGTTTGGTGTTGCTCGCGGCTGGCACAGCGCCGTACTCGCGGAGCCTGCAGAAGCACCGCCCCGGATGGCAAGGCGATACCCCCACCGAAAGAATGTTTCAGGCTTGCAGCATGTCCAGCAGGAATGCCCGTGCACGCCGCCAGTCACGCTGCGCGGTGCGTTCGGACACGCCGAGGGACTCGGCGATTTCGGCAAACTCCATGCCGGCGTGAAAGCGGCATTCCACCACCGTCACCAGCCGCGGCTCCAACCCGGCCAAAGCCTGCATGCCGCGCTCTATCGCCAGCACGTCAATGCATGGCATGCCAACATCGGCCACGCCCGGCTCGGTTTCCAGAGTGACGCGCACCTGGTCGCCGCCACGCTTGAGCGCCTGCCGCTCGCGCACATGGTCCACCAACACGCAACGCATCACCCGCCCGGCGAGCGCAAGGAACGGAAGCCGCCCCATGTCGCGTACCGCACCGGCCTCCATGCGCAGGTAGGCTTCATGCACCAGCACGGTGGTATGCAGCGAGGTACGCCGGCTCGCGCCCAGTTCACGGTGGGCAATGCGTTGCAGTTCCCGGTACAGGAGCCCGAAACGTTCATCAAGCGATATGCCCATGGTCTCGGGAGCAGGCAACTCGGGCATTGCAACATCCTTTGCGCACGGTCGTGCGCCGATCTTGCAATGCCCGCCAGGCAAGGGCAACAACGCGGTTGCGCTGCCGCCGCCCCGGCCGGACGGGAGCGGCGTCGCCGGCAAGCGTTTTCCCACCAACCCGCCCCGTCACGGCCCCCGGCAAGCCCACCCCCACTGCTCCCACCGGCCGATTACCAGCCGAAGCCACCGCCCATGCCGACGGATTTGTCGCTGCCGCTGGACGAGCCGCCAATGGTGAACGCCGCGCGCTCGCTGACTGCACGCTGGTAGCCAATGGATACGGCCTTGCGCCCACCCTGGAAACCCACGCCCACGCCCAACTTGTTCTGTGTATGGATGCCGGCAAGGCTGGCGCTCATGTTCATCATCGCGCTGCCCATCGCGCCCATGCGGTCGATGCGTGCATCCATATGGCTTAAACGGTGATCCACGTCGTCGCGGAACTGGGTGAACTGGGTCATTCCAACCGGCGAACTTCTGGTCGGTGTAGGCATTGGCCGAAGCCAGCGTCCGGGTGGCGGTGACGTCCGTGTAATCACGGGCCGATGCAAGCGTGGCCGCATCGCCGGCATCGGCGTAGTCCCTGGCCGCACCCAGCGCACCGGCGGCGGCGCCAGCCGCCTTTGCATCGGTATAGGCGTTGGCCGAAGCCAACGTAGCGGCATCACCGGCATCGGCATAGTCCTTGGCCGCGTCCAACGCGCCAGCCGCCGCTGCGCCGGCCACGCTGGCCACCTGCACATCGGTATAGGCATTGGCGGCGGCCAGCGTCTGCGCATCGCCTGCCTGCAACTGGCGCAGGTTCACCGCATCGGTGGCCTGGGTACCGTCGGCAAGGTGGATGATCTGGCGCTCGCTGCCGGCCGCCCCCACCCAGACCGCGTAGTCGCGGTCGGCCACGGCCATGAAGCCGATGGCGGTGCTGCCGAAGTTCAAAGCCTTCGACTGGAAGCCGAAGGCACTGCTGTAGCCGCCACTGGCGACGGTCCAGTTACCGAGCGCGGTACTGCGTTCGCCGCTTGCGACGTTGCCCACGCCGAACGCATTGCTGGCGGCGCCGCTGGCCGTGTTCTGCATGCCATAGGCGCCGCTGCCGGTGCCACTGGCGAGGCCGTTGGTACCGAATGCGCTGCTCGCCTCGCCCTGCGCGCGGGACTTGTCGCCCGAACGCATTGCTCCACATGGCGCTGGCAGTGTTGCCATGGCCCACGGCGCTGGCCTGCATCGCGCCGGAATCGTTGCGCACGCCAACGGCGGTGCTGCTCATGCCACTGGCCGACACCGCGCTGCCCACGGCTACCGCGGACCTGCCGCTGGCAGTGGCATGCTCGCCATCGTCACTCACACCGTTGCCGTTCTTGTCGTCCCAACCGGACAGGGCGAGGCTGCCGTCGCCCTCCGCCTTGCCGCCGATGCCGAGGCGCGCTGCTGCCCTTGCCGTCGCTCAAGTGTTCTCGTAGCCGAAAGCGCTGCCGCGCTCGCCCCTGCCCGGTCTTAGCTGCGGAAGGGATTGCTTTCACGAAGGGCAGCGGAAGTTGGATTGTCCGAACGCATCGCCGTCCGCCATTGGCCACGTTCTGGTGGCCAAAGGCGCTGCTGCCCTCACCATTGGCCTGGTTGGCGTCGCCGAAGGCACTGCTGGCGAAACCCCGGGCTCTGTTTTGAGAACCAAAGGCACTGCTGTAACCCTCGAGGGCCATGTTGAGGTTCCCATAGGCCGAAGCGAAGACCCCACAGGGGAGTTCTGCTCCCGCCCGTGTTCATCGCCCTGGTCGGTATTGGCCGCCGGGTTGTAAACCCAACTCTGGGTGGCGGCATCCCACACCTCGCATTGCGGGTCTGCCGCCAATGCCGGCAGCGGCAAACACACTGCCACGGCAAGCGCCAGCAGTGACGGGGACCAAAAACGCACACGGTTGCACACGGCATTGCCACGACTGCTCTGGTTCATCGACACGTTCCTCCAGGAAGGCATGCGCCGCGGAATGCGGCGTCAACAGAGGAATCGGAAAGCAGCGCGCAAAGACGACACGGCCAGTGCTCTTCCAGGCAAGGCCGGTGGCAGGCGCTACTCTGCCTGTGGCGCGCCGGCATGCAGCAGCAACTGCCGCAGTGACTGGCCCTGGGCATCAACCAGATCATCCACCTGCCACGGGCCATGAATCTGCGCGCCATTGCCAGGGTGGCGCAACGCTGCTGCGGCGATTGCGGTTCCAGTGCGAAAAACGGAAGCACTCCTCCACCCGGGCATGCGTGGGCGACCCCATCACCCGGCGCTGCACTTCAAGGGTGCGATAGCCCTAGCGCCTCACCCATTCGGCCGTCCTGCGCGGCGCTCCACTGGGTCGGCGCCAATGGCACACATGCCGTGTTCGTCAGCGCAGGCCTGGTCGCGCTGCAACAACGCATAAAGGGCGGGAGTGAGCAGCGCACTGGCCGGGGCCGGGTCGAAGGCGAAGCCGGGGTATCGCTTCGCTTTACCCCCTGTGCATGTGACCTGGCCGATGCCGTCGGGCATCCCCGCACGGTATGCGCGCGCACTGGATGCGGGGTGGAAGCATGTCCGGATCGAGGCTGCTATCGCCATCGCTGGCCGGTGGCAACGGGGTGGCCGGGCGCAGCGGGCGCGGGAAGGCCCGGCCTGCGCCGGGCCTCCACTGGCACCTGCCGCAGGCGGCAAGCATGTGCTGCCAACAACCACGGGCAGGCATGCATGCATGTTCTGTCATTGGAGCGTGGCCCGGGAAGGATAGTGGGAACGCGTGCCGATCAAACGGCATGTCCACTTGCTTGAGGATTCCTTTGCTGTTGGTCTCTATCACCTCGCTGTTCCAGCCCTATGCGGGTGTTGTCCACGTCGCGCCGACTGTTGGTGCTGCCACCCGCCCTGGTGCGGTACATGGCGATGTAGTCGGTATGGATGTTCATGAAATCGCCATCGCCGACGTCGCGCGCCTTGAGCCTGAACACGCGGCTCTCGCCAACGTCGCACGCCGCCGTTCAATTCACGCACCGGGGTCGCAACCGTTGCCGACGTTGCCCTCGTCGCCCCACCAGCAGATGGAATGCGGGTAGTCGCCGTTGGCTGGCGAGTAGCGCTGGGCGCCCACGTGCGCGGCCACCAACTGGCGGGTTCCTAACTTCACCACTTCATCGCGGGTGGGATGGTTTCCCCTAAGATTTTATGGTCTTTTCCAGCGTGAGGGTCAGAGGGTCACCTCCTCCGGGACGCAGCTCCGCGGGGCTACGAGTCGTTGAGGGTGCTTCTAGGGGGGGATGACTCGTTGTTCATGTTGACGAACTGGTAATGGATCGGCTGCGGGTTGCCCAGGTGGGTATTGCGGAAGTAGTCATCAAGCCATGCCTTGATGTCTCTCATCGATCCCGTTGTGGCGGGCCGAAGCCGGGGCTGTCGCCGCTGACGGCGTACACGCGGACGCTGGTTCCCTGGCTGAAGCTCTTCTGCAGACTTTCCAGGCTGGCCGATGCCTTGGCGAAGGGGCTGCTGAATCGGGCCTGCGCATTGACCGCCGACAGGCCATCCTCCTAGTGGGTCTTTACTGAAAGGGACAGGCGTTGGCCGTAGGTGACGGCGCCCCACACATGACTCTGTCGCCCTGCGTGGCCACCGCCGGATCGACGAAGATGCCGCGCGCATCCGGCTCGACGGACAGGCTTTTATCTCCTGCGTGATCACCTTAGGAATTCCTGCTCACCATCACGGTGTTGGCTGCCATAGACCGCTTCGGCACCTTACGGCTACAGCAGGAGGCCGCGCTGGCGCCTAGCTCTCAGCTGGGTTTCTGCGGCGTTGCTGAGTCTATATTTATCGGCGGCATAGGACTGCATCTGCCTGCTGCCGGCCGGCATGTGCCCGGTGAGTCGGTTGACGCCGTTGCTGATGGAACTCTGCATGGGCTGCTCGACCACCTCGTAGGTGCCGGTGCCCCCGGTCGGCCACGCCCGGCACGTTGCTGGCGACGATGCGGAACGGGATGGCGCGCGCCCGTGGCCGGGTTCATTCGCCCGTCGAGCCCTTCTTGAAGTCATAGACCGCGCCCGGATAGAGCTTGCTGGCCTGCGCGCTAGCATATGCAACCGAACCAAGTACAGGGGATA
>JAUCDH010000046.1:0-20833 GCA_034675465.1 Stenotrophomonas sp. | reverse complement strand
GCGTGGTCGGCATCGTCGTGGACAGCGTCTCGGACGTGATCCCGCTGAACGCCGAGCAGATCCGCCCCAAACCGGAGTTCGGCGCGGCGGTCGATACCCGCTTCATCTCCGTAATCGGCACCCAGGACGAGCGCATGCTGATCCTGCTCGACATCGAGACCCTGCTGGACACCACCGACATCGGCCAGGCCACTGCCGCCGTCGAGGCCGCCTAAGCCAGGCCCGCCCCTCTGCAAACGGCATCACAGTTCCGAATATTTCAGTTTCAGCATGGAAGGTTGCGGTCGATATGGATCGCAGGGCCGCCGCATGGCTGGCCGAACAACCCAACCCCTCCCGGAGAAAACGATGTCCAAGCCCCTCATTTCGCTGATGTCCGCGGCCCTGCTGGCAAGCGTGTCGCTGGCCGCCACCGCCGACGGGCTACTCCGCCGGAAAATGCCGCCAAGTTCGTCGGCAAGGACGGGGCATGGGCTGTGGCAAGGTCAAGAAGGCCCGCTACGCCGAAGGCTCCGAAGGCCAGCCAACCTTCCTGCACATGGGCCGCTCGTCCCCGCGCCACACCTTCTCGGCCCCATCCCCGGCTCGGCCCGTGGCAATTTCAGCTTCGACCTGATGTCGCTGGAAGGCAAAACCGTCTGCGCCATCGGCAAGATTGCGCGCGACGCCTCGCGTGCCGAAATCGAAGTCACCTCGCCTTCGAACCTGAAAAGCTGGCCAACATCAAAGTAATCGCACCGCCAACCGTCATGCTGGCTCCGCCGGCATGACGCTCCTGCCACACACAGGCAAAGACACCGGAGACCGCGCGCCAATGCACTGGATCAAGAACCTCAAACTGATGCCGAAGCTGATGCTCGCTTTCGGCGTCGTCCTGCTCGTGATGTTGATTCAGGGCATTGTTGCTTTCAGTGGCCTTAGCTCGCTGAACCATGTCACCGACGACCTCGGCAAAAACCGCATGGAAAGTATCCGTGCGGTAGGCGAACTGCGGGGCATGGTCAGCGATTTCCGTAACTCCACCTACCAGGGGCTGGTTCGCGCCAGCGACGAAGTGAAGGCCAGCGCCAGGAGCCGGGCGACCGAACTGCGCGGCCAGATCGACAAGGGCATCACCGATTACGAACCCCTGATCGATGGCGCCGAGGAGCGCAAGATGTTCGACGCCTTCGTCAGCGAGTGGAAGGCCGCACTGGTCTCGTATGACAGCGTTTCACCGGAAATGCTGGAACTGGACCTGCCCGACGACGCCATCGACACCTTCGTCGGCGAAACCCACACCCTGCACCTCAAGGCATCCGACTCGCTGGCCAAGCTGAGTGCCAACGAGGAAGCCAGCGCGCGGGGTGCCGTGGCCGACGCTGCCTCCACCTATACCTCGTCGGCGACGCTGACCGTCATCTCCCTGCTGGTCGGCATCGCCGCCGGGCTGGTGCTGGCGTGGCTGTTCGCCCGCTCGCTGGTCGGCAGCCTGCGCAGCGCCGTGACCACCGCCACCGACGTGGCCAACGGCAAGCTCGATGGCAGCATCGACGTCAACCGCAACGACGAGGTTGGCCAGCTGCTGTCGGCCATGCAACTCATGCAGGCGCAGCTGCGCGCGGTCCTCGCCGCCCAGAGCGAGATGGAAAGGCAGCACGAGGCCGGCATCATCAGCTACCGCATGGACGCCAGCGCCTTCCCCGGCGACTACGGCGTGATGGTGGCAGGCACCAACCAGCTGGTCGCCGACCACATCGACACCAAGATGAAGATCATCGCGCTGGCGCAGCGCTACGCCATCGGCGACCTCAGCCGCGACATGCCGCAGCTGCCCGGCGAGAAGGCCGAGATCACCGAAACCATGGCCGCGATCAAGCGCAACCTAACCGCCATCAGCCACGAAATCCGCCAACTGAGCGGCGCGGCTGCGGCCGGCGATTTCAGCCAGCGTGGCGACGAAAGCCGTTTCGAGTACGACTTCCGCGACATGGTGCACAACCTCAACACCATGATCGAAACCGCCGATGGCAACCTGTCGCAGGTTTCGGCACTGTTGCAGGCCATCGCCAGCGGTGACCTGACCGTGCGCATGGACGGCGACTTCCACGGCGTGTTTGCGACGATGCGTGACGATGCCAACGCCACCGTCGCCCAGCTGACCTCGATCGTCGAGCGCATCCAGAACAGCGCCTCCAGCATCAATACCGCCGCCGGCGAGATCGCCTCGGGCAACAACGACCTGTCGCGCCGCACCGAGCAGCAGGCGGCCAATCTGGAAGAAACCGCCGCGTCGATGGAGGAACTGACCGCCACCGTGCGCCAGAACGCCGAACACGCCCGCCAGGCCAACCAGCTGGCGCAGGGTGCGCATGGCGTCGCCTCGCAAGGCGGCGACATCGTCGGCAAGGTGGTCACCACCATGTCGGCCATCGAAGCCTCGTCCAAGAAGATCGCCGCCATCATCAGCGTCATCGACGGCATCGCCTTCCAGACCAACATCCTCGCGCTGAACGCGGCGGTCGAAGCCGCCCGCGCCGGCGAGCAGGGCCGCGGCTTCGCCGTCGTGGCCTCGGAAGTGCGCACGCTGGCGCAGCGCAGCGCCGGTGCGGCCAAGGAGATCAAGGAACTGATCGAGGATTCGGTCGGCAAGGTCAGCGAAGGTTCGCAGCTGGTGCACCGCGCCGGCACCACGATGGGCGAGATCGTCAGCAGCGTGCAGCGCGTCACCGACATCATGGCCGAGATTTCCGCGGCCTCGCAGGAACAGAGCGCCGGCATCGAGCAGGTCAACCAGACCATCACCCAGATGGACGAGACCACCCAGCAGAACGCGGCGCTGGTCGAGGAAGCCACCGCCGCCGCACGCGCGATGGAAGAGCAGGCCCATCAACTGGCCGAGGCCGTGGCACTGTTCCAGCTGGAGGAAAACGCCACCGCTACTGCGGCCGTCGGCAACCGCAACCGCAGGCCGGCCGCGGAACCGGCGCCGACCCTCGAGCGGCCCGCCGAAACCCGCGCCCGCCCACGCGAAGACGTGGTCGTGGCGGAAGCCGCGGACTCGGATTGGCAGGAATTCTGATCCGATCCTCCCCGAAGAACCCCGGCATCGCCGGGGTTTTTCTTTCTCAACTATTCCCTCCCCCGGTCGATAACCCTTGGGGGTCCTCTGCGCGCACGTCGGCGCATGGCACCCCGCCACTGTCCATTGCGCTCCCTTTCCTGCATGAACATGTTCAAGTCGCTGTCGAACGCCATTGCCAACCTCTCCGTCCAACGCAAGCTGATTGTGTTGACGCTGCTGAGCGCGATCGGCGTGATCGCCATTTCCGTCATCGCCGCACGCATCCAGTACCTGGACGCCAACAAGACACGGCAAGGCGCGCTGGACATCCGCGTGCAGTTGGCCACCAGCGTGCTCGATCACTACCTGAAGCAGGCGCAGGACGGCCAGATGCCGCTGGAAGAGGCCCAGCAGCAGGCGCTGGACACGCTGGCCACCATGCATACCGACGACAACGACAACTATTTCTACGTCCTCGACACCAGCAACACGATGCTGATGCACCCGCTGCGCAAGGACCTGGTCGGCCAGAACCTGAAGGACTACCGCACCGCCCACGGCGACCGGCTTTTCCATGACCAGCTGGAATCGGTCAAGCATGGCGACGGCTACACCACCTACCACTGGGCCAAGCCCGGCCACGGCGACGAGCCGGTGCTGAAGATGGCCTATGCGCGCCTCTACCAGCCTTGGCAATGGGTCGTCGCCACCGGCGTCTATATGGACGACGTGCAGGCCCAGGCATGGCGCTTCACCGGCATGATGACCTTGGCCGGCGGCCTCCTCGTGGTGCTGCTGTTCGCGCTGGGCTGGACCATCGGCAACCGCATCGTGCTGCCCCTGCGCAACGCCACCAGCGTCGCCGACGCCATCGCCCGTGGCCGGCTGGACAACGACATCCGCCAGAATTCACGCGACGAACCCGGCCAGTTGCTGGGCAGCATGCGACGCATGCAGGAGCAGTTGCAGGCGGTGATCGCCGCGCAACGCGAGATGGAGCGCCAGCACGAGGCCGGCATCATCAGCTACCGCATGGACGCCAGCACCTTCCCCGGCGACTACGGCGTGATGGTCGCGGGCACCAACCAGTTGGTCGCCGACCATATCGACGTGAAGATGCAGATCATCGAACTGGCCCAGCGCTACGCCGTCGGCGACCTCAGCGACGACATGCCGCAATTGCCCGGCGAGAAGGCCGAGATCACCGCGACGATGGCGACGATCAAGCGCAACCTGGTCGCCATCAGCGAGGCGATCAAGCAGCTGAGCGGCGCGGCGGCCAAGGGCGATTTCAGCCAGCGCGGCGACGAAGGCCGTTTCGAGCATGCCTTCCACGACATGGTGCACAACCTCAACACCATGATCGAAACCACCGACGGCAACCTGTCGCAGCTTTCCACGCTGTTGCAGGCCATCGCCAGCGGCGACCTGACCGCACGCATGGACGGCGACTTCCACGGCGTGTTCGCGACGTTGCGCGATGACGCCAACGCCACCGTCGCCCAGCTGACCTCGATCGTCGGCCGCATCCAGGGCGCCGCGGCCAGCATCAACCTCGCCGCCTCGGAAATCGCGCAGGGCAACAGTGACCTGTCGCGCCGCACCGAGCAGCAGGCGGCCAACCTCGAAGAAACCGCCGCGTCGATGGAGGAATTGACCGCCACCGTGCGCCAGAACGCCGAACATGCGCGGCAAGCCAACCAGCTGGCGCAGGGTGCGCACGGCGTGGCCTCGCAAGGCGGTGAAGTGGTCGGGCAAGTGGTCACCACGATGTCGGCCATCGAAGCTTCGTCGAAGAAGATCGCCGACATCATCAGCGTCATCGACGGCATCGCCTTCCAGACCAACATCCTCGCGCTGAACGCCGCGGTCGAAGCCGCCCGTGCCGGCGAGCAGGGCCGGGGTTTCGCCGTGGTCGCTTCGGAAGTGCGCACCCTCGCCCAGCGTTCGGCGGGTGCCGCCAAGGAGATCAAGAGTCTGATCGAAGACTCGGTCGGCAAGGTCGCCGAAGGTTCGCAGCTGGTGTACCAGGCCGGTACCACGATGGGCGAGATCGTCAGCAGCGTGCAGCGCGTCACCGACATCATGGCCGAGATTTCCGCTGCCTCGCAGGAACAGAGCAGCGGCATCGAGCAGGTCAACCAGACCGTCACCCAGATGGACGAGACCACCCAGCAGAACGCCGCGCTGGTCGAAGAAGCCACCGCCGCCGCGCGTTCGATGGAGGAGCAGGCCAACCAGCTGGCCGAAGCCGTGGCGGTGTTCCGGCTGGAAGCCGCCAAGCCCAAGGCAAGCATTGCCCCGGCGCGGGCACAGGCCGTTGCAGCGGAAGGCCGCGACATCGCCTCCTTCGAGGAAATGATCGAAGCCCACCTGAAATGGAAGCTGCGCCTGAAGGAATACCTGGCCGGCGGCGGCCAACCGATCGATGCCGACGAAGCCTGCCAGGACCACCTTTGCCAGATGGGCAAGTGGATCCACGGCAAGGGCCGCAACCTCGCCGGCATGCCCGAATACGAGAACCTCAAGCAACACCACGCCGCTTTCCACCAATGCGCCGGCCAGATCATCCGCCACAGCGACGACGGCCAACGCGAACAGGCCGCGCGCCTGCTCGACGGCACGTTCAGTGACTGCACCCAGAAAACCGTCGGCGCAATCCGCGCGCTGAGAACCAGCTTGCAACGCCGCCCGGCCTGATTGATCGCGCCACGCCGCACATCCCGCCACTTCCTTCCGGTATCCCGATGCAATCCAGCCACAAGCCAGAGCAGCACACTCCCGGGGGACGCGACTTCGAGTTCAACGACCGCGATTTCCGTCGCGTCTGCGAACTGATCCACCAGCGCGCCGGCATCGCGCTGGCGCCGGCCAAGCGCGACATGGTCTATGGCCGGCTGTCGCGGCGGTTGCGCGCGCTGGGCATGCAGACCTTCCAGGAATACCTGGACAAGCTGGAGCGCGATGGCGGCGACGAATGGCAGGCGTTCACCAACGCGCTAACCACCAACCTGACCTCGTTCTTCCGCGAGCCGCACCACTTCGAGAAACTGCACGAAGAGCTGCGTGCCCGCGCCCACCGAGCGCCGCTGAACATCTGGTCGTGCGCGGCATCGACCGGCGAGGAACCGTATTGGCTGGCGATCACCGCCTGCGAGGCATTCGGCAGCCTCACCCCGCCGGCGCGCACCCTCGCCACCGACGTCGATACGCAGGTGTTGGCCACCGGCGCGCAGGGCGTCTATTCGCTCGACCGCGTCTCCGGGCTCGACCCGGCGGTCAAGCGCCGCTACTTCCAGCGCGGCACCGGCCCCAAACGCCGGCAAGTGCCGGGTGATACCGGCGCTGCGAAAGCTCATCGAGTTCCGCCAGCTCAACCTGCTGGCGCCGCGCTACGACGTCGGCGGCCCCTACGATGCGTTGTTCTGCCGCAACGTGATGATCTATTTCGACAAGCCCACCCAACGCGGCATCCTGTCGCGGCTGGTGCAGCACATGGGCGACGACGGCCTGCTCTACACCGGCCATTCGGAGAACTACCTGCATGCCTCCGACCTGATCCAGCCGTGCGGCCGTACCCTGTACCGCCGCGCCAAGGGGGCCGGTGCACGAGTACCGCCAACGGCTATGGCGACGAGGTGATGCGCTATCGCGATGCGCGCTTCAACACCATCGCCGCCAAGCTGCTGCCCACCCAGTACCTGGTGGTCGATGACGACACCGCGCTGACCACCACGCTGGGCTCCTGCGTGGCAGCGTGCATCCGCGACCCGGTGCTGAAGATCGGCGGCATGAACCACTTCCTGCTGCCCGACGGCACCGTCGGCGACGGCGCGCCCGCGCGCTACGGCAGCTACGCGATGGAACTGCTGATCAACGACCTGCTCAAGCGCGGCGCACACCGCAAGCGGCTGGAAGCCAAGGTGTTCGGCGGCGGCAACGTGCTCAAGGGCTTCACCAACAACCCGGTTGGCACCCGCAACGCCGAGTTCGTGCGCGAATACCTGCGCGCCGAGCACATCCCCATCGTCGCCGAGGACCTGCTCGGCATCCACCCGCGCAAGGTCTGGTTTTTCCCGCAAACTGGCCGCGTGGTCGTGCAGCGCCTGCCGCATGCCCATGAAGCCGAAGTCGCCGCAGCCGAATCGGCCGTGCGCGCCCGCCTGTCCAAGGCCCCGGTCACCGGTGGCGTGGAGTTGTTCTGATGACCCAGCAAGCCCCCTGCCGTGTATTGATCGTGGACGACTCGGCGCTGATCCGGCAGATCCTGACCGACCTGCTCGCGCGCGACCCCGGCATCGAGGTGGTCGGCACCGCCTCGGACCCGCTGATCGCTCGCGACAAGATCAAGCGCCTGAACCCGGACGCGCTGACCCTGGACGTGGAAATGCCGCGCATGGACGGGCTGGCCTTCCTCGAAAACTTGATGCGCCTGCACCCGCTGCCGGTGGTGATGGTCTCCACGCTCACCGAGCGCGGCGCCGACACCACGCTGCAAGCGCTGGCGCTGGGCGCGGTGGATTTCGTCGCCAAGCCCAAGCTCGACGTCGCCCGCGGGCTGGAAGGCTATGCCGAGGAAATCTGCGCCAAAGTGAAGGCCGCCGCGCGCTCGCGGGTGCGGGCGCTCGCCGCACCATCGCAGCCCAAGCGCACGCTGGACACGATGGGCGCGGCCCCGCCTGCCCCCTCCTCGTCGCTGAAATTCCGCACCACCGACCGCCTGATCGCCATCGGCTCCTCCGCCGGCGGCACCGAGGCACTGCGCGTGGTGCTGGAAATGATGCCGGCCGACGCCCCGGCCATCGTCATCACCCAGCACCTGCCGGCCAGCTTCAGCACCGCCTTCGCCGAACGCCTGAACCGCCATTCGGCCATGTCCGTGCGCGAGGCCAGCGACGGCGAGGCCATCCTGCCCGGTCACGTCTATATCCCGGCCGGCGGCCGCCACCTGCGCATCATCCGCGACGGCGCCCGCTGGCGCTGCCGCATCGACGACAGCGGCCCGGTGAACCTGCACAAGCCGGCGGTCGATGTGCTGTTCCGCTCTGTCGCGCAGAACGCTGGCGCCAACGCCATCGGCGCGATCCTCACCGGCATGGGCGACGACGGCGCGCGCGGCCTGCTGGAAATGAAACAGGCCGGTGCACGCACGATGGTGCAGGACGAAGCAACCAGCGTGGTCTGGGGCATGCCCGGCGCCGCCTTCAAGCTGGGCGCGGCCGACGAAGTGCTGCCGCTGGAGCAAATCGCACCGCGCCTGCTGGCGCTGGCCCAGCAAGGCTGATGGATGCCGCCTGACGCTGCTCGCGCTTCGATGACCCCGCCCTTCGCACCGCACGTGGATACCGCCCCGCTGGATGCCGCCGCCCTGTCCGAGTGCCTGCACCAGGCGCCCGACGGCATCGTCGTCCTTGATCGGGAAGGCAGGGTGCTGGCGTACAACCAGCAGGCCGAACGCCTGTGCGGCATCCCCCGCGAACAGGTGCTGGGCCGGCAGGTCGCCTGCCTGCTGAACCCGCAGGAACACGAACGGCTGCGCGCCCTGCTGCAAGACGCCGAACGGCCGCCGAAACCGCTGGTGATGCTGGCCGCCGCACACCCGGGACGCAGCAGCGACGCGGCGCTGACCTTCTCGGTCGTGCCGCTGCCCGATGGCCCGAGGTACGTCGGCATCGCCCGCAACATCGGCACCGAACTGGCGCAGCAACAGCACATCCGCGAGCTGTCGCAGGCATTGGACGGCAACGACAACGCCATCCTCCTGTGCGGCCAGGATTCGCGCATCCGTTACGGCAACAACGGCTTCGCCCGCATGTTCGGCCACGACCCCGGCGAGGTGATCGGCAAGTGCCCGTCCGAGTTGATCCAGGGCCTGCACACCGACGCGGCGGCGATCGAACAGATGGCCGCCCGCCACCGCGCCGGCAGCGCCCATCAGGCCGAAATACTGGTTTATCGCCGCGACGGCAGCCCGCTTGTGGGTTTCGGTGACGACCACGCCGCTGGCCGAGGCCGGCGGCAGCCTGGTCAACATCTTCACCGACATCACCGCCGCCAAGACCAATGAGGTGTTGAACGGCAAAGTGCTCGACGCGCTGATGCACGACGAACCACTGGCCGCGACGATGTCGCTGGTCTGCCAGGAAATCGAGCGCGTCGCCCCCGACGTGATGGTGGTCATCACCCGTTGCGAAGCCGACGGCAGCCTGGTGCCGCTGGCCGCACCGGGGTTTCCGATGAACCTCCGCGTCTCGCCCGGCTGCATGCAGGCCGCGCGCCGCAACCGCAGGGTGGAAGTGGCTGACATCGCCAACGATTCCTCCTGCGAGACGTGGCGCGACCAAGCGCTGGCGCTGGGCCTGCATGCCAGCTGGGTCGAGCCGATCCGCTCCAGCACCGGGCAGGTATTGGGCACGCTGGCCTTCCACAGCCACCACGCCGGCCCCCCGACGTCGTGGCACCGCCAACTGACCGGGCTGTGCCTGCGCCTGTGCACGCTGGCGCTGGAACGCGAGCAGACCCGCTCGCGCATGCACCGGCTGGCGTTCTACGACGTGCTCACCGGCCTGCCCAACCGGGTGATGTTCGACACCTTGTGCGAACAACCGCTGCTGATGGCCGAACAGCACAACATGCCGATGGCGCTGCTGTTCCTCGGCCTGGACCGCTTCAAGCGCCTGAACGAAACCCAGGGCTACGCCGCCGCCGACGGCCTGCTGCGCGACCTTGCCCGCGGCTTGCAGGAAGTGGCCGGTGCCGACGCCATCATCGGCCGCCAGCTCGGCGACGAGTTCGTGCTGTTCATCCCGCAATGCGACCTGCCCCGCGCCGGGCAGCTGTGCGCAGACCTGCTGGCGATGATCGCCATGCCACGCGTGGTCGGTAGCATCACCGTGCGTAGCAGCGCCAGCATCGGCGTTGCGCTGTACCCGGACAACGGCCGCAACGTGGAAACCCTGCTGCAACACGCCGACCTCGCGATGCGCCGCGCCAAGGACGAAGGCGGCGGCCGCTTCTGCTTCTTCAGCACCGACATGAACCAGATGGCGCAAGAGCGCCTGCTGCTCGAAACCACCCTGCGCGATTCACTGCAAAGTGGCGGCTTGGATCTGTTCTACCAACCGCAGGTATTGAGCGATGGCAGCGGCCTGTACGGCGTTGAAGCCCTGTTGCGCTGGCGGCACCCGCATTTGGGCGACATCTCCCCTGCCCGCTTCGTACCGTTGGCCGAAGAATGCGGGCTCATCATCGAACTGACCGACTGGGTGCTGGAACAAGCCTGCCGCCAGCACGCCGCATGGCGCACCCACGGCATCGACGTGCCACGCATCGCGGTGAACCTGTCGGCCAGTGCGTTCGAGCAACCCACCCTGGTCAGCATGGTGCGCGCCCTGCTGGAACGCCACGGCATGGATGCGTGGTCGCTGGTGCTTGAAATCACCGAGAGCGTGATGCTCTCCGAGCAACCCGTGGTGCTGGAAAACCTGCATGCATTGCACGCGCTGGGAATTGATTTATCGCTGGACGACTTCGGCACCGGCTACTCCAGCCTCAGCCACCTGCACCACCTGCCGATCAGCGAAATGAAGCTGGACCGCAGCTTCACCTCCGAGATCGGCCACAGCAAGGCCGCGCGCTCGCTGATTTTGTCGGTGCTGCGCATCGGCGAAAGCCTGGACAAGCACGTGGTGGCCGAAGGCGTGGAAACCGAAACCCAGCGCCGCTTTCTGGTCGAAAATGGCTGCCCGGTGCTGCAAGGTTTCCTGTTTGCTCAGGCGATGCCGGCCGAGGCCTTCGAGCAATGGCTGCACGACTGGCAAAACCGCGCCCCGTAGGCTGGGTTGGTGAAGGAAGCCCCTGTCGTGCAGCACGGGCATCCTGCCCGGATAATGGCCACCCCGCTTCACCTGGATGCCGCCAATGACCGACACGGACACGCAAACCCGCCACGACCAGCATGGCCGCTACCCGCGTGCGGAAACCGCAGACGATTTCCGCCACAACCTGGCCGTCGTCCACGCCCGCATCAACGCCGCCTGCCAACGTGCCGGGCGCGATGCGGCCACGGTGCGCCTGCTGCCGGTCAGCAAGACCATCGACGAGGCCCGCATCCGCCAGGCCTACGCCGCCGGCTGCCGTTTCCTCGGCGAGAACAAGGTGCAGGAAGCCCACCACAAATGGGAGGCCATGCAGGATCTGACCGACCTGCATTGGGCGGTCATCGGCCACCTGCAAACCAACAAGGCCAAGCTGGTCGCGCGTTTTGCCAGCGAGTTTCAAGCGCTGGACAGCCTGCGCTTGGCCGAAACACTGGATCGCCGCCTGCAACTGGAAGGCCGCCAGCTCGACGTGTTCGTGCAGGTCAACACCTCCGAAGAAGACAGCAAGTACGGGCTGGCCCCGGCCGACGTGCCGGCCTTCATCGCCGCACTGCCGCAATTTTCCGCGCTGCGCGTGCGCGGGCTGATGACGCTGGCGCTGTTCTCCGACGACGCCACCCGCGTGCGCGCCTGCTTCGTGCGCCTGCGCGAACTGCGCGACCGCCTGCGGCAGGACGCGCCGGACGGCGTCGGGCTGGACGAATTGTCGATGGGCATGTCCGGTGATTTCGAACTGGCCATCGAGGAAGGTGCCACCGTGGTGCGCGTCGGCCAGGCCATCTTCGGTGCCCGCGCAGTACCCGACAGCCACTACTGGCCGGGCAGCGCTGGCTGAACACGCCTTGTGCGCGACGTTCCACGCACCGCGCACAAGGTAAACTTTCCCCGCCGCATCCACTCACGGACCGATTCGATGTTCTCCTGGCTTCTGGCCCTGCTGCTCGCCCTGACCCTCTGGGGTCTGACCTCGGCCTGGTTGTGGCTGATCAAGCGCGGCAAGACCGAGAACCAGCACGGCCTGGCCGCACTGGCCGGCATGCGCTGGCGCGAGTTCTCGCAGATCGTGCGCAGCGCGATGAGCGAGCAGCGCCAGTTGCACGAATTGTTGAACATCGATGAAAACGGTGACCGCGGCACCAGTAGCGACTTCCTGATGGAAGGCCACGAGCGTTGGCTGATTTCCTGCAAGCATGGCCGCGCCTATCGGCTGGGCGCGGCGAACATCGAGGAAATGGCCACCGCCCAGCAGCTGACCGGCGCCGTCCGCGGCGTGCTGATCACCGAAGGCCGGGTGGAGCGTGACGGCCACGCCGCCGCGCAGAAACACGGCATCGAAGTGCTGGACGAACGCAACCTGTGGCGTGCACTTGCGCCGTTCGTGCCGGAAGACACCCGGCAGACCGTGGTCGGCATCGCCCGCCGCGAAGCCGTGCGCCAGACCGGCATCGCCGCCCTCGGCGCGCTGACCTTCGGCCTGCTGGTCGGGCTGGGCTACCAGACGCTGCTCGACCGCAGGAGTGCCGCCGCCGAAGACGGCGTTGCCCACCTCACGGCCGGCGATGACGGCAAGCGCACCGGCAACGCAGCCAATTCCACTACCGAAACCAACGACGCCGCTGCCACGCAAGCGCCCGCCGCCGATGTGCCGATGGCGGCCGAAGACCTGATCGAAGACCCCGATGACGCCACCTTGCTGCGTTACCAGCAAGCCGTCTCCAAGAAGCTGGCCCATACCCCGGGGGTCGTCAGCGGCATCTGGCTGACCCGCTCCACCCTGTCGGTCGAGCGCAGCGCCGACGACGCCACCGTCTGGCCACGCATCTGCCGCGAAGTCGAGCGCTACCCTGCGCTGCGCACCTCACGCATCCAGCTCAACCCGCGCCCCGGCACCGACGAGCCTGTGCGTTGGCGGCAGTGCCGCACGCTTTGAGCAGGAACGAGTGGAGAGGAAAGAGGAACGAGTAAAGACAAAAGCAACTCTCGCCTGCACGGGAACGACGGCTTTTGCCGTTGCTTTTACTCGTTCCTCTTTCCTCTCCACTCGTTTCTTGCCTCCAGCCCCGGCGCGAAACGCGCGACCAGGTCATAGGCATCACCCAGGAACATCTGCCGCACCCACGTAATCGGCTGCTCGCCGCGCCATGTCTGACGATCAATGACCAGACAAGCCGTACCCACCGGCACCTGCAACAACCCCGCCTCGTCGCCATCCGCCGCCACCGCGCTGATGCGGTGCTGGCCGCGCGTCCACGACACGTTTTGCAGCAGCCAGCTCCCCGGCGCGTGCAGCGAGAAATCCACGTCCAGCGTTTCCGGCACCGCGTCGGGGTTGATCAAACGCCGCTCCAGCGCCAAGGGTTTGCCATCGGCCAAGTGCAGGCAGCGCATTGCCAGCAGCTTGTGCTTGCCGACCAACTGCACTTCTTCGGCCACCGCCGTGCGCGCCTTGCGGTGCGCCTGTTCCAACAACTGGAAGCCGTAAACATGGCCGCGCTCGGCCACCGCCAAGGCGATGTCGGGGATTTCCAGCGCCACTTGTTCCAAATGCGGCGATTGCCGCGCCACGAACGAACCGGCGCGACGGCGGCGCTCGATCATGCCGCTCTCGGCCAGCGCACTCAGCACCTTGTTCACCGTCATCCGCGAGCAGCCGTAGTGCGCCATCAACTCGTGCTCGAACGGAATGCGGAAACCCGGCATCCATTCGCCGCTGAGAATGCGCCCTTCAATGTCACCGCGAATGCGTTGGTTGAGGCTGGGAGCTTTGGCCTGCTTCATCCCGCCACTATCCGTTGCAGCACGGTGCGGTAACGCGCGGCCACTTCATCGCGGTGGATGTGGCGGCCATCGCGCACCCACTGGCGGCCATTGCGCCACACCGAGCGCACCGCGCCGCCGCGTGCGGCGAACACCCAACTGTCGAGCAGCGCATCGCCTTCGCGGCCATGCAGGGACGGATGCGCCGTTTCCAGTTCGACAAAATCTGCCGCTTCGCCTGCCGCCAAACCCGCTCCCACGCCCAAGGCTTGCGCTGCGCCGTTTTGGGCTTGTTGATACAGCCAGCGGCCACTGGACAACTCACCCGGCGACACCACGTTGCGCCCGCGCAGCGCCAAGCGCTGGCCGTATTCGAGCAGGCGCAGTTCTTCTGCCGCGTCGATTAGCACATTGGAATCGGAACCCACGCCGAAGCGCCCACCGTGCTGCACGAACTCGCGCATCGGGAACAAGCCGTCGCCGAGGTTGGCCTCGGTAATCGGGCACAGACCGGCCACCGCGCCGCTGGCGGCGATGCCACGTACTTCCTCGGCTTCAAGATGAGTGGCGTGTACCAAGCACCAGCGCTCGTCCACCGGCGCATTGCCCAACAGCCATTGCACCGGGCGTTGCCCGCTCCATGCCACACAGGCTTCAACTTCGCGCATCTGCTCGGCGATGTGGATGTGGATAGGCCCATCCACCAACGCCGGCAACGCCTGCAACTGCTGCGGCGTGCAGGCGCGCAGGCTGTGCGGGGCGAGGCCCAACACCGCGTCCGGCGTGTCGCGCAGTGCCTTGCGGCAACCATCCAGCAAGGCGGCGAAACCGTCCACGTCGTGCAGAAAACGACGCTGCGCCGGCAGCGGTGCGGCTCCGCCGAAATCGCTGTGCGCGTAGAACACCGGCAGCAGGGTCAAACCCAACCCGGTGCTACGCGCGGCGGCGGCGATGCGACCGGCCATTTCGGCGTGGTCGGCGTAGCGCTGGCCGTCCGGCGCGTGGTGCAGGTAGTGAAATTCGCCGACGCGGGTGAAGCCGCTTTCCAGCATTTCCATGTAGGCCTGCTCGGCCACGGCTTGCAGGTCGTCCGGGGTCAGCCGGTCGAGGAAGCGGTACATCAGTTCGCGCCAGCTCCAGAAGCTGTCGCCCGAACGCCCGCCCACTTCGGTCAGCCCCGCCATCGCCCGCTGGAAGGCGTGGCTGTGCAGGTTGCCCAGCCCCGGCACCACCACGCCCAGCGCTTGTGCGTCGGCATCGCGCGGCACGCCGGTGGTCAGCGCCGTGATTTGCCCACCCACGCAGTCGATGCGCACATCGCGCGCCCAGCCCTGCGGCAGCAGCGCTTGTGCGGCGTGGAAACGGAGCGGTTTGGAAGCGTCGTTCGCCATCACTGGACACCCTTGGTAGTCGCTGATTATTGTATATACAAATAGACGCACGAGACGCACATGCACTGCGATACGGTCTGGCACAACGCCCACCTGATGACGCTGGCCGACGCGGCGGGCGGGCTGGGCATCGTCGATGACGGCCAGCTCGCCGCGCGCGATGGCCGCATCGTTTACGCCGGCCCCGCCGCCAACGCGCCCGCGTTCGACGCCGCCCAACGCATCGACTGCCAAGGCCGCTGGATTAGCCCCGGCCTTATCGACTGCCACACCCACCTCGTCTATGCCGGCAACCGCGCGGGTGAGTTCGAACAGCGCCTGCAAGGCGTGAGCTATGCCGACATCGCCCGCGCCGGCGGCGGCATCGTCTCCACCGTGCGCGCCACCCGCGAAGCCGACGATGCGGCATTGCTGAAAGCCACCCTGCCCCGGCTGGACGCGATGCTGGCCGAAGGCGTCACCACCGTCGAAATCAAGTCCGGTTACGGCCTGACGCTGAGTGATGAGCGCAAGCAACTGCGCGTGGCGAAGCAGTTGGAGAAACTGCGCAAGGTCGAAATCGCCCCCACCTTCCTCGGCGCGCACGCAGTGCCGCCGGGGCGGCAGGCGCAGGAATACATCGACGAGGTGTGCAACGTGATGCTCCCGGCCATCGCCGCCGAAGGGCTGGCCGAGGCGGTGGACGTGTTCTGCGAGAACATCGCCTTCTCGCGCGAACAAGCCGCGCAGCTGTTCGCCGCCGCCCACGCGCACAGGCTGAAAATAAAGATCCACGCCGAGCAACTTAGCAACCAGCACGGCGCCGAACTGGCCGCGCAGCAGGGCGCATTGTCCGCCGACCACATCGAACATCTGGACGATGCCGGCATCGCCGCAATGCGCGCCGCCGGCACCGTCGCGGTGCTGCTGCCCGGCGCGTACTACTTCACCCGCGACACCACCCTGCCGCCGATCCAGAAGCTGCGCGAGGCTGGCGTGCCACTGTCGCTGGCCACCGACAGCAACCCCGGCACCTCACCGCTGACCAGCCCGTTGCTGACCATGAACATGGCCGCCACGCTGTTCCGCATGACCGTGGACGAGTGCATCGCCGGCTTCACCCGCGAGGCCGCACGCGCACTCGGGCGCCATGAGCGCATTGGCCGTCTGGCCACCGGCATGGACTGTGACTTGGCGATCTGGGACATCGACGCCCCGGCCGACCTGGTCTATCGCATGGGCTTCAACCCATTGCACGTGCGCGTGTTTCGCGGCCAGCAAACAGCGTAATGCGGGCCTGCCCGCGCATCGCTAACAACCGTGCGGGGCAAGCCCGTACCTGTCCTTCAGAACTGGAGTAACCCGATGAATTCCCCCCTCGTGCTTCGCCCCGGCCACGTCCCGCTGGCGCAATGGCGGCAGATTTACCACGGTGCCAACGTGCGCCTGGACGACTCGGCGCAGGCCGCCGTGCTGCGCAGCGCGCAAGTGGTTGAAGCCATCGTCGCCAAGGGTGAGCCGGTGTACGGCATCAACACCGGCTTCGGCAAACTGGCCAGCGTGCGCATCGAGCGCGAAGACCTTGAAACCCTGCAACGCAACATTGTGCTGTCGCACGCGGCGGGCGTCGGCGAGCCGATGCCGGCCAACGTGGTGCGGCTGATGATGGCGCTCAAGCTCACCAGCCTGGCGCAGGGCGCGTCCGGCATTCGCCCGCAAACGCTGGCACTGTTGGAAGCGATGTTGCAGAAGGACGTGGTGCCGGTGGTGCCGAGCCAAGGCTCGGTCGGCGCGTCCGGCGACCTCGCACCGCTGTCACACCTTGCCAGCGTGATGATCGGCGTCGGCGAGGCCTTCGTCGGCGGCGTGCGCATGTCGGCCGAACAGGCGTTCAAGCAGGCCGGGCTGGCACCGCTGGTGCTGGGCGCGAAGGAAGGCTTGGCGCTGCTCAACGGCACCCAGTATTCCACCGCCTACGCGCTGGCCGGTCTGTTCGAAATCGAAACCGTGTTTCAGGCCGCGTTGGTCACCGGCGCGCTGTCAGTGGAAGCGGCCAAGGGTTCGGACACCCCGTTCGACCCGCGCATCCACACGATTCGCGGCCAGCGCGGACAGATCGTCACCGCCGCCGCGCTGCGCACGCTGATGGCCGGCTCGGCCATTCGCGAATCGCACCGCGACAACGATGTGCGCGTGCAGGACCCGTACTGCCTGCGCTGCCAGCCGCAGGTGATGGGCGCGGCGTTCGACGTGATCCGTCAGGCCGCGACCACGCTGGAAATCGAGGCCAACGGCGTCTCCGACAACCCGCTGGTGTTCACCGATACTGGTGAAGCGCTGAGCGGTGGCAACTTCCACGCCGAGCCGGTGGCCTTCGCCGCCGACATGCTGGCGATGGCGGTGTGCGAAATCGGCTCGATCAGCGAGCGCCGCACTGCGATGCTGGTGGACCCGGCACTGTCCGGCCTGCCCGCCTTCCTCACCCCGAAGCCGGGGTTGAACTCCGGCTTCATGATTCCGCAGGTGACGGCGGCGGCGCTGGTATCGGAGAACAAGCAGCGCGCCTACCCGGCCAGCGTCGATTCGATCCCGACGTCCGCCAATCAGGAAGACCACGTGTCGATGGCTGCACACGGGGCGCGTCGCCTGATTGCGATGGCGGAGAATGCCGCGAACGTCGTCGGCATCGAACTGCTGGCCGCCGCGCAGGGCTGCGACTTCCACGCCCCGCTGCGCTCCAGCGATGCATTGGAAAAGGTGCGTGCCACCCTGCGCGCGCAGGTGCCGACCTTGCAGGACGACCGCTATTTCCACCCGGATATGGTGGCGGCCACTGCGTTGGTGCGCGACGGCACCCTCGCTCTCGGCTTGGAAAGCGTGCTGCCGCAAGTGGAGCGTCTCCCCGCATGACGCGCCCCTCCCCTTGCTCGCATAGCGAGCAGGGGGAGGTTGGGGGGGGCTTCCGCGCTTGCTCAAACAAACACCCCTCCCCAACCCTCCCCTTCATGCGCTGCATGAAAGGGAGGGGGCATTACTTCGATAACCGCATGAGGCTTGCAGATGACGGCCCTCCCCGACTGGCTCCACCTCCACCAAGGCAACGCGCCGCTGATCGTCAGCTTCCCGCACACCGGCAGCGAGTTGCCGGCCGACATTGCCGGTCACTTCGTCTCGCCGTGGCTGGCCCAGCGCGACGCCGACTGGTGGGTGCACAAGCTGTACGCCTTCGCCCGTGAACTCGGCGCCACCACCGTGCGCTCGGCGATTTCGCGCTCGGTCATCGACCTCAACCGCGACCCGTCCGGCGTCTCGCTCTACCCCGGCCAGAACACCACCGGCCTGTGCCCGCTCACCACCTTCGACAACCAGCCGCTGTACCGCGAGGGCATGGAGCCGGACGAGACGGAAATCGCCCGCCGCCGCGACACGTATTTCGCCCCTTACCACGACGCATTGGCAGCGCAAATCACGCGCCTGCGCCAACGCCACGACACTGTCGTCGTCTATGACGCGCACTCCATCCGCTCGCATATTCCGCACCTGTTCGACGGTGAACTGCCGCAGTTCAACATCGGCACGAACAATGACACCACCTGCGGCAATGCGCTGACCAACACAGTCGAAAGCCTGTGCGCGCGCAGCGGCATGAGCCACGTGCGCAATGGCCGCTTCAAAGGCGGCTGGATCACCCGCCACTACAGCGATGTTCCCGGCGGCGTGCACACGCTGCAAATGGAACTGGCCTGTCGCGGTTACATGCACGAACCGGCCAGCGTTGACGAAAGCAACTGGCCCATGCCCTACGACCCGGCCCACGCCGCCCCGCTGCGCGACACCTTGCAGCACGTGCTGCGCGCCTGCCTCCACTTTTCCGCACACGCCAATCCCTCGCAAAAGCCCGCACATCCATGTGCAGGCTCTCCAACAGGAGCAAACACATGAACACCCGCCACGACCCTTCCCGCAGCCCGCGCGCACCGCGCGGCAACACGCTCAACTGCAAGTCCTGGCAGACCGAGGCCCCGTTCCGCATGCTGCAGAACAACCTCGACCCCGACGTGGCCGAAGACCCCGCAGTCGCTGGTGGTCTACGGCGGCATCGGCCGCGCCGCCCGCGACTGGGAGAGCTTCGACAAGATTCTGGAAACGCTCAAGCGCCTGGACGACGACCAGACCCTGCTGGTGCAGTCGGGCAAGCCGGTCGGCGTGTTCCCCACCCACCCCGACGCGCCGCGCGTGCTGATCGCCAACTCCAACCTGGTGCCGCATTGGGCCACGTGGGAGCACTTCAACGAACTCGACCGCAAGGGCTTGATGATGTACGGCCAGATGACGGCCGGCTCGTGGATCTACATTGGCTCGCAGGGCATCGTGCAAGGCACCTACGAGACCTTCGTCGAGATGGGCCGCCAGCATTACAGCGGCAATCTGAAGGGCAAATGGATCCTCACCGCGGGCCTGGGCGGCATGGGCGGCGCGCAGCCGCTGGCGGCCACGCTGGCCGGCGCCTGCTGCCTGACCATCGAATGCCAGCAAAAGCAGCATCGATTTCCGCCTGCGCACCCGCTATGTCGACGAACAGGCGAGCGACGCTCGACGATGCGCTGGCGCGCATCGCCAAGTACACCGCCGCGGGCGAAGCCAAGTCAATCGCCCTGCTCGGCAACGCCGCCGAAATCCTGCCGGAACTGGTCAAGCGCGGCGTCCGCCCGGACTGCGTCACCGACCAGACCTCGCGCCCACGACCCGCTGCACGGCTACCTGCCGATCGGCTGGACGGTGGAGGAATGGCTCGCCGAACAGCAAGGCCGACCCGCAGGCGGTACGCGATGCGGCGCCGAAATCGATGAGCGTGCACGTCGAGGCCATGCTCGCGTTCCAGGCAGCAAGGCGTCCCGACCTTGGATTACGGCAACAACATCCGCCAGATGGCCTTTGACGAAGGCCTGCAGAACGCCTTCGATTTCCCCGGCTTCGTGCCCGCTTACGTGCGCCCGCTGTTCTGCCGTGGCGTGGGCCCGTTCCGCTGGGTGGCGCTGAGCGGCGACCCGGAGGACATCTACAAGACCGACGCCAAGGTCAAGGAACTGATCCCCGACGACCCGCACCTGCACCGCTGGCTGGACATGGCGCGCGAGCGCATCAGCTTCCAGGGCCTGCCGGCACGCATTTGCTGGGTCGGCCTGGGCCTGCGCCACAAGCTCGGCTTGGCCTTCAACGAGATGGTGCGCAACGGTGAACTGAAGGCGCCCGTCGTCATTGGCCGCGACCATCTGGACAGCGGCTCGGTCGCCTCGCCCAACCGCGAGACCGAGGCGATGCTCGACGGATCCGATGCCGTCTCCGACTGGCCGCTGCTCAACGCCATGCTCAACGTCGCCGGCGGCGCCACCTGGGTGTCGCTGCACCACGGCGGCGGCGTCGGCATGGGCTACAGCCAACATAGCGGTGTGGTGATCGTCGGCGACGGCAGTGCCGAGGCCGACAAGCGCATCGCCCGCGTGCTGTGGAACGATCCGGGCACCGGCGTCATGCGCCACGCCGATGCCGGTTACGAGATCGCCCTTGATTGCGCCAGGGAAAAGGGCCTGGACCTGCCGGGGATTCTCGGCTGATCCAGCGGCACCCAACGGAACCAACAACGTGCTGGGCAAGTCCCGCATGCGCACATTCGTGGTGGGTGCCGACCGTTGGTCGGCACGTCTCTCTGCCACAGCATTGCCCCACGCCGCGGCACACCGCCGCCCGACCAACAGTCGGGCGCTACCAGAAAGCAACCCAGC
>JAUCDH010000045.1:0-83385 GCA_034675465.1 Stenotrophomonas sp. | reverse complement strand
TGCAGCCTCACTGGTTCGTTACGTATTGCTGTTCTGGTGGTGCCGCAGGCGCGAGCGCGAACCCTGTTTCAAGGCGTTCCTGCACAACAACTGGGTCGGCGCGGTGTTGTTTGCCGGTATCGCCGCGGCGCTGTATCACTAGCCCCTCGCAGGTGTGGGGCTTGCCCCGCACGGGGCTTGATCGGGAGAGCTTCATGCGGGGCAAGCCGGTGTCTACGGCATGTCGCGCGATGCGTTTCACGGCGCAGCAGCTTTCACGGCACCCGCGCGCAGACCCATGCATCCACCCGCGCCACGCCGGCACGGCGCAGCGCGCGGGCAGCCGCCTGCACGGTGGCGCCGGTGGTCATCACGTCATCGACCAGCGCCACGTGCGCCGGCAACGGCCCGGCGGCGGCAAAGGCATTGCGCAGGTTACGGCGGCGCGTGGCTGCATCCAGCTCCGACTGCGCGGCGGTGGCGCGTACCCGGCGCAACCCGGTGACGAGCGGCAAGCCGAGGTGGCGGGCCAGCGGCCGCGCCAGTTCCAACGCTTGGTCGTAGCCGCGCCGGCGCAGGCGCGAGGCGTGCAGGGGCACGGGCACCAATGCCTGCGGCCGGTCCACGCCGGCCAGCCGTTCGGCCATCAGCTGCGACAGCAACCGGCCGGCGGCAAGATCATGGTGGAACTTGAAGCGGCGCAGCAGGCCATCCACCGGCGCGTCGTACAGGAATGCCGCCTGCACCCGCTCCAATGGCGACGCGCTTTGCCGGCAGGCGCCGCACAGCGCATCGGCCGTTTCCACCACCGGCAATGGCAAGGCACAGCGGCGACAGCCACGTTCCAGCCACGGCAGCGAAGCGAGGCAGGCCGGGCACGCATCGCGGCCGGCAACGCCGGGTTCGCTGCAGACCAGGCAGGTTGGCGGGAACAGCAGGCCGGACAGCCAGCCGCCCCATCCGTAAACCCGCGTTGAAATTGTTTGGTTGACAGGGGTGGTCATGCTCACCAGACTGCCGCGCTTCCCCTGCCCGAATCTGTCAGGAAACCACGATGTCCGCTGTCATCCGCCACGACTGGAGCCGCGAGGAATTGCTGGCGCTGTTCGACCTGCCGTTCCCCGAGCTGCTGTTCCGCGCCGCCAGCGTGCACCGCGAGCACTTCGACCCGACGCAGGTGCAGGTATCCACGCTGCTGTCGGTCAAGACCGGCGGCTGCCCGGAGGACTGCGCGTACTGCCCACAGGCGCAGCGCTACGACACCGGCGTCGATGCGCAGAAGCTGATGGATACCGATGCGGTGGTCGAACGCGCGCGCGCGGCCAAGCACGCCGGCGCCTCGCGCTTCTGCATGGGCGCGGCGTGGCGCTCGCCGAAGGACCGCGACATCCCCAAGGTGGCGGCGATGATCGCCGAGGTGAAGGCGCTGGGCCTTGAAACCTGCGCCACGCTGGGGATGCTCGAAGGCCACCAGGCCAAGGCACTCAAGGATGCCGGGCTGGACTACTACAACCACAACCTCGACACCGCGCCGGACTACTACGACTCGATCATCCATACCCGCCAGTACCAGGACCGGCTGAACACGCTGGAACACGTGCGCAACGCCGGGCTGAAGACCTGCTGCGGCGGCATCGTCGGCATGGGCGAGACCCGCGAGCACCGCGCCGGCCTGTTGCTGGCGCTGGCCAACCTGCCGGCGCACCCGGATTCGGTGCCGATCAACCGGCTGGTGCAGGTGGCCGGTACACCGTTGCATGGAAGCGCGGAGCTGGACCCGTTCGAGTTCGTGCGCATGATCGCGGTGGCGCGCATCGTGATGCCACGTTCGATGGTGCGGCTGTCGGCCGGGCGCGAGAGCATGAGCGACGAGTTGCAGGCGCTGTGCTTCGCCGCCGGTGCCAACTCCATCTTCTACGGCGAAAAGCTGCTGACCACCGGCAACCCGGACACCGGGCGCGACCAGGCGCTGTTCGCGCGGCTGGGCATCCGCCCGATGGAAGTGGCGGTGGATGCCGAAGACCACGACCACCCGGGCACGGTGCATCTGGATATCGCCCCGCAGTGTGGCTGCGCGCAGCCGGCCTGACGCCCGGAACACAACGGCTTCGACACAGGCCCAGCGCTCCGGCCGCGCCCGCAACGGGGCCGTGCCGCACGCGGAGTGCGCTTGCCGCCACTTTTGCTGCGGCGCACAATGCTGCTCCCGGCAAGGAAACTCGCCGCAACCCGGCCCTTGCCGATGGCTTTCGACGCTTTCGCCCTGATCCTGGCCATGCTCGCGCTGGGCATGTTGTTCGCACGCCTTCGCGCATTGCCGGACAACAGCGCCGATGTGCTGAACAAGATCGTGCTGTATGTGTGCCTGCCGGCGGCGGTTCTGATTTACGTGCCGCGCCTGCATTTGGATATCTCCCTGCTGGGCATCATCGCCACGCCGTGGTTGCTGATGCTGGCCACGCTGCTGCTGGTCAGCCTTGCCTCGCGCCTGTTCGCCTTCCCGCGCCAGGTGCATGCGGTGTTGCTGCTGTGCGTGGCGCTGTGCAATTCCAGCTTCATCGGCTACCCGATGGTGCGTGCGCTGCTGGGTGACCACGCGCTGCCCTATGCCGTGGTCTATGACCAGTTTGGCACCTTCGGGTTGCTGTCCACCTTCGGGCTGTACGTGCTGGCCCGCCATGCCAGCGATACCCCGCCCAGCGCCGGCCAAATCCTGCGACGCATCGCCAGCTTTCCTCCCATGTGGGCCTTGCTGTTTGCGCTGCTGCTGATGCCCGCCTCGCCACCGGCATGGATAGGCCAAGCGCTGAAGAGCCTGTCCGACGCCATGCTGCCTCTGGTGATGTTGGCTGTCGGGCTGACCATTCAATTGCGTCTGGCCCGCGCCGAACTGGCGCCGTTGGCCGTTGGCCTGCTGCTTAAATTGGTGGTGCTGCCCGCCCTCGCCCTGCCCTTGTCACTGGCCTTCGGGTTGCACGGCGCAATGTTGCAGGCCAACGTCCTGGAAACCGCCATGCCCACCATGGTCACTGCCGCCGCACTGGCCATGTCGCATGATCTGGCGCCACGGCTGGCAGCGGCAATGGTCGGCTACGGCATCGTATTGTCGCTGGCCACGTTGCCGGCATGGGCTTGGGTTGTGGGGCATTTTGCTTGATGCCCGGCATCCCGCCGTATCAATCCGCCGAGACGGTGCGCCCGCGCGCCCAGTCACGCAGCGCCTGCACCTGCTCGGCCATCAGTACCGACAACGGCCGCGTGTTGCGGATTTCGGCCATCAGCAGGTCGGTATCCAGCGGTTTGCGCTCGGCGTGCGCGGCGTACAGGCCGGCGACCACCGCCTGCTCGATCTCGGCGCCGGAAAAGCCGTCGGCCGCCGCCGCCAGCGCCGGCAGCGCGAACGCTTCGGCGTCCAGCCCGCGCTTGCCCAGGTGCAGGCGCAGCAGTTCCACGCGGGTGTCCGGCGACGGCAGATCGACGAAGAAGATTTCGTCGAAGCGGCCCTTGCGCAGCAGTTCGGCCGGCAATTCGTGCACCTGGTTGGCGGTGGCGACGATGAATACCGGCGCCTTGCGCTCGGCCATCCAGGTCAGCAGGTAGCCCAGCACCCGGCGCGAGACGCCGCCGTCCTCGCCGCTGCTGGCCAGGCCTTTTTCCACTTCGTCAATCCACAACACGCACGGCGCGAGCTGCTCGGCCGAGGCCAGCGCCTGCCGCAAGTTGTTCTCGGTCTCGCCGTGGTACTTGTTGTAGAGCGTGCCGAAATCCAACCGCAGCAGCGGCACGCCGAAACCGGCGGCAGTGGCCTTGGCCAGCATCGACTTGCCACAACCCTGCACGCCGAGCAGCAGCATGCCCTTGGGCGGATCAAGGCCCGGCGGCGCATCGCCGGCGACGAACACCGCGCGGCGCTGCTCGATCCAGCGCTTCAGCCGCGCCGCGCCAGCCACCTCGCCGAAGCGCGCGCTGTCGTATTCGTAATGCAGGTGGCCGCTGCGGTTGAGCAGTTCGAACTTCAGCTTGGCCAGCTGCGGCAGGTCGTCGGCGCGCAACGCGCCGTCGCCATGGATCAGCTGGCGGGCGATGCGGCGCGCGTCGGGCAAGCTCAGGCCTTGCAGGTTGCGCAGGATCTGCCGCACCGCATCCTGGTCCACCTCCACACGGCGGCCACCGTTTTCACCGGCATAGGCCGCGGCTTCCTCGCGCAGCATCTTCAGCAGCGCGTTGGCGTCGGGCAGGCGCGGATTGAAGCGGGTCGCCAAGGCTTCCAGGTCGGCCGGCAGCTCGACCTTGGCGCCGACCAGCACCAACACGTGCGGCTGGCTGTGGCGGCGCTGCACGATGTCGCGCAGCAGCCGCTGGTGGCTGGCGTAGCCGAGGTAGGGGTGGAAATCGAGCAGCAGGTAGATGCCGCGCTGGTCGGCCTCCTGGATCATGCGCAGCACCGAGCTGGCATCGGGCGGGCCCACCGCATCGTCCTCGCGGTCCATGTCGATGCGGCGCAGGCCCTCGGTGATGGTCCAGCGGTGCAGCGCACGCCACACGTTCATCAGCGCTTGCCGGAACAGCTCGACGATGCGCGCCTCGTCCGGCGTCTCGATGACGATCAACGGCGTGCTGGCGCGGATCAACGCGGTCAGGTCCTGCAACTCGCTCATGGGGGCTCCGGCGGCGGGGCGGACAAGATAGCAAAGCGGCAAGGGCATCGTGGGAGCACGTGATGCGCACGGCACGGGCCTCGCCCGGCGACTACCGCGGCCATCGCCTCGCGGTGTACGCTGCCGGCCAGTCCCGCGCAAAACGAGGCGTGCATGAAGACGATCCTGGTGGCCGGTTCCAAGGGTGGTGTCGGCAAGACCACCATCGCCACCCATCTGGCCGCGCATTCGGCGCTGGCCGGGCAGGCGACGGTGATTGCCGATGCCGACCCTCAGGGTTCGGCCACGCGCTGGGCGCAACGCCGCGCCAGCCTCGACAGCGCGGTGCTGCCAATCGACGTGCAGCGCAAGAAGAACTGGGAAAAGCTCATTCCCGACGGCACCGAACAGGTGATCGTCGATGCCCCCGCCGGCGCCCAGGCCGATGACCTGGAACGCTTCCTTGACGTCGCCGATGCCGTGGTGGTGCCGGTGCTGCCCTCGGCGCTGGACATCGAGGCCATCGTCGGCTTCCTGAACAGCCTGTCGAAGAACAAGCGCGTGCATTCGCGCGCGCTGCCGGTGGGGTTGGTGCTCAACCGCACCCGGCCGTGGACGCAAACCTCGCAACAAGCGCGGCAAATGCTCGCGCAATGGCCCTACGAAGTGGTGGCGCAGCTGCGCGACAGCCAGAGCTACGTGGTAATGGTCGGGCTGGGCCGCAGCCTGTTCGACTACCACTCGGCGACGGTCCGCGAGCACCAGCAGGACTGGGCGCCGCTGTTGAATTGGTTGAACAAAGTCTGACCCCGGAGCGATACCCCGCCATGCGTGAACTGATCCTGCTGCGACATGCCCATGCCGAACCGGCCGACAACGGCCTGCCCGACATCGACCGCCCGCTTTCCCCGCATGGCCTGGCCGAGGCCGAGGCGGCCGGGCGCTGGCTGCTGGAACAACGGCTGGTGCCCGACCGGGTGCTGTGCTCCCCCGCGCGGCGCACCCGCGAGACGCTGGAGGCGGTGCTGGGGCTGACCGGCTACGTCGAGCAGCGGCTGGACGAACGCGTCTATGAGGCCACGCCGGGCACGCTGGCGGCGTTGGTCGATGAACATCGCGAAGTCGAGCGCCTGCTGCTGGTCGGCCACAACCCCGGCCTGGAGCAACTGGTGGCGCTGATGAGCAGCGGCCAAACCGGCGACTACCGCGGCATGCCGCCGGCCGCGGTGGCGGTGCTGTCGCTGCCGAAGGAGGCCACGATCGAACCGGGCATCGCGCAACTGGCGGCGTTCTGGTGGCCTTGAGCCCATGCCGGCAGTACGTGGCGGGCTGCTGGCGCTGTTGCTGGCGGTAACCGGGACGGCGTCGGCGGCGCAGCCGTTGTCCTTCGATGCCGCCCACTCGCGCTTCGGTTTCGAAATACGCACCCGCTTCGGGCAGAAGATCGAAGGCGAATTCCCGCGCTTCGAGGGCTGGCTGACGGTGCTGCCGGACGGCCGCCACCAGGTGCGGCTGCGCATGTACGCCCAATACGTCGAAATCCCCGGCAAGCCGCGCTACACCGGCTGGATGCGCGGCGAGGATTTCTTCGACGTGGCGCGCCACCCGCTGGTCGAGTTCGAATCCGAACCGTTCGAGCCCGGCATCGTCGAACAGGGCGGCGACGTGCGCGGGCAGCTGTCGATCCGCGGCATCAGCCGGCGCGAGACGCTGCACGTGGGCGAACCGGAGTGCGCACGGCCCGGCTATGATTGCGACCTCGTCAGCCGCGGCACCATCCAGCGTGGCCGCTACGGCATGAGCAACTGGCAGTTCGCCCTGAGTGACCAAGTGACCTTCGTATTGCGCTCGCGCCTGTCCGGCGCGCCCGAACCGTGAGCCTCGCCGCTCGCCTGCTGCTGCTCGCCGCCGCCACGCTGGCCGGCGGGTGTGCGTCGCTGTCGCCGGCGCAGCGCGAACGCGCCGAGGGCATCGCGGTGGCGGCCCGCTCCACCACGGTCGATTGCGAACGCGCCGACCGCTGCGCGCTGCCCTCGCCGCTGCGCACGCTGGGCGGGCAGGCCATCGACGAATCGCGCCAGTCCGGCCAGCCACGCCACTACGCCACCATCATCGACGAGGGCGAGCTGGCGCTGGTGGCGCGGCTGAACCTGATCCGCAGCGCCACCCGCAGCGTCGATTTGCAGACCTACATCTTCGACACCGACGACAGCGCGCGGCTGGTCATCGACGCCCTGCTCGACGCCGCCCGCCGCGGGGTGAGGGTGCGGCTGCTGATCGACCAGCTCTCAGCCATTTCCGACCTGCAAATGCTCGGCGCGCTGTCCGGCGCGCACGCCAACTTCCAGCTGCGCATCTACAACCCCACCTTCGGCAAGGCCAAGCTCAACTACTTCGACTACGCCGGCAGCGTGCTGTGCTGCTTCCGCCGCTTCAACCAGCGCATGCACAACAAGCTGCTGGTGATCGACGACGTCATCGGCGTGGTCGGTGGCCGCAACTACCAGGACGACTATTACGACTGGGACGCCGAATACAACTTCCGCGACCGCGACGTGGTGGTGGCCGGGCCGGAAGCGCGGGAGATGGCGGCCAACTTCCAGGCATTCTGGGATGCGCGCCGCAGCGTGCCGGCCGAACGCCTGAATGACGTCGGCGGCACCTTGCTGCGGCAGGGCGTGCCGGCCATGCCGGACGCGGCGTTCCTGCGCCCGGAACGCATCGCGCGGGTGGACGCCGAGGCCGACGATGCGGATTTCATCGCCCGCGCTTTCGTCGATACCGCGCTGCCGGTGCGTTCGGTGGCCTACGTTGCCGACCTGCCGCGCAAGCATCGCCGCGAACGCGCCGGGCAGCCAACGCCGCAACACCTCACCGAACCGCGGCTGGACGCACTTATCGCCGGCGCGCAATCGGAAGTGTTGTTGCAAACGCCGTACCTAGTGCTGTCCAAGCCGGCGCAAACGCTGTTCAAGGACCTGCGCGCGCGCGCATCGCCGCCACGCGTGGTGGTATCGACCAACAGCCTTGCCGCCACCGACAACCCCATCGTCTATGCGATGGCCTACAAGTACAAACGCCGCAACCTGCGCGCGCTGGGCTTCGATATCCACGAATACAAACCGTTCCCGCTGGACGCGCCGGTCGATCCCGCCAACTTGTTGCCACCGCCGCCGGATGAAGCCGAGGAATCCAACCGGCACGGCCGCCTATTGCGCGCGAGCACGGCCGGCAGCAGCGTGCGCGGCAGCGGTTCCGGGCGGCGTCCGAGCGCCGACGGCAGCGAAGTCGAGCGCGAAGTGCTGCGTACCGAAACCCGGCCCTCCTTCCTCGGCAGCAAAGCCGTGAACCGCCCATTGCCGGTGACACGCGAAGGCGCGCGCATGGGCCTGCACGCCAAGTCGCTGGTGGTCGATCGCCGCATCGGCGTCATCGGCACCCACAACTTCGACCCGCGCAGCGAGAACTACAACACCGAGGGCGCGGTGATCATCGACGACCCGGCCTTCGCCGAAGCGCTGGCGCAAAGCATCCTGCGCGACACCGCGCCGGACAACGCATGGGTAGTCGCGCCGCGGCAGAAAGCGCCGGTGTTCTCCGGCCTGAACTACAGCCTGGGCAAAGCCTCCGAATCATTGCCGGTGCTGGACCTGTGGCCGTGGCGCTACGCCACCAACTACGAATTCCACCCAGGCCCCGACTGCCCGCAGCCGCTGCCCCGGCAATCGCTGCAGTTCGCGCGCTGCTACAGCGCCGTGGGCGACTTCCCCGAAGTCGATGTCGGCCCCAAATGGCTGCTGGTACGAATGTTGACCGCCTTCGGCGCCGGGTTGGTGCCGATTTTGTAATCACGCAGGTGAGCGCAGCCAGATGAGCGCAGCCTTGCCGTGCCGGTGCATCCGTAGATACCGGGGCTTGCCCCGCATGGAGCGTTACCGATGACGCCTCGTGCAGGGCAAGCCCGGCACCTACGGCGCATCATGACCGGACATACGTCCGTTGAAAGCCCAGCGTAGGCAGGAATGGCTCTGGCTTTTCAGCTTTTGACTTACCCCGCCGTAGAGCGAGCCGAGCACCGCAGTGCAACGAGGGGCGCAGAGGCGCACGTGTTTGAGCGCAGCGAGTTGTGCGCCGTCCCCTCGTTGCGCGAGAAGCGCAGGGAACCGATGCGGCGCAGCCGCGTCGGCTCGCGTCCCGGCTGTGCTTTCTTTTGGTTACCTTTTCTTTGCACAAGCAAAGAAAAGTGACCCGCTCCCGCGTAGCGGGAGTGGAAGCGTCGGGTGCTACGCACGAGGGAGGGGCAAACCACCCGCAGCGCTAGACTGACAACCAATCCAACACACCTCGGCACCCCCATGGCCTTCCGCACCCCAGTCTCCCTGGAAGAACTCAACCGCCTCAGCCAAGGCACCTTGATCGACCACCTGGGCATCACCTTCACCGCCGCAGGCAACGACTGGCTGCAAGCCACGATGCCGGTGGATGAACGCACCCGCCAACCCTACGGCCTGCTGCACGGCGGCGCGTCGGTGGTGCTGGCCGAAACCCTCGGCAGCACCGCCGGCAACCTCTGCGTGGATACCTCCACCCACATCTGCGTCGGGCTGGAAATCAACGCCAACCACCTGCGCGCCACCCGTACCGGCAGCGTGACCGGTACCGCCCGCGCCCTGCATGTCGGCCGTACCACGCAAGTCTGGGAAATCCGCATCGACAACGATGCCGGCAAACCCGCGTGCATCTCGCGGCTGACGCTGGCGGTGGTGCCGGCTTGAACCGGCAGGTTGGGTTGAGCGCAGCGAAGCCCGGCACGACGATGACGCCAGGCTTGGCGACGCTGGGCCTCCTTCGTCAATCCAACCTGGGCACGGGTTCCGGTGGGTGCCGACCATAGGTCGGCACACTCCCGACTCTCGAATGCGTCCCGCGCCGCCCGGCCAACGGGCGGGCGCTACCCGTCAGGCGCTTGTTACCCAACTGGCGAAAGCCGGACCGCATCCGGTATCGTGCGCGGATGACCTCCCCCCGTTCCGCTCGCCAGGGCAGCATCGCGCGTGCCTTCCGCTACCTGTACCGCGTGCCGCTGCTGCTGGTCCACCTCCTCGTGTTCCTGCCGCTGATCCTGCTGCTGATGGCGCCGCCGTTCGGCCGCATCGGCACGCCGGCCGACCCGCTGGAACACAAGGTCGTGCGCTGGTGGTCGGGTGGATTGATGTGGATCTTCGGCTTCCGCCTGCAACGCCGCGGCCAGCCGCTGCCGGGCGCGGTGCTGCTGGTGGCCAACCACGTCGGTTGGGTCGATATCAGCATGATCCACAGCCAGAAAATGGTCGGCTTCGTCGCCAAGCGCGAGATCGCCGGCTGGCCGCTGGTCGGCTGGCTGGCCAGCCGCGGCCACACCATTTACCACCAGCGCGGCAACACCGAATCGCTGGGCGGGGTGATGGAGGAAATGGCCAAGCGCCTGCGCGAGGGCCGCCCGGTGGCGGTGTTTCCCGAAGGCCGCACCCGCGGCGGCCACGAGGTCGGCCCGTTCCACGCGCGCATCTTCCAGGCCGCGGTGGAAACCGGGGTGCCGGTGCAGCCGGTGGCACTGCGCTATGGCGTGCGCGGCGACGCGCAGACGATGGTGGCGTTCGCGCCAAACGAGAGCTTCGCCGGCAACTTCCTGCGCCTGCTCGGCGAGCCGGCCCGGCGCGCCGAGGTACATTTCCTCGACCCCATCGACAGCCACGACAGCGAAGGCCGCCGCCGCATCGCCGAAACCGCGCGTGCGCGCATCGTCGCGGTGATGGACGGTGCCTGAGGCAATGACGGTAGTTCACGCCCACTCCAGCAAGCTCGGCCCGACCCGACCACCATGCTGAGCGCCACCCATTACCAACCGCCACGCTGGCTGCGCAACCCGCACCTGCAGTCGATGCTGGCGTCCAGCGGCGTGCGCCTGCGCCGCGGGTTGCGGCTGCTGGCCGGCAGCGGCGCCGCCACCCGTGAACTTATCCTCGACGGCGGCGACGGCGTGCGCTTGCAGGCGTGGCACAGCCACGTGCCGGGCAGCATGCCGGTGGGGCTGGCGCTGCTGCTGCATGGCTGGGAAGGCAGCGCCGAATCCAGCTACATGCGCATGACCACCGCGCGCCTGCTCGAACACGGCTTCGACGTGGTGCGGCTGAACTTCCGCGACCACGGCAACACCCACCACCTCAACCCCGGCATCTTCCACTCCTGCCGCATCGGCGAAGTGGTGCATGCCGCCGGCGACCTCGCCGGGCGCTTCCCGCACCTGCCACTGGTCGCCGCCGGCTATTCACTGGGCGGCAACTTCGTGCTGCGGCTGGCCTTGCATGCGCCGGCCGCCGGCGTGCCGTTGCAACACGTCGCCTCGGTCTGCCCGGTGCTGGACCCGGCGGTGACGATGGACAACATCGAGCGCGGCCCGGCGATGTACGACTGGTATTTCCGCCGCAAGTGGACCGGCTCGCTGCGGCGCAAGCGCGCGCTGTTCCCGGAACTGGCCGACTGCGACGACCGCGTGCTGAAGCTGGACCTGCGCGCGCTGACCGGCTGGCTGGTCGATCGGCATACCGATTTCGACACCTTGCAGGACTACTTCAACGGCTACTCCATCGCCGGTGAGCGGCTGGCCGGCTTGCAGGTGCCGGCCAGCATCCTGATGGCGCAGGACGACCCGGTGATTCCGTTCGCCAGCTTCGAACACTGGCAGCTGCCGGTGCACGCCCGGCTGGAAATCGCTCGCTGGGGCGGCCACTGCGGCTTCCTCGAAAACCTGCGCGGCGATGGCTTCGCCGAACACTGGGTGGCGCGGCGGCTGGCAAGCACCGTCGCCTGATCCGGCAGCGCCCCGGGTAGTGCCTGCACCCCCGCCGCTACAATGGCGCCCTTTAGCGCTCACGCCGGACCTTCCATGCAAGACACCATCCTCCAAGCCCTGCGCCGCAACGCCACCGATGATGCCGTGGCCGCCGCGCGGCAGTGGGCCGCCGCCGAACCGCAACAACCGCAGGCCCACCGCTGGCTGGCGCTGGCGCTGCAACAGCAGGGTGACATCACCGCCGCGCAGGCCAGCCTCGACCAAGCCTTGGCGCTGGCCCCGGACGACGCCGACCTGCACCTGCAACACGCCGGCCTGCTGCTCGCACAGCGCCAGCTCGACGCCGCCGGTGCCGCGCTGGACCGCACCACCACGCTCAACCCCAACGAATTTGCCGCCTACCTGATGCAGGCGCACCTGGCGTTGGCGCGCGAAGACATCGACGAGGCCGAGCGCCTCGGTCGCTTGGCCGCGCGCGTGCAGCCGGACAATCCAGAACTGGCCGCCATCGAGGGCATGGTCGCACTGCGCCGTGGCGATGCCGACCGCGCGCTGGCGGTGCTGTCCGCCGCCAGCCAGCAACTGCCCGACGACCCGCGCGTGATCTACGCACTGGGCTTCGCCTATCTGGCCAAGGACCTGCTGGCCTTCGCCGAACAGGCGTTCCGCCGTGTCATCGAACTGAACCCGTCCAACCACGCCCTGCGCGGCCTGCTGGTACAGCTGGCGCTGCGCCAGGGCCAGGTCGACCGCGCCGCCGGAGTGATGCGCGACGTGCTGGCCACGCCGCAGGGCGACACCCCCGGCATGCGCCGGCTGGCCGGCGAACTGGAACTGGCCTCGGGCCAGCCGTTGCAGGCACTGGAACATCTGCGCCCGCTGCTGGCGCAACTGCCCGGCGACCGCGCCACCCTGCAACTGCTGCTGGTCGCATGGCAGCGGCTGGGCCGCGACGAGGAAGCACGCAACGAACTGGACGCCGCCCTCGCCAACCACCCGCAGCTGCACGACCTGTGGCTGGCGCGGCTGGCGGTGGCCGCCGTTGGCAGCGACGAAGCGGTGGAAGTGGTCGAGCGCTGGCTGGTGGCGATGCCCGAACACCTCCCGGCGCTGGAAGCGCGCATGCGCCTGCACGACATGAAGGACGAAGCCGACGACGCCGAAACCGTGGCCAAGCACATCGTCGCACTGGAACCGGGCCGCGCCAGCGGCGAGCAGCGCATCGTCGAAGCCCTGCTCGCGCGCGAACCGGTCGCCGCCATCGCCCATGTGCAGGCCCTGCTCGACAACGCCCCGGAAGCGGCCCGGCCGTTGCTGCGCGGCTGGCTGGGCGTGGTGCAGGATCGCGCCGGCGAACCGGCTGCGGCGCTGGCCACGTGGTTGCAGCAACACGCCGAGCAAGCGCCGCACCGGCTGCCGCTGCCACCGCAGGCCAAGGCCCCGGCCAGTTGGCCGGCACTGGGTGAGGTAGCGCAGGACAACGCACAGCGGCCGATGTTCGTCTGGGGCGCACCGGGTTCCGGCGTCGAGCGCATGGTGGCGGTGATGGCCGCCAACAGCCAGGTGCTGCGCGGCGACCGCTTCGGCCCCAACCCACCCGGCGACGCCTTCCAGAACTTCAACACCTTGCAGCAACTGGGCGACGGCAGCCTCGCCGCCGCCACGCTGGTGCAGCAATGGCGCGACGCACTGCCGGCGCGCGGCATCGCCGACGGCAACGTCATCGACTGGCTGCTGTGGTGGGACAACGCCCTGCTGTGGGCGCTGCGCCCGCAGCTGCCGGAAGGCCGGCTGGTGGTGGCCGTGCGCGACCCGCGCGACATGCTGGTCGAATGGCTGGCGCTGGGCGCGCCCGCGCCGCTGGCACTGGCCTCGGCCGGCGAAGCCGCGCGCTGGCTGGCGCATGCGCTGGGGCAGGTGGCCGACCTGCACGAACAGGACCTCTACACCCACCTGATCGTGCGCACCGACGAAGCGGTCAACGACCCGGAGGCGATGGCGGCACTGCTGGAGCAAGCGTTCGGCGTACGCTTCCTGCCGGTGCCCAGCGCCAACCCGGCGACCATCGAGGCCGGCCACTGGCGTCGTTTCGCGCAGGTGCTGGGCGCCGAATTCGCCCTGCTCGGCCCGGTTGCGGCACGGCTGGGTTATCCCGAGGCCTGAGCCACCGCACCGGCAGCTGCCGGCCGATGGCTGGTACGCCCAATAGCATGAGGGTGCCGTCCATTGGTCGGCGCCCTCGTGATTCACGTTGATGCGACAAACCCGGAGGAAGCAATGAAACTGAGCAGCCAGAGTTTCAGCAACGGCCAACCGATCCCGACCGAATTCGCCGCCGGCGCTGCCGCCGGCTTCGGCGGCAACCGCAACCCGCACCTGGCGTGGAGCGAGGTGCCCGCCGGCACCCGCTCGTTCGCACTGGTCTGCGTCGATCCCGACGTGCCAACCGTGGCCGAACTGGTCGGCCGCGACGACGTGAGCATCCCGCTCGACCAGCCGCGCGGCCACTTCATCCACTGGGTGATGGCGGACATCCCCGCCGGCCTGCGCGAAATCGCCGCCGGCAGTTGCAGCGACGGCTTCAGCACGCACGGCAAGCAAGCCCCGCAGGGCCCGGCCGGCGCACGCCAGGGCCTGAACGACTACACCGGCTGGTTCGCCGCCAACCCGGACATGGCCGGCAACTACCGCGGCTACGACGGCCCGTACCCGCCGTTCAACGACGAGCGCGTGCACCGCTACTTCTTCCGCCTGTACGCGCTGGACGTCGAACGACTGCCGCTGCAAGGCGACTTCACCGCCGCCGACGTACACCGCGCGATGCAGGGCCATGTATTGGCCGAAGCGGCGGTGCATGGGACTTACACGCTCAATCCAGCATTGGGGTAACCAGCGCCATTACGACGGACCGGCGCCATCGGGGGGCGACTCAAGGCGCAAAGACAATGCATCGACTGACCAAGCTGCTGTTCTGGATCTCCGACATTCTTGCTTGGCTGCTCATCGCCTTTTCTTCGCTGTCCGCCATTGCATACCCCATCGCCGGCCCCGCCTTGGCGCGAATGGACCGCCAGCATCTGGCGAAAGATGCCATCGTGTTCACTTGCCTGCTGTGGCTGTCCGTCGCCGTTGGGGCATTCCTCATCACGCGGCGTCGGGTTCTGGGCCTGTTCCTGGTCATCGCGCCCGTGTTCCTGACATCGTCGCGGGCGGAATGGCTGGCCAGCCTCGTTTTTGCCACTGCACTCGCACTGGTATTCGGCTTGCCATTCCTACTGGTTCTGTTGCGGGTACGGTCTGCCACATCGGAAGTTGCGCCCTGACTGCCCAACGACTCCGTGCCCCTCATCCCAGCGGTTGCCCCTGCAACCGGTTACCCTAACCGCCCCTTTCGCCCCACCCGGCACCGTCATGCCCCGTCCCGACCTCCACGACCGCATCCAGGACCAGCGCAGGCTGCGCGAGGCGCAGGGCCGCGTGCGCGTGCGCCGCACCGTGGGCCGCCGTGACGGCGTGCGCCTGGAAATCGGCGGCAAGTGGCTGACCGGCTTCTGCAGCAACGATTACCTCGGCCTGTCGCAACAGTTCGAAGTGGTCGCCGCGTTGCAGGACGCCGCCTCGCGCGAAGGCGCCGGCAGCACCGCCTCGCACCTGGTCTGCGGCCACCACACCCTGCACGAGCAGCTGGAGCGGGAAATGGCCGACTGGCTCGGCTACCCGCGCGCACTGCTGTTCGACAGCGGCTTCGTCGCCAACCTCGCGGTGCAGCAGGCGCTGCTGGGCAACGACAACGACGTTTGCGTGCAGGACCGCCTCAACCACGCCAGCCTGCTCGACGCCACCCGGCTGGCCGGTTGCCGCCTGCGCCGCTACCCGCACCTGGACAGCGAAGGCGCGATGCGCCAGCTGAAGAACGCCCCGGACGGCGCGGCGATGCTCGCCACCGACGGCGTGTTCAGCATGGACGGCGACATCGCCCCGCTGCGCTCGCTGTCGCTGGTCGCGCGGCTGCAACAGGCGCTGTTCTACGTCGATGACGCGCACGGCGTGGGCGTGGTCGGCGAACACGGCCGCGGCTGCGTCGCCGACGCCGGCCTCGGCGTCAACGAAGTGCCGCTGCAACTGGCCACGCTGGGCAAGGCGCTGGGCGGCCACGGCGCGGTGGTGCTGGGCGAGGAAAACCTGATCCGGCACTTGGCCGAAACCGCACGCCCCTACATCTACACCACCGCCCTGCCGCCGGCGCAGGCCGCCGCCTCGCTGGCCGCGGTGAAGCTGGCGCGGCGCGACCACTGGCGGCGCGACAAGCTCACCGAGCTGATCGCCGCCTTCCGCGAGGGCGCGCGCCGCCACGGGCTGGAACTGATGCCCTCGGCCACCCCGATCCAGCCGCTGCTGTGCGGCGACGAGGCCACGGTGATGGCACTGGGCACCGCGCTGGAGCAATCCGGCTTCATGGTCGGCACCATCCGCCCGCCCACCGTGCCCGAAGGCAAATCGCGGCTGCGCATCACCTTGTCGGCACTGCACACCACCGAACAGGTCAAGGCGCTGCTCGACGCCATCGCCGCCGCGCGCGACCTGCTGGCCTACGAGCAATCGCTCAACACCGCCAGCGCCTGAAACCAAGCGCCATGCACATCCACGTCACCGGCAGCGGCCCGGCACTGGTCCTGATCCACGGCTGGGCGCTGCACGGCGGCATCTTCGCGCCGCTGGTCGAACGCTTGTCACCGCAGTTCCAGCTGCACGTCGTCGATCTGCCCGGCCACGGTTTCAGCCGCGACGACGCCACCCCGCTGCGGCTGCCGTACCTGGTCAACGCCATTGCCGCGGCCACGCCGCCGGCGGTGTGGTGCGGCTGGTCGCTGGGCGGGCTGGTGGCGCTGCACGCGGCGGCGACACTGCCGCAGGCGCGCGGGCTGGCGATGCTGGCGGCCACGCCGCGCTTCGTGCGCGACGAAAGCTGGCCGGATGCGGTCGAACGCAGCGTGTTCGAGCAGTTCGGCCGCGACCTGGAACAGGATTACCGCGGCACGCTGGAGCGCTTCCTCGCGCTGGACGTGATGGGCTCGCAGCACGCCCGCAGCGAACTGCGCACCCTGCGCGACACGCTGGTGGAACGCGGCGAACCGGCCCCGCGCGCGCTGCATGAAGGCCTGGCGCTGCTGGAAAACGCCGACCTGCGCGGCGCGCTGCCGGCGCTGCACAAACCCGGCCTGTGGATCGGCGGCCAGCGCGACCGGCTGGTGCCGGCCAAGGCGATGCACAGCG
This sequence comes from Stenotrophomonas sp., assembly GCA_034675465.1. Taxonomy (GTDB): domain Bacteria; phylum Pseudomonadota; class Gammaproteobacteria; order Xanthomonadales; family Xanthomonadaceae; genus Stenotrophomonas. The sequence continues at coordinate 66,663 of JAUCDH010000045.1, read as the reverse complement.
CCGCCGCGCTGGCCCCGGCCGGCCAGCATGCCGCGCACACCATCGACGGCGGCGGCCACGCGCCGTTCCTCGGCCATGCCGATACCGTCGCCGAGCTGATGCGCAATTTCGTCAGCCGCTGCTTCTGAACCCGCTCATTACCGCGTCACATCGCCCAACCGCCATGCCCACGTTGTTCGATACCAAGCACGTCCGCCGCGCCTTTTCGCGTGCCGCTTCCGGCTACCATGCCGCCGCCGCGTTGCAGCAGGAAGTGGGCAAGCGCCTGCTGGAATCGCTGGACTATCTGGACGGCCGCCAACCGCAGGTGGTGCTCGACGTCGGCAGCGGCCCGGCCCACGCCAGCGCGACGATGAAGAAGCGCTGGCCGAAGGCGCAGGTAATCGCGCTCGACCTCGCCCTACCGATGCTGGCCGAGGCAAGGAAACAGGCCGGCTGGTGGCGGCCGTTCGCGCGCGTGTGCGCCGACGCGCGCGCGCTGCCGCTGGCCGACGACAGCGTCGATGTGATCCACAGCAACCTGTGCCTGCAATGGGTGGAAGACCTGCCGGCGGTGTTCGCCGGTTTCCGCCGCGTGCTCAAGCCCGGCGGCCTGCTGCTGTGCTCCACCTTCGGCCCGGACACGCTGGTGGAACTGCGCGATGCCTTCGCGCAGGCCGACGACACCGCGCACGTCAGCCGCTTCGCGCCGATCGCCCAGTTCGGCGACGCGCTGATGATGGCCGGCTTCCGCGACCCGGTGCTGGACCGCGATCTGTTCACCCTGACCTACGACGACCTGCCGGCGCTGATGCGCGAGTTGAAGGCGTTGGGCGCGACCAACGCCATGCACACGCGCCGCCACACCCTCACCGGCCGTAGCCGTTTCGCCGCCGCGCGCAATGCCTACGAACCGCTGCGCAATGCCGATGGCAAGCTGCCCAGCAGTTGGGAAGTCATCTATGCGCAGGCATGGGCGCCGGAGCCGGGCGCGCCGATCCGCGAGAACGGCCACGACGTCGCCGCGGTGCCGATATCGGCGATTCCGATCCGACGCAAGCAACACCCGTAACGGCACACCAAACTGCGCTACTCAAGCACCGCGCGCGAACAAATCGCGGTGGAAGAAATAGATTTCCTGCGCGAGGAAGCGCCAGCTGGTGTGGAAGCTGCGGAAGCGCGTGCTCGGCGTGGAGCTTGCCAGCGCCTCGATGCCCAGTTCGTCGGACAAACGCAGCGCGCGCGCCATGTGCAGCGGGTCGCTGACCAGGATCACCCGGCGCATGCCGTGCGCGTCCATCAGCCGCTTGGCCTCGATCAGGTTCTGGCGGGTGGTACGCGAGCGGTTCTCTATCAGGATGTCCTGCGCGGGAATGTCCTGCTTCAGCGCGTAACGGCGCGCCACCTGCGATTCGGAAAAACGTGCGCCGGCGCCACCGAAGCCGCCGGTGAAGATCAGTTTCGGCGCATAACCTTGGCGGTACAGGTCCAACCCGTGGCGGATGCGCTCCTCGAATACCGGCGACGGCTTGGCGTCGTAGGCCGCCGCGCCGAGCACGATGATCGCGTCGGCCGGCGCCGCCTGATCGCGGTCGCCCACCCAGATGATCCACGCCGCCACGCCCAGCAACCACAGCAGCAGCAGCACGAACAGCCGCCACAACCCGCCGAGCAAGCCATGCCTGCGCTTGCCGTTCATTCCCCGGCCCACGGCAGGGCATCCAGATCGACGTTGCCGCCGGACAGGATCACGCCGACGTTGCGCCCGGCAAACCGCGACGGTTGCGCGAGGATGGCCGCCAGTACCGTCGCCGACGACGGTTCCACCACCTGTTTGAGCACCTGCCACAGCAAGCGCATCGCCGCCACGGTCGCCGCATCGTCCACGGTGACGACCGTGGCGCGGCCATCGAGCAGGGCGAAGTTGGGTTCGCCCAATGCGCCGCGCAGTCCGTCGCAGAGCGTGTCGGGCACGAAATCCACCTGCCGCGCATGCGCCGCCAGCGAACGCGCGGTATCAGCCGCACCGGCAGGTTCGGCCAGCACCAATGCGCAATCCGGCTGCACCTGTTGCAGCGCCAGCAAGGTGCCGGCGGCCAAGCCGCCACCACCGACCGGGGCGACTATCGCGTCCAGCGGCGCGCCGGCCTGCCGCAGCAGTTCCAGTGTCGCCGTGCCCTGCCCCGCGATCACCCGCGCATCGGCATAGGGGTGAACCAGCGTCGCGCCGGTTTGCGCCTGCACCCGCGCGCACTCGGCCTCGCGCGCGGCCTGAGTCGGCGCACAGCGCCACAGCGTCGCACCGTGGCGGGCGATGTTGTCCAGCTTGGCCGCTACCGCGCCTTCGGGCACCACCACGTGGCAGGCAATGCCGCGCGAACGCGCCGCCAGCGCCAATGCCGCGCCGTGGTTGCCGGAGGAATGGGTGACCACGCCATGCGCGGCCTGAGCCTCGTCCAGTGCCCACACCGCGTTGCAGGCACCACGGAACTTGAACGCACCGCCGCGCTGCAGGTGTTCGGCCTTGAAATGCAGTTGCGCGCCGGCCAGCGCATCCAGTTCGCGCGAACGCAGCACCGGGGTGACCGTGGCATGCGGCGCGATGCGGGCGGCGGCGGCCAATACATCGGCTACTGCGGGCAAAGTGAGCTCAAGCATCCGCGAAGGTTAACGTAGGCCCACCATGCCGGACCATCCGGCCATGCCAACGGGAAAGTTAAGGGCCGATTCAACGCCGGCACCGGAAGCTGCCAAAACACCTTGAACGGGGGGATATCCATGAAAACGCGCCTGATCCTTGCAACCTGCCTGTTGCTTGGCCTGTCTGGCTGCGCCACCTACGACTACGTGGATGGCGGTGGCGGTTATTACCACGGCTCCCCGCAAGTGCAGCGCAGCTATCCGTATGGCTACCCCGGTGGTTACGGCGGCTACGGCTACGGTGGCTATTACGGCGGTTACTACGGCGGCCATGGCTACCCGGTCTATCGCCCGCCCTACAACCCACCGCCGCGCCCCCCACAAAACGGGCACCGCCCGCCGCCGCAAGGCAATGGCCACGTGCCACCACCCCGCCCCGGCAATGACGGCCACGGCCGGCCCACGCGTCCGCCACCGCCGACCGAAGGCAACGGCAAGTCACCGTGGCGCGACATGGACCGGCTGCAACGCCCGCAGCCACCGCGCGGCGCGCGACCGACCGTGGCCGAGTCACAACCGGCACAACGCATCGCGCCACCTCCCCGGTCCACGCCACCTGCACGCCCGGCCCTGCCGCCGCGCAGCGCACCAGAGCAACTGCCGTCACAAAATCGCGAAGACCGTCGCGTGCGTCAGGTTGAACCGTGAAGTACTTGCATTTGCGGAAAATGCAGGCATTCTTTGCAGCGTCGAGTGACCGGCCACGTCAGCAAATGACCCGGACCGGCATCACTTGAAACCTTCCATGTCGATGTCCGTCAGGAAATCTGGATCCCCCCTGTTCCGGCCCTGTCGGACATCGGCGCCTACGAAGGACGAAGCCCCGGCCACCGCCGGGGCTTCGTTTTTTCAACCGCGCAGACGTAGCTTGCAGCGCCGGCATTGGCACAAAGAAAAGGCCGACGAATCCTTCGACCGTCGGCCCCATTGCTTCCCCGTTGTGCGCGTTGGCTGGCCCCTGTTCCAATTCCAGCCGCATGCGCGTGCAGCGCACTGCCACATCGGGTGCAGGAGTGTTATCTGCATCCCGCATGCCAACTTTAGGGTGTGTTTGATGATGGCGCTAAAATCACCACTCCGCCGCCAACGTGCATCGCACACCCGCACCGACGGATTTCACACTTTTCATTCCACAAGCCCATGAACGACTCCTTCCATCGCCACGACGTCATCGTCATCGGCGGCGGCCACGCCGGCACCGAAGCCGCGCTGGCCGCAGCACGCGGCGGCGCACGCACCTTGTTGTTGACCCACAACGTCGAAACCATCGGCACGATGAGCTGCAACCCGGCCATCGGCGGCATCGGCAAGGGCCACTTGGTCAAGGAAATCGACGCATTGGGCGGTGCGATGGCGCACGCTGCCGACCAGGCCGGCATCCAGTGGCGCACGCTCAACGCCAGCAAGGGGCCGGCGGTGCGCGCCACCCGCTGCCAGGCCGACCGCAACCTGTACCGCATGGCGATTCGTCGCATCGTTGAAGCGCAGCCGAATCTCACCGTGTTCCAAGCGGCGGTGGATGACTTGTTGATTGAAGGCGACGCAGTGCGCGGTGTCGTCACTCAAACCGGTTTGACCTTCCACGCGCCCGCCGTGGTGCTGACCGCCGGCACGTTTCTGGCCGGCAAAATCCATATCGGCGAAACCCAATACACCGCCGGACGCATGGGCGACCCGCCGGCGACCACGCTGGCCGCGCGCCTGCGCGAGCGCCCGTTCGCCATCGACCGGCTCAAGACCGGCACGCCGCCGCGCATTGATGGCCGCTCGCTGGACTACAGCGTGATGGAAGAACAACCCGGCGACGACCCGCTGCCGGTGATGTCCTTCCTCGGCGACGTGCGCGAACATCCGCAACAAGTGAGCTGCTGGATTACCCACACCAGCGAGCGCACCCACGAGATCATCCGCAACGCGCTGCACCGCTCGCCGCTGTATTCCGGGCAAATTGAGGGCATCGGCCCGCGCTATTGCCCGTCCATCGAAGACAAAGTGGTGCGCTTCGCCGAGAAGGCTAGCCACCAGATTTTCGTCGAGCCGGAAGGGCTGGACGTGATCGAGATCTACCCCAACGGCATTTCCACCTCGCTGCCATTCGACGTGCAGTTGGACTTGGTGCGCAGCATGCGCGGTTTCGAGAACGCGCACATCACCCGCCCCGGTTACGCCATCGAATACGACTTCTTCGACCCACGCGGTTTGAAGAACACGCTGGAAACCCGGCAGGTCGCCGGCCTGTTTTTCGCCGGCCAGATCAACGGCACCACCGGCTACGAAGAAGCCGGCGCGCAAGGGCTGCTGGCCGGCCTGAACGCCGCGCGTTTCGTGCAGGGCAAGGACGGCTGGTACCCGCGCCGCGACGAGGCCTATATCGGCGTGCTGGTCGATGACCTCATCACCCACGGCACCAACGAGCCGTACCGCATGTTCACCAGCCGCGCCGAATACCGGCTGCAACTGCGCGAGGACAACGCCGACACGCGGCTGACGCCAATTGGCCGCGCGATGGGCTTGGTCGATGACCGCCGCTGGGCCGCGTTCTCGCGCAAGCGCGAAGCCGTGGTTGCCGAAACCGAACGCCTGCGCAGCCTGTGGGCAACGCCCGCCAACGCACTGGGCCGCGAAGTACATGAGGCCACCGGCGTAGCAGTGAGCCGCGAAACCAACGTGCTCGACCTGATAAAGCGCCCGGAACTGGACTACGCCAAGCTGATGCAGGCGCCCTCGCTCGGCCCCGGCGTGGAGGATCCGCGCGTGGCCGAACAGGTGGAAATCAGCGTCAAATACGCCGGCTACCTCGACCGTCAGCGCGAGGAAATCGAGCGCCAACAGCGCCACGAAAACACCGCCATCGCCGAAGGCTTCGACTTCACCGAAGTACGCGGCCTGTCCACCGAAGCACTGCAAAAACTCCAGCGCGTGCGCCCGCAAACCATAGGCCAGGCCCAACGCATCCCCGGCATGACCCCGGCGGCGATTTCGCTACTGTTGGTGCACTTGGAACGCGCGCGGCGTGGGAAGGTGGCCTGAACGGACTTCACGCCGATTGCGATAATCGGCGCGTGTTCCATCCCTGCAACCTGCCCGTACCCAGCGTCTCTCGAAGCCGGCGCCTCATCGACGGCCAGGCGCGATCACGGCCAAGCCGGCGGCTTGGCTGCCCAGGCCTGCAATACTTCAGCCAAAGTGGCTCGCTCTTCATCCTTCCATTGCGGCAGCAGCTGCGGGAAGTTGGCGGCGTTGTTCCATTGTTCCGGTTCGGTGCGGACGGCGGCGGCATACCAGCTGACGGCCTCGTCGCGGCGGTCCAGCTTCCACAGCGCCAACGCCAGCGTCGGCGGCACCCAGCTGGCGTTGCCGCGCATGCCTTCGGCCGCTTGTGCCCACTGCGTCAGCGCAGCCTGGGCGTCACCACTGCGGTACAGGTCCCACCCGTGGTTCCAGCGGATGCTGCGCACCTGCGTGGAGTTGGCGGCTGCCGAAGACAAGGCTTCGCCATAGAGCTTGGCACCCAATTCGATGCGGCCATCGGCAAAGGCGATGCCGGCCAGTTGCACGGTGGCCTCGGTGCCCTTGCGGCTGCGCTCGCGCAACTTCATCAGCTGATCGACCAGCCCGACCTGTTCCGGCGGCAAGGCGTGAACCGGCCTGGCCGTCACATCTTCATCGAAATAGAACTCGGCAATCCTCGGCAGGTTCTGTGCCTGCGCCGTCGAGAAGAGCAAGCCCGCCAGCAGCAGGCCGGCGACCAGATATTTCGTTGCTCGCATACCGCTTTCCCCATCATTTTGCAGATTGCCAAGGGCAATGATCCTAACGGTTCGACGCGCTGTTCGCGACTTGCCCTGAATGCCACCCAAATCCGCACTGTTACAATTGCCCACCTCCTGCGCATTGCCGCAGACGCCAGCCGCTCCTGCTTTTGGGCCAGCCATGATCAGCACCGCCGAACTCACCTCGCCCGCTTCCGCCAACACGCCGCTGATTGGCGTGCGTGACCACGACTACACGCTGGAGCACAAATACACGCGCACCGATGGCCGCATCTACCTGAGCGGTGTGCAAGCACTGGTGCGGCTGCCCTTGATGCAGCAGCAGCGCGACCTCGCCGCCGGCCTGAACACCGCCGGCTTCGTCAGCGGCTACCGTGGTTCGCCGTTGGGCGGCTTCGATCTGGAACTGTGGCGCGCGCGCAAGCACTTGGAAGCAGCGAGGGTGAAGTTCGTGCCGGGGCTCAACGAAGACCTCGGCGCGACCATGGTGTGGGGCACGCAGCAGACCAACCTGTTCCCCGGCGCCAACGTCGATGGCGTGTACGGCATGTGGTACGGCAAGGGCCCGGGCGTTGACCGCTGCGGCGACGTGTTCAAGCACGCCAATGCCGCTGGCACCTCCAAACACGGTGGCGTGCTGGCGCTGGCCGCCGACGACCACGCCTGCCGCAGCTCGACCCTGCCGCATGGCAGCGAAGAGGAGTTCGTCAGCGCGATGATGCCGGTGCTGAACCCGGCCGGGGTGCAGGACATCCTCGACATGGGTCTGGTCGGCTGGGCGATGAGCCGCTACACCGGGCGCTGGATCGGTTTCAAGACGATTGCCGAAACCGTGGAGTCTTCGGCCTCGGTCGATGTGAACCCGTTCGCGCGGCAGATCATCCTGCCGGAAGATTTCGAGATGCCGGCCGCCGGCCTCAACATCCGCTGGCCGGACCCGCCGATGGAGCAGGAAATGCGCCTGCACCGTTATGCGGTGAAGGCGGCGCAGGCGTTCGCACGCGCCAACGGCATCGACAAGTTGGTGATGGATTCGCCGCGCGCGCGGCTGGGCATCGTCACCACCGGCAAGAGCTATCTGGACGTGTTGCAGGCGCTGGAATACCTCGGCCTCGATGCGCAGGCCTGTGCCGACATCGGCATCCGCGTTTACAAGGTCGGCATGACCTGGCCGCTGGAGCCGCAGGGCATCGGCGCGTTCGCGCGCGGGTTGGAAGACATCGTCGTGGTGGAGGAGAAGAAGGCCTTCATCGAGCGGCAGATGAAGGAATACTTCTACAACTGGCCGGCCGGCTGGGGTGCGCGCCCGTCCATCGTCGGCAAGTACGACGAACAGGGCGAGTGGATCCTGCCGTCCACCGGCGAGCTGACCCCGGCGACGATTGCCGGCGTGATCGGCCGCCGCGTCCAGCGCCTGCTTCAATCCAGCTCGATCAACACCGAATCGATTGAAGAACGCCTGCGCTGGATGGACGAGAAGGAAGCGGAAATGGCGCTGCCGCGCGCGCAGTTCCCGCGCGTGCCGCACTACTGCTCCGGCTGCCCGCACAACAGTTCCACCAAGGTGCCGGAGGGCTCACGCGCACTGGCCGGCATCGGCTGCCATTACATGGTGACGTGGATGGACCGCGACACCGACACCTTCACCCACATGGGCGGCGAAGGCGTCACCTGGGCCGGGCAGGCCGCGTTCACCGACACCGAGCACGTGTTCCAGAACCTCGGCGACGGCACCTATTTCCACAGTGGCTCGCTGGCGATACGCCAGGCCATCGCCGCCGGCGTCAACATCACCTACAAGATTCTCTACAACGACGCGGTGGCGATGACCGGCGGCCAGCCCGTCGATGGCACGCTGACCGTGCCGCAGATTGCGCACCAGATGCGCGCCGAGGGCGTGCACACCATCGTGCTGTTGTCCGACGACATCGCCAAATGGAAGCGGCGGCGTTACGAATTTCCGCATGAGGTGGAGTTCCACGACCGCGCCGAGCTGGACGCCGTGCAGCAGAAGCTGCGCAAGGTGAAGGGCACCAGCATCCTGATCTTTGAGCAAACCTGCGCCACCGAAAAACGCCGCCGCCGCAAGCGCGGCAAGCTCATCGACCCGCCCAAGCGCACGATGATCAACTCGCTGGTCTGCGAAGGCTGCGGCGATTGCGGCGAAAAAAGCTTCTGCGTGTCGGTGCTGCCGAAGGAAACCGAATTTGGGCGCAAGCGCGAAATCGACCAGTCCAACTGCAACAAGGATTTCACCTGTACCACGGGCTTCTGCCCGAGCTTCGTCACCGTGCATGGCGGCCAGCTACGCAAGGACAAGAAGAGCGGTGCGGCCAGCCTGCTCGACAACCTGCCCGACCCGGCGTTCCGCAGTGATTTGTCGCAACCGTGGAACATCCTGATTACCGGCGTCGGCGGCACTGGTGTGGTGACGATTGGTGCGCTGCTGGGCATGGCCGGGCACCTGGAAGGCAAGGGCGCGACCGTGCTCGACCAGACCGGGCTGGCGCAGAAGGGCGGCGCGGTCACCACCCACATTCGCATCGCCAATACGCCGGCCGACATCCACGCCGTGCGCATCGCCGCCGGCGAAGCCGATCTGGTGCTGGGCTGCGACATGGTGGTGGTCAACGACTACTGGGCGCTGTCCAAGGTGCGCGGCGAGCGCTCGCAGGTGGTGCTCAACACCTACGAGGCGATGCCGGGCACCTTCACCACCCGCCCGGACATGCAGTTCCCGGCCGCCGACATCATCGCCGGGGTGAAGGTGGCACTGGGCGGGCGCGACCCCATCCTGCTCGACGCCACCCAGCTCGCCACCGCGCTGCTCGGCGATGCGCTGGCCACCAAACTGTTCATCCTCGGCTTCGCATGGCAGCGGGGCCTGGTGCCTCTGTCGCTGGAAGCGCTGATGCGCGCCATCGAGCTCAACGGCGCGGCCATCGACATGAACCGCCGCGCATTCGCGTGGGGCCGGTTGACCGCCATCGACCCGCAGGCCGTGCAGCAGGCCGCCGGGCTGGTGCGCAACGCGCCCACCGAGGCCGAGCGCACGCCCGGTGCGTTGCAGGAACTGCCGCCGGGCGACTGGGAAGGCAGCGAGGCCGGCGCACCGTCGGCACCGCGCAATCCGGGCAACGAGCCGGAAGTGCGCGGCCTGCCGTCCAGCGACGCACGGCCGGGCGACGTCACCTTCGCCACGTTGGACGATGCGCGCCTGTCGCGCTCGCTGGACGAACTGATCGCCCGCCGCAGCGCGTTCCTGATCGACTACCAGGATGCCGCCTATGCCACCCGCTACCGCCAGTTGGTCGATACGGTGCGCAAGGCCGAGCAGCACGTCGCGCCGGGCAGCACCGCGCTGACCGAGGCGGTGGCGCGCTACTTCTTCAAGCTGATGGCCTACAAGGACGAATACGAAGTGGCCCGCCTGCACACCAGCGGCGACTTCCTCAAGCAGGTGCAGCAGAAGTTCGATGGCGACTACAAGGTGCGCTTCCACCTCGCCCCGCCGCTGCTGGCCAAGCGCGACGAAAACGGGCAGTTGCAGAAGAAGGAATACGGCCCGTGGATGTTCAAGGCCTTCGGCCTGCTGGCGAAGCTGAAGTTCCTGCGCGGCGGCCGCTTCGACGTGTTCGGCTACACCGAGGAACGACGCGGCGAGCGCCAGTTGATTGCCGACTACGAGCAGACCTTGCAGGAACTGCTGGCCGCACTCGATGTCGCCCGGCTGTCGCTGGCGGTGGACATCGCCAGCATCCCCGAGCACATCCGCGGCTACGGCCACGTCAAGGAACGGCACCTGCACGAAGCCAAGGCCCGCGAAGCGGCATTGCTGGCAACGTGGCGCAACCCGAAGGCGCTGCATATCGTGCAGGCGGCGTGAGATACCAAAGCAACCCATGCATTGCATTTTGCAAATGCAATGCATGGGTTGCACTTTGAGATTGCAACCCATCGGTTGCCTTTGCCAAAAGCAAGGTATAGTTTGCAAAAAGCAAGGCAAGGCCCCCGATATGGAAGACACGGCATACAGCTATGGCGGCAGCGCCTACACCATCCGCACGGCCCGGCAGCTAGGCCCGTTGATGCGCGCCTTCCGCAAGCAGGCCGGGCTTAGCCAGGCCCAGTTGGCCGAACGCCTTGGCATCTCCCGCCAAGCCATCACCGCGTTGGAGCGGGAGCCGGAGTCCGCTACCTTCGAACGCTTGATGCGGGTATGGGCCGAATTGGGGCTGTCCGTCTCCCTGCAGCCCAACCTGCGCATGGCCTCACCCCCCATGCTGGAGTGGTAAGCCATGCCTGAGTTGCGGGTCTGGATGAATGGCGTGGAAGTCGCCATCTGGCGGGACGCCCCCCGCACCGGCTCGCGGCTGACCTATCTCCCGGCGTGGCTGCAATCGCCGTTGCCGCGCCCCTTGTCGCTGTCGCTGCCACTGCTGCCCGCTGGCGAAAGCCACCGCGGCCAAGCCGTTGCCAATTACTTCGACAACCTGTTGCCCGACAACGGCGCAATTCGTAACCGCATCCGCGACCGTTTCGGCACCCGCTCCACCGGCACGTTCGACCTGCTGCAAGCCATTGGCCGCGACTGCGTGGGCGCGGTGCAGTTGCTGCCGCCCGGTTTCGTTCCCGGCGACATCCACGAAATCCACTACCGACCGCTGGACGATGCACAGGTAGGCGAACTGCTGCGCAACGTCACCGCGCCCGCACTGCCGGGGCAACGCACGCGCGACGAGGACGAGTTCCGCATTTCCATCGCCGGCGCGCAGGAAAAAACCGGCCTGCTGCGGCACCGCGAGCAGTGGTGCATTCCCACCGGCAGCACGCCCAGCACCCACATCTTCAAGCTGCCGCTGGGGCTGGTAGGCAACATGCGCGCCGATATGCAGCAGTCGGTCGAAAACGAATGGCTGTGCATGCAGTTGCTCGCCGCGTTCGGCATATCCGTCGCCAACACGGCGGTTGGCCAATTCGGCGACCAACGCGCGTTGATCGTGGAACGCTTCGACCGCCGGCTGGCGCGTGACGGCAAGTGGTGGCTGCGGCTGCCGCAGGAGGACATGTGCCAAGCATTCGGCCTGCCCTCGTCGCGAAAATACGAAGGCGATGGCGGCCCCGGCATCGTGCAGATCATGGAGCTGCTGCGGCAATCGGAGCAACCGGAAGACCGCGCGACCTTCTTCAAGACCCAACTGCTGTTCTGGATGCTGGCCGCCACCGATGGGCACGCCAAGAACTTCAGCATTCACATCGAAGCAGCCGGTCGCTTTCGGCTAACACCTGTCTACGACGTGCTTTCGGCTTACCCGATTCTTGGCCGTGGCCCCAACCAACTCGACCCGCACAACGCAGCATTGGCGATGTCGGTAGCCGGCAAGAACCAGCATCGCAGGCTCATGCGGATCAGCCGTCGCCACTGGAACGACACCGCACGCGCCTGTGGTGTCGCCGAAGGCGCCGAACCGTGGATCGGTGAACTGCTGGAGCGCGTCGAACCGGCCATCGAGGTGGCGCAAGCAATGCTGCCGCACGACTTCCCTGATCGTGTCGCCACCCCGATTTTCGAGGGCCTGCGGCAGGCGGCCACGCGATTGGCGGAGATGGCGCCGGACGCCTGACTGCAACTCGGGGCGCTTCGACCCGCCCGAAGACCAACCCGGGCCAATGCTCTCACCGCCGCGGCGCAAGGATCTTCGTCAGCAAATCCGCGCTACCGTCGATGCGGCGCAGGTGCGGGTAGCGCAGGCCGTCGCGGTAATCGATGCGTAGCGTGCGGTAGCTGTCGGCCTGGCGCACGATCAGTTCGACCGGCGTGCCGTCCTTCGCGTCGGCCACCGCCTGCTTCAGGCGCCCGCCGTTGTAGGCCAGCCCGTTGACTGCCAGCACCGTCACGCCCTTGGCCAAGCCGGCCTTGAAGGCCGGGCTCTCCCAGCCCACCGCCTGCAACACGCCGTCACTGCCCACCTTGATGCCCAACGAATACTGCAGGTCGGTCACGCCATCAGCTTCACCGTCGGCCACCACCAGGTTCGGCACGTCGCTGTAGTACAACTCCCAGCCGGCGGCTTTCAGACCATCCGGTGCGCTGCCATCACGCGCGTCCAGGCGTTGGCCGATGAATGCATCCCAGTCGTTTGGTTGCATGGCTTCCAGCGTCTGCATCACGTCGCTGCGGTCATACAGGCGGATTTCGCCTTGCTTGCCGCCCTGATGGAAGCGCTTGGCAAAGTCATCCAGCGTGACCTTGCCTTTGGACAGCGCGCGCAACCGCGCATCCACGCCCAGCCACAGCAAGGTGCTCTCGTTGTAGAACTCGAAGGCGCGCTGCCAGTCGGCCCATGCCTGCGGTTTGGAATTGAAATCGAGGATGCCTTGGTGCACGGTGTCGTGCAGGTCGCGCCATTGCCGGCCCGGCTGGGTGGCGTAATTGGCCTGCAGCTGCGCCAGCATCGCCATCGCGTAGTCCGGTTGCCACAGGCCCGCGCGCGCGGCCAGCACCACCGCCCAGTACTGGGTCTGGCCCTCGTACATCCACAGTTCGTCGTTGTGCATCGGCGCGTTGTAATGCGGCACCCAGGTCGGACGGGGACGCCAGGCCTTGCCGACCCACGCATGCGCGTACTCGTGCGGCAGCAGGTCGTTGTCGGCGTAGGGGCGCTCGCCGCGCAGGTAGCCGTCGTGCATGCCGTTCTCGCTGGACTGCGCGTGCTCCAGACCGATACCGGTGAACACGTCCGACACCGCCAGCAGGAAGTTGTAGCGCGTGTAGGGGCGCGGCCCGAACACCTTGTCGGCCTCATGCACCAGCGCGCGATGTGCATCCAGCACCTTCGGGTCGGCCTGCAGCGCCTGCGGGTTCTCGGCCACCACATCCAGCCATACCGGCTGCGCGGCCTTGTCATCCAGCGCGAAGCGTTTGAAGTGGCGACCTGCGAATACCGGCGAGTCGATCAGCGTCATCAGCGATACCGGCGCATAGCGCTCGACGCCACCTTCACGACCGGCCACATCCAGCGCCGTGCCGCTGCGCCAACCTTCGGGCAGGCGCAGCGCCGGCTTCACCTGAATGCCGCGCGCATCGAAGCCGGCCGGGTACAACACCACACGGTGCCACTGCAGGTCGAGCAGGTTGGGCGTCATCGCCACCCGGCCTTGGTCGGCGGCGGTGGGTGAGAGGTACTGGAACTCGATGTCCAGCACGTCCACGCCCTCGGGTACCTGCAGCCGGAAGGCGTACATGTCGCCCGGGTCGCGGGTCCACTGCAGCGGCTGGCCGTTGCCGCGGATGACCAGCCCGGCCATCTGGTTGATCGGGCCGGTAGGCGCATGGTTGCCGGGAATCCATTGCGGATACCACAGCGTCAGCGGGCCGGGCGACACCGGGATGCGCTGGCGCACGCGCTGGATGCGGCGGTCGATGTCGCTGGCGTCCACCTCCAGTTCGATCACGCTCGGATAACGGGCCTGCACCTGCATCGCTGCCTGCCGCGCGTCGCCATCCTGCGCCTGCGCGCACGCCAGCGGCGCCATGCCCAGCACCATTGCCAACAACCAGTTGCGCCCCTGCATCCGTCCACCTGCCCCGCGTTGAAGTTTCCGCATCCTAGCCCGTCCGCGGCGGCGTCCGCCGCCAGACCAAGGTGCGGTTGTTGGCCGGCATCGCCACGTCCTCGCGCAGTTCCAGCCCCTGCGCGCGGGCCAGCGCGTCCACCGCCTCGAAATCGCGGATGCCCGAGCGCGGATCGCGCGCTTTCAGCCAGCCATCGAAGACGCGGTTGCTGTCGCTGCTGAAGTCGCCATCGTAGTTGAACGGCCCATAGGCGATGAACAGCGCGTCCGCCGCCATCAGCGCCGGCAGCCCGGCGAACAGCGCCCGTACCGCGTCCCAGCCCATGATGTGCAGCGTGTTGGCGGTGAACACCGCATCGAAGCCGGCCTCGCCGTCGACGAGCGGTAGCGGTGGTGCGGGCTGCAGCCCGGCCCCCGCCACCGCCTGCAGTTCCAGCGCCGGCGGCGTGTTGGGCAGCGCGGCCTCGTCCAGCCATTGGCCGATGCCGGGCAGATGGTCGCGGTGGTCGCTGGCCTGCCAGCGCAGCCATGGCATCGCCGCGGCGAAATGCACCGCATGCTGTCCGGTGCCGCTGCCGATTTCCAGCACGTTGCGGGCGTCGCCCAGATGGCGCCGCAGCACCGCCAGGATCGGTTCGCGGTTGCGGTCGCAGGATTCGGCGTGGGGCTTGGCGGTCATCGCGGCGGGTTTCTTCGTGACCCGGCCGATTGTGCCGCAGAGCGCCAGCACCCACGCATGACCATGGTCACTTGTGCCCGCACCGCACCACGGCCGAGATTCGGGGGCCCCGTGCGATGCTCGCATCGCCACGTCCATGGAGTTCCGCATGCAACGTCGCCAGTTCCTCACGCTTTCCGGCCTCGGCCTTGCCGGAATGATGCTGCCCAATGCACGCCTGATTGCCGCCGAGGAATTGCTCGCCCCGGCCGACGTGGCGAAGAAAAAGGCACTGGCCGACACCGTGCTGGCACTGGCAAAACGCGGCGGTGCCAGTTACTGCGACGTGCGCATTGGCCGCTATTTGAATCAGGCCATCATCACCCGCGAAGACCGGGTGCAGAACGTCACCAACAGTGAATCGGCCGGTGTCGGTATCCGCGTCATCGTCGATGGTGCGTGGGGCTTTGCTGCCAGCAACCAGACCACCGCGCAGGGCGTGGCCGCGGCGGTGGCGCAGGCACTGGCGATTGCACGCGCCAATGCGAAATTCCAGAGCAAGCCGGTGCAACTGGCACCCACGCCGGGCGTGGGCGACGTGCGTTGGCAAACGCCGATCCGCCGCAACGCGATGGCGGTGCCGGTCAAGGACAAGGTGGAGCTGCTGCTGTCGATCAATGCCGCCGCGCTCAATGCCGGGGCCAGCTTCATCAACTCGCAGTTGTTCCTGGTCAACGAACAAAAGTATTTCGCCTCCAGCGACGGCTCGTGGATCGATCAGGACGTGCACCGCATCTGGCTGCCGTTCACCGCCACCGCCATCGACACCGCCAGCGGCAAGTTCCGCACCCGCAACGGGCTGTCCGCGCCGGCGGGCATGGGTTGGGAATTTCTCGACGGCGACGCTGCCGGCAAGTACCACCTGCCCGGTGGCGTGGTCGGCTACGGCCATTCCTACGACCCGGTGGAGGATGCGATTGCGGCGGCCAAACAGGCGCGCGAAAAATTGGCTGCGCCGTCGGTGAAACCGGGCAAGTACGACCTGGTGCTCGACCCGTCCAACCTGTTCCTGACCATCCACGAAAACGTCGGCCATCCGCTGGAGCTGGACCGCGTGCTCGGCTACGAGGCCAACTACGCCGGTACCAGTTTCGCCACGCTGGACAAGCGTGATGCCGGCTTCCGCTGGGGCAGTGACATCGTCAACTTCAGCGCCGACAAGACCGAGCCGTACAGCCTCGGCGCGGTGGGTTACGACGATGAAGGCGTGAAATGCCGGCGCTGGGATCTGGTGAAGGACGGCATCCTCGTCAACTACCAGGCCACGCGCGATGAGGTGCACATCCTCGGCGAAGACGCCTCGCACGGGTGCAGCTATGCCGACTCGTGGAAGAGCGTGCAATTCCAGCGCATGGCCAACGTGTCGCTGGCACCGGGCAAGCAAGCGCTGACGCCTGCGCAGATGGTCAAGGACGTGGCCAACGGCATCTACATTCATGGCCGTGGTTCGTACTCCATCGACCAGCAGCGCTACAACGCGCAGTTCGGCGGGCAGCTTTGCTATCAAATCAAAAATGGCGAAATCACCGGCATGGTTGAAGATGCCGCCTACCAGATCCGCACGCCGGAGTTCTGGAATGCGTGCAGCGCGATCTGCGACGAACGCGACTTCCGCCTTGGCGGCTCGTTCTTCGACGGCAAGGGCCAGCCGGGGCAAGTATCGGCGGTGTCGCACGGCTCGGCGACGACGCGGTTTGATGGGGTGAGCATCATCAACACCGCGCGCAGCCTGGGCTGAAGCAAAAAACCGTGGGAGCGACTTCAGTCGCGATGGGGCTTTACCGGGCAAGCCCCATCGCGACTGAAGTCGCTCCCACATTCACTTCCCCACATTCACTTCATGGGGGCGCGAGTGGGCCTCCCCTCACCGCGTGGTGTAACCGCCGTTGACCAAAATGGTCTGCCCGGTCATCCACCAGCCTTCGGAGACGAGGAAGCGCACCCACGGCACGATGTCTTCAATGTGGGTCAGGCCGGTGCGCGAGAACGGCGACAGCGCCGCCGCCGTCTTGTGGTACGCCACCGCATCGGCACCTTCTGCCGGGTAGAAGAACGGGGTGTCCATCGGCCCCGGCCCGATTGCGGTGACGGAAATGCCGCGCTCGCCGAACTCCTTGGCCGCCGCGCGCGTGTAGTGCTCCACCGCCGCCTTGGTGCCGGCATAGCTGGAATAGAACGGGGTGAAGGCACCCAGCAGCGAGGTCACCAGCGTGCAGACTTTGCCGTTGTCGGCCAAGGTGCGGCCCGCTTCTTTCAGGAAGAAAAACGCGGCCTTGTTGTTCACTGCGTCCATCTCGTCGAACTCGGCTTCGCTGATTTGGGTCATCGGCTTCTTCAACACCTTGCCGACGGTGTTGACCGCAATGTCGAGCTGGCCCAGCGCTTGTTTGGCGTCGGCGAACAATTTTTCCACCGCCGCAGCGGAGGTCAGGTCGGCTTGGAACAGGTGCGCGTTTGCGCCAGCGGCACGCACGGCGGCGGCAGTGGCTTCGGCCTCGGCGCGGGCGGCGTCGCTGTTGTAGTGAATGGCGATGCCGGCAGCGCCTTGTGCGGCAAGGTCGCGGGCGAGCAGGCCGCCGAGGTTCTTGGCCCCGCCGGCGATGAGGACGGTTTTGCCGTGGATACGGTGGTCGGTCATGGCGAACTCCTGTGGTCGTGGATGACCCCACAGAGGCTATCGGCTTGAAATTTCGGATAAAGCCGGCGATTTTGACTTCACTTGTCGAAATTGCCGGACAATCCCCCGATGGATCGCATTGAGCTGTGCCGCATCTTCGTGCGCGTGGTGGACTGCGGCGGTTTCACCCGCGCCGCCAACCAACTGAATTTGCCCCGTTCCACTGTCTCCGAGGCGGTGCGCACGCTGGAGCAGCGCCTCGGCACGCGCCTGCTGCACCGCACTACCCGGCAGGTCAGCGCGACGCAGGACGGCTTGCTGTTCCACGCCCGCTGCCAGCAGTTGATTGCCGACATGGACGAGGCCGAGCAGTTGTTCCGGCAATCGCCGCACGCGCTGAGTGGGCGTTTGAAGGTGGATGTACCGGGCCGCATTGGTCGGCTGATCGTGGCCCCGGCGCTGCCCGCTTTCCTCGATGCCCACCCGCAAATCGACGTCGAGCTGGGCATGACCGACCGCAGCATCGACCTGATCGAAGACGGTGTGGATTGCGCCCTGCGCGTTGGGCCATTACAGGATTCGCGGCTGGTGGCGCGCGGCATCGGCCAGTTGCCGCTGCTCAACGTGGCCAGCCCGGCCTACGTGCAGCGCCACGGCCTGCCCACGCAGCCGTCGCAACTGGCCGCGCATTGGGGCGTTCTGTACGCCTCGCCCGGCAATGGCCGGGTGGAAGCGTGGGAATGGCGCGAAAACGGCGCGCTGCGCAGCCAAACCCTGCGCGGGCGCGTCACCGTCAACAGTGCCGAAGCCTATATCGCCAGTTGTCTGGCCGGCCTTGGGCTGATTCAGATTCCGGCCTACGACGTGCGCAACGAACTGGCCGATGGCCGCTTGCTGGAAGTGATGCCCGCCCACCGCGCCGACCCGTTGCCGATGAACCTGCTGTTCCCGCACCGGCGGCATCCCTCGCAACGGCTGCGGGTGTTCGTGGATTGGTTGCAGGGTGTGCTGGAAGCGGCGGTCCGTGCGTAGGTGCCGGGCTTGCCCGGCACGCGGTTTTTTGTGAGAAGCCTGAAAACCCAGCCGCCCATGCCTAAAGTCACTACCGCCGCCAACGCGCTGCCGCAAGAATCGACGGGGCCATTTCGTTGCATCCGCGCCTTGCGGCGCATCCCGTTCACCGGAGAACTGCCTTGCAAAGACGTGACTTCCTCGCCCTCACCGGGCTTACCGCTGGCGGCCTGATGGTGCCGTCGTTCTTCGGCAAGGCCATTGCCGCCGAACAACTGCTCACCACCATCGACCCTGCGTTGAAGAAACGCTTGGCCGACGACGCCATGAACGCGGCCCGCGCCGCCGGCGCCAGTTACTGCGACGTGCGCATTGGCCGCTACCTGCGCCAGTTCGTGATCACCCGCGAAGACAAAGTGCAGAACGTGGTCAACACCGAATCCACCGGTGCCGGCATCCGCGTGATCGCCGGTGGTGCGTGGGGGTTTGCCGCCACCAACGACCTCAGCCCGGCCGGCGTGGTCAAGGCCGCGCAGCAGGCCGCCGCGATCGCCAAGGCCAACGCGAAGATCCAGACCGCGCCGGTGCAGTTCGCCAAGGCGCCCGGCTACGGCGAAGTGAGCTGGCGCACGCCGATCAAGAAGAACGCGATGGAAGTACCGCTCAAGGACAAGGCCGACCTGCTGCTGGGCGTCAACGCCGCCGCGCTGACCGCCGGCGCCAGCTTCGTCAATTCGATGCTGTTCCTGGTCAACGAGCAGAAATACTTCGCCTCCACCGATGGCTCGTACATCGACCAAGACGTACACCGCATTTGGGCGCCGATGTCGGTGACGGCCATCGACAAGGCCAGCGGCAAGTTCCGCACCCGTGGCGGGCTGTCCTCGCCAATGGGCATGGGCTTTGAATATCTGGATGGCGATGCCTCCGGCAAGACCGTGCTGCCCAACGGCGTCACCGTCTATGGCATGTCCTACGACATGCGCGAAGACGCGGTGGCTGCCGCCAAGCACGCGCAGGAAAAGCTAAAGGCACCGTCGGTGAAGCCGGGCAAGTACGACCTGGTGCTGGACCCATCGCACACCTGGCTGACCATCCACGAGGCGGTCGGCCACCCGCTGGAGCTGGACCGCGTGCTCGGCTACGAGGCCAACTACGCCGGTACCAGCTTTGCCACGCTGGACAAGCGCGAACAGCGCTTCCAGTACGGCAGCGACAAGGTCAATATCTTCGCCGACAAGACCCAGCCCGGCTCGCTTGGCGCGGTGGGTTACGACGACGAAGGCGTCAAGTGCAAGCAATGGGATTTGATCAAGGACGGCAAGCTGGTCGATTACCAGACCATCCGCGACCAAGCCCACATCCTCGGCAAGACCGAATCGGATGGCTGCTGCTACGCCGACTCATGGAGCAGCGTGCAGTTCCAGCGCATGGCCAACGTGTCGTTGGCGCCGGGCAAGACGCCGCTGAGCGTGGCCGACCTCGTCAAGGACGTGGAAAACGGCATCTACATCATCGGCGACGGCTCGTTCTCGATCGACCAGCAGCGCTACAACGCGCAGTTCGGCGGGCAGTTGTTCTACGAGATCAAGGACGGCCAGATCACCCGCATGCTCGAGGACGTGGCCTACCAGATCCGCACGCCGGAATTCTGGAACGCATGCAGCGCCGTGGCCGACGAACGCGACTACCGCCTCGGCGGCTCGTTCTTCGACGGCAAGGGCCAGCCGGGGCAGGTTTCGGCCGTGTCGCACGGCTCTGCCACCGCTCGTTTCGACGGCATCAACGTCATCAACACCGCGCGCAGCCTCGGCTGACCACCCAAGGAATTTCTTGAGCCATGAGTATCTTCACCGAACAGGAAGCCAAGGCCATCCTCGACAAGGTCATCGCACTGTCGAAGGCCGACGAATGCACCGCCACGCTGTCCGGCTCCATCGACGGCAACATCCGTTTCGCACTGAACAACGTCTCCACCAGCGGCATGGTCAACAACGCCGAACTGGGCGTGCAGGTGGCCTTCGGCAAGCGCGTGGGCACTGCCTCGATCAACGAGTTCGACGACGCCTCGCTGGAGCGCGTGGTGCGCCGTGCCGAGGACCTGGCGCGGCT
Organism: Stenotrophomonas sp.; assembly: GCA_034675465.1. GTDB lineage: Bacteria > Pseudomonadota > Gammaproteobacteria > Xanthomonadales > Xanthomonadaceae > Stenotrophomonas. The sequence continues at coordinate 46,178 of JAUCDH010000045.1, read as the reverse complement.
GGCGCCGGAAAACCCGGAGTTCATGCCGGCCATCGGCAAGCAAGCGTACAGGCCCAGCCCGACCTTCAGCGAATCCACCGCCGCCATCGACCCGGAATTCCGCGCGCAGGTGGCCGCCGATTCCATCGCGCCGTGCCGTGGCAAAGGCTTGATTGCCGCCGGCTTCCTTGAAGACAGCCGTGGCTTCATCGCCATTGCCAACAGCAACGGCAACTTCGCCTATCAACAAACCACCGCGTTCGATTACACCTGCACCGTGCGCACCGAAGACGGGCGCGGCTCCGGTTGGGTGGGCCGCAACCTCAAAGACGCTGCCGATTTCAAGGCCGAGCAGGAAATTGAAATCGCCAAGCGCAAGGCGATTGAATCGGCCGAGGCCAAGGCGCTGGAGCCGGGCAAATACACGGTGATTCTGGAGCCGGCCGCGGCGGCGGGGCTCATCAGTTTCATGATGAATTTCTTCGACGCGCGCAGCGCCGATGAAGGCCGTAGCTTTTTGTCGAAGAAGGGCGGTGGCAACAAGCTCGGCGAACAGGTCTACGACCCGCAGGTCAACCTGTACGCCGACCCGTGGCACGCCGAAGCACCGGTGCTACCGTGGGACGGCGAAGGCCAACCGCGCGAGCGCATGCCCATCATCGAAAACGGCAAGGTGGTGAACCTGAACTACTCGCGCTATTGGGCGCAAAAGCAGGGCAAGACCGCCAATGCGCGACCAGGCAACCTGCTGATGAGCGGCGGCAATAAATCCATCGCCGAACTGGTGAAGGGCACGCAGAAAGGCATTCTGCTGACCCGCACCTGGTACATCCGCATGGTGGATCCGCAAACCGTGCTGCTCACCGGCCTGACCCGCGACGGCACCTTCTACATCGAGAACGGGCAGATCAAGCACCCGGTCAAGAATTTCCGCTTCAACGAATCGCCGGTGATCATGCTCAACAACATCGACGAGTTGGGCAAGCCGGTGCGCGTGGCCGGCGATGAATCCAGCTTCGTGATGATGATCCCGCCGATGCGCTTGCGGGATTTCACCTTCACTTCGTTGTCCGACGCGGTGTGATTTTCTCCTCCCCTTGCCCGCATAGCGGGTAGGGGGAGGTCGGGAAGGGGTGCTTGGCGTCATCGTGAAAACCAAAGCACCCCACCCTAACCCCTCCCCTTGGCCTTCGGCCAAAGGGAGGGAGCCTTCCGCCACCGATATCCAGCCTTTGTCCAGTCGCCTCTCCCGCACCGATTTCCTCAAGCTGCTACTCGGCAGCACAGCAGCAGCTCTGTTGCCTGCGCAAGGCCGTGCCCAAGCCAGCCGCTACGACTTCTGGTTCACGCGGCTGAAGTACGACTCCGGCGACTGGGACGTGGATGCGCGCATGCCATCCAACCTGATCACCTCGCTGATCGACTACACCACGCTGCGGGTCGATCCGAACGAACACGTCATCGCCCTGTCCGACCCGAGGATGCTGCGCGCGCCGTTCTGCTACCTGGCCGGGCACAAGCTGGTCGAGTTCAACCCGGACGAGCGCCGCAACTTCGAGCGCTACGTGCGCAACGGCGGCTTCGTGTTCGTCGATGACTGCAACCACGACATCGACGGCCTGTTCGCCACCTCGTTCGAGGCGCAGATGCGCAGCATCTTCGGCAACAACGCGCTGAAGAAGCTGCCGAACAACCACGCCCTCTACAGCAGTTTCTTCAAGTTTCCCGAAGGCCCGCCGGCCACCACGTTCGAGTTGAACGGCTGGGGCGACGACCTCGTGCACGACTACCTCAAGGGCATCGAGATCGACGGCCGCCTCGGCCTGCTCTACAGCAACAAGGACTACGGCTGCGAATGGGACTACGACTGGCGCAACAAACGCTTCCTCGCCGAGGACAACACCAAGCTCGGCGTGAACATCGTGATCTACGCACTGACGCATTGACCCCACTGGTGAGCGCATGAACACCCCCAACCCCGATTCGCTGCTGCCCCGCCTCGACGAACTGCGCGCCGCGCTGGCGCAGGCGGTGGTCGGCCAGCAGCAGGTGGTCGAACAACTGCTGATCGGCCTGCTCGCCGGCGGCCACTGCCTGCTCGAAGGCGCGCCAGGCCTCGGCAAGACCCTGCTGGTGCGCTCGCTCGGGCAGGCGCTGGAACTGCAATTCCGCCGCGTGCAGTTCACGCCCGACCTGATGCCCAGCGACATCCTCGGCACCGAACTGCTGGAAGAAGACCACGGCACCGGCAAGCGCGCGTTCCGCTTCCAGCAGGGGCCGATCTTCACCAACCTTCTGCTGGCCGACGAGCTCAACCGCACGCCGCCGAAGACGCAGGCCGCGCTGCTGGAAGCGATGCAGGAACGCACCGTCAGCTACGCCGGCACCACCTATGCGCTGCCTTCGCCGTTCTTCGTGCTGGCCACGCAGAACCCGATCGAACAAGCCGGCACCTATCCATTGCCGGAGGCGCAGCTCGACCGATTCCTGCTGCACGTGCGCGTGGATTACCCCAGCGAAACCGAGGAGCGCGACATCCTCGCGCAGACCACCGGCAGCACGAACGGCCGCGTGCCGAAGGTGATGGACGCCGATGCGGTGCTGGCCCTGCAAACCCTCGTGCGCGACGTGCACGTCGGTGCGGACCTGCTGACGTGGATCACCCGCCTGGTGCGCGCCAGCCGTCCCGGCGAAGGCGCACCGAGCGAAGTGAACAACTGGATCAAGTGGGGCGCCGGCCCGCGCGCCGGGCAATCGCTGGTGCTGGCATCGAAGGCGCGCGCCCTGCTGCACGGCCGCTTCGCCGCCACCCGCGAGGACGTGCAGGCACTGGCCGCGCCGGTGATGCGCCACCGCCTGCTGCTGTCCTTCGCCGCCGAAGCCGAGCAGAAGAACGCCGACGACGTGATCGCCGCGCTGTTGCGCGCAGTGCCGTACCCGGCCTGATCCGCACCCTGCGCTCGTCTTGGCCGCCACCGCGCCACCGCTGATTCCACCCGACGTGCGCAGCCGCCTGCGCGGCCTGCGGCTGTTGCCGCAACGGGCCAGCGGCAACCGCGGCATCGGCATGCATGCCAGCCGCAGCCGCGGCGCCGGGCTGGAGTTCGCGCAATACCGCGCCTACGAGCCCGGCGACGAACTGCGCCAGATCGACTGGAAGCTCTACGCGCGCTCGGACCGCTTCTTCGTGCGCGAATCCGAACGCGAAAGCCCGCTCACGGTATGGCTGCTGCTCGACGCCACCGCGTCTATGCAGCAAGCCGACCGGGCGCACCGCGACTGGACGCGCCTGCATGCCGCCAAGGCACTGGCCGCCTGCATCGCCGAACTGGCGCTGCAACAAGGCGACGCCTTCGGTTTCATTGCACTCAACGGCAACGGCGTGCAGTTGGTGCCTGCCGGCAACGGCCTGCGCCAGCGTGACCGCCTGCACCTGCAACTGCATGCCTTGCAGGCGCACGGCCAATGGCCGGCGCAAGAGCGGCTCGCACCGGTATGGGAGCGCATCGCCGGCAACGACATGGTGGTGATGATCGGAGACGGCTTCGACGAAGCCGGCATCGCGCTGGCAGAACGACTGGCGAAGGCCGGGCGCGACGTCGTGCACCTGCAACTGCTCACCGTCGAGGAACGCGACTTCCCGTTCCGCGACGGCCACCGCTTCCGCGACCCGGAAACCGGCGACGAACTGCTGGGCGACGGCGCGGCGATACGCGCCGACTACCTCGCCCGCTTCAATGATGCCCAACGCAGGCTGGACGCACGCCTGCAAGCGGCCGGCATCCGCCACGACACCGCCTGCCTCGACGAACCCATCGACGCGCCCCTGCAGCGGCTGTTCGCACGCCGGGGAGGCGGCGGCGCATGAGCCTCGCATGGTTGTTTCCAGCGGGTCTTGCCGCACTGGCGGCCTTGCTGCTGCCGCTGCTGATCCATCTCGCACGGCGCGACGAACAGCAGCGAATCGACTTCGCCGCATTGCGCTGGCTGTCCGCCAAGCCACGCCCGCGCCGCCGCATCCACTTCGACGAATGGCCGCTGCTGCTGGTGCGCCTGCTGCTGCTCGCCTTGCTGTCGGCGCTGCTGGCGCGGCCGGCCTTGCATGGCATCGAAGACGACACGCCGCGCGTGGCCGTCGCACCGGGCATGGACGCGGCCACCGCACGCGGCGCAATCCCTTCCGACGAAGCGCAATGGCTGTGGCTGGCCCCCGGCTTTCCTGCACTGGATACGCCACCGCCTTCGCCCACGCAACCCATCGCCAGCCTGTTGCGCGAACTGGACGCGATGCTGCCGCCTGCCGCACCGCTCACCGTGGTCGTACCGTCGCTGCTGGATGGGCTGGACGCGCAGCGCCCGCAGCTGTCGCGTGCGGTGCGCTGGCAGGTGGTCGAAACCACGCCACCGGCAACCCACGCCACCGCACCGGCGTCGCCGCGCCTGCACATCCGCCATGACGAAGACGGCAGCGCCGCCCTGCCGTGGCTGCGTGCCGTGGCCCTTGCATGGAATCCGGCCGTGCCGGCGGACATCGCCGATGACGGCCAGCCCTTCGGCAACGATGGCGACGTGCATCTCTGGCTCTCGGCAAAGCCCGTGCCGCAGGCCGTGCAGGCGTGGGCACACAACGGCGGCCGGCTGCTGGTGGATGCGCGCACGCCGGCAAGCGGGAGCGCGCGGCGCTTGCCACTGTGGCAGGACGACGCCGGCAATGCCGTCATCGAACAGATGGGCGACGGCAACGGCCAATGGCTGCGCTGGGCCGCGCCACTGCAACCGGCAACGATGCCGGCGCTGCTCGATGCCGGTTTCCCGCAACGCCTGCGCGACCTGCTGCAACCGCCGCCGGCTCCTGCACGCGCAGCGGCCACCGCCATGCCGCCGACTACCGGTGCCGATGCATGGCCGCAGCCGGCGCGCGAACTCGCGCCGTGGCTGGTTGCCGCCATCGCCCTGCTGTTCCTGCTGGAACGCTGGCTGGCCAGCGCGCGCCGGCGCCGGAGGTTGGCATGAGCACCCGGGCACTGCTGCGCAGCGCGCGACGCCGGGCATGGCTGATTGCCGTGACCGGCGGCATGCCGGTCGCCGCCGCGCTCGGCCTGCTCGCCATGCGCGTGGCCGGTTTCGACGCCGGCAGCGTGGCGCTCACCCTCGCCCTGCTGGCCGTGGCCGGTGTCGCCACCTGGCGTGCGCGACGCCTCGGCACGCGTTGGCTGATCGCGCGGTTGAACGCTGCCCCCCTCTTGGAAGACAGCGCCGACCTGCTGTTTGCCAAACCGGCAACGCTCAACCCGTTGCAGCAGCGCCAGCGTGCGCGCATCGAACAGCGCCTGCGCGAATCACCACCCGACCTGCGCCAACGCTGGCCGTGGCCACGCCTGCTGGCCTGCTTCGGCCTTGCCTTGTTGATCGCCGCCGCGGCGCTGTTCTGGCCGCGCACCGCGGCCACGCCATCGACACGTGCTGACGACGATGCAACGCCGGCCGCTACCGAAGCGCCGGCAGTGCGCGGCATGCACCTGCAGATAACGCCACCGGCCTACACCGGCCAGCCCGCCAGCAGCAGCGACACGCTCGACGCACGCGCCCTGCAAGGCAGCCGCCTGCACTGGCAGCTGCACTTCTCGCCGCAACCGCAACGCGCATGGCTGCAATTCCACGATGGCCGGCAACTGCCACTGCAACGCGAGGGCGAGCACTGGCAAGCCAGCGAAACCCTGCAACGCCCGGGGCTGTATCGCATCGCCAGCGAACCGGCATTGGCCGCTGCCGGCCGCGCCTACCGGCTGGACGTGGTGGCCGACAAACCGCCGCAGGTGAAAGTGCTCGAACCGGCGCAGACGTTGACGCAGGCCGCGCCGCGGCAACGGCAATGGCAGCTGCGCTTCGAGGCCAGCGACGATTTCGGCGTGAGCGCCAGCGCCACGCTCGACCTCACCACCGCCAAGGGCAGCGGCGAGAACATCGACTTCCAGCAGCGCCAGTTGACGCTGGCCGGCAGCGGCCCGGCCACCGCGCGGCGCTTCGCCCATGCCGTCGATCTGGCCGCGCTTGGCATCGGCCCGGGCGATGAAGTGGTCGCCCGCCTCACGGTGCGCGACAACCGCGCGCCACAACCGCAGGAAGCGCGCAGCCCCGGCCTGATCCTGCGCCTGCCCAGCGAGCAGGAGATGCAGACCAGCGACCTCGAAGGCGCGATCAAGAAGGTGATGCCGGCCTATTTCCGCAGCCAGCGGCAGATCATCCTCGATGCCGAGGCGCTGCTGAAGCAGCGCAATGCGCTCGACGCCGACACCTTCACCAAGCGTTCGGACGCCATCGGCGTCGATCAACGCATCCTGCGCCTGCGCTACGGCCAGTTCCTCGGCGAGGAAGCCGAAGGCGGGGCCAAGCCGCCACCGACCAGCGATGCGCATGACGGCCAGGACGAGGGCGACGGCGACCACGCGCATGACGACGGCCACGATCACGGCGGCGCGGCCGGAGCCGAGACGGTGTTCGGCAGCGCCACCGACGTGCTCGCCGAATACGGCCACACCCACGACCACGCCGAAGCCGCCACCCTGCTCGACCCGCAGACCCGCGCCATCCTCAAGGCTGCGCTCGACCAGATGTGGCAATCCGAAGGCCAGTTGCGACAAGGCCATCCCGACAAGGCGCTGCCGTATGCCTACAAGGCGCTGGGTTTCATCAAGCAGGTGCAGCAGGCCGAACGCATCTACCTGGCGCGACTGGGCCCGCAACTGCCGCCGATCGACATGGCCCGGCGCATGACCGGCAAGCGCGACGGCCTCGGCAGCCGCGGCCTGCACCTGCCGCCACGCACCGCCATCGACGCCACGCCCGCAACCGCATGGCAGGCATTGGCGGCGACGGAAGCGAACGTCGATCTGGATGCCCTTTCGCGCTGGCTCGACGCGCACCCGCAAGCCGTACCCGACCCGCTCGACCTCGCCGCCGCCATCGACGAACTGCGCCAGCAGCCGGACTGCCGCGCCTGCCGGCAACGCCTGCGCGAGCAACTGTGGCCGGCACTGCAACGGCCACCGGGACCACCGGCGCGCCGCGATGCCGCCGACGCACAGGGACGCCGCTATCTGGACGCGCTGATGGCCGCACCCGTGGAGAACGCACGATGACGTGGCTGCCCCTCGCCGCCATCGCGCTGGCCGTGCTGCTGGCCAGCCTGCGCCTGTGCCAGCCGCCGCGTCCCGCGCCCGCGCGGCTGGCGGCGTTGCTGGTGCTGCAACTGGCCGCCGCCGGTTTGTTGTGGCTGGCGTTGTTCCCGCCGACGCGCCCGATGCCTGCCGCCACGCTGGCCATCGCCACCGCCGACGCTACTGCCACGGAAATGGCCGCGATACCCGCCACCCTCCGCTTGCGCCTGCCGGAAGCACCCGCCTTGCCCGGCACGCCATTGGCACCCGATCTGGCCACCGCCTTGCGCCAGCACCCGGACACGCGCGAACTGGTCATCGTCGGCCGGGGCTTGCCGGCACGCGACCGCGATACCGCACTACCTGCACTACGGTTCCATGCCAGCACCGCGCCGCACGGCCTGATCGAACTATCGGCGCCACCGCCACTCGCCCCCGGCGCACGTTTTGAAGTCGGTACGCGCGTGCAAGGCTTGCCGCGCGCACGCGTGGAATTGCTCGACCCAGCCGGCCACCGCGTCGCCATCGCCACGCCCGGCGATGATGGCCGCGTGCGCTTGGGCAGCAGCGCGCGCGAAACCGGCGACGTCGCCTTCACCCTGCGCACGCTCGATGCCGACGGCAAGGTGCTCGACCAGTTGCCGGTACCGGTGCGCGTGCATGCAACGCCCGCACCGGCGTTGCGCCTGCTTGCCGGCGCGCCGGGGCCGGAACTGAAATACCTGCAACGCTGGGCGGCCGACACCGGCGCACGCATGCAGACCGGCATCAGCCTCGGCGGCAGCGTGCAATTGGGCGATGCGCCGCAGGCACTGGATGCCGCCAGCCTCGCCAAGCTCGACCTGCTGCTGCTCGACGAACGCCGCCTGTCCGCCTTGCCGTCCGCACAGCGCGCAGCCATCGCCGCCGCGATGCGCGACGGCTTGGGCGTGCTGCTGCGCATGACCGGCCCGCTCGACGGCAACGCGCGCCGCGCCCTGCGCGAATGGGGGCTGGAAACACGCGGCGGCGAACGCAGCGCCACGGTGCAACTGCGCGACGCCGCGCCCGCGGTGGAGGACGGTGCGACGCCGACAGCGCCGAGCGTCGAGCATTTCGACCTGGCCTTCGCCGGCAACGATGTCGCGCCGCTGCTGCATGCCACCAACGGCAGCACCATCGGCGGCTGGCGCGCCATCGGCCAGGGCCGCCTCGGCGTGCTGCCCATCGCCGACAGTTACGCGCTGGTGCTGGCCGGCCATGCCGACGCGCACGCCGAACTATGGAATGCGGTGCTGGTGACAGTGGCGCGGCCACTGCCGGCGTCACCGCTGCGGCAACTGCCCGCCTGGGCATGGGCCGGCGAACGCAGCGCGTTGTGCGGCCTGCCCACCGGCAGCGAAGCGATCGCGCCGGACGGTACCCGCAGCAGCTTGCTGCCGGATCCGCACGCCAACCAATGCAGCGGCTGGTGGCCGCGGGAAGCCGGCTGGCATCGCATCGTCGCCAGCGACGACAGCGCCGGCGTACTGGTCATCGACCCGGCCGACGCACGCGCCCTGCACGCCCAGGCCACCCGCAATGCCACGCAGACGCTGCATGCTTCCGCCGATACGGGTCATCGAGCCACACGGCCCATGCCCGGCCCGCGCTGGCCGTGGCTGCTGGGCTTCGTGCTGGTGGCGTCATTGCTGTGGTGGCTGGAGCGGCATCCAATGCCCTCAGGCAACCCTCACGCCTTGGGAAAGGCATAGGAAACCGAGGTCCCCGATATTTTCACGCACCCGGTTTGAACCAATGCCCTGATCAACTGCGCGATGGCGGCACTATCCAATTTCTTCTGGAACAGGGAATCCAACGTCGTTTCCAGCGTTTTTACCTTGACTGGACGGGTCATCTTCGCAAGCCGCTCCATTGCCAATTGCAGCCGCCCATCTTCTTCTGGAGGTTTGGCGGGGGCAAAACAGGGCATCCGTGCTATCGAGCTGGAACGGCAGGAGAAAATCTTGCTTGCCTTCAGATGCTTGACCAGCGGATCAAAACCGGTGTCCTTGGAAATGACATGGAAAAACCCGCGTGGGTCGGCTTCTGCCAGTCTTCCCATGTAGTAGGCGATATGGAAATCCGCCGCATTCGGCCCATTTCCGGAAATCTTCACGTACTCGGCGTGCCGCCCCATACGCTGTAACGAAGCTGCCACATCAAACGGAATCCTGGTCTGGTTGGCGCCAACGAACACTATCACCCGAAACTCCGGGCGCTCCAGCTGGGCCAGCGATTCAGGCTGCACGTTCTCGTAGTCGATAAGCACGTAATTGATCCGTGCAACAACCTCCGCAACTTCGTTTTCAGCCTGCAACTTCATTCGCGAGCATTTCCCATTCCAGCTGGAGCGAGATTACCCACAAACCAAGCGGGCTTGCCAATCAAGCACAAGGCCGCTCGATCTGGACGGACAAAGCTGTCCTTCAAGCCGCGCCGTGCAGGTGTTCGTAAAGGATGCCTGCGCCGACCAGTATCAGGATCACCCCGCCGGCGATCTCCGCGCGCTTGCCAACCAACGCGCCGAGGGCGCGGCCGAGCATGATGCCCAGCGTCACCATCACCAGCGTGCACAGGCCGATGACCAGCGCAACCACGCCAATGTGCACGTCGAGGAAGGCCAGGCTCACGCCAATGGCGGCCGCGTCGATGCTGGTGGCCAGGCCGGTGGCGGCCAGCGTCCAGAAGCGGTGGTGCTTCCCGCTGTCCTCCGTGGCTTGTTCGGCGGCTCCCCCCTGTTCCGGGCGAAGGCCGGCGACGATCATGTGCACGCCGAGCGCGCCGAGCAGGGCGAAGGCGATCCAGTGGTCGAAGGCTTCGACATGGCGCGCCGCGGCGCGGCCCAGCAGCCAGCCCAGCAATGGCGTCAGCGCCTCGATGGCACCGAAGATCAGCCCTGCGCGCAATGCGTCGGGAAAGCGCGGGCGGCGCATTGCCGCGCCCTTGCCAATGGCCGCGGCAAAGGCATCGGTGGACATCGCCAAGCCGATCAGCAGGATGGAAAACAAGGACATGGAGCAGGCTTGCAGGCGGGGCCGGGGACGCAAACGGCACGCGGCGCGCCCAACCTGTCGTTGCGCACGCGTGCCGCTGGTCTCGCCAACCGGGTCTGGCTGCCCGCGCCACGGCGCAATGGCCGAGTGTGTTGACGCGGGCGCTTCCGATGCCGGAAGCAGGCTACTCCCCAAGGGAGCGCGGATTCTAGCAGCCTTCGCCATCGTCCGCAGGTGCGCACGTTGGTGCGCGATGCAGCTTTCCCGGTGAAGCCCTCATTGCGCACCAAGGCGCGCTCCTGCAAGGGGTGGCCAGTCCGCAGGTTGGGTTGAGCGCAGCGAAGCCCAACGTCATGCGGGACCTGCAGGCGGTGGCGGATGCCGGTCGGCAGCACCGTTTTGCCGCATGAACCCCGGCGGCGCTGCGCGCCGTCACCCGACCAACGGCCGGGTGCCACCAAAGCAGGTGGGGTGGCGAGGGTCAGTCCTCTTCCGGCGGCAGCACGATGCTGTCGCCGTCGATGGCCAGCTTGCCGGCCATCAGTACCGCCTGGGTGCGGTTGGTGACGCCGAGCTTGCGCAGGATCGCGGTGACATGGGCCTTGATGGTGGCCTCGGACACGCCGAAGTCATAGGCGATCTGCTTGTTCAGGCGGCCCGCACCCAGCATCTGCAATACGCGGAACTGCTGCGGGGTGAGTTCGCGCAGGCGCTGGCCGACTTCGCGTTCTTCATGGTCGGTCGGTGGCACGTTGTGCGCTTCGGCCGGGGCCCAGCGTTCGCCGTCGAGGATGGTGCCCAGCGCGTGACCGATGGTGTCCGAGTCGGCCGATTTGGGGATGAAGCCGAACGCACCGTGGTCGAGCGCGCGGCGCATCACCGTGGCTTCCTCGCGCGCGGACACCACCACGATCGGCAACTGCGGATGCAGCGCGCGCAGGTGCACCAGCGCGTTGAAACCCTGCGCGCCTGGCATGTTCAAGTCCATCAGCACCAGATCGGCGTCGGGGTGCTGTTCGGCCAGCGCGTACAACGCTTCCACGTTGTCCGCTTCCAGCAAGGTCACGCCGGGAATCACCCGCTGCACCGCACCGCGCAGCGCTTCACGGAATAGCGGGTGGTCGTCGGCGATCAGCAGGGTGGGCATGGGGGGGGACTAGGAACGAGTGAAGAGGAACGAGGAACGAGTAAGAGCCGTCACTCAGGAACGAATTGAAAGGAACGAGAAACGAGAGGAAACAAGCGTGTGCAATTACAAGTTGCTCTTGCTCTTGCTCTTGCCTTTGCCTTTACTCGTTCCTCGTTCCTCCCCACTCGTTCCTCGCTTCAGCGCACCTTGCGCTCGTCCACCAGCGAGGCCACCACCGACGGGTCGGCCAGAGTGGAGGTGTCACCGAGCTGGTCCGGGGCGTTCTCGGCGATCTTGCGCAGGATGCGGCGCATGATCTTGCCCGAGCGGGTCTTGGGCAGGCCCGGCGCCAACTGCATCTGGTCGGGCGTGGCGATGGGGCCGATGTCCTTGCGCACCCACGCAACCAGTTCCTTCTGCAATTCGTCGCTGGGCGTTTCCTCGGCAACGAGGGTGACGTAGGCATAGATGCCCTGGCCCTTGATGTCGTGCGGGAAGCCCACCACCGCGGCCTCGGCCACCTTCGGGTGCAGCACCAGCGCGCTTTCCACCTCGGCGGTGCCCATGCGGTGGCCGGAGACGTTGATGACGTCGTCCACGCGGCCGGTGATCCAGTAATAGCCGTCTTCATCGCGGCGGCAGCCGTCACCGGTGAAGTAGCTGCCCGGGTAGGTGCGGAAATAGGTGTCGATGAAGCGCTGGTGGTCGCCGTAGACGGTGCGCATCTGGCCCGGCCACGAATCGCGCAGGATCAGAGGTTGCCTTCGGTCGCGCCTTCCAGGATCTCGCCGTCGGCGTCGACCAGCGCCGGCTGCACGCCGAAGAACGGCAGCGTCGCCGAGCCGGGCTTGAGGTCGGTGGCGCCGGGCAGCGGCGAGATCAGGATGCCGCCGGTCTCGGTCTGCCACCAGGTATCGACCACCGGGCAGCGCCAGTCGCCGACGTTCTCGTAGTACCAGCGCCATGCCTCCGGGTTGATCGGCTCGCCGACGCAGCCCAGCAGGCGCAGGCTCTTGCGCGAAGTGCGCTTGACCGGCTCCTCGCCCTCGCGCATCAGCGCGCGGATCGCGGTGGGCGCGGTGTAGAAGATGGTGACCTTGTGCTTGTCGATCACTTCCCAGAAGCGCGACACGCTCGGGGTAGTTCGGCACGCCCTCGAACATCACCGTGGTCGCGCCGTTGGCCAGCGGGCCATAGACGATGTAGCTGTGGCCGGTGACCCAGCCGACGTCGGCGGTGCACCAGTAGATGTCGTCCTCGCGCAGGTCGAACACCGCTTCGTGGGTATAGGCGGCGAACAACAGGTAGCCGGCGGTGGTGTGCAGCACGCCCTTCGGCTTGCCGGTGGAGCCGGAGGTGTAGAGGATGAACAACGGGTCCTCGGCGTTCATGCGCTCCGGCTCGCATTGCGCCGGCTGGCCATCGACCACGTCGTGGAACCAGCGGTCGCGCGGGGCCTGCATATCGACCGCGCCGCCGGTGTGGCGCACCACCAGCACGGTTTCCACGGTATTGGTGCCGGGCAGCTTCAGCGCGGCATCGACGTTGGCCTTCAGCGGCACCTTCTTGCCGCCGCGCAGGCCTTCGTCGGCGGTGATGATCAGCTTGCTCGCGCAGTCGCCGACGCGGTCGGCGATGGAGTTGGCGGCGAAACCGCCGAACACCACCGAGTGGATCGCGCCGATGCGCGCGCAGGCCAGCATCGCCACCGCGGCATCGACGATCATCGGCAGGTAGATGGTGACGCGGTCGCCCTTGACCACGCCGAGGTTGCGCAGCGCGTTGCCGAGCTTGCACACGCGCTCGTGCAGTTCGCGGTAGGTGACGTGCTGCGCCGGTGCGTCGGGGCTGTCCGGCTCGAACAGCAGCGCGGTCTTGTCGCCGCGCGTGGCGAGCTGGCGGTCCAGGCAGTTGACGCTGACGTTGAGCTCGCCGTCTTCGAACCACTTGATGCGGAAATCGTCCAGCTGGTAGCTGACGTTCTTCACCTTGGTCGGCTTGGTGAACCAGTCCAGCCGCTCGGCGGCCTTGCCCCAGAAAGCATCGGGGTTCTCGACCGATTCGCGGTACTGCTGCTGGTAGGCGGCCTTGTCGATCCGGGCCTTGGCGGCGAACTGGGGATCGACCGGATAAAGATCTGCCATGACTACACCCTCACCTTTGCGTTTGTAACCAATGGGGGAGCCGCATCGGGCGATGCGACCGGTACTTCGCAAGTGTGCCGCATCCGCCGTGCGCCGCGCTGCGGCAGGCCTTAGACGATGGTCGAATGCCTTGGCACTTTCGACTAATGGCGAATAGCCGCCCGCCGCGCGCGCCGCGCACCCTGCCGGCAGCCGCCCCTCATGCGGCCATCGACGCCAGCCGGAGAGAGGCAGAGCAATGAACAGACACACCGCGAAAATGGTCCGTCGCCCCCTTGCCGCCGCGATGTTCGTGGCGTTGCTGGCGCCGGGCATGGCCCTTGCCGATACGGCGAAGGAAAAGGCGCTGGAAGCACGCATCGCCGAACTGGAGCGGCAGGTACAACTGCTGTTGTCCAACCAGCAGCAACAGCAGGGCGCAATCGCGCAGACGCAGAGCGAGGTGCAGCAGGCACGCGCCGAGGCGGCCAGCGCCGCTGCCGCCACCAACATCCCGGCGCTGCCTGCCGGCAAGCAGCCGATCCAGCTGACCAGCATCACCCCCGGTGCGGCGGCGGGCACCACCTTCAAGTTCGGCGGTTTCATCAAGGCCGACTTCCTCGCCACCCAGACCGGCGACGGCCAACTGGCCGACGACGCCACCGGCCGCGCCCTGTACCTGCCGGGGCAAACCCCGGTGCATGGCGCGGGCGGCAGCGGCGAACGTTCCAGCGTCGATTACAACGCGCACGCCAAGTTCTCGCGCTTCAACCTCGGCGTCGATCACGTGGCCGACAACGGCAACAAGGCCGGCGCACTGGTGGAAATGGATTTCTTCGGCAACGCGCTGGGCAACCAGAGCGCCACCAACACCTACGGCGTCACCCTGCGCCACGCCTACATGTACTGGAACAACTGGCTGGCCGGCCAGACGTGGTCCAACTTCATGGACGTGGCTTCGATTCCCGAAGCGGTGGATTTCGTCGGCCCCACCGACGGCGTGATCTTCGTGCGGCAGACGCAGGTGCGCTACACCAACGGCGGCTTCAGCGTGGCGCTGGAAAACCCGGAAACCACGCTGGTCGGCGCGGCCAATGCCGACCGCGGCGCGCTGCCGGACCTGACCGCGCGCTACGGCTGGAAAGGCAGCTGGGGCACGTTCGGCGTGGCCGGCCTGCTGCGCCAGCTGAAGGTCGATAACCACGCCAGCGGTGCCGACGCCAGCAAGGTCGCCGGCGGCGTCACCCTCGGCGGCAAGTGGGCGATGGGCGGCAACGACTCGCTGCATTACCAGCTCACCGCCGGCGAAGGCATCTCGCGCTACATCGGCCTGGGCATCACCGGCGACAGCGCCTACGACGCCATCCGCGACGAGCTGGACCCCACCGGCGTGGTCGCCGGCTACGTCGGCTGGCGGCATGCGTTCTCGCCGAAGCTGCGCACCAACCTGATCTACGCGCGCAGCGACTACGACAACAACGCCGCGCTGACCGGCAACCTCGTCACCAAAAGTGTGCAGTCGATCCGCGGCAACGTGTTCTACACGCCGATGCCCAAGGTCGATGTCGGCGCCGAGCTGATGTACGGCGTGCGCGAGATCGAGAACGGCAGGAAGGGCGACATCATCCGCATGCAGTTCACCACCAAGTACAGCTTCTGACGCATGCCCCCCTCCCTTTCGCCAAAGGCGAAGGGGAGGGTTGGGGAGGGGTGTTGTTGATGTTCACCCATAGCCCCAAGACACCCGCTCCCAACCTCTCCCTGTTCGCCATGCGAACAAGGGGAGGGGTCATCAACCCACCCGGAGAAACACCGATGAACGCTTCCAACGACGCCCGTGTCGAGCGGATCGCCTCGCACCCGGCCTACCAACGGCTGCGCACCACGCGCAACCGACTGGGCTGGTTCCTGACCATCCTGATGCTGCTGGGCTATTACGGCTACATCGGCCTGATCGCCTTCGACAAGGCCTTCCTCGCCACGCCCATCGGCGCCGGCAAGATCACCACGCTCGGCATCCCGCTGGCACTGGGGCTGATGGTGTTCACCATCGCCATCACCGGTTTTTACGTGCGCCGCGCCAACAGGGAGTTCGACCAGTTGACCCACCAGATCGTGGAGGACGCGCAATGACCCGTTCCTCCCTGCTGCGACCGGCCGCGCTGCTGGCCCTGCTCGCCGCCAGCGGCGCGGCGATGGCTGCCGGCGGCGACATCGGCGAAACCGTGCGCCAACCGACCAACTGGACCGCGATCACCATGTTCGCCGCGTTCGTGCTGGCCACGCTGGGCATCACCAAGTGGGCGGCCGCGCGCACCAAGTCGGCTTCCGACTTCTACACCGCCGGCGGCGGCATCACCGGCTTCCAGAACGGCCTGGCGATCGCCGGCGACTACATGAGCGCGGCCTCGTTCCTCGGCATCACCGCGGCGGTGATGGCCAACGGCTACGACGGCCTGATCTACGCCATCGGCTTCCTCGTCGGCTGGCCCATCCTGACCTTCCTGATGGCCGAGCGCCTGCGCAACCTCGGCCGCTTCACCTTCGCCGACGTCGCCGGCTACCGCTTCCAGCCGAAGCCCATCCGCCTGTTCGCCGCCTCCGGCACGCTGGTGGTGGTGCTGTTCTACCTGATCGCGCAGATGGTCGGCGCCGGCGCGCTGATCAAGCTGTTGTTCGGGCTGGACTACTGGATCGCGGTGGTGCTGGTCGGCGTGCTGATGATGGTCTATGTGCTGTTCGGCGGCATGACCGCGACCACGTGGGTGCAGATCATCAAGGCCTGCCTGCTGCTGTTCGGCGTGACCTTCATGGCGCTGATGGTGATGTGGCAGTACGGCTTCAGCTTCGAGAAGCTGTTCGCCGCCGCGGTGGAGGTCAAGACCCAGATCGCGGCCAACGGCGGCAAGGACGCGGAGGAAGCGGCGTCGGCGGGCCTGTCGATCATGGGGCCGGGCGGCTTCGTGAAGGACCCGATCTCGGCGATCTCCTTCGGCATGGCGCTGATGTTCGGCACCGCCGGCCTGCCGCACATCCTGATGCGCTTCTTCACCGTCCCCGACGCCAAGCAGGCGCGCAAGTCGGTGCTGTGGGCCACCACGTGGATCGGCTACTTCTACATCCTGATCTTCATCATCGGCTTCGGCGCGATCGCGCTGGTGTTGAGCAACCCGGCCTACCTCGACGCGTCCGGCGGCCTGCAAGGCGGCCCGAACATGGCCGCGGTGCTGGTGGCCAAGGCGGTGGGCGGCAACGTGTTCATGGGCTTCATCTCGGCCGTGGCCTTCGCCACCATCCTCGCGGTGGTCGCCGGCCTGACCCTGTCCGGCGCCTCGGCGGTGTCGCATGACCTGTACGCCACCGTGATCATGAAGGGCCAGCCGCCGGCAGCGCCTCGGAGCTGCGCGTCTCGCGCTTCACCACCCTGGTGCTGGGCGTGATCGCGGTGCTGCTGGGCATCGCCTTCGAGAAGCAGAACGTGGCCTTCATGGTGTCGCTGGCCTTCGCCATCGCCGCCTCGGCCAATTTCCCGGTGCTGATCCTGTCGCTGCTGTGGAAGGACTGCACCACCCGCGGCGCGGTGATCGGCGGCACGCTGGGCCTGGTGTCCTCGCTGCTGCTGACCCTGCTGTCGCCGTCGGTGTGGGAAGCCACGCTGGGCAACCCGGCCGGCAGCGCGCCGTTCCCGTACGCCAGCCCGGCGCTGTTCTCGATGACCCTGGCCTTCGCCGGCATCTGGCTGTTCTCCATCACCGACAAGAGCCGCAACGCGCAGGCCGAACGTGCCGCCTACCCGGCGCAGCAGGTACGCGCCGAGACCGGCATCGGCGCGAGCAAGGCGGCCGAGCACTGAGGCAGGGACGTACCAAGCAAGACCGAAGCGCCGGCCATTGGCCGGCGCTCAGACTGCTGACAAACCCTGGCGCAAGCCGGGGTTTGTCGTTTTAATGCTTCATGCTCAAGACGCCGACACCCACGCAGCAACATCTGGAGATGGTGACTCTGGAGATGCTGGTGCCCAAGGACCACTTGTTGCGGAAGATCGACGCGACGGTGGATTTCGAGTTCATCCGGGCGCAGGTCGCGCATTTGTACTGCGCGGACAATGGCCGCCCGGCCTTGGATCCGGTGGTGATGTTCAAGCTGTTGTTCGTGGGCTACCTGTTTGGTGTGCGCAGCGAGCGGCAGTTGATGCGCGAGGTGGCGGTCAATACGGCGTACCGCTGGTTTGCCGGCTTTCGCCTGACCGACAAGGTGCCGGATGCGTCCACATTCTCGCAGCATCGGCGGCGGCGCTATACCGATCCGGCGGTGTACCAGAGCATCTTCGACGCCATCGTGCGGCAGGCGATGGGGCACGGCTTGGTGGGCGGTCGGGTGCTGTACACCGACAGCACGCATTTGAAGGCCAATGCCAACAAGAAGAAGTTCGATGCGGTACAGCTGGAGCAAACGCCGTCGGCGTATCTGGCCGAGCTGGACGCGGCGGTGGACGCCGACCGCAAGGCGCACGGCAAGAAGCCGCTGCGGCGCGACGATGCCCCGCCTGCCCCCAAGGAAACCAAGGTCAATCGCACCGATCCGGACAGCGGTTACCTGATGCGCGAAGGCAAGCCGGAAGGTTTTTTCTATCTGGACCACCGCACGGTGGATGCGCGCCACGCGATCATCACCGACACCCATGTCACCGCTGGCAACGTGCATGACAGCCAGCCGTATCTGGAACGGCTGGACCGGCAACGCGAGGTGCTTGGGTTGGATGTGGAAGCGGTGGGGCTGGATGCGGGCTATGTCACCCCGCGCGTGTGCCAAGGTTTAGAAGAACGCGGCGTACTGGGAGTGATGGGCTACCGCCGCCCGAGCCACAAGGCCGGCTTGTTCTACAAGCGCGAGTACCGCTACGACGCCGAAGCCGACGTGTACGTCTGCCCGAACGGACAAGCGCTGTCGTATCGAACGACCAATCGACAAGGCTACCGGGAATACAAATCCGATCCGGCCCTGTGCCAACACTGCCCGTTGCGCCAGCAATGCACACGCAGCGCCAATGCCACCAAGGTGGTGACGCGCCACGTCTGGGAAGCCGCCAAGGAACGTGTCGATGCCAGGCGTCTCACCGCATGGGGTAAACGCGTGTATGCGCGGCGCAAGGAAACGGTCGAGCGCAGTTTTGCCGACGCCAAGCAATTGCATGGTCATCGCTACGCCCGCATGCGCGGCTGGCTACGCGTGACAGAACAATGCTTGCTGGCCGCCGCCGCGCAGAACATCAAGAAGATCGCACTGCTACTGGCGCGGCTTTATTGGCTGCTGAAAGGCCACCCATCGGCGCAATCGCGCTGGATAGCCCGTCTCCACGCCATTGCCGCCCTGTTTATCGGAAATCCGACCAACCGAAGGCTGGCCATCCCGGCGTAGGTTCCCGCAATGAAAAACCCCGTGTTCCGGAAAACACGGGGTTCGTCAGCAGTCTGAGCGCCGGCCATTGGCCGGCGCTTTTTTTTGGCAGGGCCAACGTCGCTCGCCTGGAACGTTCCCCGACAGACGGGACGGGGGGCGCCCCGACCCGCCCGGCCTGGCATCGGAGAGCATGGAAAACCCGCATCGCTCTCGCGCTACAGTCTCCGCATTCCCCGAAGGAGCGGCCATGAACCCGCACGATCCCGGCCTCGCGGCCTCGCTGGCGCAACTGCGCGACGCATGGCGGCAGCAACGCCCCGGTTACGCGCAGCGCCGCGACGACCTGCGCCGCCTGCGCGCCGCGTTCAAGGCGCGCCTGCCGGAAATGGTCGCGGCCATCGCCGCCGACTTCGGCCATCGTTCGCCGCACGAATCGCGCATCGCCGACGGCATGGCCGTGACCGGCGAAATCGACCACCTGCTCTCGCACCTGCGCAGTTGGACGAAACCGCGCCGCGTCGGCACCGGCTGGCGCTTCTGGCCGGCACGCGCGCAGGTGCGGCCGCTGCCGGTGGGCGTGGTCGGGGTGATCGCGCCGTGGAACTACCCGGTCAACCTCGCGCTGGTGCCGCTGGCCACCGCCATTGCCGCCGGCAACCACGTGATGCTCAAGCCGTCCGAACACACCCCGCGCACCGCCGCCTTCCTGCAATCGCTGCTGGCCGAGGTGTTCCCGCCGGAGCGGGTGGCCGTGGCGCAAGGCGACGCCGGCGTGGCAGCCGCGTTCGCCGCGCTGCCGCTGGACCACCTGGTGTTCACCGGCTCCACCGCGGTGGGCCGCAAGGTGATGGCCGCCGCCGCCGCGAACCTGACGCCGCTGACGCTGGAACTGGGCGGCAAGTCGCCGGCCATCGTCTGCGCCGGCTACCCGCTCGACCGCGCCGCCGCGCGGCTGGCGACCGGCAAGTGGTTCAACGCCGGCCAGACCTGCATCGCCCCGGACTACGTGCTGATCGACGCCGGCCGCGAAGCGGCGCTGGTCGAAGCGCTGCGCGCACAGGTACGCCAACGCTACGGTGACTTCGGCGATGCCGGCGACTACACCCGCATCATCAACGACACGCACTACCAGCGCCTGCTCGACCACGTTGACGATGCCCGCGCGCGCGGGCTGGAAGTTGTCGAACTGGCGGCCATCGACCCGCAGCGCGCGCGGCGCGAACGGCTGCTCCCGCCGACGCTGGTGCTGAACCCCGGCGACGACGCCACGCTGATGCAGGAGGAAATCTTCGGCCCGATCCTGCCGATACGCGGCTACCGCACGCTGGACGAAGCCATCGCCGGCATCAACGACCGCGAGCGGCCGCTGGCGCTGTACCCGTTCAGCGATGACCGCGCCACGGTCGAGCGCATCCTCGGCCATACCGTGAGCGGCGGCGTCACCGTCAACGACACCTTGCTGCACTTCGCCATCAACGGCCTGCCGTTCGGCGGCATCGGCGCCAGCGGCATGGGCGCCTACCACGGCAAGGCCGGCTTCGACGCGATGAGCAAGCAGTTGCCGGTGCTGTGGCAACCGCGCATCGCCGGCAGCGACCTGCTCAAGCCGCCCTACGCGAAGGTGGCGCGCTTCATCGACCTGATCACCCGTTGAAGCATGGCGCGCGCCGAGGCGCGCCCTACAATGCGCCCATGAAGATCGCCTCGTGGAACGTCAATTCGCTCAATGTCCGCCTGCCGCACCTGGAACAGTGGCTGGCCACCTTCGCCCCCGACGTGGTCGGCATCCAGGAAACCAAGCTGGAGGACCACAAGTTCCCCGAGGCACGGTTGCTGGAACTGGGCTACCGCAACGTGTTCGCCGGGCAGAAGACCTACAACGGCGTGGCGCTGCTGGCGCGTGATTCCATCGAGGACGTGCAGGTCGGCATCCCCGGTTTCGACGACGAGCAGAAGCGGGCGATCGCAGGCACCGTCAATGGCGTGCGCATCATCAACCTGTACGTGGTCAACGGCCAGGACGTGGGCACCGACAAGTACGCCTACAAGCTGCGCTGGCTCGAAGCCGTGCACGACTGGATCGCCGCCGAACTGGCGCGGAACCCGAAGCTGGTGGTGCTGGGCGACTTCAACATCGCCCCGGACGACCGCGACGTGCACGACCCGGCGGTGTGGAACGGCGACCACATCCTCACCTCCACCGCCGAGCGCGGCGCGCTGCACAAGCTGCTGCAACTGGGCCTGCACGACGGCTTTCGCCTGCACAACGGGGAAGCCGGCGTCTTCAGCTGGTGGGACTACCGCGCCGCCGGCTTCCGCCGCGACCTGGGCCTGCGCATCGACCTGACCCTGGTATCCGACGCGTTGAAACCGCAGGCGCGGGCCGCCGGCATCGACCGCGAACCGCGCACGTGGGAACGGCCCAGCGACCATGCGCCGGCATGGGTGCAGTTGGACAGGAACGAGTGAAGAGGAGCGAGGAACGAGAGAAAGCCGAAGCGTTCCGGCTCCTTGTCTCTACTCGTTCCTCCCCACCCGTTCCTGCTTCAGCGGACGCGCTTGCGCGTGAACAGGTTGACGATGCCCAGCAGGATCACCGCACCAAGCAGCGACAGCAGGAACGAGCGCAGTGTGATCGCGCCATTGATGCTGCCGCCACTGAACAGGAAGCCGGCGATCATCGCGCCGACGATGCCGACCACGATGTTCAGGAGGATGCCCTGCTGCGCGTCGCGGCGCATGATGAGGCTGGCCAGCCAACCCACGACGCCCCCCACGATCAACCAGATGATGATGCCCATGCCGATGTCTCCTTTCGTCAGCGCACCCGGAGCGGTGCGGCCGCGCCAGTCGAACAGAGCGGGCGTGAAGCGGCCGTGGACCCGCGGCGGACGGCGATGACGCCGGTGCAGTCCTGGCGGTTCGGGCAGGTGCGGGTATGGCAGCTGCCACACCAGCCGGGCACCCGCGGCGAACCGCAGGCGCGCGAGTTGCTGGCCGTCGAGCTGGGCGGCACGCCACAGGCGCTGCCACTGACCCGCGACGAGCGCAACCGGCCGTGGCTGATCGGCGAGCTGGCGCATTACGGCACCGGCTGGAGCCACCGCGGTGGGCACCTGCTGGTGGCGTTGGGCGAGCATGTGCGGCTGGGCGTGGACTTGGAGCAGCAGCGCCCGCGGCGGCAGATGCGCGAGGTGATCCGCCGCTTCTTCCACCCCGACGAGGTCGCATGGCTGGACGCGCTGGACGAGGCCGGCTGCGAACACTGGTTCTTCCGCGTCTGGTGCGCCAAGGAGGCGCTGCTGAAGGCGCACGGCCACGGCATTTCCTTCGGCCTGCACAAGCTGCGCTTCGCACCCGGCGACGATGGCGCGCTGCACCTGGCGTGGTGCGACCCGGGCCTTGGCGATGCGGCGCGCTGGCACCTGCACGAGTGGCAGGCGGCGGCGGATTTCCGCGCGGCGTTGGCGTGGTATCCGGTTTAGTGACTGCGGGCGACGGCGATGCTGCCTTTTCCTTCTCCCTCCGGGAGACAACTCGGGAGGATTGCCGAGTTGCACGGCGAAGCCGCCCGAAGGGTTAGGCACTAAGGATGTGCCGAATGCAGGTGCCCCGCAGGGGCGGATGAGGGGCGAACGGAGTCCATGATGGTTGAACATCCGGACTCCGTTTGCCCATCACCCCAACCCCCGCTCCGCGCCCCGGCCCACACCAGCGGTGTGGGCGCTCAACCGCACGCGCGCCAGTGGCGCTCAAACCGTGCGGTTTCGCCCCGGCGGGAGAGGGGCTCAAGCCTCACTTCCTCGCACTAAAAATAGGCGTCAGGTAATCGGTCGTGCCCTCGATGCGCTGCAACGACGGATAACGCAGGCCGCCGTGGTAGTCGATGCTCAGGGTGCGGTAGACGTCCACGTCCTTGACCAGCAGGCGGATCGGCTGCTTGCCGGCCTTGGCCGCGCGCACGGCTTCTTCCAGTTCGTCGGCGCTGTAGTGCAGGTCGTTGACCGCCAGCACCTGCATGCCACTGCCCAGGCCCGCATCGAACGCCGGGCTGTCCCAGCGCACCTCTCCCACCTTGCCGCCGCCATCAAGCGCCATGCCCAGCGAGTAGATGAAGCTGGCACCGCGGCCCTTCATCATCGCGCGGTAATAGGCACTGGGCTTTTCGGTATAGACCAGCTTCCAGCCGGCCGCCTCGATGCCACCGGTCAGGCCGGTCCTGCGCTCCAGCCGGTCGCGCAGGAACTGCGCCCAGTCGCCGGTGGGCTGCACCTGTTCCAGCGTGGCGGCGACGTCCTCGAAGGTGTAGGTGTCCGGGCGCTGCCACTGGCCGTCATTCTTTCCGAAGAAGGCGCGGGCGAAATCGTCGAGGCTGCGCCTGCCCTTGCTGAGCGTGCGGATGCGCACGTCCGCTTCCAGCCACAGCATTTGCCCGCCCTGGTAGTAGTCCTCGCTCATCTGGTAGCCGCGGTAGGGCTTGGGCTTGCGACGGGCGATCACCGGGTCGTTGGTGGTGTCGCCCAGCGAGCGCCATTCCAGGCCGGGGCGGTTGTCGGCATAGGTGGCCGCGACCTGCGCCAGCGCATCGCGCGAGGCATCCAGCGGGCGCAGGCCGGCACGCGCCGTCAGCACGTTGCCCCAGTATTGGGTTTGGCCCTCATAGACCCACAAGCAGGCTGCCCTGCATCGGTACGTTGTAGTGCAACGTGGCGAGGTCGGCTGGGCGGCGGTACTTGCCGTCCCACGAGTGGGTGTATTCGTGGCCGAGCAAATCGCTGCTGCCAACCTTGGCGTCCCAGCCGCTGAAGTAGTCGCGGTCCTCGCTGTTCTCGCTGGAACGCTGGTGTTCAAGGCCGATGCCACCGAGTTGGCTGGTCACCGCGAACAAAAAGTCGTAATGGTCGTAGTGCTCGGCGCCGTACAGCTTGCGCGCCTGCGTGACCAGCGCGCGGTGTTGTTCGATGTGCTCGGGCTTGGCCTCCAGGTCCTTGGCGCGGTCGGCGAACACGTTCAGGCGTACCGGGCGGGTGCCGGCGGGGGCGAGGTCGAACGTGCGGTGGTAACGGCCGGCGAATACCGGCGAATCGACCAGGATTTCCAGGTTGGTCGGCGCGTAATGCACGGTGTCGCCGTCGCGGCGTTCCACTTCCAGCGCACTGGCCGCTTCCCAGCCTTGCGGGTAGCGGGCGCTGGCGCGGTAGCTGATGGCGTGCGCAGCATGGCCCGCCGGGTACAGCACCATCGCGTCCCATTGCAGGTTGAGCATGTTCGGCGTCATCACCGCACGGCCCTGTGCTGCATCGGTGGGGCTGAGGAACTGATAAGCCATGTGCAGTTCGCTCACGCCTTCAGGCACCACTACGTTGAAGGTGTAAACGTCGAGCGGGTCGCGTGCCCACTCCAGGCGCTGGCCGTTGCCGGTGATGACCAGCCCGGCCAGTTTCTCGATTGCACCGCTGGGCGAGTGCTTGCCCGGCAACCATGCCGGGTAGTGGAAGCGCTGCACACCGGCCCGCGCCGGCACAGTCTGGCGCAGCTTGAACACGCGCTGGCCGAGGTCGGTGGCGTCCACCTCCAACACAATTGTGCCGGGGTACGCGGCCTCACTGATCGCCACGCCGCGCGCGTCGGTGGTCGGCATGTCGGGGGCCGCGTTGGCCATGCCCACGGCGGCCATCAGGGCCACCCCCAGTGCGGCGGGACGGAATACATGCATCGGCTACTACCCTTTTGTCGGTCGAAGACCGACATCATGCGTCAGCCCGGCGCGGGTGGCACGGGCCAACAGGCAGGGGCCTCAGGTGCGCACGAAGATCTCCACCCGGCGGTTGAGCTGGCGGCCGCCGGGGTTGTCCTTGCCGCCCACCTCGTTGGGCGCCACCGGCTGCGTTTCGCCAAGGCCACGCGCGCTTGCCTGCGCGGCCGCACCACGCTCGCGCAGGGCCGCCGAACACCGCGTTGGCGCGGCGCTCGGACAGCCCCTGGTTGTAGTCATCGCTGCCCTTGGCGTCGGTATGCCCGCGGATTTCCATGCCGGTTACGTCGGGCAAGGGTTTCAGCGCAGCGGCCAGGGTATCGAGCACCTCGGCCGCGTCGGCGCGGATCTCGGCCTTGTCGAAGTCGAACAGCACCTTGTCGCTGAGGGTGACGACGAACCCGCAGGGCGCGCCGGCAGGCTTGAACTTGTCCAGCGGCGGGAAGCGCCCGGCCGGCGGCAGCGGCGACAACGGCGCCATGCGCACCTCGCGCGCCACCGCACCGACCGTGCCGGTGCCGTCGCCCCGGTTCTCGACGATGCCCTCCGGCCCGCCGACCCAGCGCCCGGAACCATCGGCGCGCACCTCGACGTCGCCATGCTCGCCCACCCACCGGCCCGAGCCGTCGCCATGGTTCTCGATGGAGCCGAACTCCCCCACCCAGGTGCCGCCGCCCTTGCCGTCCAGCTCGATGCTGCCGAACTCGCCGACATAGCTGCCCGAACCATCGGCGCGCACCTCGAAGCTGCCGGCGTCGTTGACGATGTGGCCGCTGCCATCCGGGTTGACCTGCACCACCTCCTCGCCGCTGACCGCCAACCCGCTGCCATCGACCGCCACCTCGAACACGCCCTGCTCGCCCACCCGTTGCAGGTTGCCGGCGGCATCGACGTTGGTGAAGCCGCTCTCGTTGACCAACGCGCCATCGGTGGCGCAATTGGCCGGGCGCACGCTGATGCCGGCCAGCGGGTCGAGCAGCGCCTGCATCGAGGCTTCCAGCCGCTTCTGCGCCGGGCCGCTGCCGCCGATACTCGGCACCAGAATGGGCGGGATCACCGGGAACCCGACATCGGTCACTGCCCCGCCCGTGTCCACCGCGCCTGTTGCCGATGCTGGTGCTGCCACCGGTGCCTGCGTTTCCTCGGGCAATGGCCCGCGCCCGCAGGCGGCGGCCAGCGCGGTAATGCAGGCCAGGGACAGGGTTGCAACGCGCATGTGGTGTCTCCTCGACGAAGGGGCCGGCATGATCGCAAGGCCGCGTTCATGCGCCGTGAACGTCACCCGGGCAACGCCGACGGGAGGAGGGGAAGGGCATCGCCCCGTGTGCGCCACAACGGGTGCCGGGAGGCGGTCAACACACGCTGGCACCGCCAAGCGCGCGACCCACCGGCACGCGCGGCCGTGTTACCCCTGCTCCGCTCCGGCAAGGCGGCGCGACACCACGGCGGCCACCGCCGCCTGCGCCTGGCCCAGCACCTGCGCCTCGTCGCCGCTGGCGTCGATCACCTGCTTGGCGGGAATTTCCAGTTGCTGGAAGATCGCCCGGCAGCGCTCCAGGTTCTGCGCTGTCTCGAAATGGTTGGGCACATCGCCACGGGCGCGGATGCGTGCCAGCCCGGTTTCCGGCGGCAGGTCCAGCAGCAACAGCAGGTGTGGGCGCGGGGCGAAATCGTTGAGTTGCAGCAACTCATCCACCGGCAAACCGGCTGCGCCCTGGTAGGCCACCATCGACGGGAAATAGCGGTCGAGGATGACCACCGCGCCGCGTTGCAGCGCCGGCAGCACCAGTTCTTCCACATGCTGGCGGCGGTCGCGCAGCAGCAGTTCCACTTCCTGTTCCGGGCTCAGCCGGCCCGTGGCGGCCGAGGCCCGCAACTGCGTGCCCCACGGCCCGTTGGTCGGCTCCTTGCTCAACACCACCTCGGCACCGTCGCGTTCCAACACGTCGCCCAGCGCGTGCGCCAACGTGGATTTGCCGGCACCGTCGATGCCCTCGATGGCGATTAACAGGCCGCCGGGAATGTGCTCTTTCGTCATCGCGCTACTGTAGCCGAAGCCGCCCCGCGGCATCGCAACCGGCGCATCAAATCCGGCCGGGTGCCAACTGCCTCAATCCGCGCACTGCTCCACTTCGCAGTGGGCGGCAGCGCGGCGCAACTGGTCTTCGCCGAGGGGCGGCGGGCGGGCGACGGCGGACTGGATCTGGTCGCGGCCGTTGCTGAGCTTGTGCAGGCCCTT
The DNA here is from genome assembly GCA_034675465.1 of Stenotrophomonas sp. Lineage (GTDB taxonomy): Bacteria > Pseudomonadota > Gammaproteobacteria > Xanthomonadales > Xanthomonadaceae > Stenotrophomonas. The sequence goes on along the minus strand of JAUCDH010000045.1, from coordinate 19,382 downwards.
GGCTGCCGCCATCAGGCCGTAGTTGAGGCCCATCATCAGATAGCCGCCGCTCAGGCTGACCTGCTCCGGCGTGGGTGGTTCGCTCCATGAGCGGCTAAAACGGTTGTTTTCCACCTTTACCGGGTTTTTGAAGCGGTACAAATCCAGCGGTTGTTCGTCCTCGGGTTTGATGGCGCGCACTTCGTCTAGGGTTTTCACGCCGTCGTTGGCGGTTGCTGGGGCAGCGTCATCGTCCACAACCACTGCTGCCTGTTGCGCCTGCGCCGTGCCGGCCAGCAAGGCGGCGGCCAACGCCACCGCACTCCATCCACCCGCTTTCACCGTTGCCCACTCCCTGCCGCTTACCGGGCCGGCAGTTTACGAAGGCGCAGGTTCGGATTCCGTTGGCCGGTTCTCACGGTGTGAGATGGCTTCGTGCTTTGATGCCGCTCCTTTGAATGGCAGTACCGGCATGGCGTTTTCCCTCGCTCCCCGCACCGAGGCCAGCGAACGGGCGCTGGCGACCACCGACGGCCTGCCTTCGCGCGATGGTGCGCTGCTCGGCCAGCGTTTGGCGCGGCGTTATGGCGACCGGGTGACGGGCAGCTTCACTATTCCGGGCCGCGAGGGCCGTTACGCGCCCCTTCCCGATGACGTACCCGAGGCATTGCAGGCGGCGCTGAAGGCGCGCGGCATCGAGCAGTTGTATGCGCATCAGGCCGAAGCGTGGGCGGCGACGCAGCGTGGCGAGCATGTCGCCATCGTCACGCCTACCGCATCGGGCAAGTCGCTGTGCTACACGCTGCCGGTGGTAAGCGCGGCGATGACCGGCAACGCCAAAGCCTTGTACCTGTTCCCGACCAAGGCGCTGGCGCAAGACCAGGTGGCCGAATTGCTGGAACTCAACCGCGCCGGCGAGCTGGGCGTGCGCGCCTTCACCTTCGACGGCGACACGCCGGGCGATGCGCGGCAGGCCATTCGCCTGCATGGCGACATTGTGGTGAGCAACCCGGACATGCTGCATCAGGCCGTCCTGCCGCACCACACCAAGTGGGCGCAGTTCTTCGAGAACCTGCGTTATGTGGTGATTGATGAAATCCACACTTATCGCGGCGTGTTCGGCAGCCACGTCACCAATGTGATCCGCCGGCTCAAGCGCATCTGCGCGTTCTACGGCGTGCAACCGCAATTCATCCTGTGCTCGGCCACCATCGGCAACCCGCACGCCCATGCGCAAGCGTTGGTGGAAGAGCGCGTACACGCGATTACCGAATCCGGCGCACCCAGCGGCGACAAACATGTGTTGCTGTGGAACCCACCGGTCATCAACCCCGACCTTGGCCTGCGTGCCTCGGCGCGTTCGCAGGCCAACCGCATTGCGCGCATCGCCATCAAAAGTGGGCTGAAAACGCTGGTATTCGCGCAGACGCGGTTGATGGTGGAGGTGCTGACCAAGTACCTGAAAGACATTTTCGACAACGACCCGCGCAAGCCGGCGCGCATCCGCGCGTATCGCGGCGGCTACTTGCCTACCGAGCGCCGCGAAGTGGAGCGAGCGATGCGCGCGGGGGATATCGACGGCATCGTCAGCACCTCGGCGCTGGAGTTGGGCGTGGATATTGGCGCGCTCGACGTGGTGGTGCTCAACGGCTACCCCGGCAGTGTAGCGGCGACGTGGCAGCGTTTTGGCCGCGCGGGCCGCCGCCAACAAGCAGCATTGGGTGTGATGGTTGCCAGCAGCCAACCGCTAGACCAGTACGTGGTGCGGCACCCGGATTTCTTCGCCAATGCCACACCGGAACACGCGCGCATTGCACCCGACCAACCGCTGATTCTGTTCGACCACATCCGCTGTGCCGCGTTCGAGTTGCCGTTCCTGAGCGGCGAACCGTTCGGGCCGATTGACCCGCTGGTGTTCCTGCAAGCACTGGCCGAAAGCGCGGTGGTGCATCAGGAAGGCGAGCGCTGGGAATGGATTGCCGACAGCTACCCGGCCAACGCGGTAAGCCTGCGCGCGGTGGCCGATGGAAACTTCGTCGTGGTTGACCGCAGCGACGGAAAGCAGCACATCATCGCCGAGGTGGACTATTCGGCTGCCGCGCTCACCTTGTACGAGGGCGCGATCCACATGGTGCAAAGCACGCCGTACCAAGTGGAGCGGCTGGATTGGGACGGGCGCAAAGCCTATGTGACGCGCACGCATGTGGACTACTACACCGACAGCATCGACTACACCAAGTTGAAGGTGCTCGACCGCTTCGACGGCAACGGCGCGGGGCGCGGCGACGCGCACCACGGCGAGGTGCATGTGGTGCGGCGCGTGGCCGGTTACAAGAAGATTCGTTATTACACGCACGAAAACATCGGCTACGGCCCGGTCAACCTGCCCGACCAAGAGCTGCATACCACCGCGGTGTGGTGGCAGTTGCCGCAGGCCACGCTGCTGCGCAGCTTCGCGCAGAAGCAGGACGCGCTGGATGGCTTCCTCGGCGCGGCGTATGCGCTGCACATCGTCGCCACCGTGGCGGTGATGGCCGATGCACGCGATTTGCAGAAGGCCGTAGGCAATGGCGACGGCGCATGGTTTGCAGTAGCCGACCAGAGCGGGCGCGGGCAGTTGCGCGGCAACGAGGGCGGCGAAGCTGCGGTGGAGTTGATGCAGAGCTTCGTGCCGACGGTTTATCTGTACGACAACTTCCCCGGCGGCGTGGGCTTGAGCGAGCCGCTGTGGCAGCGGCAGGGCGAGTTGGTGCAGCGCGCGTTGGAACTGGTCGAACGCTGCGACTGCACCGCCGGCTGCCCGGCCTGCGTCGGCCCGGTGCTGGCGGCGCAGGAGGAAGGCAAGGGCGAGACGCCACGCTCGCTGGCGTTGCGTGTGCTGTCGCTGTTGTCTGACGAACGCTACAGGCAAGTGCAAGCCGTTGCCAGCGACGAGGCGCTCGACCTGCTGCCATGAGCCTCAGCCTCGACAAGTTGAAGGCGCTGCGGAAGCAGGCCGGACATGCGGATGTGGCTGCTGTCATGGAAGCTCCTCCACAACAACAGAAGACCCCGGAAACCTCGGTATTCGGCTGGGCAGAAACCATCCAGCACAAACCGCAGCGCGCGCCTGATGGCGACGCCCTGCGCCGCCTGCTCGCCACCCGCAACCGCGCGCTTCCCGCAGCACGCGCGGTATACGCCGGCCCGCTCGATCGCGAATTGCCCGGCCCCGAAATCGCCCCCGGCCTGCACCTGATCGAAACCTTCCTGTCGCAGCCCATTCCCACGCAGCCGCTGTCGCTGGCCTTCAGCAAGCGCCCGGACGAAAGCGTGCAGCCACGCGACCTGCTGTTCTTCGACACCGAAACCACCGGGCTGGCCGGCGGCACCGGCACCCGCGCTTTCATGATCGGCGCGGCTGATTGGCACCGCGATGCCGCACGCGGCGACGGCCTGCGCGTGCGCCAATTGCTGATGGCCACGATGGGCGCGGAGAGCGCGATGCTGGAGGTGTTTGCCGGCTGGCTGGCGCCGACCACGGTGCTGTCCAGTTACAACGGCCGCTGCTACGACGCGCCGCTGCTCAAGACGCGCTACCGGCTGGCGCGGCGTAGTGACCCGCTTGCCGCGCTGGACCACGTGGACCTGCTGTTTCCCACCCGCCGCCGCTACCGTGGCACCTGGGAAAACTGCCGGCTGGCAACCATCGAACGCCAGTTGCTGCGCATCCAGCGCGAAGATGACCTCCCCGGCTCCGAAGCACCTGCCGCATGGCTGAATTACCTGCGCGGCGGCAGCGCGCACAACCTGCGCCGCGTCGGCGAACACAACCACCAGGACGTGGTGACCTTGGCGCAGCTGTTCCTGCGTCTGGTGCAGGCGGAGGCCGAGGAGCAGGCGGCGCTGGCTTTGGAGGTTGAAAGTTGAGGGCAGTGCTGTCAGGCACGGCGCGAAGAACTTACCCCTCCCCAGCCCTCCCCTTCGCTTTCAGCGAAAGGGAGGGGCAAAGCCTGGCCCTCTCCTTCAGCGCAGCGCTCTACCCCCCTCCCTTTGGCGTAGCCAAGGGGAGGGCCGGGGAGGGGTGCTTCAACATCAACCGCCAAGCGGCCGCGCAATTCCACTGCTGATTGCTTCGCGGATCATCTGCTCCGCATCACGATTGGCCTTGGCACTGGCCGCCGCCTGCTGCCTGCCCAGCTCGGCCTGCTGTTTGCCAAGCTCTGCCTGCTGGGCAGCAAGGCTTTTCATCTCCGCACGCAGCGCCGGGTTGTCCATTTCCTGACGTGCCTGGTCGAGCTTGCGCTGCGCTTCTTCAACGGCACGGCGCTGCGCTGCGCTGCGTTCACCCGAGCTCAGCGCCAGCTCCGCCCGCTCACTTGCCAGTTCGCCAATCCTCTCGCCGATCTCGCCCATGCGCTCACCGATTTCACCCTGGCGGTCGCCCAACTGCCCTTGGCGATCACCCAGGCGGCCCTGCGCATCCGCCAGCCGCACGGTTTCGGCATGCAACTGCTCAAAACGCGCCAGCGTGGCGGCATCACGCACCACGTAGCGCTTGCCGCCACGACGCAGCAGCAGCACGCCGTTGCCATCATCCAGCTGCTGCGCATGGCGCAGGTCGGCGACAGAGCCGTTCATGATGTTGTGGTTGTTCTTCAGCAGCACATAGCCATCACGCGCTTCCCCGGAGAGGTGAACCACGCCCTGCACCGCAACCGGGGGCGCGGGAGGCGCTGGTGGGGCCGGGGGCGCAGCAGGCGGGGCCGGCGGTGCAGGCAACACGGCGGGCGCAGTCTTGGCCGGGGTGACCGTGTGCAACACCGGGTGGTCGGCAACCGGTGCAGCAGGAGCCGGCGGCGGTACCGGTACCGAAGGCGGAGCAGGCGGTGCGGGCGGTACCGGCATCGCCACCAAGCGCAGCGGCAGCACGCCGACCAACGCCACCGCCGCGACGATCAGGCCCGCGCCCATGCGCGGGAAGGAGGAGGTGTTCTGCAACATCAGCAATCTCCGTTTGAGGCTGAGGAAGGTGGGCGAGGCGCTGGCAAGACCGGCGACGGGCCGGGGGGTGACGCCCAGCTGCACCAGCAGGCGTCCGTAGTGCTGGCGGCAATGGCGGTCGCCAGCCACCACCGCTGCATCCACCGCTGCTTCGCGGGCAATGGCGTATTCGCGTGCGGCCAGGTGCACCAGCGGATGGAAGAAGAACAGGTGCTGGGCCAGCGCCGGCAGCAGGCCCCACCACAGGTCGCGGCGTTGCAGGTGCACCAATTCGTGGGTCAGGGCCATGTCCAGCGCGTCATCGCCCATCTGCGGCAACGTGCATGATGGCAACAGCAACACCGGGTGCAACGGGCCGAGCAACTGCGGCGAGTCGATGGCCGCGCTCAACATCAAACGCGGCGCGCGGCGCAGGCCATGTGCTTCGGCCGCCAGCGCCAACGCGGCATTGAGCTTGTGGTCGCGGCAAGGCTGCGCGCTGCGCAACAACGCGCGGCTGGCGCGCCATGCTGATGCAGTGCGCAGCGCCATCACCGCCACGCCGGCCAGCCACAACGCCATAACCGCGTGCAGCCATGACCACGTGCCTTCCTGCGGCGGTGCCATCGCCAGTGGCGTGGCTGCCGGCAACACGGTGACGGTTGGCTGCATCAGCGGTGCGGCTTCCAGCGCCGGCAGCAGCGGCAGTTGCAGCGGTGCGGCCCACAGCAAACCCAGCACCGCCTGCAACGCCACCAGCCACCACAGGCCGCATTGGGCGCTGGCCGGCAGGCGGCGCAGGTTGCGGCACAGCAGCCACACCAGTGCGGTCAGCGCCACGGTTTGCACGCTGGTGGCGAGCAGGCGGCTACCGAATAGTTCGAGCAGGGTGTTCATGGCTTCAGCCCTCGCGGCGCTGCGATTGCAGCTTGCTGACCAGCGCTTGCAGTTCGGCCAGTTCGTCGTCGCTGACCTCGGCCTTTTCCGACATCCACGCCACGAATGGTGAAATCGAGCCTTGCAAGGTTTTTTCAACGAAGCTGCCCACCGCGCCATGCACCACTTCTTGTTGCCCAGCAGTGCTGCGGTAGCGGTACACACCGTCGTCTTGCTCGCGTTGCAGGTAGCCCTTGCCGCGCAGGCGCTCCATCATCGTCAGCACGGTGGAACGGGCCAGCCCGCGCGGCTCGCCGAAACCGGCGGCTACTTCGCCGACGCTGACCGGCTGGTGTTCTGCGAGGTAGTGCAGCAGGGCCAGTTCCTGGTCCCCGATGGTCTTGCGGCGCATGTCCGGCTCCGTGACTACAGTTGTCGTCACGATAGGCTTGACTACATTTGTAGTCAATAGCCCGGAGGGCAGGCCGACCTCCGGCCAGTTGGACGCTTCAACCGGCCGCGCTGTCGATCTGCCAGCGCGCGAATTCTTCCTCGAACTCGGCCAGCGTCAGCAGGCCCATGCAGGCATGGGCACCCACCGGCAGCGGCTCGCCGGCGGCCAGCCGGCGCGCCAACAGCACCGCGGCGAAGGTGGGGATTTCCGGGCCATGCAGCATCGGCGCGGTGAGGTCCCAATGCACGGTGTGTTCGACGCCGTCGCGCAACCCGCGCAGGGTCACGCGCATACCGCCAAGGTCGGTGCCGAAGCGGTCGAAGCAGCGCCCGGCGCGGGCGAACACGCCGGCCAGTGCTTCCATCGGCAGCGGCAGGCCGTGGTGGCGCAGCCATGCAATACCGGCGAGGCAACGCGACAGTAGCGGCAGTTCCAGCGCGGCGCGGAAGCGCACCGTCTGCACGCCGGGGTAGCGCTGCACCAGCAGGTCGTGGTCGGGCACGTCGCAGGGCGAGGCCAGGCGCGGGGCGATGCGCGCGAACCTCACCGGTTGCGGCTTGGCCCAGCCGGTCACGCGCTGCCAGCGCCCATCGATCCAGCAGTCGAACGGCTTGCCGCAGTACGACAACACCGCGCGCACCGTGGCCATGCCCAGCGGCGTGGCCTGCGCCGGGGCAATCACGATGTCGATGGACTGCAAGGTATCGAAACGCCCGCGCAAGGCATCCACCACCGCGCTGGACAAGGCCGGCAGCGTACTGGCGCCGCTGATGGCGCAGCACCCGGCTTCCCGTGCTGCGGCGTCCAGTTGTGCGGGGAAGTCGCGCACGAAATCACGGCCATCGGCCAGGTCGATGTAGTGCATACCCGCGTGCAGGCAGGCGCGTGCGACGTCGTAACCCTGCCCCTGGAATGGCCCGGCGGTGTGGATCACCAACGCCGCACCGGTGGCGGCCAGTTGCGCGGGGAAATCGGCGTCGTCGGTATTCAGCCGGCACAACTCGATGCGCGTCAGATCGACACCGGGCAGGTGGCGCAACGCCGCCTGCGGGTGGCGGCCGGCGGCAATCACCCGCAACTGCGGCTCACTTGCCAGCGTCCGCACGATGCGTGCGCCGAAATGGCCGTAGCCGCCCAACACCAACACCCGATACGCATCTACCTGCGACATCGCCCATCCCTGACCATCGAAAATGCACCGATTATCCGCCTCCCCAGCGCACACCGGCACGCCTGCCTGACCTATGCTTGGGCCATCCTTCACCACAGTGGAGCCCTTGATGCATTCCCCATCGAACATTCGCGGCTCGCGCCGCACCCTCGCCCTGACGGCGGCCACGGCACTGGCATTGGCATTGGCCGCCTGCAACGGCCCGGCCCCGGAAGAACAGGATCAGGCGCTGGACCAGGCCCAGCAGGCCGCCGCCGAGGCCGCCGCGCCGGCGCCCGATGCTGCCACGCCGCCGGCCGGCAGTTGCGATGCCAGCCAGGTGCAGGGGCTGGTCGGCCAGCCGTATTCCGATGCCGTGGGCGAACAGGCCCGGCAGGATGCCGGTGCCCAAAAGGTACGTACGCTCAAACCCAACCAGCCGATCACGATGGAGTACCTGGGTGAACGCCTGAACATCGAGGTCGATGAAAACAACCTCGTCAGTGGCGTCCGCTGCGGTTGAGGCAACACCGGCCAAAGCCTTGCCGGGCAAGGCTTTGGTTGCCGTCGCAACGATGTATTGCGGCGACGCAGCAAGCGTGATTTAGTCGAGCGCATCCGGTGGCCTCGACGCTGCGTTCCAGCCGACGAGCACGCCGTGCACGGCGCAGCTGCCATGTCGTGCACGCCGTGCCGCGATGGACGAGGGAGAGGTGTCGCCGCTCACCCGAACATCGCAACGAGGCAGCAATGGCCCCCCGCAACCGCCAAGGGCTCTACGACCCGCAAGACGAACGCGACGCCTGTGGTTTCGGCATGGTCGCGCAGCTGGACGACCAGCCCTCGCGGCTGTTGGTCGATACCGCCATCGCCGCGCTGTCGCGCATGACCCACCGCGGTGGCGTCGCCGCCGACGGGCTCACCGGCGACGGCTGCGGCCTGCTGCTGCGCAAGCCCAACGCCTTCCTGCGCAACGCCGCCGAGGAAGCCGGCATCCGCATCGGCGCGAACTTCGCCGCCGGCGTGGTGTTCCTGCCGCACGATGCCGACGCCGCGCAACGCTGCCGCGACGAACTGGACGCGCAGCTGCGCAACGCCGGCTGCCAACCGCGCGGCTGGCGCGTGGTGCCCACCGACGCCAGCGTTTGCGGCGAGCTGGCGCGCGACACGCTGCCGCAGGTCGAACAAGTGTTCGTCGATGCCGGCACCGACCAGAGCGCCGGGCAATTCGCGCTGGCACTGTTCCTGGCCCGCCGCCGCAGCGAACAAAACCTGCGCGAGGTGGCCGACTACTACGTCACCACGCTCAGCCCCGATGCCATCAGCTACAAGGGCATGGTGCTGCCGGACAAGCTTTCGACCTTCTACCCGGACTTGCAGCGCCACGAACTGGCTTCCAGCGTGGTGGTGTTCCACCAGCGTTTTTCCACCAACACGATGCCGCGCTGGCCGCTGGCGCACCCGTTCCGCCTGCTCGCCCACAATGGCGAGATCAACACCATCGAAGGCAACCGCCACTGGGCGCAGGCGCGCAGCAAGGTGTGGAAGACGCCGAAGTTCGACATCGCCGAATTCGACCCGGTGATCTCGATGCACGGCTCCGATTCGCAGAGCATGGACAACATGCTGGAGCTGATGGTGGCCGGCGGCATGGAACTGATCCAGGCGCTGCGCATCCTGGTGCCGCCGGCAACGCAGTCGCTGGAATTCAAGGACGCCGACCTGGCCGCGTTCTACGAATTTCATGGCCTGAACACCGAGCCGTGGGACGGCCCGGCCGGTATCGTCGCCTGCGACGGCCGCTATGCCGCCTGCACGCTGGACCGCAACGGCTTGCGCCCGGCGCGTTGGATGCTGACCTCCGACCGCCATTTCCTCGTCGCTTCCGAAGCCGGCGTGTGGGAAGTGCCGACCGAGCGCGTCGTGCGCAAGGGCAAGCTGGGGCCGGGCCAGATGATGGCCATCGACCTCAAGCGCGGCGACCTGCTCGACTCGGACGCCATCGACCGCATCAACCGCGCGCGCGCGCCGTACAAGCAGTGGTTGCACCAAGGCGTCACCTACCTGCAAACCGAGTTGATCGACCCCTCGCTGGCCGAGGAGCCGTTCGACGAAGCCACGCTGCGCAGCTACCACAAGCTGTTCCAGCTCACGACCGAGGAGCTGGAACAGGTATTGCGGCCGCTGGCCGAAACCGGGCAGGAAGCCACCGGCTCGATGGGCGATGACACGCCGATCGCCGTACTCAGCCGCCACACCCGGCCGCTGTACGACTACTTCCGGCAGGCGTTCGCGCAGGTCACCAACCCGCCAATCGACCCGCTGCGCGAAGACTGCGCGATGTCGCTGACCACCCAGCTCGGCAAGGAAACCAACATCTTCCATGCCGGCCCGGAGACGGTGAACCACGTCATTCTCAACTCGCCGGTGCTGAGCCAGCGCAAGTTGCGGCAACTTCTGAAGATGGAGCAGTACGTCGAGCGCAATCGCCTGGTCGACCTGTCCTACGGCGTCGAGGAAGGGCTGAAGGCCGGCATCGAACGCATCTGCCGCGAATGCGAGCAAGCCGCGCGCGACGGCGTGGTGATGCTGTTGCTGTCCGACCGCTACCCGGCGCCGGAACGGCCGATGGCGCATGCACTGCTGGCCACCAGCGCGGTGCATCACCACCTGTCGAAGCTGGGCCTGCGCTGCGACGTCAACTTGATCATCGAGACCGGCACCGCGCGCGACGCGCATCACATGGCCTGTTTGCTCGGCTATGGCGCTACCGCCGTCTATCCGTACCTGGCCTACCAGACACTGTTCGACCTCGGCCGGCGCGGCATCCTGCAACTGAAGAAGGGCGGCGAGGTCTCGCAGATCGGCCGCAGCTACCGCAAGGGCATCTACAAGGGCCTGAGCAAGATCATCTCCAAGATGGGCATCTGCACCATCGCCAGCTACCGCGGCGCGCAGCTGTTCGAAGTCATCGGCCTGGACCCGGACGTCATCGCGCTGTGCTTCCCCGACGCCACCGCGCGCATCGGCGGCGTCAACCTTGCGCGACTGGATGCCGAAGCGCGCGAGCTCACCGCACGCGCATGGAACGAGCACGTCCCCACCGAAATCGGCGGCCTGCTCAAGTACGTGCATGGCGGCGAGTACCACATGTTCAATCCGGACGTGGTGATGACGCTGCAACGCGCCTCGCGCACCGGCAAGGCCGAGGATTGGCGCGCCTACATGGAGGCGGTGCATTCGCGCCCGGCCTCGGCGCTGCGCGACCTGCTGCAACTCAAGCCGGCCGCCACGCCGCTGCCACTGGACGAAGTGGAACCGGCCGAAGCCTTGTTCAAGCGTTTCGACACCGCCGCCATCTCGCTCGGCGCGTTGTCGCCCGAAGCGCATGAGGCATTGGCCATCGCGATGAACCGCCTCGGCGGCCGCAGCAACTCCGGCGAAGGCGGCGAAGACCCGGTGCGCTACGGCACCGAGAAGCGCTCCAAGATCAAGCAGGTCGCCTCGGGCCGCTTCGGCGTCACCGCCGAATATCTGGTCAATGCCGAAGTCCTGCAGATCAAGGTCGCGCAAGGTGCCAAGCCCGGCGAAGGCGGTCAATTGCCCGGCCACAAGGTCAACGAGATGATCGCGCGGCTGCGTTACGCCAAGCCGGGCATCGGCCTGATCTCGCCGCCGCCGCACCACGACATCTATTCGATCGAAGACCTCGCGCAGTTGATCTACGACCTGAAGCAGGTCAACCCGGCGGCGCTGGTGTCGGTGAAGCTGGTCTCGCACGCGGGCGTCGGCACGATCGCCGCCGGCGTGGTCAAGGCCGGCGCTGACCTGATCACCGTCTCCGGCCACGACGGCGGCACCGGCGCCTCGCCGATCAGTTCGATCCGCTATGCCGGCGTGCCGTGGGAACTGGGTGTGGCCGAATCGCACCAAGCGCTGGTCGGCAACGACCTGCGCGGGCGCACCATCCTGCAGACCGATGGCGGGCTGAAGACCGGCCTGGACGTGGTGAAAGCCGCGTTGCTCGGCGCGGACAGCTTCGGCTTTGGCACCGGCCCGATGATCGTGCTGGGCTGCAAGTTCCTGCGCATCTGCCACCTCAACAACTGCGCCACCGGCGTGGCCACGCAGGACGAACGCCTGCGCGAGCAGCACTTCACCGGCCTGCCCGAGCGCGTGGAAAACTTCTTCCGGCTGCTGGCCGAAGAAGTGCGGCAATGGCTGTCGTACCTGGGCGCGCGTTCGCTGGACGAGATCGTCGGCCGCACCGACTTGCTGGAACAGCTGGAGGTGTCGCCGCGCGAAGGCGTCAAGGTGGACCTGTCGCGGTTGCTCGCGCCTGCGCATTACGAAGGTTCGCACTGCGCCGCACAGCGGCTGTACCAGTCGCCGGACAGCCTCGCCACGCAGATGGACGACCTGCTCGCCGAGGCCATCTCCCGCAAGTCCGGGGGTGAACACCGCTTCCTGATCCACAACACCGACCGCTCCATCGGCACCCGTTTGTCCGGTGCGATCGCCCGCGCCCACGGCAACCACGGCATGGCCGACGCCCCGCTGCACCTGCGCTTCCGCGGTACCGCCGGGCAGAGCCTGGGCGCGTTCAACGTCGATGGCCTGAACCTGGAAGTGGAAGGCGAGGCCAACGACTACGTCGGCAAGGGCATGGCCGGCGGCCGGCTGGTGGTGCGCCCGCCTCGTGGCGCGCGTTTCGAGGCGCGCAACACCGCCATCATCGGCAACACCTGCCTGTACGGCGCCACCGGCGGCGAACTGTTCGCCGCGGGCCGCGCCGGCGAGCGCTTCGGCGTGCGCAACTCCGGCGCACTGGCGGTGATCGAAGGTGCCGGCGACCACTGCTGCGAATACATGACCGACGGCATCGTCGTCGTGCTCGGCAAGGTCGGCCTGAACTTCGGCGCCGGCTTCACCGGCGGCTTGGCCTACGTGCTGGACGTGGAGCGCGATTTCGTCGATCGCTACAACCACGAATTGATCGACATCCATCGCATCTCGGCCGAAGGCTTCGAGAACTATCGCCAGCACCTGCACACCCTGGTCGGCCGCCATCGCGAGCTGACCGGCAGTATCTGGGCGCAGCAGATCCTCGACGAGTTCCGCGACTACGTCGGCAAGTTCTGGCTGGTGAAACCGAAGGCCGCCAGCATCGAATCGCTGGCTGATGCGCTTAGGCGGGCTGCCTGACGGCAGCCTGTGATTGGTGATTCGGGATTCGTGATTGGTGAAAGCCCAGTGCCTTCACTCATTCGGTTTCCGCCGCCAGTCATCCGCTTTTCCAAATCACGAATCACCAATTACGAATCACGCCAGCCATGAGCCGCAAACAACCCTTCCAATACCTAGACCTGCCCCGCACCATGCCACAGCGCATCCCGGTGGAACTACGCACGTCCGGCGACTGGGGTGAGCTGTACGGCAAGTTCGACAAGGCCGACGCTCAATACCAGGCCGGGCGCTGCCTCGACTGCGGCAACCCGTATTGCAGCTGGAAATGCCCGGTGCACAACGCCATCCCGCAATGGCTGCAACTGGTGCAGGAAGACCGCATCCACGAAGCAGCGACGCTGTGCCATTCCACCAACCCGCTGCCGGAAGTCTGTGGCCGGGTCTGCCCGCAGGACCGTCTGTGCGAGGGCAGCTGCACGCTGGAGGAGTTCGGCGCGGTGACCATCGGCGCGGTGGAGAAATACATCGTCGATACCGCGCTGGCCACCGGCTGGAAGCCGGACCTGCACGCCGTGCAGCCCACCGGCAAGCGGGTAGCCATCGTCGGCGCAGGCCCGGCCGGCTTGGCCTGCGCCGACCGCCTCGCCCGTGCCGGCGTGCAGGCGGTGGTGTTCGACCGTTACGAACAAATCGGCGGCCTGCTGCAATTCGGCATCCCCAGCTTCAAGCTCGACAAGAGCGTGATTGCCAAGCGCCGTGAGGTGCTCGAAGGCATGGGCGTGCAATTTCGCCTCGGCGTGGAAGTGGGGCGCGATGTCAGCGTGGAACAACTGCAAGCCGAGTTCGATGCCGTGTTCCTCGGCACCGGCGCTTACCGCTACACCGACGGCGGCCTGCCGGGGCAGGACTTGAAGGGTGTACTGCCGGCGCTACCGTTCCTGGTGCAGAACGGCCGCATCGTCGGCGGCAACGACCCGCAGGGCCGGCCGATTGCCGGCTGGGAAGACCAGATCACCCTGCCCGACCTGTCCGGCAAGCGCGTGGTCGTGCTCGGCGGCGGCGACACCGGCATGGACTGCGTGCGCAGCGCCATCCGCCTTGGCGCGGCCAAGGTCACCTGCGCCTACCGCCGCGACGAGGCCAACATGCCCGGCTCGGCACGCGAGGTGGCCAATGCCCGCGAGGAAGGCGTGCGCTTCCTGTTCAACCGCCAGCCGCTGTCGATCGAGGCCGGTGCAGACGATGAGGTCATCGGCGTCACCGTGGTCGAAACCCGCCTCGGCGAACCCGACGCCAACGGCCGCCGCAACGCCGAGCCGATCATCGGTTCCGAATCGCTGCTGGAAGCGGACGTGGTCATCATCGCCTTCGGCTTCTCGCCGACCCTGCCGGAATGGCTCGGCGCACAAGGCGTGGAAGCCACCAGCAATGGCCGCATCATCGCCGGCGGCAACACCCGCCTGCCCTACCAAACCCACAACCCCCAACTGTTCGCCGGCGGCGATGCCGTGCGCGGCGCCGACCTGGTGGTCACAGCCGTCGCCGAAGGCCGCGATGCGGCCGCCAGCATCATCAAGCTGCTGCTGCACTAGCTTGTCTCCCTCCCTTGCGTGCACAGCACGAAGGGGAGGGCTGGGGAGGGGTGCTTTTAAAGTCCCTCTCCCTTCGGGACGAAACCGCACGGCTTGCGCGCCACTGCCGCGCGTGCGGTTGAGCGCCCACGCCGCTGGCGTGGGCCCGGGCGCGGAGCGGGGGGGGGTGAGGGGCAAACGGAGTCCAAGTGTTCAACCATCATGGGCTCGGTTCATTCCTCATTTGCGCTTCGGGCACCAAGCGTTCGAGCGTGTGCGAGTCCTCGACGCATCAGCAACGTGCCTTCTCTCCGATGAAAGAAGGGAAAGAGCGAGGCACTTCCCCCAAGCGATTTACACTCGAATCTCCCCCAATCCAGCGATACCATGTGTGCAGCACCCGAACTCCGTCCATGAGGGTTAATTGCTTTCGGCTCTATTTTTTATAGCTACCAGCGCTTGCCCATCAAGCGCTAGGGCCAATTCCACTTCAAATCCCACGCCGTAGGAGGGCGCATAGACGCGCTTGCATCTGCACCCACCGCCAAACCCACGGCCTGCACCGCTACAGCTACGACAGCCAGGGCCGCCTGCAAAGCGCCAGCACCGGGCAGGGGAGCGAGGCCCCCACCACCAAATACGCCCACAACGCCCTGGGCCAGCGCGTCTTCAAGACCGAGGCGCTGTACAACACCAGCTCAACCCTCTCGGCGGACGACGAAGAGGAAATAGGTTTCCTGCAAAGCATCGCCCAGTTCTTCACCCGCCTGTGGAGCCCCAAGGCGAGCGACGCAGAATACCTGGGCTGGTCCTACCTCTTCGATGAAAACGCCAGCCTGCTGGGCGACTACGGCATGGGCGGGGCCAACAGCGGCGGCCAGGGCCAGTACTTCTACCTGCCGACTGCCAGCGGCCCCATGCCCATTGCCGCCGAGATTGATGGGCGCATCTACGCCATCCACAGAGACCACCTGAATACCCCGCGCAGACTCACGCAAAGCGACGGCCAGACCGCCTGGCAATGGGCCTACAGCGCCTACGGGGATGAAGCGCCCACGCTGGGTGCCAAACGCTTCACGGACGACACCACTACGCCAAGCACGGGCACCACCAGCATCCCGCCGGTGCGCTTTAACCTGCGCTACCCTGGGCAGTACTTTGACGAAGAGACGGGGCTGCACTACAACTACTTCCGCAGCTACGATCCGAAGACCGGGAGGTATACGCAGGGCGATCCGATTGGGCTGGAGGGGGGATGGAATCGGTTTGCCTATGTGGGGGGGGAATCCGCTGGGAGATACTGATCCGGAGGGATTGGCAAACGGTGGAGGGCGGCCAGATTCATGGTGGCGTCCATGTAATAGTGATCAAGTAGCACAATGCAGGGCATCATGTGCACAGCGTGGAAAAGAATATGAAAGCTGCGCTGTGCGCTGGATGGGCTGGAAAGGTATTAAGGATGGACGCCCCACTTCAGAAGCAGGGACTCCATCAAGCGGCGGTCTTAGTTGCAGTTGCAAGGATCAAAATGAAGAACCCACCTGCGGCGAAAAATGTCGTCGTGTTTTGAAAGCCGTAAAAGATGCAGTAACTGGCGCAATAATTTTCACTTTTGTACTGGTCTGTGCCACTTCTTGAGCACCCGCTGTATAGATGGCGCCCTTAAATGCATTAAATTAATGTTATGCATCCAATGGCAGAAAAGGGAATTCTGAAATATCTGAAATAAGAGGGTAAATTCATGTCGAATTCGCTTGAAAAGAAAATCTTAGGATTAAATCCCGGGCAACCAGTGTTCTTGCTTGGTTATCATGATCGAGAGATGAGACTTCCTTTTGTTGAGGCGTATGTTTATTTGGGAAGCGTTCAAAATCAGGAGGATGAGTTGTCATCTTGGTTTTTTCAGCGAGCTGAAGCGTTTCTGAAAAATCCAATTGTTAACTTCCAGAAAAATCATTCTGACGACCTGCTGGTGGTCGACCGTGATGGACTTTGTACTTTTGTGGATTGGGAGGGGCTTGTTGCGGAGCTGAGTGAGAGAAAAATGATCTATGAAACTGGATCTTTTCCTTGCCACACTCACGAAACCTGAGGTGCCAGTCACTCCAAAATTGATAGCTACCAACGCTTTCCCATCAAGCGCTAGAGCCAGATTTCGGTTCAAATTCCGACGCATCCCCTGCGCGCTGGGCTACACCCAGCGCAACGCCCAAGGCAACCCCACCCAAGAGACCAGCCCCGACAGCGGCAGCCAAACCACCCAGTACGACGCCCTGGGCCTGCCCAGCACCGTCACCGACGCCCTGGGCCGCACCACCACCATCGAGCGCGACCTGCTGGGCCGGCCTACCCGCATCACCCACCCGGACGGCACCCCCACCACCCTGCGCTACGACCAGGCTGGCGCAGGCTATCTCTCAGAAATTGAAGACGCCAGCGGCAGCACCACCTACGAGCGCGACCTTTTGGGCCGCGTCACCCGCAAAACCCAGGCCCTCATCAACGGCCACACCCGCAGCGTCGCCTACCAATACGCCGCCAATGGCCTGCTCGCCGCCATCACCTACCCCGACGGCCGCAGCCTGCAATACCAGTACGACGCCACCGGCCAGATCACCGGCCTCACCTGGGCCGGCCAGGCCATCGTGCAAGGCATCACCTGGAACCCCCTGGGCCAGCCCACCGGCTGGAGCTGGAACCTGCCCGGCGCAGCGGCAGCCATCCCTGCCACGCGCAGCTACAACAGCGCCGGCCAACTGACCGCCACCGAACTGGGCAGCTACCAATACGACGCGGCAGGGCGCATCCTTACCCTCAAGCAAAAACTCTGGCGCCCGGCCAACACCAACCCGCAGACCAGCACCATCAGCCAGGCCACCATCACCTGGAACGCCAGCTACGACCGCGCCGGGCGCCTGGCCAGCCTCACCAAAACCACCGCCGCTGGCGCGCCGCCCGACACCATCGCCTTCCAGTACGACACCAACGGCAACCTCCTGGGCAGCCAGCGCGAACGCGCCGGCACCTCCACCACCCGCAGCTACAGCACGGAGGCCGGCCACAACAAACTTCTGGGCTTCGAGCAAACCATCGCCAGCAGCACCGGCAGCGCCAGCGCCAGTGTCAACTACCAGTACGACAGCGCCGGCAGCCTGCAAACCGACGGCCTGCACCGCTACAGCTACGACAGCCAGGGCCGCCTGCAAAGCGCCAGCACCGGCCAAAGCCCAGACGCCCCCACCACCAAATACGCCCACAACGCCCTGGGCCAGCGCGTCTTCAAGACCGAAGCGCTGTACAGCACCAGCTCCGGCCTATTGGACGAAGACGAAGAAGACCTGGGCTTGCTGCAAAGCATCCAGCAATTCTTCACCCGCCTGTGGAGCCCCAAGGCGAGCGACGCAGAATACCTGGGCTGGTCCTACCTCTTCGATGAAAACGCCAGCCTGCTGGGCGACTACGGCATGGGCGGGGCCAACAGCGGCGGCCAGGGCCAGTACTTCTACCTGCCGACTGCCAGCGGCCCCATGCCGATTGCCGCCGAGATTGATGGGCGCATCTACGCCATCCACAGTGACCACCTGAATACCCCGCGCAGACTCACGCAAAGCGACGGCCAAACCGCCTGGCAATGGGCCTACAGCGCCTACGGAGACGAAGCGCCCACCCTGGGGGCGAACCGATTCACGAACGAAACGACAACCCCCACGACAGGCTCCACCAGCATCCCGCCGGTGCGCTTTAACCTGCGCTACCCTGGCCAGACCTTTGACGAAGAGACGGGGCTGCACTACAACTACTACCGCAGCTACGATCCGAAGACCGGGAGGTATACGCAGGGGGACCCGATTGGGCTGGAGGGGGGGGGTGGAATCGGTTTGGGTATGTGGGGGGGAATGCGCTGGGGTTTACTGATCCGAAAGGATTGTTCATTCCTGCTGCGGTGATTGCGTGCGCAGCAAATCCGTTGTGTGCTGCGGCTGCCGGAGCTGCTGCTGCTGCGACGGTTCAAGCCTGCATCACTACTTACGATTTAGTATTTAATCGACCGAAAAATCCGCCGGACATTGGTCCGCCGGGCGATTGGATTCAAGGGCCTCGGCGCGGCCGACAGTACGGGTCTGACGGCCGACCAGCTTTCGACATTGATAAACCCCATCAGGGAAATGACCAAGACCACGTTCATGAATGGCCTAATGGCAATCGCGAAGAGCCTGGGCGACCAGTGTCCCCGTGGCCTCCATTAAAATAATTAAGCGGTTGACGAAAAATATTATGAAAAATCTTGATAGATTTATTGAGGCCAAGCTGACGGGCATTCAGGTCATGGGAGATCCTCGTACTCTAACATTGACATTGATCGATACTGCAGGCATACCTTTTTCATGGGAGGCTCATGGGGTCCATCGTCTGATTGTTTCTGAATTCCGTGAGTCTAATATTGTCGACAACCTGAAAATTTGGGATTCAAATAGTGATCCCTGTATTTATCGTGACGCGTTGATGGTATTGGTGAATGGAAAATTATCTCAATCAAAAAATTTAAATCAGGAAAGAATTCTTGAAAAAGAAATTGATTCTATAATAAGCGGACGCCATATTTTTGCTGAGTTAGAAGCGGTTTACGGCGCACAAATTTTGGTTATTGCTAAAGAGATTCTGTGAAATATCGGCGTCAGAATCCAATTTTCCGCCCCCAGAATGCTTGAATTCCCAAAAATATAGCAACAAATGACGCCCCATAGGCGCTGGAGGCCAATTTCACTTCAAATCCCACGCCGCAGGCGGGCGCGCAGGTGCGCTTGCATCTACGCCATCCGCCAAACCGACGGCCTGCACCAGTACCACTACGACAGCCTGGGCCGCCTGCAAAGCGCCAGCACCGGCCAAAGCCCAGACGCCCCCACCACCAAATACGCCCACAACGCCCTGGGCCAGCGCGTCTTCAAGACCGAGGCGCTGTACAACACCAGCTCAACCCTCTCGGCGGACGACGAAGAGGAAATAGGCTTGCTGCAAAGCATCCAGCAATTCTTCACCCGCCTGTGGAGCCCCAAGGCGAGCGACGCAGAGCACCTGGGCTGGTCCTACCTCTACGATGAAAACGCCAGCCTGCTGGGCGACTACGGCATGGGCGGGGCCAACAGCGGCGGCCAGGGCCAATACTTCTACCTGCCGACTGCCAGCGGGCCTATGCCGATTG
>JAUCDH010000044.1:0-14380 GCA_034675465.1 Stenotrophomonas sp. | reverse complement strand
ATCGCTAATGCCCGCAACTTGCGTTGCGGGCATCGTCTTCAACTTTCAGCTCCGGGGGATGGTGTTCTACACAGACTGCAAGGCCGGGGTTTTCATGCATGGCGAACCGAGAACGACTCAGCCCTGCGCCTCGCGCTCCTCGGCTTCCAGCAGCTTCTGCTGGTCGAAGAAAGCCATGATGTCCTTCATGATCGGCCACGTGCCTTCGCGACCCAGCGCCGACACCAGATCCACGGCTGGGCCCAGCCCAACTCCCCTGACCACCTGCTCGGCCGCGGCCTGCGCCCTCGTCCTCGAACATCAGGTCAGCCTTGTTCAGCACCAGCCAGCGCGGCTTTTCCAGCAATTCGGGGTCATGCCTGCCCAGTTCGCGCTCGATCGCACGCACCTGCTCGATCGGCGAGATGCCCTCCACCCCACCTTCCATCGGCGAGATATCGACCAGGTGCAGCAACAGCCGCGTGCGTTGCAGATGGCGCAGGAACTGTGCGCCCAGGCCCGCGCCATCGGCCGCGCCTTCGATCAGTCCGGGAATGTCAGCGATCACGAAGCTGCGGTAGTTCTCCACCTTCACCACACCCAGATTCGGGTACAAGGTCGTGAACGGGTAGTCAGCCACTTTCGGCGTGGCCGCCGAAACGGCGCGGATCAGGGTGCTCTTGCCCGCGTTGGGGAAGCCGAGCAGGCCCACGTCGGCCAGCAGTTTCAACTCCAGCTTGAGCAGGCGCTCCTCGCCCTCCTCACCCGGCAACGCCTGTCGCGGTGCGCGGTTGGTGGAACTCTTGAAGTGCATGTTGCCAAGGCCGCCCTTGCCGCCCTTGGCCACCAGCAAGCGGTCGCCATGCTGGGTGAGGTCGCCGATTACTTCGTCGGTATCGACGTTGATGACCACGGTGCCGACCGGCACGGTGATGGTCAAATCTTCACCACCCTTGCCGTAAGCCTGCCGGCCCATGCCGTTCTCGCCACGTTGCGCCTTGAAGATGCGCTCATGGCGGAAATCCACCAGCGTGTTGAGGTTTTCATCGGCGCGCAGCCACACGCTGCCGCCATTGCCACCGTCGCCGCCGTCCGGGCCACCGAGTGGAATGAATTTCTCGCGACGGAAACCGACGCAGCCATTGCCGCCGTTGCCGGCAATTACAGTAATTTCGGCTTCATCTACGAGTTTCATGGTGGGGCCGTAATTGGGGGATTGGTAATTCGTGACTCGTGAAAACGGCTTGGCCGTGCGCTGATTGTGCGCGAATACGGCCAACAACCAGTGATTCGCTCTTTCGAATCACCAATCACGAATCACACCTGACAAACGAAAAACCCCGCACGCGGCGGGGCCTTCGCGAAAACCTGATTCAGATGAATCAGGCTTCAGCAACGACGCTGACGGTACGGCGCTTCTTCGGGCCCTTCACCGTGAACTCCACCTTGCCGTCAACCAGCGCGAACAGCGTGTGGTCGCGGCCGAGGCCGACGCCTGCGCCCGGGTGGAACTGGGTGCCGCGCTGGCGCACGATGATGTTGCCGGCTTCGATGGCCTGGCCACCGAAAATCTTGACGCCGAGGTACTTCGGGTTGGAATCGCGGCCGTTGCGCGAGGAGCCTACGCCCTTTTTATGTGCCATGACGGATTCTCCTTGGTTTAGCCGGCGATGCCGGTGATTTCGATTTCGGTGTAGTGCTGGCGGTGGCCCTGCCGCTTCATGTGGTGCTTGCGGCGGCGGAACTTGATGATGCGCACCTTGTCGGCGCGGCCATGGGCCACGACCTTGGCGGTCACCGAAGCGCCCTTCAGGGCATCGCCAATCTTGATGCCATCGGCGTCGCCGAGCATCAGGACGGTGTCGAACTTGATCTCGCTGCCAGCTTCGGCTTCGAGCTTCTCAACGCGGAGGGTTTCGCCCTGCGCGACGCGGTATTGCTTACCGCCGGTTACCAGTACTGCGTACATGGGAGTGTCTCTTCTGTAGTTATTCTCGGGACCTGCCTGCCTTCGAGGGCGGACAGAAGCGGAATTGTAGGGGATTTAGGAACTTGGTGCAACGCAAGGGGTTCGCGGGCGACAACTTGCCCGCCCGATCATCACGTAATTACAATGTGACCACCTCGTCATTGGGTGATTCATCATGAAAGCCGCGCTCATCTCCATCGGCAATTCCAAGGGCATCCGCATTCCCGCCTCGGTCATCAAGGATTGCAGCTTCGGCGACACGCTGGAAATGCGCGTGGAAGACGGCAAGCTCGTGCTGGAAGCCAGCCGCAGCACACGCTCCGGCTGGGACGAGGCCTTTGCATGCATGGCCGCCGCAGGCGATGACGCGCCTTTGCTGGGTGAGGACGGCAACGCCTTCGACGATGCGGAGTGGACATGGTGAGCGCAGCCGCATCGCCACTGCGCTTTGAAGTGCATCTGATCGACCTCGACCCGACGCAAGGTTCGGAAATCCGCAAAACCCGCCCCTGCGTGGTGGTGTCGCCGGATGAAATGAACCGCCACCTGCGCACCGTCATCGTCGCGCCGATGACTTCCACGCTGCGCCCCTATCCATCACGCATTCCGCTCACGTTCCAGCGCAAGCAAGGGCAGGTTGCACTCGACCAGATACACACGGTGGACAAGTCGCGCTTGGTCAAGAAGCTCGGCAGCGTGAAGGCTGATACCGCACGGCATATCGCCGAAACCTTGCAGGAAATGTTCGCCCTCGGCGATTGAGCGGCATCACCGGCACCGGTTGCCCATACGCTCACGCGGCACATCGCAGGTGGCAGGCCACTCGCAGCAAGGGCTAGACTGCCCGGTGGCCTCTCCCAACTCTCGACCGATGGCCCTCGACTACATCCGCATCCGCGGCGCGCGGACGCACAACCTCAAGAACATCGACCTCGACCTGCCGCGCGACAAGTTGATCGTGATTACCGGCTTGTCCGGCTCGGGCAAGTCGTCGCTGGCGTTCGACACCATCTATGCCGAGGGCCAGCGCCGCTACGTCGAGTCGCTGTCGGCCTATGCGCGGCAATTTTTGAGCGTGATGGAGAAGCCCGACCTCGACCATATCGAAGGGCTGTCGCCGGCCATCTCGATCGAGCAGAAATCCACCAGCCACAACCCGCGCTCGACCGTGGGCACCATCACCGAAATCTACGACTACCTGCGCCTGCTGTACGCCCGCGTCGGCAGCCCGCGTTGCCCCGACCATCACTACCCGCTGGAGGCGCAGACCATCAGCCAGATGGTTGACCAAGTATTGGCGCTGGACGGCGAGCAGCGCTGGATGCTGCTGGCGCCGGTGATCCGCGAGCGCAAGGGCGAGCACGTGCAGGTATTCGACCAGTTGCGCGCGCAGGGCTTCGTGCGCGTGCGGGTGGATGGCGAGCTATACGAAATCGACGCGGTGCCGGCGCTGGGGCTGCGCCAGAAGCACACCATCGAGGCGGTGATCGACCGCTTCCGCCCGCGCGAGGACATCAAGCAGCGGCTCACCGAAAGCTTTGAAACCGCGCTCAAACTGGGCGACGGCATGGCGATCGTGCAATCGCTGGACGCCGCGCAGGACAGCGCAAGTGCCGCGGGAGGCAGGATGCCGGGAGCGGCCAACGCTGACGCCGCGCCGCAGTTGTTCTCGTCGAGATACTCCTGCCCGGTCTGCGACTACGCGCTGCCGGAACTGGAACCACGCCTGTTCTCGTTCAACTCGCCGGTCGGTGCCTGCCCCGGTTGCGATGGTTTGGGCGTGGCCGAGTTCTTCGACCCGAGCCGTGTGGTGGTGCACCCGGAACTGTCGCTGGCCGCCGGCGCGGTGCGCGGTTGGGATCGCCGCAACGCTTATTACTTCCAACTCATCGCCTCGCTGGCCAAACACTACAAGTTCGACGTGGATGCGCCGTGGCAGTCGCTGCCGGAATACGTGCAGCAGGCGGTGCTGTACGGCAGCGGCGAGGAGCAAATCACCTTCACCTACTTCACCGAGGCCGGCGGCCGCAGCCAGCGCAAGCACCGCTTCGAGGGCATCATCCCCAACCTCGAACGCCGCTACCGCGAAACCGAATCGCCGGCGGTGCGCGAGGAGTTGGCGAAGTTCATCAGCCAGCGGCCCTGCCCCGAATGCAAGGGCGCGCGCTTGAACAAGGCCGCGCGCAACGTGTTCGTCGCCGACAAGCCGCTGCCGGAACTGGCAGTGTTGCCGATCGACGAGGCCAAGCGTTTCTTCGGCGAACTGAACCTGCCGGGCTGGCGCGGCGAAATCGCCACCAAAATCGTCAAGGAAATCAGCGAGCGGCTCGGCTTCCTCGTGGACGTGGGCCTCGATTACCTCACGCTGGAACGCAAGGCCGATACGCTCTCCGGCGGCGAGGCGCAGCGCATTCGCCTGGCCTCGCAAATCGGCGCGGGCTTGGTCGGCGTGATGTACGTGCTGGACGAACCTTCCATCGGCCTGCACCAACGCGACAACGAGCGTCTGCTCGGCACCCTCACCCGCCTGCGCGACCTCGGCAACACGGTGATCGTGGTCGAGCATGACGAGGACGCGATCCGCCTTGCCGACCATGTGGTGGACATCGGCCCCGGTGCGGGCGTGCATGGCGGCGAAGTGGTCGGCGAAGGCAAACTGGAGGACATCCTCGCCGCGCCGCGTTCGCTGACCGGCCAATACCTGTCGGGCCAGCGCCGCATCGAGATTCCGGCGCGGCGGCACAAACCGAACCCGAAGATGACGCTGCACCTGCACGGCGCGCGCGGCAACAACCTGAAGAACGTCAACCTGCACATTCCCGCCGGTTTGTTGACCTGCGTTACCGGCGTGTCCGGCTCGGGCAAATCCACGCTGATCAACGACACCTTGTTCTCGCTGGCCGCGAACGAAATCAACGGTGCCTCGCATCCGGTGGCGGCGTACAAAGAAGTGGATGGGCTGGATTTGTTCGACAAGGTTGTCGATATCGACCAGTCGCCGATTGGGCGCACACCGCGCTCGAACCCGGCCACCTACACCGGCCTGTTCACGCCGCTGCGCGAGCTGTACGCGCAGGTGCCGGAAGCACGCGCGCGTGGTTATTCGCCGGGGCGTTTTTCCTTCAACGTGCGCGGTGGCCGCTGCGAGGCGTGCCAGGGCGATGGGCTCATCAAGGTGGAAATGCACTTCCTGCCGGACGTGTACGTGCCTTGCGATGTCTGCCACGGCAAGCGCTACAACCGCGAAACGCTGGAAATTCTGTACAAGGGCTACAACATCAACGACGTGCTGGAAATGACCGTCGAAGATGCACTGCGCTTGTTCGAGCCGGTGCCGGCCATCGCGCGCAAGCTGGAAACACTGGTGGACGTGGGCCTGAGCTACATCAAGCTGGGCCAGAGCGCGACCACGCTGTCCGGCGGCGAGGCGCAGCGCGTCAAACTGTCCAAGGAGCTTTCGCGCCGTGATACGGGCCGCACGCTTTATATCCTCGACGAGCCGACCACCGGCCTGCATTTCCACGATATCGAGGCGTTGCTCGGCGTGCTGCACAAGCTGCGCGACGAGGGCAACACGGTGGTGGTGATCGAGCACAACCTGGATGTGATCAAGACCGCCGACTGGATCGTTGATCTCGGCCCCGAAGGCGGCCACCGCGGTGGCACCATCCTCGTCACCGGCACGCCGGAAGAAGTGGCGGCGCACCCGGATTCCTACACCGGCCAGTTCCTCGCCAAGCTGCTGCCCTCCACCGCCGCGCGGCCGGAACAGCCGGCGGCGGTGGCGAACAAGCCTGATGCAAGGCCGCCGCGCAAGGAAAAGCCCGAGAAGAAGACGGCTGCGAAGAAAACAAC
This sequence comes from Stenotrophomonas sp., assembly GCA_034675465.1. Taxonomy (GTDB): domain Bacteria; phylum Pseudomonadota; class Gammaproteobacteria; order Xanthomonadales; family Xanthomonadaceae; genus Stenotrophomonas. The sequence continues at coordinate 8,577 of JAUCDH010000044.1, read as the reverse complement.
CGCCACCACAGGCAAGAAGAAGGTTTCCTGATGAATAGCGAACACAAGCAACTGGCCCGCGTGTCGATCAGCGTGCGCTGGCGCGACATGGATGCGATGGGCCACGTCAACAACGCCAAATACGTGTCCTTTCTGGAAGAAGCGCGCGTGCGCTGGCTGCTGGGCGTGGAAGGCGTGTCGCTGAGCGACCGCATCGTGCCGGTGGTGGCCGCCACCAACGTCAACTACCGGTTGCCGATCGTGTGGCCGAACGACATCGTCGTGGAATTGTTCGTCGAACGGCTGGGCAACAGCAGCGTGACCATCGGCCACCGCATCGTTGACCAGCAGGACGAGAGCAAGCTGTATTCGGACGGCAACGTGGTGGTGGTGTGGATGGATGCGCAGACCGGCAAGAGCGCGCCGTTGCCGGAGGCGGTGCGCGAGGCATCGAGCTGAATCCGAAGCCCCTCTTCCATCGGGGGTGAAAGTGCAGCCGGCAAACCACCGGTTCGCCACCCTTCGAACGCCCTTGCGCCAGCGCAAGGGCCGGGGCGCGAAGCAGAAGTTGGGGTGAGGGACGAACAGAGGCACATCTCGTACCCCACTCGCCCCTCATCCGCCTTTCAGGCTTCTTCTCCCGAGGGGAGAAGGGAAAGATACAAAGGTTGTACCGCTATCTGGCACCGCTCTTCATGCCATCGGCAAGCCATACCCAAAATCGACCTTGGCAGTTTTTGTTGTTGCATCCAGCAATCAGCCAACTGGAATCAACGTCTCGATCACATGCTCGACGTAGGCCTCGAACTCTTCGCGGGCCTGCTTGGGTTGTTGCAGCTGCAGCGACAGTTGCAGGAAGCCGACGTAGGCGGCGTAGGCCAGCCGTGCACGGTGACGGGCGTCGGTGGAGCTCAGGCCGGCCTGGCGAAACGAAGCCATCAGGTAATCGAGGCGGCGCTGCGAGACGCGGTCGATCACCGGGCGCACCAGCGGGTTGTCCAGCGCCTTGAGCAATTCACTGTAGATGACGTGCGGCGTGACCTCGTGAGCCACCAGTTGGAACAGCGCGCGCAGGCGAGTGCGTGGGTCTGGCACCTCTTCCAGGCTGCCGAACACCTGCTGCTGCTCGACCAGTTCCCAGCGCTCCAGTGCGGCTTGCAACAGCGCATCGCGCGATGGAAAGTGCCAGTAGAAGCTGCCCTTGGTGACGCCGAGGCGGCGGGCCAGTGGTTCCACCGCCACGGCGCCGACACCTTGTTCGGCAATCATGTCCAGCGCGGCCTGCGCCCAGTCGTCGGCGCTGAGGCGGTTGTTGCGGGTATTGCGTGATTCGGCCAAAGCGGCGGAAGGCTCGTTCATCCGTTGATTTAACCATACGCCGGGGACTGGTGGCAGTTCCGTATCGTGTGGAAGCAATTTCGGCAGCCAAGGTGGCTGGGACCCGCGAGCAGCAATGGTGGCGCTTTCCCGCCAGCAGTCATCACAGCCGATACAGCTCCTGCAGGACACATGGCCCACTCCATACCCGACAGTATTGACAGCCCGATCCAGCATTCCATACCATCCGGTACGGTCATCTCTGCGTGATGCTCCCATGCTCCTGCAAGACATCCGGCTCGACGGTGCCCACGGCGCGTCGCTGGCCGCTTCCAAAACCCACGGCAGCAAGCCGCCCGTCCTGTTCGCGCATGGCTTCGGACAGACGCGCGGGGCGTGGGTGTCGGCTGCCGCCGCGCTTGATGCCGCCGGCCATGCCACGCTGGCCTACGACGCGCGCGGCCACGGTGGTTCGGACTGGAACGCCGCCGACCTGCCCTATCACGGCGAACAATTCACCGATGACCTGATCGTCGTGGCCGGCGAACTGCCGCAGCCGCCGGTGCTGGTGGGCGCGTCCATGGGCGGGCTGTTCGGCCTTCTGGCCGAAGCGCGTTGGCCGGGCCTGTTCTCGGCGATGGTGCTGGTGGACATCACCCCGCGCTGGGAAACCAGCGGCGTCGAACGCATTCTCGCTTTCATGAGCGCACACCCGCACGGTTTCGAGTCGCTGGAGGCGGCCGCCGACAGCATCGCCGCCTACCTGCCGCACCGCCCGCGCAAGAGCAGCGACGGCCTGCGCGCGTTGCTGCGCCCCACCGCCGAGGGCCGCTGGAACTGGCATTGGGATCCGCGGTTGGTCGCCGAACTGGCGCGCGACAGCGAGCAACACCAGGACGCCATTGCCGAAGCCGCGCGCCGCGTGCAATGCCCGCTGCTGCTGGTCAGCGGCGGCCGCAGCGATCTGGTGACACCGCAGACCGTTGAAGAATTCCTCGCACTGGCCCCGCACGCGCAACACGTGCATCTACCCGACGCCACGCATATGGTGGCCGGTGACGACAACGACGCTTTCACCGCCGCCGTACTGAACTACCTGGACACCCTGCCGCCGGCAGCGTCCGCCCGAACCGAGCACGTTACCGGAGCACGCCCATGAGCATCGTTCTACCCTTCCTGGCCCTGCTGCTTGCAGGTGCGTTCGTCGCCTACCACCGCATGAAGCTGGTGGTTTGGACTGCCATCAGCGCGGTGTTGCTGGCCGCTTGTTGGTTCGGCGGCGTGCATCAAACGGCGGTGATTGTCGCCGCCGCCATCGTCGCCTTCGTCAGCGCGCTGGTGCTGCTGCCGTTCCTGCGCAAGCCGCTTATCACCGGCCCGTTCATGGGCGTGTTCCGCAAGGTGCTGCCGCCGTTGTCCAAGACCGAGCGCATCGCGCTGGAAACCGGTTCGGTCGGTTTCGAGGGCGAGCTGTTCACCGGCGACCCGGACTGGCAGAAGCTGCTGAACTACCCCAAGCCGCAGCTCACCGACGAGGAACAGGCCTTCCTCGATGGCCCGGTCGAAGAGCTGTGCAAGATGGTCAACGACTGGGAAATCACCCACGTCCATGCCGACCTGCCGCCGGAGCTGTGGGCCTTCATCAAGAAGAACAAGTTCTTCGGCATGATCATTCCCAAGCAATACGGCGGCTTGGGTTTCTCCGCGCTGGCGCACCACAAGGTGATCCAGAAGCTGGCCTCCATCTCCAGCGTGGTCAGTTCCACCGTCGGCGTGCCGAACTCGCTTGGCCCCGGTGAACTGCTCAACCACTACGGCACGCAGGAACAGAAGGACTACTACCTGCCGCGCCTTGCGGTGGGTGAAGAAGTGCCGTGCTTCGGCCTGACCGGCCCGTTCGCTGGCTCCGACGCCACCTCCATCCCCGACTTCGGCATCGTCTGCAAAGGCGCGTGGAACGGCGAGGAAGTGTTGGGCCTGAAGCTCACCTTCGACAAGCGCTATATCACGCTGGCACCGGTGGCGACGCTGATTGGCTTGGCGTTCCGCATGTACGACCCGGACGGCCTGCTCGGCGACACCAAGGACATCGGCATCACCCTCGCACTGCTGCCGCGCGACACCGCCGGCGTCGAAATCGGCCGCCGCCACTTCCCGCTGAACTCGCCGTTCCAGAACGGCCCGGTGCGCGGCAAGGACATGTTCATTCCGCTCAGCCAGATCATCGGCGGCGAAGCCCAGAAGCGCGGCCTCGGCTGGAACATGCTCAATGAGTGTCTGGCCGTGGGCCGTTCGATCACCCTGCCCTCCACCGCCTCGGGCGGCGCGAAGGCCGGCGCGGTCATCACCGGTGCGTATGCGCGCATCCGCAAGCAGTTCGGTCTGTCGGTCGGCCGTTTTGAAGGTGTGGAAGAAGCCTTGGCGCGAATCGGCGGCAAGGCCTACAAGATCAGCGCGCTGTGCCAGGCCACGGCGGCGGCGGTGGACCGCGGCGACGTGCCGTCGGTGCCGTCGGCGATCGCCAAGTACCACTGCACCAACATGAGCCGCGAGTGCATCGGCGACATGATGGACGTGATCGGCGGCAAGGGCATCATCCTCGGCCCGCGCAACTTCGCCGGCCGCAGCTGGCAGGCCGCGCCCATCGCCATCACCGTGGAAGGCGCGAACATCATGACCCGCAGCCTGCTGATCTTCGGGCAGGGCGCGATCCTGTGCCATCCGTGGGTGTTGAAGGAAATGAAGGCGGCGCAGGACGAAGACCGCAAGGCCGGCCTGCGTGCGTTCGACGATGCGTTGTTCGGCCACGTGCGCTTCGGCATTTCCAACGCGGTGCGCTCGTTCTGGTTCGGCCTGACCGGCTCGCGCTTCGGCGCCGCACCGGGCGACACCTACACCCGCCGCTACTTCCGCAAGCTCGACCGTTATTCGGCCAACCTCGCGCTGATGGCCGACATCTCGATGATGACGCTGGGCGGCAAGCTGAAGTTCAAGGAATCGCTGTCGGGCCGTCTGGGCGACGTGTTGAGCCACATCTACATGACCAGCGCGATGCTCAAGCGCTACCACGACGACGGCGCGCCCGAGCGCCGAGCAGCCGCTGCTGGCGTGGGCGTTCCATAACAGCGTGCACCGCATCGAGGAATCGCTGTCGGCCGCATTGCGCAACTTCCCGATCCGCCCGATCGGCTGGCTGATGTGGGCGCTGATCTTCCCGTTGGGCCGCCGCGCCGAAGCGCCCGGCGACCGTTTGAGCCGCCGCGTCGCCGCACTGCTGATGTCGCCCAACGAAGCCCGCGACAGCCTTGCCCGCGGCGTGTTCCTGACACCGTGCGAGAACAACCCCGGTGGCCGCATCAACAGCTACCTGAGCAAGGCCGTGATGGCTGAACCGGTGGAGCGCAAGTTCCTCAAGGCGCTGAAGACCAAGGGCATCGAGGCACTGACCTTTGCCGCGCAGTTGGACGAAGCCGTGACCGAAGGCGTCATCAGCCAGGACGAGCGCACCCTGCTGGAAGACCTGCGCGCGATCACGCTGGACACGATCACCGTCGATGATTTCGACAGCAGCGAACTGCGTGCGGCTTCGCACCATGACCGCGAAAACCTGCGCGCGGCGAAGGTTGCCTGAGTACCGGCAGCCCCTCGGCAAAACCGGAAACGCGGGGAAAGGCAACCACCGCTTGCCATGACTGTGAGAGCGGCCTTGGCCGCTCTCACAAAATGCAATGCTACGGCTGCACCACCGTGATCGTGCTCGGGCTGGAACGCCCCACGCCGCGCAGGTCGGGGCGGTACATGTCCTCGGCCAGCGGCGGCGGCACGGTGTAGGTGCCGGGGGTGACGGCGCGCACCAGATAGAACACGCGGGCGGTGCTGCCACGCCTCAAGTTCAGCGCGGTGACGTAGCGGTCGTCGCGGAGCTCCTCGTGGCGGGCGTCGGCCACGCCGGAACGCTCGCTGATCTGGATGCCATCGACCACCACGTCGGCCCATTGCCTGGCATCGCCGAGGTTGAAGTTTTCGATTTCCAGACCTGCTGGCAGCAAATCCGTCAGCAGCGCGTCGGGCATCGCGGTGTTGGCGGTGACGCTCAGGCGCACGATCAGCGCTTCGCCTTCCTTCAACGGACGCGGCGTCCACGGTTTGCCGTCGGTGGTGAACCAATGACGCTCGATGCCGATGACGCTGTTGTCCGGCGCGGGCGCCTGGCGCGGGATGCCGGCCACTTCGAGGCTGGCGAACATCGGCGCCTGCCCTTGCGGGCTGAAGCGCACGCCTTGCGCCAGTTGCGCGGCGTCGAACACGCGCGCGAACGCCTTGCGCTCGCCGATGGCTTCGCTGGCATTGCCCACGGCCAATTCGCCGGATACCAGCTTCTTCTGGTCGGCCATCAGCGCCTTGCCCAATCGCGCCAGCGCCACCTGCTCCTGCGTACTCAGCCACAGCCAGCCGCTGTTGCGGCGTGCGTCCAACTCGCGGCCCAAACCCACGGCGCGCGCGTCGTATTCGGCCTTCGACAAGCCGCGTTCATGCAGCAACGCGATCATCAAGGCGTCGTCACGCAAGCGGCTTCCGTAGTCGCCGAAGTACGCGGGGCGGTTGCTGCCCTCCTTGGCGAAGCCGGCAGCAATCGCCGCCTGCCCGCGCTTGCCGTCGCCCTGCAACGACAGCGCCATGCCCAGATGCACCAGCGACAAACCGGTGACGGCCTTGCTGCGCTCGTTGTCGTACAGCGCGCGCAGCGTACCCAACGGCGCACGGTTGACGCGCGCCAGCACGTAGCCCGAGTAGGCCTGATTGGCGAATTTCAGGGCTTCGCGGCTGTCCCGGCCATAGAACTGGTTGCCGCCGCTCAACAAATCTTCGCTGAGGCGGTTCAGCGCCTTCTGCAACAGGTTGTCCGGCACTGCGAAACCAGCATCTTTTGCATCGAGCAGGAACTCGGCGATGTACGGGGTCAGCGCCGGGTTGACGTAGTCATCGTTGCCCCACATCGAGAAGTTGCCGTTGCTCACCTGCATCGACGCCAGCCGCCCGAACGCGCCTTCCATGCGCTCGCGGCGGGCCTTGGCATCCAGGCCATCGGCACCGAGCATCGTCGAGGTGGCTTCGTCCAGCAGCAGCGCGGCGTAGCCCTTGCTGGTGGTCTGCTCGGCGCAGCCATAGGGGTAGTTCAGCGCGCCCTGCAAGGCGCTGGCGAACGGAATCGGCGGCAAGGCGCTGACCAACATGCGCGCATTGACCGAGCCGGCCATCAGGCCGCTGGCGAAATTGCTGTCCAGTGTGACCGGCGCAAGTGGGTCGAGCGTGCGCGTTTGCGAACGCAACACCTGCGGCCACGCTGCGCGCACCGGCAAGTCGTAGCGGCGATCGACCTTGAAGCCGTTGCCTTCCACCCGCACGCGCACCTTGGCGACGGTGTAGCCCTCTTGCGCGGTGAGCGGGAAGCTCAAGGTTTGCTTGGCCTCCGCCGCCAGTTGCAACCTGCGCGACGCTTCGCCGATGGCCAGCGGGCCTTCGCCATCGACACGCACACTGAATTCGCCGGGTTTGCCGGTGAAATTCTGCACGTCCAGCGTCACCGTGCTGCGGTCGCCCGGTGCCATCACCCGCGGCATGCTCGCCTCGGCCAGCACCGGCGCGCGCACCAGCGTTTCCACGTCGCGGTTGCCGTAGCGCTCGTCCGAATACACCAACGCCGATACGCGCAGCGTGCCGTTGAAATCCGGCACCGGCAGGCTGATACGGGCATTGCCCTTGGCATCGAGCTTCACCGGGCCGGAGAACAAATCGACCGTCTGCACCCGCGCGGTGGGCCGCTTGGCCTGCGGCAGCGCCGCCAACGCCATATCGCCGCCGAACTTGAGCTTGCCGCTGTTGCCCTCGAAGCTCTCGATGACGCGGCCATAGATGTCGTAGGCATCCACGCCCAACCGCCGTTGCGCGAAGAAATGCGCGTTGGCGTCCGGCACCGGGAAGCGGGTGATGTTGAGAATGCCCACATCCACCGCCGACACGGTGACGTGCGCCGGCTTGCCGGCCAGTTCCGGCACGCTGACGGTCACGGTCATCGGTTGTTCGGGCCGCATTTGTTTCGGCGCGACCAGACCCACCGAAACGCGGCGCTCGCCACGCGCCATCGGCACATGCGCCACGCCCACTGCGCGCGCGGGCGTGATCTTGCTCGGCGCACTGCCGCCACGGAATACCAGCGCGGTGACATACACGTCATGCCGCTCCCAATCCTTGGTCACCGGAATTTCAAATGTGCTGCCGGGCTTGGCGTCGATGTCCTGCACGTAGAGCATCTTGTCGCTTTCGACCATCAACACGCCGCGCCCGGCGTGCGGCGGGGTGAGCGTCACTTTGAGCGTGTCGCCGGCCTTGTAGCCGGTCTTGTCCAGCGCCAGCTTGACCTTGTCCGGGCGCGCGTCGAGGCCACGGTTGTCGTCGTTCCAGCTCCAGCCGGCGCGGAACGGGTAGCGCGTGGTCAGGCCGGTGGCCGGGTCTAACACATCGACGCGGTACTCGCCCCACTCCACCGGGAAGTCGAACTTCACCGAGGTCGCCTCGGCATCGACGGTGCGGGTTTCCTTGTTCTCGAAGCGGCGAGTGAAGTCGTAGTCCCAACGGTTATCGTTGAAGCTCCAGTGGTAGTCGCGCAGTTCGCGCACCAGCATGAGCTTCAAGCCCTTGGCCGGCTGCGGCTTGCCGTCGGCATCCACGCGCAGCAGTTCAAAACGCGCATTGGCGTTGGCGTCCGCGCCGTCCTTGTCGTCGAACAAGGGGCGCACCGCGACCAGCGCCGGGGCCGGCCACAACACGCGCTTGAGCGTGCGGGTGACGGTGCGGCCACCGGTTTCATAAACGCTGCCGGACACCACGGCAGCGACCGGCGTGCCCTTGCCCACTTCCTCGGGCAGCGCGATGTCTTCGCGCAGCTTGCCGTCCTTCGGCAAGGTGGTGTCGATGACGTCGTTGGCTTCGCGCGGCAGCTCCACGGTGGGGTCGCCGAAGAACCAGCCAGACATGGCTTCGACCGGGTGCTGCTCCACCGCCACCGCAAGACGTGCGGTGAAGCGGTTGCCGTCTGCGGGCGCGCCGTACAGGTAGGCCGCGTCGGCCTGCAACTTCAGCGGCTCGCCGGGTTTGAGCGTTTTTTGTGTGCTGTCCAAATCCAGCTTCATGCGCTCAGGCAAAAACTCTTCGATGCGCAAGGTCATGCCCTGCACCGCTTCCTTGCTGGCCGGGTCGGTGCGGAATTCCACCTGCCAGCGG
>JAUCDH010000043.1:0-7788 GCA_034675465.1 Stenotrophomonas sp. | reverse complement strand
GGATCTACGACGTCTTTGATCACGACGGCAAACAGCTCGCGATTTTCATCTTTGACCCCTATGCGCGTGCGTCCAAGCGCGGCGGTGCATGGATGAACTCGTATGTTGAACTGGAGCGCACCGAGTGGCTTCAAGCCGATCGTTGCAAACCATCTCAACATCACCAAGCCGGAGGGCAATGCGCCGACCTTGATGACCTGGGACGAAGTCACCACGATGTTCCATGAGTTTGGCGATGCGCTGCATTGGGACGCCTCCGACGTGACCTACCCGACGTCGCACCAACGTGCCGCGCGATTGGTTGAGTTCCCAGTCAACGAACGTGGCCACTGGCCGGAGATCCTGGCCAGCTACGTGAAGCACTACCAAACCGGCGCACCGATGCCACAGGCACTGCTCGATAAAGTGCTGGCCACCAGTAAGTTCAACCAGGGCTTTGCGACCACCCAGTATTCCGGCGCCGCCATGCTGGACCAAAGCTGGCATCAACGTGCCGCGAAGGACCTGCCGGATGCCTCTGGCGTTGTCGCCTTTGAAAACGCCGCGCTCAAGGCCAATCACACGGACTATGCGCCCGTGCCACCGCGCTACAAGACGCCGTACTTAAGCCACATCATGGGCGGCTATGCGGCGGGCTACTACGCGTACAGACGGCCTGAAATCCTCGATGCCGGAACCGTCAAATGGTTCAAGGACAACGGCGGACTTACGCGCGCAAACGGCCAACGCTTCCGCGACGAGCTACTTTCGCGCGGCGGTGCCGTGGACGCGACGCAACTGTACAAGAACTTCACTGGCAGTGCACCGGACATCCAGCCCCTGCTGGAGCGCCGCGGCCTGGTCGGTGATGCGCCCGCACAACCGTAAAATTTCACGCCAGCTTTAACTTCCGGAGCCGCTGATGCAAATGAGCGGCTCTTTTGCTTTTAAATCAGTGACTTTGGTTATTCGACCCACGCGGTGCGATGGGTTAGGGTTGAAGCTTCCCCTGAAACAGGTGTACTGACGCATGAGAAAGCCCCTTGTCATTGCCATGGCAATCGCGCTCGCCACTACGGCAGGCTGCGCGACCGTTCAAACCACGCAAACCACGACGACCACGACCCAGGTGGCGGACGTCAAACCAACCGGGATTTTCGCTGCCGACAGCTCGCTGGCGCTGAAATACCCGCAGTTTGATCAGATCAAGGACAGCGATTTTGAGCCGGCATTTGAACAAGGCATGGCCGAAGAACTTGCCGACGTCGCCCGCATCACCGGTAACCCAGACGCCCCGACATTTGAGAACACCATCATCGCGATGGAAAAGACCGGTCCGACACTGAGCCGTGCGCAAACCGTGTTCTATGGCCTCAAGGGTACGGACACCAATCCGGAACGCGACCGGATTGACATGGCCTTCGCCCCCAAGTTTGCCGCGCACAGCGACAAGATTATGCTCAACCCGGCGTTGTTCAAGCGCATCGAAACGATTTACCTGGCGCGTAACAGCTGGGACTCAATGCGGAGCAAATCCGCCTGGTTGAGCGCTATTACGACAACTTCGTCCGCGCCGGCGCCAAACTGAACGCGACGCAACAAGCGCGCATCAAGGAAATCAACGGCGAGCTCGCCAAGCTCGGCAGCCAGTTCAACCAGAACGTCCTGAAAGAAGTCAATGATCCCGCCGTGGTGGTCGACACCGCCGCCGAACTCAAGGGTTTGACCGATGCGCAGATTGCCGCTGCCGGCCGCGCGGCTGCGGAACGCGGCCTGACCGGCAAGTACCTGGTCAAACTGCTCAACACCACCGGCCAACCGCCGCTGACCAATCTGGAAAACCGCGCGCTACGTGAAAAGATCTACAAGGCATCGGTTGCACGCGGTTCGCGCGGCAACGCCTTTGATAACACCGCCATCATCTCGCAGGTCACCAAACTGCGCGCCGAGCGTGCCAACATGCTGGGCTACCCGACGTATGCGGCATTTGCCCTGCAAAACCAGACCGCAAAAACACCCGAAGCCGTCAACGCCATGCTCAAGCAAATGGTCGGGCCGGCTGTCGCCAATGCCAAGCGCGAAGGTGCCGATCTGCAAGCGATGATCGACGCCGAACAGAAGGCCAAGGGTCAAAAGACCTTTAAGCTCGAACCTTGGGACTGGGCCTACTACACCGAAAAAGTCCGTCAGGCCAAGTACAACTTTGATGAGTCGCAGCTCAAGCCGTATCTTGAAATGAAGAATGTGCTTGAAAATGGCGTGTTCTTTGCAGCCGAAAAGGAATTTGGCATCACCTTCAAGGAACGCACCGATCTGCCCAAGTATCATCCCGACACTTGGATTTACGACGTCATTGACCATGATGGCTCGCAGCTCGCGATCTTCATTTTTGACCCCTACGCCCGATCGTCCAAACGTGGCGGTGCATGGGCCAGCGCCTACGTGCGTCAGAGCGGCCTGACTGGCAACAAGCCCGTCTCGGCCAACCACCTCAACATCACCAAGCCGGAATCCGGTCCGACCTTGCTGACCTGGGACGAAGTGACCACGACCTTCCACGAATTTGGCCATGCCTTGCATACCATGTTCTCGAACGTGACCTACCCGACCTTTGCCGGCACGGCCGTGCCCCGTGACTTTGTGGAATTCCCGTCGCAAGTCAACGAAATGTGGGCCGACTGGCCGGAGATCCTTGCCAATTACGCCAAGCATTACCAAACGGGCGCCCCCATGCCCAAGGCGCTGCTGGATAAAGTGCTGGCGACCGGCAAGTTCAACCAAGGCTTTACGACCACCGAGTACCTCGGTGCCGCCATGCTCGACCAGAGCTGGCACCAGCGAACCGCCGCAGAACTGCCGGATGCATCGGGTGTCGTCGCCTTTGAAAACGCCGCGCTCAAGGCCAACGGCACGGACTACTACGCCGTTCCGCCACGTTACAAGACCCCGTACTTCAGCCACATCATGGGCGGCTACGCTGCGGGTTATTACGCCTACATCTGGTCCGAGGTCCTGGACGCCGGCACGGTCAAATGGTTCAAGGACAACGGCGGCCTGACGCGTGCCAACGGCCAACGTTTCCGTGACGAATTGCTCTCGCGCGGCGGTTCGGTTGACGCGACCCAGCTGTACCGCAACTTCACGGGTCAGGATCCCAACATCCAACCCCTGCTGGAGCGCCGCGGTTTGACGGGCAAGTAATTCCGCCCCACGCACAACGGCAAAGGCCACCCCATTTGGGGTGGCCTTTTTGATCCCATTGCGGCATCAATTGTCGCAAATCAGTCGGGCGATTTACCCAGCAGCTCGCGGTATTTAGGATCCATTGCCGCGCGGAGCTTGTCGGAGCTCAAGATCACTTTGTTGACCGCGTCATCGGCGTTGGCGCTGTCGGGCAGCAAGTACACAAAACGGATCTCACTGATCTTGCCGGCGGCATCCGCGACGGGCTCCATGCCCACCAGTTGGCCGCTGGCGCCTGCAGCGCTGAGCAAGCCCTGCAGTTGATTGCCGGGGAACATCTGCTGCGCCGTCACCACTTGCTGCGTATGCGGCAAATAGACCCAGCGGCTCATGATCAACTGCGACGCACCGTTTGCGCTGGCGCTGCCATTGGCCGCTACGGCGGCAAAGGTCGGCGTGTTGGCGACGCTGGTCATGGACAGGCTCAAGGTGGGCTTGTCCGCACCGCGTTGCGCCTTGGCGGACTGTGCAGCATGGGATTTCCTGAACTGCTCAACTTGCTGCTGCGCGAAGTCGTTGACTTGCTTGTGCAGCGCCGAGAACTGGCCCACCTCGGGATCGAAGCTGACGGCAATGTTGTAGCCAGGCTGGATATCCACCAGATCCGCAACCGCGACCTGAGCGGCCGGCAAGTGCGTTAACGGCGGCGTCGGTTGCGTGCTGCCGGACGCGCCGGTGTTTTCGGCATTGTCATTGCCGCAGCCGGCAAGCAAGGCGGCGACGATGCTTGCAGCAATGAGTGTCTGTTTATGGTTCAAAATGCCCAATTCCACGGCTAAAGATGAATGAAACTAGCTTACCATTCTGTCCGAGTGGGGATCAGGCCCTGCAGCTCCGCGTCGGTCAAATTGCGCCACTGCCCAGTTTTCAGGTGACCCAGTTTGACGTTGCCGATCCGCACCCGGACGAGCTTTTTGACGCGGTAGCCAAAATGCGCCGCCATCAGGCGGATCTGCCGATTCAGGCCTTGCACCAAGGTGATCCGGAATCCGACCGGGCCAATTTTGCCCGTCTTGCACGGCAAGGTCATTTGCCCGTGGATCGGCACGCCCTTGGCCATGCCGCGCAGAAACTGATCGGTGACGCCATGATTCACGGCCACCAGGTATTCTTTTTCGAGCTTGTTTTCCGCACGCAGGATTTCGTTGACGATGTCGCCGTTACTGGTCAGCAGGATCAAGCCCTCGCTGTCCTTGTCGAGACGCCCGATCGGGAAAATCCGCTTATCGTGCCCGACAAAGTCAACGATATTGCCCTTGACCGCGGTGTCCGTTGTACAGGTCACGCCGATCGGTTTGTTCAAGGCAATGTACACGTAGCGTTTTTGCCCAACGAGCTTGGGGCGCGGCGTTAAGCGTTGCCCATCGATCAAGATCAGATCGGCGTCCGAGACCTCGGTACCGATCCCTGCACGCTGTCCGTTGACCGACACGTGTCCGCCGCTGATCAAGCGATCCGCCTCACGCCGTGAACAATGTCCGGCATTGGCAATGTATTTGTTGAGACGGATTTTTCCGTCCGTCCCGGACCCGGGCTGTTGCGTGTGTTCAGTCAATCAATTCACCAAATCGTTGTAGTCGGAGTGACGCCGAACCCATGCATCGGCGTAAGTGCAATCGGGTGAGACCTTAAGCCCTTGCGCACGCGCGTGCTCAAATGCGGCCTTGACCAACTGCCCGGCGATGCCGCGGCCGCCGATCTCCGAAGGCACACCCGTATGGGTGATATGCATCACGCCATCGTGCAGGACGTAGTCGAGTTCGGCCTCGTGGCCATCGACTTGGACGGCAAATCGGCTGCGGTCGGATTGATGTTCAACGGTCATGGTGCGTTCTCCTGTGAGTTACCCACATTATGGATTCAGCAGGCGGCTCACAAAGTTACCGACCAGTGAAGGATCCATCGCCAGCATGAACATCACACCATAGATTGCGCCGGCCAAGTGGGCATTGTGATTGACGTTGTCGCCTTGCTTCATGTCGCGCCAGACCGAGTAGCCAATGAACAGGGCCGCATACACAACGGCCGGCACGGGGATGAAAAAAACAAAAATGAGCGCCCATGGATTGACCAGTGCGAAGACCATGGTCATCGCCGACACCGCGCCGGATGCACCCAGGCTCATGTAGTTGGCCTGGCCACGATTGCGCAAATACGTTGGCAAAATGGCGACGACAATCGCGCTCAGGTAAAACAGCAAGTAACCCGCGGCGCCTATGCGCGCACTGACCAGCATTTCGACATACCGCCCAAAGAAAAACAGCGTGATCATGTTGAACGCCAAGTGCGTCAAGTCCGCGTGCACAAACCCGTGCGACACAAATCGGTAATACTCTTTGCGGCTTCGGATTGCGTGCACCCCAGAACACCAGGCGTTGCATCAGTTCCGGATTGCGCAGCGCCAGCAGGGACACGGCAACCGTGACGGCAATGATCAGTAAGGTCATCATGTGTGGAGGGCTCTCCCTTGGTTTGCCTGTGGATTATTCAAGCTCTGCCCAACGCGCATAGGCCGCGTCGAGCTCGGCACTGATTTCGCTCATCTGGGCGAGAACGGCCTGCAAATTGCTCGGCGTCGGCCGCAAGATCCGGATCGTTCAAGCGATCATTCAGGCCCATTGACTGCATTTCAAGCAAATCGATGCGAGCCGGCAGCTCGTCCAGATCGCGTTGGTCCTTGTAACTCAGCTTGCGCTTTGCAACGACCGGCGCAGGCGCAGGCGCCGCCTTGACGGGTGCAGTGCTCGTCGGCGGAGCCGATGCTGCGGATTGCCGCTCCCAATCCGCGTAGCCACCGATCACTTCACGGACCTGGCCTTCGCCTTCGAATACCCACAGCTGGGTCGTGACGTTGTCGAGAAACTCACGGTCATGACTGACCAGCAACAAGGTCCCGGGGTAATCGGTCAACAGTTCTTCGAGCAGCTCCAGCGTCTCGACGTCGAGATCGTTGGTGGGCTCGTCCATCACGATCAAGTTGGACGGCTGCGCAAACAGCTTGGCCAGCAGCAGGCCATTGCGCTCGCCGCCACTCAGTGCGGTAATCGGTGCGCGTGCGCGTTCCGGCGAAAACAGGAAATCCTGCAAATAGCCGATTGGGTGCTTGCGCGCGCCATTGATCTCGACAAAGTCCTGACCCTCGGCAACGTTTTCGATTGCCGACCAGTCCTCGCGCAAGGACGAACGGTACTGGTCAAAGTACGCGACCTGCAAT
Source organism: Stenotrophomonas sp. (assembly GCA_034675465.1). Classification (GTDB taxonomy): domain Bacteria; phylum Pseudomonadota; class Gammaproteobacteria; order Xanthomonadales; family Xanthomonadaceae; genus Stenotrophomonas. Next base: position 1,352 of record JAUCDH010000043.1, on the reverse strand, counting down.
TGCGTCCCGACCGTGATGCTGCCGGAGTCGGGCTGCAGATCACCAAGCAGCATTTTGATCAAGGTGGACTTGCCACTGCCGTTGGGGCCGACCAGGCCGATGCGGTCACCGCGCATGACGGTGGTGCTGAAATCCTTGATCAATTCGCGGCCGGCAAAGGCCTTGCTCACCTGATCGATCAGTAATACGCGCTTGCCGCTGTTTTGTGCACCGGAGATTTCCATGCGCACATTGCCCTGCAAATCACGGCGCTTGGAGCGTTCCTCGCGCATGGCCTTGAGGCGGCGGACCCGGCCTTCGTCGCGTGTGCGGCGCGCTTTTATACCCTGCCGGATCCAGACTTCCTCTTGCGCCAGGAGTTTGTCAAAGCGAGTTTGCTCTTGCGCTTGTGCGTGCAGGCGTTCCTCACGGCGACGCAGATAGTTGTCGTAGTTACCCGGCCAACTGCTCAGTTGACCGCGGTCAATCTCAACGATGCGAGTGGCCAAGCGCCGCAAGAAACGCCGGTCGTGCGTAATGAAAACCGTGGCACCCGGCCACGCGGACAGGAAATTCTCGAGCCACTCGATGGACTCCATGTCGAGATGGTTGGTCGGCTCGTCGAGCAGCAGCACGTCGGGCTCCTGCACCAGAGCGCGTGCCAGGCCCACGCGCCGCTTCATGCCGCCGGACAGCGAGGCTATGTCCCGCTCGCCGTCGAGCTCCACGCGTTGCAGCGCGGTATTGACCTTGCGCTCCAACTCCCAGCCATTGACGTCTTCGATCCGTTGCTGCAACTCGGCCATCCGGTCCATGTCGGGATCCGCTGCGTGGCTGATGTCATGCCACTGCGCGAGCAGCTCGCCGGTATCGCCCAAGCCTTGGGCGACCACGTCAAACACGGGGCCGTGCCAGTCGTTGGGGACCTCTTGCTCGAGACGTGCGACACGGGTTCCGGAGTCAGCGCGGATTTCGCCGTCGTCAGGACGATGCTCGCCGCTGATCAGCTTGAGAAAGGTGGATTTACCGGCACCGTTGCGGCCGATGACGGCAACGCGCTCGCCACGCTCCAGCGCAAACTGGGCATTCTCGAGCAAAGGTGGACCGCCCACGGCGAAGTGGACATTTTGGAAGGCAATAATAGGCACACCGTATTTTACCTGCTGACTAGGAGCTACAGGACAATTGCGTGCATCCGGGCTGGCTCAGTGCCCAGGCTGGACGTTTGCCGCGCCAATGCGGACGTCCTGGGACCGCACCGGCCATCGCGTCAAGAAACTCGGTAATTTCGGCGCACTCCTCCGTCTGGGACTCGCTGGCCTCGGCCGCATCAATGAGCTCCTGCAGGATCCAGTTGTGCGGCAGCAACTCGG
>JAUCDH010000042.1:0-7527 GCA_034675465.1 Stenotrophomonas sp. | reverse complement strand
GGCAGGCGTGGACAGCCGACGTCGTGGCCGAGGTGGGGCAGCAGCGCCGCCAGGGCCTGCCCGATGGCGGCAGCGTGGTGCTCAACACCGGCAGCGCACTCAATATCCGCTACGACGCCGGGCAGCGTGCGCTGCAACTGGTGCGCGGTGAAATTCTGGTGCAGACCGCTGCCGACGCGCAGCAGCGCCCCTTCGTCGTGCAGACCGCGCTGGGCACGGTGCGTGCGCTGGGGACGGTTCGCTTCACGGTGCGCCTGCACGGCGACATGGCCGATGTCGGCGTGCTGCAAGGCGCAGTGGAATTGCGGCCCGCGGCCCCAGCCCCCGATGCCGTCCAGCGGCTGCGAGTGGGCGAACGGGGGCGCCTCATGGACACGCAGGCCCAGGCTTCGGGGCCGCTGGACGGCGAGGCAGCCTGGGCCGAGGGCATGCTGGTCGTCTCGCGCATGCGGCTGGAGGATTTCCTGGCCGAGCTGGCACGCTACCGGCGCGGGCGGCTGGGTTGCGATCCGGCGCGGCCGATCTGCGCGTATCGGGTGCCTATCCGTTGGCGGATACCGACCGCATCCTGGCCGCGCTGACCTCGTCGCTGCCGGTGCGCATCCATTCCTTCTCGCGCTATTGGGTGATGGTCAAACCCGCAGAAAAAAATTGAGCCAGTTGGCCCGGGCCGATTGTCAATAAAGGCAGGAGCGCACCGCGGTGCGCACGCAACTCCTTCACCACTCCCTTTGCGACAAGGCTTTTTTCATGCGCCATCACACCCTGCGGCCCAACGCCGCCGCCTTCCCCCGTTTCCCGGTTTTGCCTGCCGCGCTGCTGCGGCTGACTCCGCTGGCCCTGGCATTGCTGGGCGCTGGCGCCCTGGCCCCTGCGCAGGCCTGGGCCCAGGCTGTCGATACGGCCGGGGCGGCCGCTACCAGGGCGGCCGCCACACCGCGCAGCTATGCCATCCCCGCCGGCCCGCTGGAAGGGGTGCTCAACCAACTGGGCCGAGAGGCGGGCGTGCTCGTCACCTTCGACCCGGCCCTGGTCGAGGGCCTGCATAGCGGGGGCGTGCACGGCAGCTTCCTGCCAGGGGATGCCTTGCGCCGGGCACTGCAAGGCACCAGCCTGGAAGCGGTGGCAGCACAGGGCGGCGGCTACACGCTGCGCAAGGCGGCCGTGGCCCAGCCCGCTGCTGGTACCGCCACGCTGGTAGAGGTGCGTGTGACGGCCCCGGCCGAGCGCAGCGGCACGACTGAGGGCACGGGCAGCTACACCCAGAGAGGTTACAGCGGTGCGGCCACCGGCCTCGACCTGTCGCTGCGCGAGACGCCGCAGTCCATCAGTGTCATGACACGCCAGCGCATGGACGATTTCCAGCTGGAAACGCTGTCCGACGTACTGGACCAGACGCCCGGCCTCACGGTCTCTCGCCAGAGCGACCGGACCACTTTCAACGTGCGCGGCTCCAGCGTGAACCTGAAGGTGGACGGCAACCGGTTGCTCGCCAGCGGCTGGGGCTGGAACAGCCACATCCTTTACACCCTGGACGACATGGCCGAAATCGACCGTGTCGAAGTGCTCAAGGGCTCTTCCGGCCTGGTCAACGGCGACGGGGACTACGGCGGCACGGTGAACCTCGTCCGGAAGCGGCCCACGCGCGACTTCCAGGCCAGCGTCAGCGCCGGTGCGGGCAGCTGGAACAGCTACCGGGCCGACGCCGACATCAGCGGCCCGCTGAACGACGCCGGCACGCTGCGTGGGCGCCTGGTGGCGGCGCACAAGGATGCGGATTCCTTTCGCGACCGGCGACACGACCGCAACACCACGCTGTACGGCACGGTAGAGGCCGACCTCACGCCAGATACAGTGTTCAGCGCCGGCATCACCTACAAGGAACGCTCGGCGCACGGCACCACAGGTACCACGCCGATCCAGGCCTATTCCGGCGCTGGCGAGGCCGTGCCGCTCATGCCGCGCTCGACCAACGTCGGCGCGTCCTGGGCAGGCTATGACCAGGAATCCCTGGGCCTGTTCGCCCGTCTGGAGCACCGCTTCGCGGATGGCTGGACCGCCAAGCTGCAGGTCGCACGCGACAGCACCGAAACGCCCGACATGCGTATCGGCTACCTGCGCTATGCGCTGCCTGGACAGGTGCAGTACAACCGTTACACCGATATCGACGACCGCAACGACAGCATCAGCCTGGACGTGCAAGGCCCGTTCCAGCTGTTCGGCCGCTCGCACGACCTGCTTGTGGGAGCTGGCAGCGCACGGGCACGCACCACGTTGCAGCGCGGCAGCGGCGCAAGCGCAACGCTGGCCGCTGCCGGCCTGTCCTACGCTCAGGGGGGGGGCCGGCATCACCGAGCCGGACTGGAACAGCATGGCCTACTCCGACGACCTGTTCAGTCGCAAGAACCGCTACGTCTACGCCGCCAGCCGCTTCAACCTGGCGGACCCGGTCAAGCTGATCGTCGGCGCACGCATGACCGACTACCGGCAGAAGGACGTTACCGACATCGGCTGGTACAACTACGACATGCGTGAAAACGGCGTGGTCACGCCCTATGCGGGCCTGGTTGTCGATGTCGCTCCGGACATCTCGGTCTACGGCAGCTACGCCAGCATCTTCCAGGCGCAGAGCGCCAAAGACGCGTCCGAGCGCACGCTGCCGCCCGAAGAAGGCCAGACCTACGAAATCGGCGCCAAGGGAGAATTCTTCGACAAACGCCTGAACGCCAGCATGGCCTACTTCTGGATGCGCACCGACAACGCGGCCGAGGAAGTCGGCCTCAACGGCAACGGCGACAGCATCTACCGTGCCGTCAAGGGCGCAGTGCGGCGCGGTTGGGAGCTGGAGCTGTCGGGCGAATTGGCCCAGGGCTGGCAGGCCCAGGGCGGTGTGGTGATGAACAGCAGCAACCTCGGCAGCGCCAGTGCAACGCCCAAGTACCAGTTCAAGCTTGGCTCCACCTACCAGTTCCGCAACGGTGCGCTGCAGGGGCTGACGATTGGTGCGTCCACACGCTGGCAAAGTGGCATCTCCGTCAACAACGATGCCGCCACACTGCGCCAGAACGCCTACTGGCTGGTTGACCTGATGGTCCGCCACCAGGTCAACCGCCACTGGAGCGTCGCGGCCAACATCAACAACGCCCTCGACAAAAAATACTTTGCCGGCGTCACCGACTTCGCCAGCCAAGGGCTGTTCTACACATGGGGTGCGCCGCGCAGCGTGAATGCCAGCGTGCGCTACGACTTCTGATCTGCCCTGGGCGCACAGGCAGGGAAAGGCAAGCCATGGTTGGCCGCAAGGCTAGAAAATGGTACTGAGAATTATTCTTATTTTGTCGTTATCATGCCGCCCCATGGAACTGACCGCCTCTTTCACCCGCTCCCTGCTGTCGGGCTTCGACCGCGCCTATGCCGATCTGCTGCGCGTGGCGACGCGCAGCACCGGCTCCCGCGACGAGGCGGGCGATCTGGTGCATGACACCTGGCTGCGGCTGGCCGAACATGCGCAGGCCGCCGTGTGGGACGAGGGTGTTGGCGCGGGCGCCGCCAGTCCGGCACCGCGTGACACCACCGCCTATCTGGCCGTGATGGCGCAGAATCTGGCGCTGGATGCGCATCGCCGCCGCCAGCGCCAGGGGCGCTATCTGGATGCCGAAGCCGTACGCGAGCAACTCGCGCCCAGCCATGCCCCGGACGTGGCCGATACCGTCATGTACCGGCAGGCGCTGGCCGTCCTGGAAGCGGCCCTGGCCGCGCTGCCCGAGCGCTGCCGCACGGTTTTTGTGGCGCACCGCGTGCAGGGCGAAAAGCAGTCCGAGATCGCTGCCCGCCTGGGCGTGTCGCTGAACACCGTGGAGCGTGACCTGATGCAGGCCAACGACTGCATCGAGGATGCCTTGCACCGCTGGCGCGGCAACAGCCCGGCGGGCGTGCAGCGCACGGGCCGCCGCCGCAGCCTGGGCACTTTGCTGGGGCTGGCCGGGATGGGCCTGGGTGCCAGCGTGGGCTGGCAGCAGTGGTACCGCCACAGCCATGTGCAGTGGCAAGCCAGCTGGAGCAGTCCGCACGGGCGCCAGGTGCGCCATGCGTTGCCCGATGGTTCCAGCCTGCTGCTGGATGCCCTCAGCAGCGCCGAACTGGCGTATTTCGCCACGCGGCGCACGGTGCAGTTGGCGCAGGGGGCCGCCTTCTTCGCGGTGGCGCGGGACGAAGACCGGCCCTTCACCGTGCAGGCTGCCGGTCTGCGGGTGACGGTGCTGGGCACGCGCTTTGGCGTGGAGATCACGCCCCGGCCCGATGGCGGGGCCGCGCAGGTCAGCGTGCAGGTGGAGTCGGGCCGCGTGCGCGTGGAGCGCGATGCGGACGGCGCGGGCGCAGCCTTTGCGCACGAGCTGGTGGCCGGGCAGGGCCTGCAATGGCGCAGCGGCCAGGATGTGCCGCAACTGCGGGCGCAGGAGACGGCAGCCCCGTGGCGCCATGGCGAACTGGTGTTTGCCGATGCCACGCTGGGCGAGGCGCTGCAGCGGCTGTCGCGCTACACGCCGCTCGTGCTGCGCAGCACGCCGGACGTGGCCCACCTGCCGCTGAGTGGCCGTGTGCGCATCGCCCAGGCCCAGGCCTGGATCCGGGCGCTGCCCCAGGCCCTGCCGGTGCAGGTGCGCCCGCAGGCGGATGGCGGGCTGCTGGTGGTTGCAAATCGTTGAAAAGTCGGTGACGCGCAAAAGCGGGCAAGCGAGTTTTCGGCCATTCCCAGGAGCGCGGGCACCTCCACCAAGGGCACCCCAAAATGGGGAGGCTGATCTGGGGCAGTGGAATTACTCGCTTTCGACGGCACGCGCCAAGGCGACAGCATCTCGCAGATTCAGCTTCAGCATCGCCAGGCCGCCGATGTAGCCCGCCAAGGCGTTTGTTGCGCGTTGCTCAATCTCGTCCGCGCTGGTCAGGCCAAGCCGCACCAGAGTGGCAATGTCCTCCTTGTCATTGTCGGCAAAGCGGGCGATTTTGCTCACTGCAAGATCGACCGGAGAAAGGACGTGAACACGCATTTGCTCAATGCCAAGATCGACTGGGATGGCATCGTCCAGATAGTCCTCGTGCAGCAGCGCAAAGGTCGAGTTGTAGTTGGTGTCAAGATAGACAACTTGCTCAGTGCCGTCCTCCAAAGTCACCTCAACCATCAAGTCATTCGGAAGGTAAACACGGCCACCGAACTCTGCGTCCACATCGGTCGTGACGCGGCTGGCCGTGTATAGATGGACGGCCATTCCCCCGGCCAGATAGACATTGACCGGGCTGCGCAGCGAAAGCCGCGCCTCAAGTTGCTTGAACAACTCCCGCAGCCCTTCTGCCAGAGCAGTACGGGTATGCAATGCCGGATGCGTCGCCATGAATTCAATGCTCGCAGAGCTTGTGACTCAGCATGTCGCGCAGGCGGGGCAGGCCCAGAACCCATCCCTTTCTGACAACATCTGCGGGTGCAAGCTTTTCGCCGGGGTGTGCATTGAAGTAGCGCTCGCTCGCTTGCCTCAAGCGCATCGATTCGCTGGGGAAGCGCGATTGAACGACCATCGCCGCCAAGCGGAACACATTGGCCTCGCGCTGGTCTTGGGCCGACCGCGCAAGCTCCCGCGCGACAGCAGAGCATCGGGCAAGCAGGGCTGATTCAGTATCTCTGGCAGTCATGACAGCAACCTCCGACACAAATTTTTGTAACCTTGAACCATCAATAGCGGTGGGCAAGCGTACACCATTCAACCCACGACAACTTTTTTTCAGGGTTGAATGGTGGACAAGCGTCCAGACAGTGATCCCGATGGATTGACCTCATCACTGACGCAAAGGACGACCTCATGCTTCCGCTCTTTTCCCGCTTCCGTCGCACGCCGCTGGCCCAGGCTGCGCTGTGCCTGGGTCTGGCCTTGCCGCTGCCGGCGGCCATGGCCCAGGCGGGCGCCCCGGTACCGGTGGTGCGCTTCGACATCGCCGCGCAGCCGCTGGCCGGTGCGCTGGACCAGTTTGCCCGCCAAGCTGGGTTGCAACTGGTGTTCCAGCCGGGGCTGGCGGCGCAGCGCCAGGCACCGGCCATGCGCGGCGAGCTGCCGCTGCGCCAGGCGCTGGATGCGCTACTGGAAGGTAGTGGCCTGTACGGCCAGGTGCGGGACGGCACGCTGACCGTGCAGCAGTCCGCGTCTGGCGAGGCGATGCTGGGCGAGGTTCGGGTGGTGTCGAACCAGCTTGGTGAAATCACCGAAGGCACGGGCAGCTACACGCCCGGCGCCATCGCCACTGCCACGCGGCTGGTGCTCACGCCGCGCGAGACGCCGCAGTCGGTCAGCGTGGTCACGCGCCAGGAGATGGACGACTTCAATCTCACCTCGATCGACCGCGTGATGGAACACACGCCGGGCGTGAGTATCGTCACCTATGACAGCGAGCGCACCCAGTACTACGCACGCGGCTTTGCGATCCAGAACTTCCAGTACGACGGCATTCCGATGCTGCGTGACTCGGCCTATTCGGCCGGGCACACCCTGACCGACATGGCGATCTACGACCGTGTGGAGGTGCTCAAGGGCGCCGCCGGCCTGTTGACGGGCAGCGGCGATCCGGGTGCGACGATCAACCTGATCCGCAAGAAACCCACGCGGGAATTCCAGGGCAGCGCCTCGCTGGGCATCGGTTCGTGGCAGAACTACCGCACCCAACTGGATTTCAGCGGCGCTCTCAACGAAAGCGGCAGCGTGCGCGGCCGGGCCGTGGTTGCCTATCAGGACAGGCAATCGCACCTGGACCACTACCAGCGCAAGACCGGTGTGCTCTACGGCATTGTCGAAGCCGATCTGACGCCCGCCACGCTGCTGACCGTGGGGGCCGACTGGCAGGACAGCGACCCCAAGGGCAGCACCTGGGGCGGCATTCCTATCTACGACGCCAACGGCAACTTCAACACCATGCCGCGTTCGTTCAACAACGGCGCACGCTGGAGCGGCTGGAACCAGTATTCGCGCACTGTGTTCGCCACGCTGGAGCATACTTTCGACAACGAATGGGTGACCAAGCTGCAGTTGAACCACCAGATCAACGGCTACGATGCGGAAGCTGTCGGCTGCCGCCAGCGGCAACCCCGATCCGGTCACCGGCGCCGGCGTGCGCCTCTGGGGCCCGAGCTGGTACGACGGCAAGACCACCAGCGACGCCATGGACGTCTACGCCAGCGGGCCGTTCACGCTGCTCGGACGCAGGCACGAGCTTGTGCTGGGCGGCAGCATCTCCAAGCGGCAGTGGGAAAGCGATACCTTGCGGCAGCCTGGCTATGACCAGAACGTGGCCGACTACTACGCCTGGAACGGCGATATTCCCTACCCGACTTGGCAGCATTCCGGCCATTACGGCGAGACCACCCGCGAAAGCGGCCTGTACGCCGCCGCCCGCCTGAACCTCCATGACAACCTGAAGTTGATTGCCGGCAGCCGCGTGCTCAACTACGAGGACGACGAGTTCAAGAAAACCGGTGTCGCCGTTCCC
>JAUCDH010000041.1:0-229544 GCA_034675465.1 Stenotrophomonas sp. | reverse complement strand
TATGGTAAACCGGTGTCATATGGCAATACGCACTGCGTCATTGCCGCTATGGCCCCACCCTCCGCGGCTCTCCATGTGTCCACTCAAATCCTTCAAACCTTTGTTTTTGATTGCATTGTTTGCGTTTTTCTGGTGCCACGCACGCGCCGGCACGGGCCCTCGTCAACGACGCGCCTGCCGCCATCAGCGCACAACGAGTCGCGCTATGGCCAAATGGATTGGCACGGGAGACAAAGCCTTGTCGGAGCCGCTGCAACTGGTCGAACGCAGCAGCAACCCGGCGCTGCCGGACCGCTACGTCACCCACGTCAGCGAACCTTGGCTGACGGTGTACCGGCCGGCCCGGCCCAACGGCGCCGCGCTGCTGGTCACGCCCGGTGGCGGCTCACCAGCGCGTGGTGGTGGACAAGGAAGGCACGGCCATCGTGCCGGCCTTGGCCGAACAAGGCGGCGTGACTTTGTTCGTGCTGCATTACCGCCTACACCGGCGAGGGCCGCGACGACCGCGAGGCAGCGCTGGCCGATGCGCAGCGCGCGTTCGGCTGAGTCGCCACCGCGCGCCGAGGAATGGGAGCTGGACCGACAGCGTATTGGCGTGATCGGGTTTTCCGCCGCCGGGAATCTGGCCGCACGGCTGGGCAATGGCTTCGACCAAGCGGTGTATCCAGCCACCGACGCCATCGACGATGAAAGCGCACGGCCGGATTTCCAATTGCTGATCTACCCGGTGATCGACATGGCCGGCCCGGACACCCACCCCGGCTCGCGCGAGCGCCTGCTCGGCCCCGATCCCTCGCCGGAACTGCAGCAGCGCTGCTCGATGCAGACGCAGGTACGCACCCATACCCCGCCCACCTTCCTCGTGCACGCCAGCGACGACGCGGCGGTGCCGGTGGGCAACAGCCTGCTGATGTACCAGAGCCTGCTGCGCGCGGGCGTGCCGGCCGAACTGCACGTGTTCCCGCACGGCGGCCACGGCTTCGGCACGCGCGGCCCCCTCGTGGGCCTGACCACCGCCGCATGGCCACGGCTGGCGTTGGACTTATCGCCTCGCAATCCACGGACACCACGCCATGAGCACCACGCCCACGACCTGCAACGCCGCGACTTCCTGCGCAGCAGCGCACTGTGCACGCTGGCTGCCGGGCTGGCCGGCGCATTGCCCGCCGCCGCACGCGGCCTGCCCAGCCCGATCGCGCACCTGCGCAGCGGCCGCGTCGCCGGGCAGACCGAACACGGCATCCACGTATTTCGCGGCATTCCTTATGGCGGCGACACCGCACCGCGACGCTTCCAACAAGCGCTGCCGGAAACTCCATGGCGCGGCGTGCGCGATGCACTGGTTTATGGCCCATCCGCACCGCAAGGCGGCAGTGAGGGGCCGGGCAGCGAGGATTGCCTGTACCTCAACGTGTGGACGCCGGCGCTGCGCGATGGCGGCCAGCGCCCGGTGCTGGTCTATATCCACGGCGGCGCGTACGACGCCGGCTCCGGCAGCGATGCACTGTACGACGGCGGCAACCTGTCCGGCGCGGCGACGTGGTGGTGGTCACGCTCAACCACCGGCTCAACCTGTTCGGCTACCTGCATCTGGCGCAGTTGGGCGGCGCAGCCTTCGCCGATTCCCGGCAACGTCGGCCAGCTCGATTTGATCCAGGCACTGCAATGGGTGCACCAACACGCCGCTGAAATTCGGCGGTGACGCCGGCAACGTCAGGCCAGTGTCGGCCAGTCCGGCGGCGGCGCCGAGATCGCCACGCTGATGGCGATGCCCGCAGCCAAGGGTTTGTTCCGCCGCGCCTGGACGATGAGCGGCTAACAAGTCACCGCCGCCGGCCCGCGCGCGGCCACGCAACGCGCGCAATTGGTGCTCGACCACTTCAAGGCCAGCCCCGAAACCTTGCGCGCCCTGCCGCTGGAAAAGCTGCTGGAAGCGCTGAAAATCCGCGACCCTTCGCGCGTGGAGAACACCGCGCTCTACCTCGGCCCGGTGTTGGACGGGCGGCACCTGCCGGCGCACCCGTTCTGGCCCGAGGCCCCGGCGCAGTCGGCCCACGTGCCGATGGTGATTGGCAACACCCGCGACGAAACCCGCGCCTTCCTCGGCAACGACCCGCGCAACTTCGATCTCGGCTGGGACGAACTGCCGGCGAAGCTGGAAGCGCAACAGTATGTGGACGTGTTGCCGGCCACGGTGATTGCCGAATACCGCCGCCTGTACCCGCATTACACGCCGTCGGACGTGTTCTTCGCCGCCACCACCGCTGGCCGCTCGTGGCGTGGCGCGGTGGAGGAACTGGAAGCCCGCGCGCGGCAGGGCGCGCCCACCTGGGCCTACCAACTGGACTGGTACGCCCGTGATGGGCAATGGGAACGGCTGCGCGCGCACCACACGCTCGACATCCCGCTGGTGTTCGACAACACCGGCCAACCCGGTTCACGCACCGGTGGCAGCGAGGCCGCAACGCAGATGGCCGCAACGATGAGCGACGCGCTGCTGGCCTTCGCCCGCCATGGCGACCCCAACCACGCCGGCCTGCCGCGCTGGGAGCCGTATGCGCTGCCACGCCGGCAGACCTTGGTATTCGACGACAGCAGCCGGCTCGAAGACGACCCACGTGGCGGCGAAAGGCGGCTCTACCAGCAAGCACCGTTCATCCAGCGCGGCACGTTTTGATCGGCTGAACTGCCCCCCTGTGGGAGCAGCCTTGGCCGCGATGCTTTTCAGACCCCGGGCAAGCCCATCGCGAGCAAGCTCGCTCCCACAAGGCAACCGACAGCCCCCTTGCCCTTGGGGGAACGCGCTTGCTCGCGATGGTTCCCACCAACCGCGCAAACAGCACATGCCCCATGCCGGACACAGCGCACGAAATGTTTACTGCCGTGCCCTAGACTGGTCGAATGATTGCAAACGCAACCGATGCCCGCTTCCCCGATTTCACTGGCCGCGCCCGGCTGGTGGCCGCTCTGGATGCAGCCACTGCCAGCGCGGACATCGCCACGGTGGTGCCGCAGGTCGAGCGCGTGCTGCTGGAGGCCATCGCCGACCCGTTGATCGTGCTGCCCGACTGCGTGCACGCCCCCATCACCGACCACTACGCGCGCCGCGAGCTGTACCGCAGCGCGCGCCATGGCTACAGCATCGTGGCGATGACGTGGGCACCGGGGCAGGGCACGCCGCTGCACGACCACGACGGCCTGTGGTGCGTGGAAGGCGTGTGGCAGGGCGCGCTGCACATCACCCCACACCGACTGCTGGAAACTCGCGGCGGGGAACACCGCTTCCTGCCGCTGCCTACCCTGGCCGGCGAACGCGGCAGGCACCGGCAACCTGATTCCGCCGGACGAATACCACGTGCTGCGTAATGCCAGCGATGAAGCAACCGCGATTTCGGTGCACGTCTATCAGCGGCCGCTGGAGCATTGCACGGTGTACCAGCCGGATGCGGAACACCCCGGCTGGTACCGGCGCGACAGCAAGATCATGCAGATCGACCTGCCCTCGTAGGAGCGCACCTTGGTGCGCGAGGGGCTTTCCCCCATTGCCCCCCGCACATGGATGTGGACGTGCGGGCTGTGGCGGAGGGATCCGCATGAAAGCCCGGTCGCGCACCAAGGTGCGCTCCTACGGCCGGGGAAGACGCTAGCGCAGCGGCAAGCGGTTGTTGAGCAGGGTCACTTCCTCCGCGTCGCCGTCCTGCGCCACGCGCACGCTGGCGTCCTTGCGGTCGAAACCGGCCGGCAGCGGCAGTTCCACCACCACCGTGCGCGGTTGCAAGTCCAGCGGCGCTTCCAGCGCGGGGATCGCAACGCGCGCCACCTCGCGGCCGCGCGCATCCTCGACCACCGCATGGCCGGGCCGGGTGGCGACATGGCCGAGGCTGTGCACGGTCAAATGCACGCGCCCATCAGCGACCTGCAAATCGCCACGGCCGATGCCGAGGTCGGCGCGGGTTTGCACCGGCGTACCGGCCTCAACCAGCTCGAACTCGAATACTTGCGCCTGCTTCGGCAGGAAACGCAACGCGGTGCCGACGCTGCGCTCCAGCGCCACTTCGCGCAGCTGCGGCTTGCCGTCGATCGCATCGTCGCCATCGCGGTCGGTACCGCTGCGGATGCGCCACTTGCCCGCCGCGATGTTCCAGCCAGTCATCACCGCCTCCACCGGCGTGTCGCCCAGGTTGTACGCGATGACCTTGAAGCGTTCGCGCGACGGTGCGTGCACCAGCAGCGCCACCTGCTCGGCGGCACCGGGCCGGGCGAAGCGCCAACTCACGGTGTGGCCGGGCCAGCTCTGGTTGCGCTTGAGCGCGATGCCGCCCAGCCGCAGCCGTTGCAGCAATTCGCTGGGCGCTTCGACGCGGTCGCTCCACCAATGGCCCTCGGTGTTCATGTACTCGCGCTGGGCCTTGGCCTGGATGCCTTCGGCGTGCAGGGTTTCCAGATACGTCTTGTCGCCGCCCAGTTGCCATGCGGTGACGTTGGCAAAACCGCTGCCGCCCTTTTCGGCGTCGGCCATGAGTTGCCCGCCCCAATCCTGCTGGCGGCCCAGTGCATCGATGAAGTTCTCGCCGAGGTTGGACAACGCGCCGGGGCCGCCACGCGCCACGCGGTAATCCAGCGCCTTGAGGTAACGCGCCTCACCCGTCCAGCGCCACGCCGCCCAGAAGGTGTGCATGACGTCGCCACCGCCCGAGCCTTGGTTCAACTCGCCGCCGCGGGTCTTGCCGGTGGCCCAGTTGATCTCGTTCGGCAGCGCCCAGCGGCCCTTGTCGTCGAGGTAGGCGTGGGCGAGGTAGGCATCGGCCAAACCGGTGACGAGCTTGCGGCCGGTGGGATCGGCGTTGTATTCGCCGATCAGGAACGCCGGGTGCAGCGCCGGGAACGAGTAGGGCTTCTGCCATTGCCAGTTCGGCTCGCGATACACCTTGTTGCCGCCGAACCAGTTGCTGGAGAACAGCAGGTGGCCCTGCGGGTTGCGCAGGATGATGCGCTCGTCGAACGCCTTGACCGTCTCCATCAGCCGCTCCACGGTCAGCGGGTCGCCCCAGTTGAGGTAGAGCATCGCGCTGTTGGAATTGATGCCTTCCTCGTAGGCGTGCAGTTCGTCGGTTTCGATGGTGCTCAGGCCATTGGCGAACATGCCGTTCTTATAGACCGCCTCGGCCAGCGCGGTCAGCGAGGCGTTGATGCGCTCCGGCTCCACGCCCATCAGCGCCAGCCCCGGCCATTGCTGGGTCAGGTCGGTGTCGTCGGAAAGGCCACCGCCGAAATCGCCGTATTCGACCTGGCGGTTGTCGATCCACCAGTCCACGAAGCGGCGCACGTACTTCAGTTCCTCCACCTGCCGGAACGCCCACAGCGGCACGCCCTTCGGCGGCTGCGGCTGCACGAACGGCGGCCGGCCCTGGCTGTTGTAGCTGATGTAGTTCCAGTACAGCCGGCCCAACGCGTGGTCGGGATCGACCCGCAGCAAATCGCTGAGGTCGGCATACACGCGCGCGTACAGGCGCTGGCGCTTTGAGGTGGTGTGCTCCTCGACCAGGAAACCCCAGTTGTCGCGCACCTGGTTGAAGCGGTCGGCGACGTGTTCCTTGGTCGCCTCCTTGCGCTCCTTGAACACCAACCGCACTTCGCCACCGTCCAGCGAAGCGGCATTGAAGCCCGGCGCGGCCGAGGCAATCGAAATCCACAGGCTGTCGGCGGTGAGGATGCGGTCACGCAAATCCAGCCACAGCGTGCGCGCCTGCCCCGGCTTCACCGACACCGACACGTCGATCATGTCGCGCGCCGGCCAGATGGGATCCTTGATGCGGATGGTCAGCGGGATCACGCCGTCATGCGTGGCCGGCAAATCCAGCGCGGGGATGTCGATGGCCACGCCGTCGAGGCCGTGGTGCATGTTTTCCCAACTGTAGGCCCAGCTACGAATCAAAGGCTGCGCCGCCGGTGCATCGCCAACGCCGGAAGGCACCAGCACGTGCACGATGGGCTGTGGCTGCGCGGGCAGGCTGCCTGCATCGCGTTTGCGCGAGCCGGCCCCCTTCGGCAGTGCCATCACCATGCTGCGCTCGGCCGGCGCGAAACGGCCGTTGATGTAATCGCGCAAGGTGGCAAGGTTGGTGTAGTCCGGCAGCACACTGCTGTCGATGAGGTAGCGCTGCTTGACCGTGCCTGCCGGCTCGGCGGCGTCGCTGGCGTGGTAGCCCCAGATTTCCTGTACCGGCGTTTCCTGCTCGGCGTTGGCGAAGCGCAGCGTGCCACCGGTTTGCGCGGTGAACGTGTTGACGCTGCGCACCACGCCCTGCGGCCGGGTGAACAAGCTGCCGGCGCTGCCCTGCAATTCACCGAACGCCGCGCCGCGGATTTCGACGCGGTTGATGGTTTCGCCATCGGGCACGGTCAGGTCGAGGTTCTGCCCGCCTTCGACGTAGGTATTCCAGTCCGGCAACTGGAAATAATCGTTGCGGCCCGGCAGGCGCGAGCGGTTATAGACGCCCGGCCACGTGGTTTCGGCGATGCCGTCGGTGCCTTTCCACATCCATTGCTTCTTGTCCTTCACGTCGGCGAACTCGACCTTGCGGATCGTCGTCACCGGCGCGGCCAGCAACGGCGGCGGCGCGCCGTCCCAGCCGTAGCGGTGCCACCACGCGCGTTGCGAGGCGGTGGCCGGCTCGCCGCTGCGCGGTTCGGCATTACGTGCAAGCGCGGCCACCGCGTCGGCGTCGAGCATCCGGTCGTGGACGCGGATTTCGTCGAAGTCGCTGCCGCGCAGGAAGTTGTAGCGGCTTTGCACCTGATACGGGGCCATCACCCGCCCGGCCAGGCCGAGTTGGTCGAGCGCGGCATCAAAGTCGCCGGTGGTCTCGGCGCGCGCCACTTCCCTGCCGTCGAGGAACAGGCGCACGCCCTTGTCCTCGTCCCATGCGAAGGCGATGTGTTGCCATTGCTCGGGCGCGGGGTTCTTGTCCAGCGCGAAGGAAACGCGGGTGCGGGCGAGGTTGGCGTCGGTGACGAAGGCATCGAAGCCGTGGCCGTTCCAGTCGATGCGCAGCCACGCCATGTCCCAACTGCTGTGGTCGGCGTAACCGACGCGGAAGATCACGAACGGCGCTTCGCCCACCGCGTAGCGCGCGCGCCAGAAGAACGACAGCGTGCCGCGCTCGGTGCGGATGTTGCCAGGTGCGTTCCATGACAACACACCATCGTCTTGCCACTGGATGGCGCGGCCATAGGCACCGTTATCGACCAACGCCACCTTGTCGCGGAAGTTGGGGACGGCGTCGCCTTGCGCGGTATCGGCGGTGAAGCCGTGGTCGGCAGAGACGTGGAAGAGCAGTTGCGGGGCATTCGCCGCATGTGTCGGTACAGGCTGCAATGACAGGCCCAATGCACAGGCCAGAACGAGGGGGAAGGAGGCGGGAGTCGGAGTCATCGTTCTCTCTGTAATTGCAGGTCTTGCTTTTTGGCCCCTCTCCCTGTGGGAGAGGGGTTGGGGTGAGGGTACGGGGCGAAACCCTCGCAATGTTCAACTGCACGAGGCTTCGCCCGTACCCTCATCCGCCCCTTCGGGGCACCTTCTCCCGCAGGGAGAAGGGAAGAGCAGGCATCACACGCCCATGCTTTTTTGTCCACTCCGGCCACTCTTTCACCAACAACCGCTCAGGCCACACGCCATACCACGCATAACCCACGCGGCGTTCATTGGCGACATCGGCAAAGCTCGCCACCTGTTCACCATCGCGGTTGGCGAACAGCGGTTGCTCATCTTGCAGATTATGAAAGCGCGCCCACAAGCGTTGGCCGGGGGCGGTGACTAGCACCACATCCTTGCCGCTGGCTTGCTCGGGTGCGTCGATGCGTTGCACCGCTACATCTGCTTGCGCATGTGTTGCCAACCAGTGCAGCCCGGTTTCGATTGCGCTGATGGTTTGCTCTGACGGTTGCGGTTGCCGCATCAGCCAGCGCAGCACACCTACCGATTCGGAAGTGGCTAGCGATGGCAATTCATAGGCACGCGCCTTGGCAGGTTGCAGGCTGGTTTCATCGTATTGCGCGGCCCAAATGGTGGCGCGGCCATTGATGCGCACTTGCGTGGCCAACACGCACTCCAGGCCGCGTTGCAGCGCTTGTTGCGCGCGTGCGCCGTATTCCGGCGTTAGCGCGGCCAGTGCGCCCTTGCCTTCGGCGATGTCTTGCAACAGGTTCAACACGCGCGCCATCGCGTCGTCGTTGTAGGTGACCTGGTGGCGGTATAGCGCGCGGTCGGGGTAGTACTGCGGCCAGCCGCCGTTGGCGTATTGCGCGGCCAGCAGGTAGTCCACACCCCGGCGTGCGGCGTGCAGGTAGGTGGGGTTGCCGGTGCGCGCATACGCTTCGGCTAAATATGTGATTTCGTGCGTGGTCGCTTTGTTGTCGATAGTGGCAGCGTCAACGCGGTTTGCTGCGCGCAATGTGGCACGTTCGGCAGCGTCGAAACTGTGGCCGTAATCCACCGCTTTGCCGTGGTAGTGCTTGGACCAACCGCCAGATACGGTTTGCAGCAGCAGCATGTTCTCGGCGATGGCATCGGTAGCCGCCATCGGTGTTGCTGCTGCCGGCACACAGGCCAGCAGCAGCACTAACAACCAACCGACAATGGCGGGCCGGCCACGCTCAGGGGAGGGAAACTTGGAACGTGACCGGCGTGCCATGTCAGAACCGGTAGCGCAGGCCAAGGGCGTATTGGCGGCCATTGACGGTATAGCGGTCGGGCAGCTTCATGTCGTAATCGACGTAGCGGCTGTCCGGGGTGTCGAGCAGATTGGTCGCCTCGAACGTCACCGACAGTTTCTTGTTGACCTTCCACGACATGTTGAAGTCCACGTTCTCCACCGAATCCTTGTAGCTCACCGGGGTGGTGGAAATATCGCTCAAATAACCATCGCGGTAGCTGGTGGAAACACGGGCGCTGAACTTGTCGCCGTCGTAATACAAAGTGGCGTTGTACGAGTTCGGCGACAGGTTGATCAGGTCGTCCTCCACCACCCGGGTGACGATGGTCGTGTTGTTGTTGGCCGCGGTGCTGGTCATGTACTTGATGGTGGATTCGACATGCGTGTAGTTGAGCTGCACGCCGAACTTGCCCCAGAAGCCGGGCAGGAACGAGAACGGCTGCTGATAGGTCAGTTCAAAGCCCTTCAGCGGGCCGCCCTCGGTGTTGTAGTAGCTCTGCACGTTGAACTGGGTGTCGGCGGTGAAGCCGGCCGGCAGCAAATCCAGAGAGTAGCCCAGCTCTTCCCACGTGCTGATCAGGCGGGTGCGCTGGATGTAGCTCTTGATGTCCTTGTGGAACACCGCTGCCGACAGCAGCGCGCCTTCGGCGAAATACCACTCCGCACTCAAGTCGAAGTTGGTGGAGCGGAACGGCTCCAGCTTCGGGTTGCCGAGGTTGATCGCATAAATGCGGTCATCGTCCTGATAGGCGGTGGGGCCGCCACTGACGCCGGGCGAGAGGTACAGCAGCGCCGGGCGTGCCATGGTCTTGGCCGCGCCAAAACGCAGCACCACGTTGTCGGCCACGTCCCAGGCCAGGTTCAACGACGGCAGCACGTCCTGGTAGTCGTTGTTGACCACGCTGCGCACGAAGTAGCGGTCGCCGGCCGCGGCGGTGGCGCTGGCCACGCCGAAGAACGTCTCGCAATTGGCCGACCTGTTGGCCGCGTTGGAAGCGGTGCATGGCGCCCAACCGGAGGCGCTGATCTGCGTGTCCACCACGCGCACGCCGAGGTTGCCGCGGAACGCGCGGTTCCATAGTTCGGTGTTGAAATCCAGTTGCAGGTAAGTGCCGAGGCTCTTTTCGTTGACTTCGAAATTGTTGTTCGACGCGCCGTAATGGCCCACGCTGGCCAAGCGGTAATCGCCGCCGGTCAGGCCGCTATTGCAGTTGCAATAGATGTCGAGCAGTTCGGCCACCTTGCCGAAATCGGGAATCAACCAACCGCTCGGCACACCAGAAAGGTTGTCGCCAAAGCCGCTCAACGTGCTGCTCAAATCACCCACGCCCACGCCATTGGGCAACAGCTGCGCCGGACGGCCGTAGCTGATGTGGCGGTATTCCTCGCTGGTCATGTCGTAGTTTTTGAACGCCAAACCGCCGCGCAAGGTGTAGCCGGGGGCGAGATCGAATTGCAGGTCTATCTTGGCGGTGTCGAAGCTGTTATCGACATAGCTCGGGTTGAGCCGCACTTCGCTGATGTTCGAGCCCAGCTGCGCACCGGCGGCATTGGTCGGCACCGCGCCATAGCCCAGCCACTGCCATGCCGAGGCGTCATTGAGGTTGAACGGGAAGCTCATGCTCGGCACCTTGCCGTTGCGCAGGTCGAGCACGAAGCCGTCGAGGTTGCTGTTGTCGAAGCTGACCAGCGAGAACACCGGGCGCTCGTAGTTGGAACTGGAATGGCCCAACTGCGCGTCCACGCGCACCGCGTCGTTGACGTGGTGTTCCAGCGACAGGCTGTATTGCTGGAATTTGGTGGACTCCTGGATATTGGTGGCTTCGGTGCGGAAATCCACATTGTCGAACACGCCGTAGGTCAGCCGGCCATCGGCGTCCACCTGCGCCTCGCGCACCGCGATCTGGGTCTTGCCGCCGGTCTGCGCGTTGCGGTGCAAGTTGGCGCCCAGCGAATCTTCGCGCTGGTTCTTGCTCAGTTCCGAATACATCGCGTCGAAGCTGATCAGGGTGTCGTCGCTGGCGCGCCATTGCAGCGCGCCGGTGACGCCCAAGCGCTCGATTTCGCTGGCGGTGCGCACATAGCGCGGGTAGCGCGGGATCCACGCATTCATCGCGGTCTGGTAGGCGGCCACGTTCTCCGCCGTGTTGGCCGGGCGCGGCAGGCCCACGCCACAGTTGGCCGCGTTGATGCCGTAAGTGGTATTGGTCGAAGAATTGGCCGGGTTCTGCGGGCTGTAACCCAGCGGCGAGCAGAAGCCACCGGTGCTGCTGCCCTGCTCCCAGCGCACCGGGTTGTAGCCTTCCTCGAACACGTTGCGTTTGCTGTACGAGGCCGACAGCAGCGCGCCCACGCGGCCGTCGTTCCACGTGTTGGACACCAGCGCGGAGACGCGCGGGTCGAATTCCTCGGCCATCTCACCGTAGCCGACCTGCGCACTGGCGGCGGCGCGGAAGCCGCCGAAATCGAACGGGCGCGAGCCACGCAAATCCACGGTGGAACCCAGCGAGCCTTCGTCCATCTGCGCCGATTGGGTCTTGTTGACCTTTACTTGGCTAAACAATTCAGAGGCGAAAGTGTTGAAGTCAAAACCACGGCTGCGGTTGACGCCGCCGGTGCCGGTGCCGGCGGTGGCGAGCGCTTCCAAACCGTTCAAACGCACGCGGGTGAAATCTGAGCCGAGGCCGCGAATCGAAATGCGCTGGCCTTCGCCGCCTTCGCGGTCGATCGACACGCCGGCGATGCGCTGCATCGACTCGGCCAGGTTGGCGTCGGGGAACTTGCCGATGTCTTCGGCGAAGATCGCATCCACCTGTTCGGTGGTATAGCGCTTTTCATCCAGCGACTTCTGCAGGCTCTGGCGGTAGCCGGTAACGGTGACCGCATCAAGCTCAGTAGCGGCAGTGCTTTGCTGCGCGCTTTGTGCAAAGGCAGCTGGCGTGAGCAGGGCGGTGGCGATGGCCGCAGCCAACAGGGTAACCGGTGTCTTTCCAGCGAAACGGGAGTAATCCATGGGTTGGGTTCCTCTCCAACAGGAGGTTCGATTCGTGAAGGGAGATGGCACGGTGCCCGGTGGGGCAGGGTGCCACAGGCACGCAGCCGCGTGCGGGAGGCAAGGTGCGGAGCCGGGCCGGTGAGAGAAACCGGCCCAACTCCGCGGCGGCACTCCGGTCAGAACTTGTAGCGCAGGCCCACGGTGTAGGTGCGGCCGGTCTGGCTGTACTCCAGCGGCAACGCCACCGACGGGTTGGCCACCCACGACTCCTGCGCCTCGTTGGTCAGGTTCGCGCCTTCGAGGCTGAGTTCCAGCCGCTCGTTGATGCGGTAGTGCAGCGAGGCATCGACGATGGTGGTGCCGCTCTGCCCATGCACGCCGTTGGCCGCACTGTTGAAGCCGCTTTCCTGGCCTGGCACCGCGATCAGGTAGTCGTTGCGATTGGTCGCCGAAACGCGACCGGAGAAGCGGGGGCCTTCGTAGAACAGGGTGGCATTCCACGAGTTCTTGGACTGACCGGTCATCGCCGCCTTCTGCGCGGCGGCGCCGGAAGACAGCAGGTACTGGATGTCCGAATCGACGTAGGTGTAGTTCAGTTGCGTGCCGAAGTTGCTCCAGAAGCCCGGCAGGAAGGTGAACGGCTGCACGTAGTTCAGCTCCACGCCCTGCAGCTTGCCGCCCGGGGTGTTGATCGGCACGGTGAAGGTGAACTCATCGGTGACGCTGGCGTTGAGGTTGTCCAGCAGGCTGGCCGGCAGACCGCTGTCGGCATAGATCCGGGTTTCCTTGGTGTTCTGGATGTAGCTGCCGATGTCCTTGTAGAACAGCGTCGCGCCGAGCATCGCGCCTTCGTCCAGGTACCACTCGAAGCCCAGGTCGTAGCTCTTGGCGCGCACCGGATCGAGCATCGGGTTGCCGCCGCTGACCGTCCTGGCGCTGCCGCTGACGTTGACCGTCACGCCCGGGGTCAGGCTGCCCAGGCCCGGGCGCGACATCACCTTGGCCGCGGCGAAACGCACCAGGAAGTCCGGGGTGATTTCGGCCACCACGTTCAGCGACGGCAGGGTGTCGTTGTATTCGCGGGTCACGGTGGCTGCCACCGGGGTGCCGCTGGCGGTGGCGACGCCCGAGGAGGTCTGCTTGGTCCTGACATGGCGCACGCCGAAGTTGCCGTACAACGGGATCGAGCCGATCTCGGTGGAGAACTTGCCCATCAGCCAGCCGCTGCGGTCCTGCTCCTCGACGCCGCGCATGCTGGCGGCATAGTCGCTCAGCGCGTAGATGCCCTCGCCGCTGAGAACACCGAACATGTCGGCGATGGCGCCGAAGTTCGGGACCACCCACTTGCCCGGCGAACCGGCCAGGCCGCTGAGGCTGGCCAGTTCGGTCATGTCGGCCGGTACGATCTTGTTGCCGGTGCTGAAATTGGGCAGCGAGGCCGCGGCGGACTCATTCGCCGTACGGCGGCGCTCCATCGAGTCGAAGCTGTAGTTCTTGGCCTGCACGCCGCCGCTCAGCGTGAACGACGGGCCGACCACCCACGCGAAATCCAGTTCGCCGTTGTGGAACTCGTTGGTCACGTAGTTCTGGCGCAGGCGGATGGTGGACAGGGTCCAGCCATTCGGGTCGGTGGGGCTGACACCGTAGTCGAACACCGGCTTGTTGGCGTTGCCACGGTAGTCGTAGCTGTAGCCCTTGACGTTGAGCTTGTCCATCATGATGGTCGCCTGGACCGGGTTGTCATGCTTGGACCGCGAGGTACCGACCCTGCCGCTGAGGGTGAAGCTGTCGGTCAGCTTGTGCTCGCCGTCGAGGCTGACCTGGTGGAAATCCGTGCTCCACTCGTCATGGCGGTTCTCGGCGCGGATATCGACGTTGTCCATCTGCGCATACACCAGCGCGCCGTTGCGCACTTCGCCGGCGTTGACCAGGATCTCGCGCTTGCCCAGCGCGTCGGACTTGCTCAGGCCGTTGGCCTCGATGTACTTCTCGTCGCGCTTGGCGTCGATCTTCGAGTACAGCGCGTCCAGGCTGAAGGTGGTGCGGTCGCTGGGCTTGAACTGCAGCGAGCCGGTCACGCCCAGGCGCTTCTGGTCGTGCTCCATCAGCGTGTAGCGCGGGAAACGCGGCGCATACACGTCGGCCCGCAACGCATCCTTGAATGCGGAATTGGCATTGAAGCCGCCATTGGTGGTGCCGCCGGCCCAGCGCACGGTGCCGGTGCCTTCCTCGACCGTCTTGCGCTCGGAATAGGCCACCGACAGCAGCGCACCGAGCTTGCCGTCGGCCCAGCTGTTGGCGATCAGGCCGGCGAAGCGCGGCATCGCCGACTCGGAGGCATCGTTGTAGGCGCCCTGCACGTTGCCGACGATGGTCAGCCCGTCATAGTCGAACGGGCGCGCGGTGCGCAGATCGACGGTCGCGCCAAGCGAACCCTCCTCGACATCGGCCGAGGCGGTCTTGCGCGCGATCAGCTGCGAGAACAGGTCCGAGGCGAACACGTTGAAGTCGAAGCCGCGGCTACGGTTGGTGCCGCCCTGACCGTCGCTGCTGCCGACGGTGCTCAGCGCCTCCATGCCGTTGATGCGCACGCGGGTGAAATCCGGGCCGAGGCCACGCACGGTGATCTGCCGACCTTCGCCGCCATCACGGGTGATGACCACGCCGGGGATGCGTTGCAGCGATTCGGCCAGGTTGCTGTCCGGGAACTTGCCGATGTCCTCGGCGACGACGGCATCGACCATGCCGGCCTCGCCGCGCTTGATGTCCAGCGCCTTCTCGACGCTGGCGCGGTAACCGGTGACGGTCACCGTGTCCAGTTCGGTCGCGGCGGTGCCGGCGTCCTGCGCGGCGGCGGTGCCGGCCAGGGCCAGGCTGATCGACATCGCCAACAAGGTAACCGGTGTCTTTTTTTGCTTGGTGCGTGGATACATGTGTTTCCCCCTCTCCAAAGGTCTGCATGCGCGGTTGCACGTAAGCGTGCGGAACGTACCTTCCAGACAGTGAATGACACCGCTGGTCAAAACCGACGTTAGCAGGCGTTTCCGGGGCCGGCATCTTGCACTGCAACAGTGAATGGCGACGGCGCAAACCATTGTCCCGTGGACACTTCGACACTGTACCGGGGCGGGACAAAGCGGACATGGATGCAATATGACACCGATGGTCAAAAAACCATGCCATCATCCCGCCACCCCCCATCCGACAGGAGCCCCGATGACTGCCGCCCGTGTTGTCTGTTTCGGCGAACTGCTGCTGCGGCTCGGCGCGCCCGGCCACCAACTGCTGCTGCAAACGCCCGCCCTGGACGTGCATTGCGGCGGCGCCGAGGCCAACGTCGGCGTGTCGCTGGCGCACTTCGGCCATGACGTGGCGATGGTGTCGGTGGCCGCCGACAACCCGCTGGGCGCGGCGGTGACCGGCGAGTTGCGCAGGCATGGTATCGATACCTCGCGCGTGCGCCGCAGCGAGGGCCGCATGGGCCTGTATTTCCTGACCACCGGCGCCGGCCACCGCCCCAGCGAGGTGGTCTATGACCGCGCCGATTCGGCGTTCGCCAATGCGCGTGCCGCCAGCTACGACTGGCCGGCGCTGCTGCATGGCGCGCAGTGGCTGCACCTGTCCGGGGTCAGCCCGGCGCTGGGCGCGGAGGCGGCGCAAGCCACGCTGGACGCTGCGCGCGCGGCCTGCGCGCTGGGCATCAAGGTGTCGTTCGACGGCAATTTCCGGCCGAAATTGTGGGAGCGCTGGGGCGGCGACGCACAGGCGATCCTGCGCGACCTGTTCGACTGCGCGCACATCGTGTTCGCCGACCATCGCGACATCGGCGTGGTGCTGGGCGGCGAATTCCCGCAGGCCGATGCGCAGGCGCGCGTGGATGCGGCGGCGGCGATGGCGTTCGCCGCCTTCCCACGCTTGCAGTACCTGGCCTGCACCCAGCGCACGGCGCACAGCGTCGGCCACCATTCGCTGGGCGCGATGCTGCTCGGCCGCGACGGCACCCGCGCCGTTGCGCCGCAAGAAGAATTGACCGACATCATCGACCGCATCGGCGGCGGCGACGCGTTCGCCGCCGGCGTGCTGCACGGCCTGATCGAAGGCTTCGACAGCGAGGCGACGATCCGTTTCGGGCTGGCCGCCGGCTGCCTGAAACATTCCATTCCCGGCGATTTCAACCCGGTTGGCGTCGCCGACGTGCTGGCCCTGGTGGGCGAAGGAAAATTCGATGTCCGGCGCTGACCCGCGCGTGCGCGCCATGCTCAAGCTGGCGCCGGTGATCCCGGTGTTCACGCCGGAAAACGTCGATGACGCGGTGCAGGTGGCGCAGGCCTTGTTTCGCGGCGGCCTGCCGGTCATCGAAGTGACGCTGCGCACCGCCTGCGCGATGGATGCGATCAAGGCGATGGTCGAAGCGGTGCCGGATGCGGTGGTTGGCGCCGGCACCGTGCTCGACGCGCGGCAGATGGAGCAGGTGCAGGCCATCGGCGGGCGCTTTGCGGTATCGCCGGGCGCGACCGAGCGGCTCTTTGCTGCCGCGCGCGACACTGGCCTGCCGTTCCTGCCCGGCGTGGCCACCTCGTCCGAGCTGATGCACGGGCTGGAGCAGGGACTGGACACCTTCAAGTTCTTTCCGGCGGTGCAGGCCGGCGGCGCGGCGATGCTGTCGGCATGGAACGGCCCGTTCGGCGACGTGCGCTTCTGCCCGACCGGCGGCATCAGCGCGCAGACTGCCGCGCAGTTCCTGCACCTGCCCAACGTGCTGTGCGTGGGCGGCTCGTGGCTGACCACGCGCGAGCTGCTGCACGCCCGCGACTGGGTCGGCATCGAGCGGCTGGCACGCGAAGCGGCGGTATTGCCCGGCTGAGACAGCGGCAACTGTGGATGCGGGACTCGCCCCGCATGGGGCTTTCCCGGTACGGCCCCGTGCCGGGCAAGCCCGGCACCTGCGGGAATGCTTGAATCTCGTAGGTCGGGGCTACGCCCCCGACGTGCCATGTCCACCCTGCGCCGTGCATCGGAGATGTAACCCCGACCTGCAGCTGTGCTTTCACTCGTTCCTCGTTCCTCTCCATTCGTTCCTGGCTCTTACCGCGCCCACTGCCATTGCAGGCCCAGCGTCCAGCCGCGGCCCGGTCCCGGTTCGTAATAACGCTGGTTGCCGTCGTTGACGATGACCGAGCCGATGTAGCGCCGGTCCAGCAGGTTGTCCACGCGCGCGAACAGGCGCAGCGGGCCGCGCGCGGTGGGCCATTGGCGCGCGGCCTCCACGTTCAGCAGGCCATAACCCGGTGCGCGGGCATCGCCGAGATCACTGACGGGGGTGGCGGTGGCGGCCACGGTTTCGACCGCCAGTTGCCACGGCCCCGGTTGCCAATGCCAGCGCGCGAACAGTTGCTGGCGCGGTACGCCCGGCAGCGCGGTGCCGGCCACCACCAGGTTGCGCGGCGTGGCGCAGGGCGCGGGCAGGCCGGTGCAGGTCAGGTAGCCCTCGCGCACGGTGGCCTGCAACCAGCTCCAGGCCAGTTGCAGTTGCTGGGTTTCGCCGAGGGGCTGCAACCAGCCCAGTTCGGCCCCCTGGCGGCGGGTCGCGCCAATGTTGCGGTAGCTGCTGCGGCCGCCGGCGTTGGCCGCTACCGCCAGTTCGTCGTCGGTGTCGGCGCGGAACAGCGCCAGTTCCAGCCGCGCGCCGCCCTGCGTGCGCCACTTGCCGCCAAGCTCGTGGCTGCGGCTGAGCGCCGGGGACAGGTCCAGCGCCAGCCCGGCGCCGCCGTCGGCGCGATACCCCAGCTCGTTGAAGGTCGGTGTCTCGAAGCCGCGCCCGGCCGAGGCGTACAGGCGCAGGTCGTCGCCGGCGTGGAACACCAGCCCGGCCACCGGCGTGGTGGCTGAATAGGCGCGGCGGCCGCTGTCGTCGGGGTTGGCGGCGCTGACGTAGTGGTCGTCGGACGCAAAGCGCACGCGGCTGTGGCGCGCCCCGGCCAGCAGCGACCAGCGCGCGCCGACCCGCCACCAGGCCTGCGCGAACTGATCGACGTTGCCGACGCGGTCATGCTGGTCGCGGCGCAGCCGGCCCTTGCTGCCCAGCGCATCGCCAGCGAAGTTCTCGTAACCGCGGCGGTGCTGCCGCTGGCGGTCGGCGTTGGCACCAAGCACCAATTCCAGCGGCTGGCCGGCCAGTTCGCCATGCCAGGCCCAGCGCGCGTCCACGCCACCGTAGCCGCCATCGAGGTCGATCACCCCGCCCGCGTGCAGCGGGTTGGCCTGCGCCGCCGGCGGAATGGCGAGAAATTGTTCGACCGAACGCTGCCCCGCATAGGCCATCAGCCGCCACGTCTGGCGCTCCTGTTCCAGCGCATAGGTCACGCCCGCCTGCGCCTGCCGCACCGACTTGCGGGTGTCGTACTGGGTGGCGACGGCAGTGGCTTGGCGCGGGTCGGCGCGCACCTGCTCGCGGCTCAGGCCCAGCGGATCCTGCGCCTGCGGCGCTTCCAGCACGTTGAACAGCAGATCCAGCCGCTGCCCCGGTGCCAAGTCGAAACCCAGCCGCGCATTGAGCGATTCGCGCCGGGCCGCACTGTGTCCGCGCCAGCCATCGCTGCGGTAATGGTTGGCGGCGACGTTGTAGCGCATCGCCGCCGCCTGCCCCTTGAGCTGCACGCCGAAGCTGTCGCTGCCGTCGCTGCCACGGGCCACGCGCAGCCGCCACGGGTCGCCGCGCTGGCCGTCGGCGCTCCATAGCTGCACCACGCCGCCGGAGGAATTGCCGTACAGCGCCGAGAACGGCCCGCGCAGTACCTCGATGCGCTCGGCACCGAGCAGGTTGAAGTGCGACAACTGGCCCTGGCCGTCGGGCATGCTCGCCGGCACGCCATCGGCCAGCAGGCGCACGCCGCGTACGCCGAAGGTGGAACGCGCGCCGAAACCGCGGATCGACAACTGCGTGTCCTGCGCCAGGTTCTGCCGCTCGCGCGCCAGCAGCCCCGGCACGCCGGCCAGCGCCTCGGACACCAGCGCGCCACGGCCGTTGCCGTCCTCCCCCACGCCGACGACCGCCAACGACGCAGGCAGGTCGAAATCATCGACCGCGCGCACCCGCGCCGCCTGCACCTGCACCGCATCCAACCGCGCCGGCTCGGCCGCCGCCGCCGGCAACGCCAGCACCAGCACCAGGCCAATGCCGGAAAAAAGCCACTCGCTTCGCTTCATGCCCGCATCATCCCCGATCACCGGCAGCCACCGCACCGCGTGCCGGCAGTTCCGCCTGAAACCCTGCCGCCGCAAGCCCCCGGCCCTGTTACGATTGGCTGGTTTGGCCGCACAGCGCGGCCATTCCTTCCTCTCCCGCCACTGTTACGAGTACCGCCGTGTCCTTCTTTGCAAACGTGGAACTGGTTCCCGGCGACCCGATCCTGGGTCTGACCGAGGCTTACAACGCCGACAGCCGCACCACCAAGGTCAACCTTGGCGTCGGCATCTACTACGACGAAAGCGGCCGCATCCCGCTGCTGCGCGCGGTCAAGCAGATCGAGCAGCAACTGGCCGCCGAGGCCAAGCCGCGCGGCTACCTGCCGATCGACGGCCTGCCGGCCTACACCCAGGCCACGCAGAAGCTGGTGTTCGGCGAAGGCTCCGAGCTGCTCGCCGCCGGCCGCGTCGCCACCACCCAGACCATCGGCGGCAGCGGCGCGCTGCGCGTTGGCGCAGATTTGCTGAAGAAGCTGCTGCCGCACGCCACCGTGGCCATCAGCAACCCGAGCTGGGAAAACCACCGTGCGGTATTCGCCGCTGCCGGTTTCGACGTGGTCGATTACACCTATTTCGACAACGCCAGCCACGGCCTGGATTTCGCCGGCATGCTCGCCGACCTGCAAAAGCGGCAACCGGGTACCGTGGTGCTGCTGCACGCCTGCTGCCACAACCCGACCGGCGCGGATCTGACTGCCGAACAGTGGAAGCAGGTGGCGGCGCTGTTGAAGGAGCGCCAGCTGTTCCCGTTCATCGACATGGCCTACCAGGGCTTCGACAAGGGCATCGAGCAGGATGGCCAAGCCGTGCGCATCGTCGCCGAGGCCGGCATTGACAGCTTCATCGTCGCCAACTCCTACTCCAAGTCGTTCTCGCTGTATGGCGAGCGCGTGGGCGCACTGTCGGTGGTGGGCCCGGATGCGGCTTCGACCAAGGCCGTGCAATCGCAGGTCAAGCGCATCGTGCGCACCATCTATTCCAGCCCCTCCACCCACGGCGCGGCACTGGTCGCCGGCGTGCTGGGCAGCGCCGAACTGCGCGGCCTGTGGGAAGCGGAGCTGACCGAAATGCGCGAGCGCATCCACGCCCTGCGCGCCGGCATGGTGCAGAAGCTGGCCGCCCTCGGCGCGCCGGAGTTCGGCTTCATCCAGCAGCAGGCCGGCATGTTCTCGTACTCGGGCCTGAGCAAGGCGCAGGTGGACCGGCTGCGCGACGACTACGGCATCTACGCCGTCGGCACCGGCCGCATCTGCGTGGCTGCGTTGAGCCAGAACAAGCTGGACTACGTGGCCAAGGCGGTTTACGAGGTCAGCCGCGGCTGATCTCCGCCGCAGCGCCACAACGAAAAGCCCGGGAGCGATTCCGGGCTTTTTCGTTCCCACCTCTCTACGGCAGGAGCGCAGCTTGCTGCGCGATGAAGCTCTACCGGTAAAGCCTCATCGCGCAGCAAGCTGCTTTCCTGCCCAGCCCTTGTCCCTTCGGGACATATCCTGTCCCACGTTCGCAAAAACCCGGGCAACCCGCGACAATGGCGGCCCTTTTCCGAAGGCGCCCGCCATGTCCCGCACCTCGCTGACCCGCTACCTGATCGAAGAACAGCACGCCGGCCGCATCAATGCCGACCTGCGCCAGCTGGTGGCGGTGGTCGCCCGCGCCTGCACCAGCATCTCGATCGCGGTGAGCAAGGGTGCGCTGGGCGGCGTGCTCGGCGACGCCGGCACCGGCAACGTGCAGGGCGAGGCGCAGAAGAAGCTGGACGTGCTGTCCAACGAAATCCTGCTCGAAGCCAATGCCTGGGGCGGCCACCTGGCCGCCTGCGCCTCGGAGGAAATGGATCACAGCCAGCCGGTGCCTTCCGAATACCCGCAGGGCGATTTCCTGCTGCTGTTCGACCCGCTGGACGGCAGTTCCAACATCGACGTCAACGTTTCGGTCGGCACCATCTTCTCGGTGCTGCGCGCACCGGCCGGCATCGAGCAACCGGGCGACGCGCATTTCCTGCAGCCGGGCACCCAGCAGGTGGCGGCCGGTTACTGCATCTACGGGCCCAGCACCATGCTGGTCCTGACCGTCGGCCATGGCACCCACGCCTTCACCCTGGACCGCGAAACCGGCGAATTCGTGCTGACCCAGCGCGGCATGCAGGTGCCGGCGGACACCAGGGAATTCGCCATCAACATGTCCAACCAGCGCCATTGGGAAGCGCCGATGCAGGGCTATGTGGCCGATCTGCTGGCCGGCAAGGACGGCGTGCGCGGCAAGGACTTCAACATGCGCTGGATCGCCTCGATGGTGGCCGACGTGCACCGCATCCTGACCCGCGGCGGCATCTTCATCTACCCGTGGGACAAGAAGGATCCGTCCAAGGCCGGCAAGCTGCGCCTGATGTACGAAGCCAACCCGATGTCGCTGCTGGTCGAGCAGGCCGGCGGCGCGGCGACCAACGGCCGCGAGCGCATCCTCGACCTCCAGCCGACCCAGCTGCACCAGCGCGTCCCGGTGTTCCTCGGCTCATGCAACGAAGTGGCCGAAGCCACCCGCTACCACCACGAGCACGATGAAGCTAGGAACAAGTGAGGGCAGGAGCAACGCGCAGCACTTGCCTTCGTAGATACGGGGCTTGCCCCGCATGAGGCTCTTGGCGAGGAACGAGTGAAAGCAAGAGAGTGAGCTTTTGCTTCCTCTCGTTCCTCTTCGCTCGTTCCTGGCTTCAAAATAACTCCCCCTGCGGCGAAGCCTTGCGCGGCGGCACTGGCGGCACGAAGCGGCTGCAATCCAGCCACGGCCATTGCTCGCGCGAGGCATTGAAGCCCAGCCGCTTGCTGGCCAGCGCAAAACGCCGCGACAACAACTGCGCATACACACCCTCACCGCGCATGCGCTTGCCGAAGCTGGCGTCGTAATCCTTGCCGCCGCGCAGTTGGTTGATCGTGCTCATCACGTGCTCGACGCGCTGCGGATGGTGCGCCTGCAACCACTGGCGGAACAGCGGCGCCACTTCATGCGGCAAGCGCAGCAACACGTAACCCGCACTGCGCGCACCCGCCTCGCGTGCGGCCTCCAGCACCGCCTCCAGTTCGGCGTCGTTGATCCACGGGATCACCGGCGCAACCATCACCCCTGTCGGAATACCGGCCTCATGCAAACGCCGCATCGCACGCAGTCGCGCATGCGGGGCCGAGGCGCGTGGTTCGAGCTTGGCCGACAGGTGCGGGTCCAGAGAAGTAACCGAGAAGTGCACGCTGACCAGGCGCTGTTCGGCCAGCGGCGCCAGCAGGTCGATGTCGCGTTCGACCAGCGCATTCTTGGTGATCAGCGAAAACGGGTGCCGGGTTTCCAGCATCACCTCGATCAGCTCGCGGGTGATGCCGAGCTTGCGCTCGATCGGCTGATAGGCGTCGGTGTTGATGCCCAGCGCGATTGGTTTGACCACGTAGCCGGGCCTGGCCAGCTCCTTGCGCAACACTTCGGCGGCATTGGTTTTGGCGAAGATCTTCGTCTCGAAATCCAGCCCCGGCGACAGGTTCAGGTAGGCGTGTGTCGGCCGCGCGAAGCAGTATGAGCAGCCGTGCTCGCAGCCGCGATAAGGATTCACCGATTGGTCAAAGCCCACGTCCGGCGAGTTGTTACGGCTGATGATGCTGCGCGCGGTTTCCACCCGCACGTCGGTGCGCAAACGCGGCGCGGCGAACTCCTCGCTTTCATCCGCCGCCCAACCGTCATCCACCGCCTCATGCGTGCGGGTTTCAAAACGGCCGGGCAGGTGGCTGCTGGCCCCACGGCCCTTTATCGGTGTTGGCGTCGGCATCAGCCTACGCTAGCGCGCCGCCGTCGCAGATGCAGCGACGGCTCGTTCATCGTCGCGCCGCCGTCTTTCATGCTGAAACCGCGTCATCAGCCGGCACTGGCCTAGAATCGCCGCCATGCGCGACCTCCCGCACACCCTCTGGGCCACCGTGGCCGACATCCCGCATCTGGCGCAGATTCTGACGGCCGCCTACGTGGCCTACCTGTTGCTGCTGACGTGCTACATCGCGCTGCAAAAGCGCGAGCCGGTGGCGACGCTGAGTTGGATCCTGTCGTTGGCGGCGCTGCCGTATCTGGGTTTGTTCGTGTTCTACCTGTTCGGGCCACAGCGCATCGTCCGCCAGCGGCTGCGGCGCGGGCGCTCGCGCGAGGGCATGGAGGCCTACAGCATGGTCTGCCCGCCCGACGTCAAATGCACCGAGCTGGTCCGCCTCGGTCAGGCCACCACCGGTTTGCCGCCCAGCAGCGCCACTGCGGTCGAATGGTTGGTCGATGGTGCGGCCACTTACGCCGCGATCCTCGATGCGGTGGCTGCGGCACGGCGCCACGTCAATCTGGAGTACTACATCTTCGAACCGGACCATGCCGGCACCGCGCTGCGCGACGCGCTGATCGAACGCGCCAAAGCCGGGGTAAAGGTGCGCCTGCTGCTGGACGCGGTGGGCTCATCGAAGATCAAGCGCCGCTTCCTGCAACCGCTGCTCGCCGCCGGCGCTGAGGTCGCGTGGTTCCATCCACGGCAGTTGCTCAAGCCGTTCAAGCGGCCGTGGCTGAACCTGCGCACCCACCGCAAGCTGGTGGTGGTCGATGGCGCGCTGGCATTCACCGGCGGCATCAACATCACCGACACCGAGGACGAGAGCCGTCGCCCGGACGCCTACCGCGACCTGCACATGCGCATCACCGGCCACGTCGTGCGCAGCCTGCAACTGGTGTTCCTGGAAGACTGGCTCTACGCCAGCGGGCAGGGCACGGAGCACTTCGACCGCGAGGACCTGTTCCCGCCGCGGATGCCCAGCCATGCCGACGGCGCGATCCAGGCCCAAGTACTGATTTCCGGCCCGGATTCCTCGTGGGAAGCCATCCACCGCATGCACGTGGCGGCCATCCACGAAGCCAGCCGCCGGGTCTGGCTGGTGACGCCGTACTTCGTCCCGGGCGAAGCCGCGCGCATGGCGCTGACCTCGGCCGCGCTCGGCGGGCTGGACACGCGGCTGCTGGTGCCGCGGCGCAGCGATTCGCTGTTCGTCACCCTCGCCGCACGTTCGTATTACGACGAACTGCTGCAAGCCGGCGTACGAGTCTATGAATACGGCCCGCGCATGCTGCACACCAAGGCCTTCATCGCCGACGACGATACCTGCATCGTCGGCAGCGCCAACTTCGACCACCGCAGCTTCCGGCTCAACTTCGAATTGTCGATGCTCTACCACGACCGCAAGCTGGCCACGGCGCTGGAAGCCATCATGGCGCAGGAGTTCGAGCAGGCCACCGAGGTTTCGCCGGGGCGCAGCCGTTCGCTGTGGCGGCACCGCTTGCCGGAAGCGTTCGCACGCCTGGCCTCGCCACTGCTCTGATCCATGCCGCGCGACGGCCTGCATCGCTAAACTGGGCGCCTCACCGGGAGATACCCATGCACTGGTTGTTCCTGCTGTTCGCCATTGGCGCGTTTTTCTTCGCCTTGACCACCACCCACGCCGGCTTGCTGCTGCTGGGAGTGCTGGTGGCACTGGTCTGCTCGCTGCTGTGGGTGCGCGGCCTTTACATCGCCCGCGTCGGCAATGCATTCACCGCGACACCGCGCGCCCTGCATCCATCGGAATTGCAGGCGATGCGCGACCAGCTGCGCTCCGCGAGCACCGCTTCCTCCAATCCGCCGTCCGAAGGACAGCCGCAGCCATGACCCGCCTGAGCGTCAACGTCAACAAGATCGCCGTACTGCGCAACTCCCGCGGCGGCGGCGACCCGGACGTGGTACGCGCGGCGATGACCTGCCTGCGCGCTGGCGCACATGGCATCACCGTGCACCCGCGCCCCGACCAGCGCCATATCCGCGCCGACGACGTGCTGCTGCTGTCCGAACTGACCCGCCAGCACGACGTCGAGTTCAACATCGAGGGCAACCCGTTCGCACCACCGCGGTCAGGCTATCCCGGCTTGCTGCCGCTATGCGACCAGACCCGCCCGGCGCAGGCCACGCTGGTGCCTGATGGCGACGGCCAGCTCACTTCCGACCATGGCTTCGATTTCGAACGCGACGGCGAGCGCTTGCGGCCGCTGATCGGCGCGTTGAAGGACTACGGCTGCCGGGTCAGCCTGTTCGTCGATGCCGGCAACCCGCACATCGCCCACGCTGCCGAACTCGGCGCCGACCGCATCGAGCTGTACACCGGCCCCTACGCCGAAGCTTTCGCCACCGGCGATACCGACGCAGCCACGCTGTTCGCCACGGCCGCACATCGTGCACGAGTCGCCGGCCTGGGCGTCAACGCCGGCCACGACCTGTCGCAAGCCAACCTCGGCCACTTCCTTGCGCAGGTGCCGGACGTGCTGGAAGTCTCCATCGGCCACGCGTTGATCGGTGAAGCCTTGTACGACGGCCTGGAGGCCACGGTGAGGAACTACCTCGAAATCATCGAGCGTGGCACCTGATCCTTGACTGCGGATTGCCGATCAGCGCTATCCCGCCCCACGAATTCCTTTTCACCAAGCACCCAAGCCGGCCTGGGCGATTCCCGACATTGTTTGTCGATAGCCCAGCGCCCTCCACGGATGACGGCGACAAAAAAACGCCCCCGGCAAGCGGGGGCGTTTCCAGTCGCGTCATGACTTGGTGTTGCGTTACTGCACGAAGCCGATCTTCTTCATCTGGGCATTCTTGGCCTGGGCCAGGATCTTGGCCATGACCTCATACTCGGAATCCGGGTTGGCATCGATGCGAAGTTCCGGCTGGTTGGTCGGATCCTT
Organism: Stenotrophomonas sp.; assembly: GCA_034675465.1. Taxonomy (GTDB): domain Bacteria; phylum Pseudomonadota; class Gammaproteobacteria; order Xanthomonadales; family Xanthomonadaceae; genus Stenotrophomonas. The sequence continues at coordinate 203,816 of JAUCDH010000041.1, read as the reverse complement.
CTGTACTTCCTCTTCCATCTTCTGCTGCAAATCGTTCACGTTCACCGGACTGTTGTTCCAGTAAACCTGATTGCTCGCATCCACGCGCAGGTCGATCGGCGGCGGCGGGTCGCGCGTCACCGGCGGCGGGTTGATAACCCGCTGCGGCAGATCCACGGCGATCGGGTAGGTCATGATCGGCGCGGTCACGATGAAGATGATCAGCAGCACCAACATCACGTCCACGAGGGGCGTGACGTTGATGTCGGCCATCGGGCCCTTGTTTCCACCACTACTGAAAGCCATCGCTTATTGCCCCTTTTCTTTGGTGGCAACGAAACCGACGTCCAGCATGCCCTGGCCCTGCGCGATCTTGGTCACTTCATTGATGACCTTCATCTTGGTGGTCTTGTCACCACGCAGGTTGAGCGGCGGCTGCGGCGTCTGCTGGGCGGCGGTGGCGAAGCGTGACTCCAGGGTTTCCCTGGTGACTTCTTCGTCATTCCAGTAGAGCGAACCGTCCTCCTTGACCGCCACCGTGATCGGCCCGGCGCGCTTTTCGGCGTCGTCGGGGTTGATGATCAGGTTGGCCTCGGGCAGTTCCACCTTGACCTTGTGGGACATCAGGGGCGCCGTGATGATGAAGATGATCAGCAGCACCAGCATCACGTCCACGAGGGGCGTGACGTTGATGTCGGCCATCGGGCCGCCGCTGTTACCACTACTGAAAGCCATAACGGGCTCCGTCTATATCGTTGCGAGGACTTGCTTGCCAGCCGGATCAGCGAACGCGCGAACCGGTGGCGAAGAAGTCGTGCAGATCGTGCGCGAAGGTGTCGAACTTGCTGATGGTCGCGCTGTTGATCTTGCTGAAGAAGTTGAAGGCGAACACGGCCGGGATCGCGACGAACAGACCGATCGCGGTCATGATCAGCGCTTCACCCACCGGGCCGGCGACGGCGTCGATCGAGGCCGAACCGGTCGCACCGATCTTGATCAGCGCGCCGTAGATGCCCCACACGGTGCCGAGCAGGCCGACGAACGGAGCGGTCGCGCCGACGGTGGCCAGCAGGATCATGCCACCCTGCAGCTTGTTGGATTCACGGGTGACGGCCTGGCGCAGGGCGCGGTCGACGAATTCCGAACGGCTCAGGGTCTCGCCGGCACCAGCCTGCTGGTGGTGGGCGGCAGCCTGGGCGGCGTCCAGGGCGATCTTCGAGAACGGCTCGGAAGCCGGCTGCTCTTCCATTGCACGGATGGCGTCCTGGGCATTGGCGGCATCCCAGAACAGGCCCGGCACGCGGTCCGAAGCCGACTTCAGGCGGGAGGTGCGGAAGATGTTGATGACGGTCCAGTACCAGGACATGGCCGACATGAACACCAGGGTCAGCAGCACGACCCAGGAAACGGCGAAATCACCCGGCTTGGAGGTCATTTCGTGGATCAGGTGCTCGAAGCCCATCTGCGAGAGAGCGTTGTTTGCGTTGCCCCCGGCAGCAGCGGCGATGAAGATTTCCTGCAGCATGACGCTTACCTTTGTTGTGTGTGGTGTTAAAGGGTGTAGCTAGGTCGAACGGTTCCAGTGGCGGCCACGACGGCCGTCGCATGGATCAGCTCAGTGCAAAGTTGACCGGGACGCGAACGCGACCAGCCGCCTTCTGTCCCCCGCTCTGGGCGGGATTGAACTTCCACTTGCGTGCCGCTTCCATTGCAGCACGATCAAGATCGCGGTTGCGGCTGGACTTCTCGACGGCGACATTGGTGACGTTGCCGCTGGCATCGACATCAATGATCAGGATGACCTCGCCCTGGATACCGGCGCGGAAGGCGGCCGGCGGGTACTTCGGCGGGTTCATGTTCTTGGACGAGATATCGACGCTGGCCTGAATATCGACCGGCGGCGACGGCGGGGCCGGCGGTGACGGCGGCACCACGATGTCCGCTTCACGCGGGGTCGGGACATTGACCACCGGGGCTTCCGGCGGCGGCGGCAGCGGCGAGGCCTTCGGCGGCGCCAGATTCTTCACCGGCGGCGGCGGGGTGTCCTGCGGCGGCGGCGGTGGTGGTGGCGGCGGCGGCGGCGGCGGGGCATCCACCAGCGTCACCATGACGTTGCGTTCCTTTTCCTTGGCGGCCTTCGGGGCCACGGCCGGGATAAGGAGCATCATCAGGGCTGCCAGATGCAGTGCGATTACGAAGGCGATGCCGACGATGCGGGGCCAGCTCAGGCCCGTTTCCTTCTCGCCGTCATACCTGTGGTGGAAAACCAGTTGTTCCGTCATGCGCCAAGAACTCGTTAGTGGGGCCGGGCCGGCGTTTCCGCCGCCCCTGATTCAGCGGTGCATGACACCGCAGGAACCTCCAAGCTTATACCAATCCTGACCGACTGCGCACCACGTATGCAGGGTTCAGGCGTTATTCGTACTTACTTCAGGTTGATGATCTTGTTCGCATCAGCCGAGTTCTTCAAACCGCCCTTGGCCAGAGCCGCGCGGGCAGCCTGCTTGGCTTCGGGGATACGGCCTTCGGAATGCAGGACACGTGCCAGGTTGAGGTAGGTTTCGCCGTTGGGGGAAAGCGGGGCGGCCTTCTGCCACGCTTCGATCGCCTGCGGGATCTGGTCACTGTAGTAGTACGACTGCGCCAGTGCCAGATAGACCTGATAATCAGGCTTGAGGATGCCCTTGGACAAGCCCTCGTTGATCACCGCGATGACGTCCTTTTCCTTGTTCTCGGTGTTGGCGTAGATCGAGTACAGCTGCTTGTACTCGCGCTCTTCGGTGAGCTGCCCGGACGCGCGCAGCTTGTCCATCACCGCGGCGGCCTGGTCCATCTGGTCGGCCTGCATGTACATGCTGGCGAGATTGATCTGGGTCTTCTTGTCTGCCGGGTTCTTGGCGGCCAGCGCCTCGGCTTCCTTCACCGCTTCGGCGTACTGGCCGGCTTCGGCGTAGGACGCCATCAGCAACTGACTCCAGCTGTCCTTCGGTTCGCTGGCGGCGGCAATGGCAGCCTTCAGCACCGGGATAGCCTCGGCATACTTCTCGGTCTGGTACAGGGCCTGGCCCTTGATGACCATTTCCTCGGGCTTGTGCGACTTGGACTCGGCGAAATACTTGTCGAGGTTGGCCAAACCTTCAGCGTACTGCTCTTCCTGCAACTGCAACTGCGCCAGCATCACCATCGCCTGGAAATGGCCATTGTTGTCCAGCTGGTCCAGCGCGATGGCGCGCTTGAGGTACTCGATGGTGGCGACGTTGTCGTCGAGGTTGTAAGCGGCCTGCGAACCAAGCTGGTTGGCGACGGCGCGGTCGTAATCATTGGCGTCAGCCGCGGCAATGATTTCATCGGCCAAGGTGCGGGTCTGCTCGTAGTCGTCCTTGTTGTAGGCGGCAAACAGCTTCTGCAGCTTGCTGCCCATCTTCGAGGACGCCTTGCCCTTGGGCTCGGTGCGGGTCGCTTCCGGGTACCGTACCTCGGCCTTGGCCGAAGAGCCGCCACGGCGCTCGCCCCCACGATCGGCCGAACGCGACTGGGCCGCGGCATCGGCGACCACAACGCCACCGAGCACGGTTGCGATGAGGACGGAAAGCAGGGCTTGCTTGTGGCTGCGGGAAATCATTGGGTCACCTCGATGAACCGCCAGAGCGGTGCTGGAAACGGACGGGCGGGGAAAATTTGAGCCGGCAAACGTAACAGAAATTTTTTTACGGAGAAATCACTTGCAATGGTGTGGTGCGTCACTGTCCGGCAGCTGAACAACATCAGCGGGCTCACCCGCAACGCGGCGCCTTGCCGGCTTGCCGCGCCTGCCGATAGACCGGTTCCAACGCCGGGACGTCACGCTGCAATTCGCGGATGCGGTTGGCCGGGTCCGGATGGGTGGAAAGCCATTGCGGCGACCGCGCACCGCTGGCGGCCATCATGTTCTGCCATAGGTTGACGGCCTGGGCCGGGTCGAAACCGGCTTGTGCCATCAGCCGTTGGCCGACCACGTCGGCTTCGCTTTCCTGGGCCCGCGAACCGGGCAGCAGGAAACCGGTCTGTGCAAGCACGCTGCCGCCTTGCGTCACCAGTTGCCCGTAATCGCCCGCCAGTGCCCCGGCAATCTGCAACAAGCCCGACGCACCCATCTGTCGAGTCATGCGCTCTTCGTGATGCCGCGAGATTACGTGGCCGATTTCATGGCCGATCACCGCTGCCAACTGGTCCTGGTTCTTCGCCACGGTGAAGATGCCGCTGTTCACGCCGACCTTGCCACCGGGCAGGGCGAAGGCATTGGGCTCCTTTTCGACGAACAAGGCGGTTTCCCAGCGCACGTTGCGATATTGCGCCGGCAGTTCGGCCACCAACGCGTTGACCACGCATTGCACGTAGGCGTTCTGCCTGCCGTCCTGGCTCAACGTCTGCTTGGCCTTGGTTTCGGCGAAGGCCTGCGTGCCAAGTTGGTCCAATTGCTGTTGCGATACGCCGCCTACGACTTGGCGGCGGCCGGTAGGCGAAGTGGTGGTGGCGCAGGACGCCAGCAGCAGAATGATGACGATGCCGGACACTATGGATTTCATCGCCGCTTCCCCCTGATTCACGCCCGCAGTGTGCGAGTTGCGAGCTTAAATTTCCGTAATTTTCGCCAGCAGGATACGCGCTTCACTGCATGCCGAAAAATACCAGCGCGGCCAATGCGATGGCGTTGTTGATGCCATGCGCGGCCACCGCGGCCCACAGGGTACCGGTCTTGCGATACAGCCATGCGAACGCGGCGCCCATGCCGCCATAGACCAACCACAGTTGCAGGATTTCCATCGGGCCGTTGTCACTGGTGCCAGGAATTTCGTGGATCAGCGCGAATGCTGCGCTGCTAAGCAACAAGCCCAGCCACGGCCTGCCCGCGGCCCACAGGCGTCCGAACAGCACACGGCGGAACAACAGCTCCTCGTAGGCCGGCGCAAGAAACACCGCGAAGGCAACGAGGAACACCGGGTAATGCGCTACCGCCTGTTCCATCATCGGCAGGTTGGTCGGCACCGGCTCGACGCCCAGTAGTTTGCCCAGTGCGGCAATCAGGCTGCTGCCAAGAAACACGCAGGCTGCCACCAGCAGGGTCCAGCCCCACGTCGAGGGCTTGCGCGCGGCCTGTATGGATGCGGCACGTTCAGCGGGGCGCGCGCGGTGGCGCCAGAAATACAGCAGCAACGCGGCGCCGCCGGTGGCGATCAACGCCATCAGCAGTTGCGCCAGCGCGCCAGGAGCGCCCATTGCACTCATCACGTCCTGCCCGGTCGGCGCGGTGCCACCGTTGCGCGCCAGTTCAATACCAATCTCGATGCCGCGCCAAGCACCCCAAGCCAGACCGCACAGCAGGCTCAGGCCGAACAAGGCGCTGAAGGCAATCAGCAGGTCCAGGAAGAAACCGGCCACGGGCTTGCCGGAACGAGCGGTGGCGGTGGGCGGTAGGGGGGCCGGAACCGGAGGGGGAACGGACATCGCTGACCTGTGCTGGGAACGGCGGACAGACATGAAAAACGGCAGGACAGCCGTTTTTCAAGGCGAAGCCATCCGAAGGGTGGCGCACGGGAATGTGCACCATGAAAACGGGCGCGGCTGGATGCGCGGCGCCCGTTGGCTGGAGCCGGATTGTGTCAGATATCCAGGTTCATCACCTTCAGCGCGTTGTCCTCGATGAAGCCACGGCGCGGTTCGACCACGTCGCCCATCAGGGTGCTGAAGATCTGGTCGGCTTCCACCGCGTCCTCGATGCGTACTTGCAGCAAGCGGCGCGTGTCCGGGTTCACGGTGGTGTCCCACAACTGCTCGGGGTTCATTTCGCCCAAGCCCTTGAAGCGCTGGATCTGGCGGCCCTTCTTGGCTTCTTCCATCAGCCACGCCTGCGCTTGGGCGAAGCCGGTGACTTCGGCCGAACGGTTGCCACGGTTGATGGTGGCACCGTCGCGAATCAGTCCGTGCAGCAGTTGCGCGGCTTGGTGCAGCGGGCGCAGTTCGCCGGATTCAAACGCGGCCAGCGGCAGCACCTGGGTGAGCTCCTCGCCCATGTGGCGACGGGTGGCGAGCACGGCGGCGGGGCGGTGTTCGTTCGGTTCCTGCAAGGTCAGGGTGAAGCGCGGGGTGCCGAGGCTTCCTTGGTTCAGGCGCTTGGCCAGCGCATCCAAACCTTCGCCTTCGGCAGCGGTGCGCAGGTGGTTCCCATCCATCGGGGTGAAATCCACCAGCGCTTCGAGCAGGCTGCGGTCGTAGCGGTGGGCGTTGCGGTCGATGGCATCCTGCGCCGCTGCGTAGGTCATCAGCAGTTTTTCCAGCGCGACGCCTTCAATCGGCGGCTCGCCGCTGGCCGGCACCAGCGCGGCGTTTTCCACGGCGCTGTTGGCAAGGTAAGCATCCAGCGCCGGGTCGTCCTTCAGGTACAGCTCGGTCTTGCCTTGCTTGATCTTGTACAGCGGCGGCAGGCCGATGAAGACGTGGCCGCGCTCGATCAAATCCGGCATTTGCCGGTAGAAGAAGGTGAGCAGCAGGGTGCGGATGTGCGCGCCGTCCACGTCGGCGTCGGTCATGATGATGATCTTGTGGTAGCGCAGCTTGTCCGGGTTGTATTCGTCGCGGCCAATGCCGGTGCCCAGCGCGGTAATCAGCGTGCCCACCTGGTCGGAGGCCAACATGCGGTCGAAACGCGCGCGTTCGACGTTGAGGATTTTGCCGCGCAACGGCAGCACCGCCTGATTCTTGCGGTTGCGGCCCTGCTTGGCCGAGCCGCCTGCGGAGTCACCCTCGACGATGAACAGTTCAGACAGCGCCGGGTCTTTTTCCTGACAGTCGGCCAGCTTGCCGGGCAGGCCGGCGATATCCAGCGCGCCCTTGCGACGGGTGAGGTCGCGGGCCTTGCGCGCGGCTTCGCGGGCGCGGGCGGCATCCACGATCTTGCCGGCAATGGCCTTGGCTTCGTTCGGGTTCTCCTGCAAGAACTCCTCAAGGCGCGCGCCGAAGGCGTTTTCCACGGCGGGGCGCACGTCGGAGCTGACCAGCTTTTCCTTGGTCTGGCTGGAGAAGCTGGGGTCGGGCACCTTCACCGACAGCACCGCAATCATGCCTTCGCGCATGTCATCGCCGGTGAAGCTGATTTTGGCCTGCTTGGCGATGCCGTTCTGCTCGATGTAGTTGCTCAACACGCGGGTCAGCGCGGCGCGGAAGCCGGCCAAGTGGGTGCCGCCATCCTTCTGCGGAATGTTGTTGGTGAAGCAGTACATCGTTTCCTGATAGGCGTCTGTCCACTGCAACGCCACTTCAACGGTGATGCCGTTGTGCTCGCCAGTGACAGCGATGACGTTGGGGTGCAGCGGGGTCTTCACCTGCGCCAGGTGCTCGACGAAGCTCTTGATGCCGCCTTCGTAGTGGAAATCGTCGTGGCGGCCCTCGCCGCGCTCGTCGATCAGGGTGATGTGCACACCGGAATTGAGGAAGGACAGCTCGCGCAGGCGGCGGGCAAGAATGTCCGAATGGAACTCGACATTGTCGTTGAATGCCACCATCGACGGCCAAAAGCGCACGGTGGTGCCGCGCTTGCTGCTGGCTTCCAGCTTTTGCAACGGGCCCAGCGCCGCGCCGTGGCTGTATTCCTGCTGGTAGTGCGAGCCGCCCTGGTAGATATCCAGCAGCAGCTTTTCCGACAAGGCGTTGACCACGCTGACGCCCACGCCGTGCAGGCCGCCGGAGACCTTGTAGCTGTTGTCGTCGAACTTGCCGCCAGCGTGCAGCACGGTCATCACCACCTCGGCGGCGGAGACTTCGCGGCCCAGCTTGGCGCTCATCTGCGCGTGCTTGCCGACCGGGATGCCACGGCCGTTGTCCGACACCGACACCGAGCCATCGGCGTGGATGGTGACCACCACGTTGTCGGCATGGCCGGCCAGCGCTTCGTCGATGGAGTTGTCGACGACTTCGAACACCATGTGGTGCAAACCGGTGCCGTCGTGCACATCGCCGATATACATGCCGGGACGCTTGCGGACGGCTTCAAGGCCTTCCAATGCGGTGATGCTGTTCGCATCGTAAGTGCCGTTGCTGGCTTGGGTGTTCTGTTCTTCGCTCATCGCGCTTGCCATTGCTCCACGGGTCACGCCCCGGTTTTCAGGCCGGAACGTGAGAAAGAGGGATGGCGGGAGTATATCAGCCGGGCCGTTCGCCGCCGTTCGGGCCTATTCCACGGGGTGAATTACGCCGTGTTCCACGTGGAACATTGCGGACGGGCGCAGTTCGCCTTCCAGTGCGGCGGGGGTTTCAGTGGCGGTGATGAATATCTGCGCCGGGGTGGCGGCGAGGCGGTGCAGTACCCGCCACTGGTGATTGCGGTCGAGTTCGGCAGCAAGATCGTCAAGCGCGATGACCGGCCATTCGCCGCGCTGGCTGGCGTAGTCATCGGCCTGTGCCAACAGGCAGGACAGGGCGGTGAGCTTGGCTTGGCCGCGTGAGAGGGCATCGCGACCGGGAATATCGGCATAGCCGACGTTCCAGTCGGCACGATGCGGGCCAACCGACGTGTGGCCCATCGCGCGGTCGCGGTCGCGGGACAGCAGCAACGCGTCGGCCAACGGCATTTCATGTCTGCGCCAGCCAGGCTGCAATTCCAGCCCTTGCAGGCCCAGGTTTGGTGCAAGTTCGGCGGCAATTTTTACCGCACGTTCCTGCAACCGCTCCAAATAGTGCTGGCGGCGCGAGGTCAGGGGAGTGCCGGCATCGGCCAGCTCCTTGTCCCAGGCATCAAGCTGGGTACCGGCAATGCCGGCCTTGAGCAAGGCATTGCGCTGCTTCAATGCCCGTGTATAGCGCCGCCACAGGGGCAGGAAGTCAGGTTCCACGTGGAACAAGCCCCAGTCGATGAAGCGGCGGCGGGCCTCACTGCCGCCGCTGACCAGTGCATGGCTGCCAGGCTCGAACGTCACCACCGCCAGCGCCGCGCACAGGCTGCCGAGCTGGTTCACGTCCTCGCCATCCAGCCGGCCTTTCCAGGTTTGTCCGCCGTGGCGCAGGCCGGCGCGGCGGGTGCGCTCCGGGCCATCCACTGCGCCGCGCTCCTGCCATTCGACGAACACATCCAGCGCCTCGGCCCCTTTGCGCACCAGCCCATCACGCACCCGGCCCCGGAAGCTGCGGCCATAGGCCATCAGGTGCAAGGCTTCGAGCACGCTGGTCTTGCCTGCGCCATTGGCCCCGGTGATCAGGTTGATGCCCGGACGTGGCGCCAATTCCGCCGCATCGAAGCGGCGCAGGTGGTTCAGGGCAATACGGACGATGTGCATTGACGCTCGAAGCGGGACGAAGAACCGCCGCAGCGGACAGGCGGGCAGCTTAAAGCATTCGCCAATGTCGCATTGATCCAGTCCGAATCAGCTCCCCGCAGACAGTGGGAAAGAATGGGATTGCCTGTGGATAAAACAGAGGGTTCTCAGCCGATTTGGACTTGTCCACGGCTATTCACAGGCTGATACCTCAGTTTTCCAGGGGGTTTCAACAGGGAAAAACAAAGCAAAAACAAACAGATAAGTCACTTTTCCCTGAAATCTACCCCTACCAGCATCACCAGGCTTTTGATTTATAGCCAGATTTGAAGCATTGCCGGATACCTTGCCCATCATTTCCAAGCTGCCGAGAACCGGCGATGAAAAACAGCTGCCCCGCCACGTTTCATGGTGAAGCTCCAAGCGTGACACACAAGAATGCGTGTCATGAAAAAAACAGCAGGACAGCCTTTTTCACGGCGAAGCCGCCCGAAGGGTGACGTACAAGGGTGTGCGTCATGAAAAAGCCCGGCATTGCCGGGCTCAGACTGCTGACGAACCCCGTGTTTTCCGGAACACGGGGTTTTTCATTGCGGGAACCTACGCCGGGATGGCCAGCCTTCGGTTGGTCGGATTTCCGATAAACAGGGCGGCGATGGCGTGGAGACGGGCTATCCAGCGCGATCGCGCCGATGGGTGGCCTTTCAGCAGCCAATAAAGCCGTGCCAGCAGCAGGGCGATCTTCTTGATGTTCTGTGCAGCGGCGGCCAGCAAGCATTGTTCTGTCACGCGTAGCCAGCCGCGCATGCGGGCGTAGCGATGACCATGCAGTTGCTTGGCGTCGGCAAAACTGCGCTCGACCGTTTCCTTGCGCCGCGCATACACGCGTTTACCCCATGCGGTGAGACGCCTGGCATCGACACGTTCTTTGGCCGCTTCCCAGACGTGGCGTGTCACCACTTTGGTGGCATTGGCGCTGCGTGTGCATTGCTGGCGCAACGGGCAGTGTTGGCACAGGGCCGGATCGGGTTTGTATTCCCGGTAGCCTTGTCGATTGGTCGTTCGATACGACAGCGCTTGTCCGTTCGGGCAGACGTACACGTCGGCTTCGGCGTCGTAGCGGTAGTCGCGCTTGTAGAACAAGCCTGGCGTGTGGCTCGGGCGGCGGTAGCCCATCACTCCCAGTACGCCGCGCTCCTCCAGGCCTTGGCACACGCGCGGGGTGACATAGCCGGCATCCAGCCCCACCGCCTCCACATCCAACCCAAGCACCTCGCGCTGCCGGTCCAGCCGTGCCAGATACGGCTGGCTGTCATGCACGTTGCCAGCGGTGACATGGGTGTCGGTGATGATCGCGTGGCGCGCATCCACCGTGCGGTGGTCCAGATAGAAAAAACCTTCCGGCTTGCCTTCGCGCATCAGGTAACCGCTGTCCGGATCGGTGCGGTTGACCTTGGTCTCCTTGGGGGCAGGCGGGGCATCGTCGCGCCGCAGCGGCTTCTTGCCGTGCGCCTTGCGGTCGGCGTCCACCGCCGCGTCCAGCTCGGCCAGATACGCCGACGGTGTTTGCTCCAGCTGCACTGTGTCGAACTGTTTCTTGTTGGCATTGGCCTTCAAATGCGTGCTGTCGGTGTGCAGCACCCGACCGCCCACCAAGCCATGCCACATCGCCTGCCGCACGATGGCGTCGAAGATGCTCTGGTACACCGCCGGGTCGGTATAGCGCCGCCGCCGATGCTGCGAAAATGTGGACGCATCCGGCACCTTGTCGGTCAGGCGAAAGCCGGCAAACCAGCGGTACGCCGTATTGACCGCCACCTCGCGCATCAACTGCCGCTCGCTGCGCACACCAAACAGGTAGCCCACGAACAACAGCTTGAACATCACCACCGGATCCAAGGCCGGGCGGCCATTGTCCGCGCAGTACAAATGCGCGACCTGCGCCCGGATGAACTCGAAATCCACCGTCGCGTCGATCTTCCGCAACAAGTGGTCCTTGGGCACCAGCATCTCCAGAGTCACCATCTCCAGATGTTGCTGCGCGGGTGTCGGCGTCTTGAGCATGAAGCATTAAAACGACAAACCCCGGCTTGCGCCAGGGTTTGTCAGCAGTCTGAAGCCCGGCATTGCCGGGCTTTTCAATGTTCCACGTGGAACCAGCGGTCAGAGACGCAGTGGCATCACCACATGGCGCGACTTCTCGCTGCTGGCTTCACGCACCAGCGCCGAGGAGTTGGAATCGCGCAGCTGGATCACGACATGCTCGTCGCGCAGCGCCGACAGGGCATCGAGCAGGTAGTTCACGTTGAAGCCGATGGCCAAATCGCTGACCTGCGTATCGGCCTCGATTTCTTCCTGGGCCTCTTCCTGTTCCGGGTTGTGCGCGCTGATCTTCAACTGCCCGGGGCTGACTTCCACGCGCACGCCGCGGTACTTCTCGTTGGACAGGATCGCCGCACGTTGCAACGAGGCACGCAGGCTTTCGCGATCCACCTTGACCTCGCGATCAGCGCCAATCGGAATCACTGCGTCGTAGTCCGGGAAACGGCCGTCGATCAGCTTGGAGGTGAAGGTCACGTCGTCGCGCTTCACGCGCACGTGGCTGCGGCCCACTTCCAGTTCCACTTCACGGTCGCCGCCTTCAAGCAGGCGCTGCAACTCGGTGACGCCCTTGCGCGGCACGATGATCTGGCGCTTGGAGCCGTTGCTGTTTTCCAGCGCGGTTTCGCACAGCGCCAAACGGTGGCCATCGGTGGCCACGCAGCGCAGCAGTTGCTCGCGCAGGTCGAACAGCAGGCCGTTGAGGTAATAACGCACGTCCTGCTGCGCCATTGCGAACGCGGTGCGCTCGATCAGCTCCTTCAATGCCGCTTCCGGCACCACCACGCGCTCGGTGGCTTCGACTTCATCGACCGACGGGAAGTCGTTGGCCGGCAGCGTCGCCAGCGTGAAGCGGCTGCGTCCGGCCTGCACGGTGATCTTCTCGCCGGCCTGCGACACGGTGATACGGCTGCCGTCGGGCAGAGCACGGATGATTTCGAACAGCTTGCGCGCCGGGATCGTGGTTTCACCGTCCTGCGCATCTTCCACCGCGATGCGGGAGACCATCTCCACTTCCAGATCCGTGCCGGTCAGCGACAACTGCCCGCCCTGCACCTGTACCAGGAAGTTGGCCAGAACCGGCAGCGTCTGGCGGCGTTCGACCACGTTGACGACTTGGGCCAACGGCTTGAGGAAGGCTTCGCGTTGCAGTGTGAAACGCATGTCGTTTCGTGCCCCTATGCTTTAAAAGATGTGGGTTAAATCAAAAGCTTGGTGGTGCTGGTAGCGGCAGATTTCGTTGAAAACCTAGCCAAGTATTTGTTTCAAAAGGGTTTAATTGCTTCGAAACCCTCTGGATCAGTGCCCCGGAACAGGTGGGGAAAGCTGTGGATAGATTTCGCTCCGGCGCAGGCCGCGATTTTATCCACAGATTCTCAAACGTCTGCCCCCGAATCATGCACCGTTTTGTGCGATGACGCCCGCATCGCATCGCTGCATCATTCCTCGGCCCTGCACCCTCGCCCCATCCGGTCTTTCCGATGCCTCACTCGCTCAACTTGCGGATCAACTTGTCCCAGTCCTCGCGGAGCTTGCCGTCGGTTTCCATCAGCGTCTTGATCTGGCGGCAGGCATGCAGGACCGTGGTGTGGTCGCGGCCGGCGAAGGCATCGCCGATCTCCGGCAGGCTGTGCTCGGTCAGCTCCTTGGTCAGTGCCATCGCCACCTGGCGCGGCCGCGCCAGCGAGCGGGTGCGGCGCTTGGACAGCAGGTCCTTGATCTGCAGGCCGTAGTAGTCGGCCACGGTCTTCTGGATGTTGGGGATGCTGATGGCCTGCTGCTGTGCGCGCAGCAGGTCGCGCAGGGTTTCCTGGGCGAACTCGGTGGTGATGGCGCGGCCGGTGAAGTTGGCGCGTGCGGCCAGCGTGTTGAGCGCGCCTTCCAGGTCGCGCACGTTGCTGCGCATCTTCTTGGCGATCAGGTAGGCGACGTCGTCGGGAATCTCGGCGCCGCGCTCGCGGGCCTTGGCCAGCACGATGGCGGCGCGGGTCTCGAAGTCCGGTGGCTCGATCGCCACCGACAAGCCCCAGGCCAGCCGCGACTTCAGCCGCGCCTCCAGCCCTTCCACCTCGCGCGGATATCGGTCGCAGGTCAGGATGATTTGCTGCTTGCCGTCGAACAGCGCGTTGAAGGTGTGGAAGAACTCCTCCTGCGTGCGGTCCTTGCCGGCGAAGAACTGGATGTCGTCGATCAGCAGCGCATCCACCTGCTGGAACTGGCGCTTGAACTGATCCATCGTCTTTTCCTGCAACGCCCGGATCATCGCGCTGAAGAATTGCTCCGAACGCAGGTACAGCACGCGCGCGGCCGGGTTGGCCTGGCGCATCGCGTTGCCGGCGGCCAGCATCAGGTGGGTCTTGCCCAGGCCGGTGCCGCCGTACAGCAGCAGCGGGTTGTGCGCACGGTCGCCCGGCTTCTGCGCTGCCTGGAACGCCGCGGCCAAACCCAGCTGGTTGCTGCGGCCTTCGACGAAGTTGGCAAAGGTGTAGTGCGAATCCAGGTTGCCATTGAACGGCAGCGCCGGCGCAGGGGCGGCGTTGGCGGCAGGCGCGACGACCGGCGCCGGTTCGGCCACGCGCGGGCGCGAGCCGATTTCCAGCTGCACTTCGCCGATGTCGGCGAAATAATTCATCAATTCGCGGATGCGCGGCAGGTAACGCTCGCGCACCTGCTCGACGATGAAGGCGTTTGGCGCGTACAGCACCATGCTGTCGGCGCGGTGGTCGGCCTGCAACGGCTTCAACCAGGTGTGGACGTCTTCCGGCGGGAATTCCGCTTCGAGGCGTTCGATGCAACGGGGCCAAGCATCCATCGGAATAATCATCGAAGGCGTGCCGGCAGGGCGCAGAATGCTGCCCGACGGCACGCCGGAAAAAGTGAGGTGTGGATGCCGCAGACTACCATCGCAGCGCGGGGGGCGGGAATGTTTGCCCAGAGTTTGTTCACATGTTCATCCACAAGCCGCGCCGCACGGCGACAGGTTTCGCGTGCGAGCAGGCTTGACCCTGCCGGTGGAAGACCTATAGAATCGCCGGTTCTTTCCGCCCCATTGATACAGGTGCCCCGATGGCCACCAAGCGCACGTTCCAACCCAGCAACCTCAAGCGCAAGCGCGACCACGGCTTCCGTGCGCGCATGAAGACTGCCGACGGCCGCAAGGTCCTGTCGCGTCGCCGCGCCAAGGGCCGCAAAGTCCTCAGCGCCTGATTGCGATGCCGCATGACGCGGCAGCCGCAATAGTGATCGTGAATACCGACGACCCGCGCAAGCGATTTCCTCGCTCTGCGCGGGTTCGTACGCGTGCCGAATACAGTTCGGTCTTCAACGGCGCCCGCCGCGTATCCGACCCCTTGATGACACTGCACTGGCTGAAGGCGGACACCCCCCGCCCGGCTGGGTTTGGCCGTGTCGCGCAAGGTCGATGTGCGTGCCGTTGGCCGCAACCGCATCAAGCGGGTATTGCGCGATGCCATGCGTCACCTCCGGCCCGAGTTGGCCGGGGGTGACTTTGTCGTGGTCGCACGTTCGGCAGCCAAGACCGCCGACAACCTGCACATCCGCGAGGCGTTCATCCGCCTGCTGCGCCGTGCCGGCGCATTGCCCGCTGCGGGCGCGGACGGCACAATGCCGCCGCGCAACCGCGCCGAACCTCCTTCCCTGAACGCGCCGGGCGACTCGCCCGCTCCAGCCGAGCCTGCCTGCTGATGAACCAGACCCGTGTATTCCTGATTTTCGCCTGGCTGATGGTGGCCGTGCTGCTGGGGATGGAGTGGAGCCGCGAGAAGAACGCGCCGGATCCGGCCACCGTCGTCGCCGCGCAACCGGCGGTACCGGCTGCCAACGACGCCGACCTGGCGCCGCCGCCGGCCAGCGACGTGCCGCCGGCCAGCGTGCCGGGCACGGCCGAAGAACCGCCGCGCCGGCCCCGGCGATGGAAGCAGCCGCCAGCGCGCCGCGCGTCACCGTCACCACCGACGTGCTGAAGCTGGTGCTCGACGGCCGCAGCGTGCTCGAAGCCGACCTGCTGCACTTCCCGCAGACCAAGGCGGCCGGCAGCCCGCCGGTGCAGTTGCTCACCGAAGAACAACTCCACCCCTACAGCGCCATCAGCGGTTGGGTCGGGCAGGGTGGTTCGGCTGCGCCGGGCGCCAACGGCTTCAAGCCGGTGCAGGCGCAGCAGGATTACGTCCTCGCCGAAGGTCAGGCAGAAGTTCAGGTGCCCTTCGTCTGGAACGGCCCGAACGGCGTCAGCATCCACCGCACCTACACCTCAAGCGCGGCGAATACGCCATCAACGTGCAGGACGAGGTGGTCAATGCCGGCGCCGCGCCGTGGCAGGGCTACGTGTTCCGCAAGCTCGACCGCGTGCCGGTCATCCTCAGCCGCGGCATGACCAACCCGGATTCCTTCAGCTTCAACGGCGCGACGTGGTTCAGCGCCGAAGACGGCTACCAGCGCCGCGCGTTCTCCGATTACCTGAAGGACGGCAACCTCAACCAGACCATCGGCGGCGGTTGGGCGGCAATGCTGCAACACCACTTCTTCACTGCATGGATCCCGCAGGCCGACCAGTCCTCGCTGTACCTGCTTTCGCAGAACGGCCCGCGTAACGCCATCGAGCTGCGTGGTCCCGGCTTCACCGTCGCACCGGGCCAGAAGGTCGGCACGCAGGCGCGTTTGTGGGTCGGCCCGAAGCTGGTCAACCAGATCGCCAAGGAAAACGTGAAGGGCCTGGACCGCGTGGTCGATTACAGCCGCTTCTCGCCGATGGCGATCATCGGCCAGGGCTTGTTCTGGGTGATGAACCAGGTGCACAAGCTGGTCGGCAACTGGGGTTGGGCGATCGTCGGTCTGGTGATCCTGCTGAAGCTGGCGCCGTTGTTCCCGCTGGCCAATGCGCAGTTCAAATCCGCAGGCCAAGATGCGCCAGGTTCCAGCCGCGCATCGCGCAGCTCAAGGAACGTTACGGCGACGACAAGCAGAAGTTCCAGGTCGCCATGATGGAGCTGTACAAGAAGGAAAAGATCAATCCGCTGGGTGGCTGCCTGCCGCTGCTGATCCAGATGCCGATCTTCTTCGCGCTGTATTGGGTGCTGGTGGAATCGGTGGAGCTGCGCCAGGCACCGTGGTTCGCATGGATCCAGGACCTGACCGCGCGCGACCCGTACTTCATCCTGCCGGTGATCAACATGGCGGTGATGTGGTTCACGCAGAAGCTGACCCCGGCGCCGGGCATGGACCCGATGCAGCAGAAGATGATGCAGTTCATGCCGCTGGTGTTCGGCGTGATGATGGCCTTCATGCCATCCGGTCTGGTGCTGTACTGGGTGGTCAACGGCAGCCTCAGCCTGCTGCAGCAGTGGTGGATGCTCAAGAAGCATGGGCAGGACGTGCCCGAAGCCACCAAGGCCGAAGCCAGGTAAATCGAGAAAGCCCGCCGCAAGGCGGGCTTTCTGCATCCGGCGCAGCTCGGGTTACGTTCCGACGCTTTCCCGCGTCCGAGTGCAAGGCATGTCGGGGATGCAGCTCCGACCTACGGAATACACGGCTGCCTGTGGGGCGGGCAAACCCCGCCGCTGCATTTAGAATCGTCCGGTCCGTCGCCTTCACGTCCTCGAGCCTGCTGCATGTCCCGTCTTTCCGCCTCCCGCCGCCTGCCGTCGCTGGTGCTCCTGTTGCTGCCGTTGGCGTTGGCCGGTTGCGGCGAAAAACCTTCGGCGACGGAAGCGGCTGCGAACGCGTCGGCATCCACTGCCGCTGTCGCCGAGGCCGCCGAGGCCTCACCGGTTCTGGCCGCCTTGCAGAAACAACTCGACGGCTACCGCCGCATCATCGTGCTGCTGGCCGACGAAGATGCGCAAAGCGCCCGCGACCGCGTCACCTCCACCCGCATCGGCCAGCAACTGTTCCATGACGGGTTGGAGCAGCGCGAAGCCATTGGCTCGCAATTCGATGCTTTGTTGCGCAGCGCCAGCCCGCGACGCTTCGCCACGCTGGGCGCGGTGCTGGACTACATCGAATCGGCGCCCGAGCTGTACGACGCCGACCGCCTGGCCTTCCGCGAAGTGCTGCGCGACCTGCACGAGCGCGTCGGCGCCGATTCCTCGCTGCCGGCGGTGAAGCTGCACCAGCGCATCGGCGAAGACCTCGACGCATTGGACGAGATCGAGCGCAACTACAACCAGGAAATCACCCGCATCTTCAGCCGCTTCGAGCGCACCCGTGCGATCGCGCTCAAGCGCGAGAAGTGGGAGGACTACGTCGCCCACCTGCGCAAGCAGTACGAGCGCGAGGCGATCCTGCGCGACTTTGGCGTAATCGAGCCCTACCCGATGTCGATGAAGGACAGCGAGCGCGAGATCTTCGGCCGCGACCTGCCCGCCAAGACCGTGGTGCTGACCTTCGACGACGGCCCGCACAAGGCGCACACCGACGAGATCGTTGCCATCCTCAAGCGCTACGACGTGCCGGGCGTGTTCTTCGAGGTCGGCCGCAACATCGGCAGCGTCGAAGCAGACGGCAAGGTCAGGCTCGGCGCGATGGCCGGCATCAGCCGCCAGTTGATGGCCGACGGCTACGCGGTGGGCAACCACAGCCTCACCCATGCGCAGCTTTCGCGTACCAGCGGCGACGCCCTGCGCGAGCAGGTGATGGGCACCGACACGTTGTTGCGCAACGTCGGCGACAAGCGCGCGCCGCTGTTCCGCTTCCCCTATGGTGCGCGCAATGCCGAAGGCCTGCAGCTGCTGAACGAAGCCGGCCTGAAATCGATCATGTGGAACATCGACTCGATGGATTGGGCCGACCCGGTGCCCGAGTCCATCGTGCAGCGCGTGCTCGACCAAGTGCAGAAGGAGCAGCGCGGCATCATTCTGTTCCACGACATCCACGATCGCGCGGTGAAGGCCCTGCCGCAGATCCTCGACCGGCTGATCGCCGACGGCTATCAGTTCGCCGGTTGGAACGGCCGCGACTTCTCGGTCAGCCGCGCGCGCAAGGCGGCCGGCAGCGACGCCACCATCACCACCGGCTACGAGAAATCGTGGGCCATCGTCATCGGCATCGACGACTATGCGAAGTGGCCGAAGCTCGAATACGCCAGCCGCGATGCGCAGGCGATTGCCGACACGCTGACCGGCCAGTTCGGTTTCCCGTCCTCGCAGGTGATCGTGCTGAAGAACCGTGAAGCCACGCGCAACAACATCCTCGCCGCGTTCCACGACCGCCTCGGCGATGGCCGCACGCAGAAGAACGACCGCGTGTTCGTGTTCTTCGCCGGCCACGGCGCGACCCGCCAGCTCGCTTCCGGCCGCGACCTTGGCTACATCATCCCGGTCGATTCGGACCCGAGGGAGTTCGCCAGCGACGCCATCGCGATGACCGACGTGCAGAACATCGCCGAAAGCCTTCCAGCCAAGCACGTGCTGTTCGTGATGGACGCGTGCTACAGCGGGCTGGGCCTGACCCGTGGCGGTTCGTCGTCCTCTTTCCTGCGCGAGAACGCGCGCCGCACCGCGCGGCAGATGCTCACCGCCGGCGGCGCCGACCAGCAAGTGGCCGACAGCGGCCCCAACGGCCATTCGGTGTTCACGTGGGTGTTGTTGCAGGCGTTGTCGGGCAAGGGCGACCTCAATGGCGACGGCCTGATCACCGGCACCGAATTGGCCGCCTTCGTCGCGCCCGCTGTGTCGGCGGTATCGCGGCAGACACCGGCATTCGGAAGCCTGCCCGGCTCGCAGGGCGGCGAGTTCGTGTTCCAGGTGCCGGACAGCCAGGAATTCCTCAACGCCGACACCACGCAGTTGTCGGCCGACGCCATTGCATTGAACGGGCGCGTCGAAGCTGTGCAGGGCGGCGTTGACGCGCCGGTGAAAGTCGCCAACCTGCAAGGCGGCAGCAACACGCTGGTGCTGCCGGCGGCGGTGCCGACATCCGACCGCCAGCGCGCCCAGCAAGCCAACGACCGCGGCTTGCAGTTGTACCGCGAGAAACGCTATGACGAAGCAGTGGCGCAGTTCACCGAGGCACTGAAACTGCGCCCGGATTTCGCACAGGCCGCCAACAACCTCGGCTTCGTCTATTACCGCCAGCAGCGGTACGCCGAGGCCGCACGCTGGCTGGAAAACACCTTGAAAATCGATCCTTCGCGCGCGGTGGCCTACCTCAACCTCGGCGATGCCTACTTCCATGCCGGCGACAAGGCCAGGGCGAAGCAGGCCTATGGCACCTACCTTGAATTGCAGCCACAAGGCAGCGGTGCCGCGCAGGCGCGCGCGCAATTGCAGAAGCTGTAAGCGATGAGCGCCGCTTCCGCCAACGACACCATCGTCGCCATTGCCAGCGGTGCCGCCGCTGGCGGCGTCGGCATCCTGCGCATCTCCGGCGAACAGTCAGGGCCGATTGCCCGCAGCCTCGGCTGCCCGGCCTTGCAGCCGCGCCATGCGCACTACGCGCGCTTCCGCGATGCGCAGGGCGAAGTGATCGACGACGGCATCGCCCTGCACTTCCCCGGACCAGGCAGCTTCACTGGCGAAGACGTGGTGGAACTGCAAGGCCACGGCAGCCCGGTCGTCCTGCGGCAGCTGCTGGCGCGTTGCATCGAATTGGGTGCGCGGCAGGCGCGGGCCGGCGAGTTCAGCGAGCGCGCCTTCCTCAACGGCAAGCTCGACCTCGCGCAGGCCGAAGCCATTGCCGACCTGATTGCCGCCGGCGACGTGCGCGCCGCGCGCGCCGCCCGTCGCTCGCTCGATGGCGTGTTCTCGCGCCGCGTCGAAGACGTTGCCGAACAATTGGTGCGGCTGCGCATCCACGTCGAAGCGGCCATCGACTTCGCCGACGAACCATTGGACACCCTCGGCGGCGCACAAGTCCGCGCCGGTTTGCAGCAGGTGCGTGCGCTGCTGGAACAACTGCGCCTCGACGCCGAACGCGGTCGCAAGCTGCGCGATGGCTTGCACGCCGTACTGATCGGCCCGCCCAATGCCGGCAAGAGCTCGCTGCTCAACGCATTGGCTGGCAGCGAGCGCGCCATCGTCACCGACATCGCCGGCACCACCCGCGACACCCTGCGCGAAACCATCCGCATCGACGGCCTGGAACTGGAACTGGTGGACACCGCCGGCCTGCGCGAAGGCGGCGACGCCATCGAACGCGAAGGCATGCGCCGCGCCCGCGAAGAAATGCAGCGCGCCGACCTCGCCATCGTCGTGCTCGATGCACGCGACCCGGAAGCCGGCAAACAGGCCATCGGCGACGCCGCCACGCAGGCCGCGCGGCAGCTATGGGTACTCAACAAATGCGACCTGCTGCCGCAGTGGCCACAGCAGCTTGGCGAAGACACCCTCGCCATTTCCGCCACCAGCGGGCAGGGCTTGGAACACCTGCACACCTGCCTGCGCGAGATCGCCAGCCACGGCGCAGGCGAAGGCCAGCAAGGCGAATTCTCCGCGCGCCTGCGTCATGTCCAAGCCATCACCCGCGCCGCCGAACATCTCGAAACCGCCGATGCACAACTGCACCATGACCAACTGGAACTGGCCGCCGAAGAGCTGCGCCTCGCTCATGACGCACTCGGCGAAATCACGGGCCGCATGACCGCTGATGATTTGCTGGGGCGTATTTTTTCCAGTTTCTGCATCGGTAAATAAGGAACTTCCATGACAGACATCGCCAAGCAAGAACGCTTCCTTGCTGCCCTTGCGGAACTGGGTAGCAGCGCAGGCAACCAACGGCTATGCGAGGCATTGGGGTGGCAGGACAGCACCTACCAGCGCATCAAGCAGCAACTGATTGACGAAGGCCGCATTCGCCCCGGCAGGGGGCGTGGTGGTTCCGTGGCATTGGCAGAGGCCGTCCCTGCTTCTGCCGTTCCCGCCCAATCCGCAACGCCCAAACCTACGCGAACAAAAGCAACGGCTTCCACTCCAGTCCCGGCGTCCGAACTCGACTACGCCGACAAACTGTGGAAAACCGCCGACAAGCTGCGCGGCAACATGGAACCCAGCGACTACAAGCACGTTGCACTGGGCCTGATCTTCCTCAAATACATCTCCGACGCCTTCGAGACGCGCCACACCCAACTGCTCGCCGAAGACCCGCAAGCCGCCGAGGACAAGGACGAATACCTCGCCGACAACATCTTCTGGGTGCCGAAACCTGCGCGCTGGTCACACCTGCAAGCCAACGCCCGGCAGAGCAGCATCGGCACCCTGATCGACGACGCCATGCGCGCCATCGAAAAAGACAACGAATCACTCAAAGGCGTGCTGCCCAAGGACTACGCCCGCCCCGCGCTCAACAAGGTGATGCTGGGTGAACTGATCGACCTGATTTCCGGCATCGCGCTTTTGCTCCCCTCTCCCGCCGGGAGAGGGGCTGGGGGTGAGGATACGACGCGCGCGAACAAGTCATACGACGTGCTGGGCCGCGTGTACGAATACTTCCTCGGCCAGTTTGCCGGTGCCGAAGGCAAGCGTGGCGGCGAGTTTTACACCCCGCGCTCGGTCGTGCGCACGCTGGTGGAAATGCTGGAACCCTACCAGGGCCGCGTCTATGACCCTTGCTGCGGCAGCGGCGGCATGTTCGTGCAGAGCGAAAAGTTCGTCGCCGAACACGGTGGGCGCATTGGCGACATTGCCATCTATGGGCAGGAAAGCAATTACACGACGTGGCGGTTGGCGAAGATGAACCTCGCCGTGCGAGGCATCGACTCCCGCATTTTCTGGAACAACGAAGGCAGTTTCCACAAGGACGAATTTGCCGCCCAGCGCGGCAGTGACGGCGCACCGATGAAGGCAGACTTCATCCTCGCCAACCCGCCATTCAACATCAGCGATTGGGGCGGCGAACGCCTGCGCGAGGACGTGCGCTGGCAATTCGGCGTACCGCCTGCGGGCAATGCCAACTATGCGTGGCTGCAACACATCGTCCACCACCTGGCCCCGTTCGGCACCGCCGGCGTGGTGTTGGCGAACGGTTCGATGAGTTCGCAGCAGAGCGGCGAAGGCGACATCCGCCGCGCGATGGTGGAAGCCGACGTGGTGGACTGCATGGTCGCCCTGCCCGGCCAGCTGTTCAATAACACCCAGATTCCCGCTTGCCTGTGGTTCCTGGCCCGCAACAAATCCAACGGTCGCGCCGGCAAGCGCAAACTGCGCGACCGGCGTGGCGAAGTGCTGTTCATCGACGCCCGCAAGATGGGCGTACTGGTGGATCGCACCCGCCGCGAACTCACCGATGACGACATCCACAAGATCGCCGACACCTACCACGCATGGCGCGCCGCAAAGGGCGAACTCGTGTCCGAGCGTCGCGGATGCTCTCCCTACGAGGATGTTCCCGGCTTCTGCAAATCCGCGACGCTGGATGAAATTCGCAAGCACGGCCATGTGCTGACGCCGGGTCGCTATGTTGGTGCGGAAGCGCAGGATGAGGACGACGAAGCTTTCGATGAGAAGATGAAGCGGCTGACTGCGCAACTGGCCGAGCAGATGCAGCGCGGCGCGGAATTGGATGCTGTCATCCGCGAAAAGCTGGGGACGCTGGGTTATGGCGTCTGATGCGTTGTGGAATCCCGAATTGTGGGTGGCGGCAGGTGGCGCAATTCCAGACGGATGGAGTTTGGTTCCATTCGAGGAGTTTCTCGAAACACCAAAGTCCTTGTCGGTTGGAGTGATGTATCCGGGCGAACATTTAACAGGAGGTGTGCCGCTGATTCGGGTCAGTGATGTGGCTGATGGCGGCGCAATATGCACCCCGAATTTGAATATTTCCGCCGCAGTTCACTATGAATATCGCCGTACTGAACTCCGCGGCGACGAGCTGTTGATTACACTCGTAGGTAAGCCCGGGGTGTGCGTAATTGTCCGACCAGACATGAAGGGCTGGAATATTGCTAGAGCGCTCGCTGCCGCAAAATTGAAGCGACCGGAGCTGCGCGCATATCTGAAAGCAGTAATGGAATGTGGAGTTATGAAAAGCATCATTACATCGATGCTGAACACCACCGTCCAGCCAACCTTGAATCTTAAGGAAATAAAAAGCCTACCAATTCCGTTTCCGAATGACATCGAGGAGGCGTTTGATATTGGCGCATCGGCTTCTTTGTTTGACGACCGCATCGACAACCTGCGCCAAACCAACGCCACGCTGGAAGCCATCGCCGCCGCCCTGTTCAAGTCATGGTTCGTGGACTTTGACGGCGTAGGGCAAGAGGACATGCAGGAATCGGAGCTTGGCTTGATTCCGAAGGGGTGGCAGGTTGTTAATTTCGGCGAATTACTTGAGAGTTCAATTGGCGGTGATTGGGGTAAAGAACAACCAGAAGATGATCATGATCAGCGCGTCTGCATCATTCGCGGGACGGACTTCCCGGACTTGAAAATTGGTGGAAAAGGTGGAGTGCCTTGCCGATACACCACAAAGAAGAAGATGGCATCACGCCTATTGCAAGAAGGCGACATTATCATTGAGGTTTCCGGCGGCAGCCCAACGCAACCAACTGGCCGATCTGTCCGAATCACAAATTCAATCCTCGCGCGATTCGATAACCCTGTAGTCTGCGCAAGTTTTTGCCGACGATTTCGACCAAAGAATTTGGCGCTTGGCACATTGGCTGCTTGCCATCTGAATGCGTTGTATCAAGCTGGTGGAACTTGGGAATACCAAAATCAGAGCACAGGCATTTCGAACTTCCAGACAACTCACTTCCTTGAAGCTGAGAAAGTGGCTCTTCCGCCGGAAGATGTCGTGGATAGGTTCTATCAAATGGTCAACCCGTTTCTTGAACAAATGACAACGAACCAAAGCATGACCGTCGCCATTTTGCGCGACACACTGTTGCCGAGGCTCATCAGCGGCCAGTTGCGGGCGACGAACACCTTGAAGGCATGATATGGACATCTGGTCGCTGGACAAAATAACGCTGGTCATCGCCTTTGCCATTCCGGGGTTTATTGCCCTTAAGACCTATGGTTTGCTGTCGGCTTCCGGGAACAAAGATGCATCACAACAGATTCTAGATGCGGTCGCGTATAGCTGCATCAATTACGCAATTCTTGCTTTCCCCATCCTGTCCATCGAGCATGGAAACCTAAAACAATCATCCCCATACTGCTACTTCGCACTTTGGGCTGTATTCCTGCTTGTCGCGCCGGTAGCGATGGCTGGATTTTACTGGCAGCTCCGCAAAACGGCCTTCGCTCAGAAGACCTTTCCGCATCCAGTCGGCAAGCCGTGGGACTTCATCTTTTCCCAGAAGAAACCGCTCTGGGTGATAGTGACATTAAAGAGTGGTCGCAAGGTTGGCGGTTGGTATGGAGTAAAGTCGTTCTCTTCCAGTTACCCGTATCCGCCAGAGATTTTTCTTGAGGATGCTTGGCACATCAATGCAGACGAAGGGTTTGAGCGGCCACGCACTAGAACGGCAGGCATTCTTATTACAGAGTCCGAAATTTCAACCATCGAGTTTTTCGACCCAAACAGGAGCGATGAAGATGAGCGACAAGAAGCCATTGAACGAGGGTTACCAGCCGAAGGTGGAGAAGGGCTACCAGCCCCAGCCTCCGAAGCCAACGGGAGACAAGGTGACAGGCGGGTATCAGCCGACGACCAGCGAAGCTAAGCCAACGAATCCGCCACCAAAGAAACCTTGAAGTGTCTTACCGCTGACGAATCCGCCACCCTCGAATTCAAGCTGCTCGCCACCGAAAAGAGAGCGTTTGCCGCACGCTGCGCGTCCTAACCAACGGCAAGTTTTGTGCGCTAAAAGCAGGTATTGCATCTGGCAGAATGCAGATGGGATACGTTAAGAACACACGATGAAAAAGGAACTAATCACTCGCCTGCACGGCAGCTTCGAGAACCACGCCCACGAACAGGACGGCGTGGAGTTCTGGTACGCCCGCGAGCTGCAAGGCTTACTGGGCTACACGGAGTGGCGTAACTTCCTTGTAGTCGTGGACAAGGCGCGTACCGCATGCGAAAACGCGGGCCAGTCGCCCGAAGACCATTTTGTTGACGTCAACAAAATGGTCGGTATCGGCTCGGGAACCTCCAGAGAAATCAATGACTTGGCGCTCACCCGCTATGCCTGCTACCTGATTGCCCAGAACGGCGATTCGCGCAAGGCCGAGATCGCCTTCGCCATGACCTACTTTGCGGTGCAGACCCGCAAGCAGGAAGTCATAGAGCAGCGCCTTGCCGAACTGGAGCGCGTGCAAGCACGGGAAAAGTTGACGCTTTCGCAGAAGGAACTGGCTGGCGTGCTGTTTGAGCGCGGTATTGATGGCCAAGGCTTCGCGCGTATCCAGAGCAAGGGCGATGCCGCCCTGTTCGGCGGCCTCAATACGCAGGACATGAAGAACAAGTTGACCATCCCCGGCAGCCGCCCGTTGGCTGACTTCCTGCCGACCATCACCATCAAAGCCAAGGACTTCGCCAACGAAGTCACCAACCTGCAAGTCAAACAACAGGACTTGCGCGATGAGTCGAACATTACGCGTGAGCATGTCAAGAACAATCAGGATGTGCGCAAGATTTTGACTGACCGCAATATTCGTCCCGAAGCATTGCCTGCGAGTGAAGACGTGAAGAAGGTGGAGCGGCGGCTCAAATCGGACGAGAAAAAGCTGCCGCAGGCTGGTGCTGCAAAAAGGAAACCCAAGTCCGGGAAGTGATGGAAGCAGATGATCTTGCTCGCATGGTGGTGACCTTTGACATGGCTGCGGCGCGGGCGGCACGGGGCTGGGATGCCCCGGAAACCAGGGTCACGGAGCCGGGCGAGAACCAAGTCGGCACCAAGTTGGCACTAAGTGCGCACCAAGTCCAAGTACTTGAAATGGCTGGTGTTCAACAGGCTTTGCCGGCGCTGATGGCACCCAGCGGGCGAACTGACCGCACCAAGTTCAGGAACCAAGTGCTGCGCCCACTGCTCGACGCCGACCTTCTGGCAATGACCATTCCCGACAAGCCGCGCAGTTCCAAGCAGGGATACATCACCACGCTTGCAGGTACGCAAGCTATTCGCAAGGAGCCACGCTGATGGCCTTTCTCTCCGAAGCCGACATTGAATCTGCCCTGCTGGAGCAACTGCGCTCGCTCGGCTGGGCCACGACTTCGGATGAGGTGATTGGCCCGGATGGCAGTGCGCCGGAGCGCGACAGCCATGACGTGGCGGTGCTGCACAAGCGGCTGGCCGAGGCAGTGGCGCGGCTCAACCCGCACTTGCCACCGGAAGCGCGTGCCGATGCCTTGCATCAACTCACCCAATCCGTTTTCCCCGCATTGTTGGAGGAGAACCGCCGCATCCACACCCTGCTGACCGAAGGCGTGGATGTTGAATATCAAGGCAACGACGGCAGTGCAGGTGGCGAAAAAGGTGCGCTGATGGCGGGCAAGGTGGCGTTGCTGGACTTCGATGCGCCTGCGCGCAACGACTGGTTGGCAGTGCAGCAGTTCGTGGTCATCAACGGGCAGGTCAACCGCAGGCCGGACGTGGTGTTGTTCGTCAACGGGTTGCCGTTGGCGGTGATTGAACTGAAGGCACCGGGCAGCGCAGGCGCGAATCTGGTTGGGGCGTTCAACCAACTGCAAACCTACAAGGCGCAGATTCCGGCGCTGTTCCATGCCAATGCGCTGCTGGTGACGTCCGATGGCATCGCCGCGCGCGTGGGTTCGCTGTCCGCCGATCTGGAACGCTTCATGCCGTGGCGTACTACCAATGGCGCGGCCATTGCGCCCAAGGGTTCGCCGGAACTGGAAACGCTGATTGAAGGCGTATTCGAGCAACGGCGGTTTCTCGATCTGCTGCGCCACTTCACCGTATTTGGTGAGACGGGTTCCGGGCTGGCGAAGATCGTGGCCGGCTATCACCAGTACCACGCCGTCAACCGTGCCATCGACTCGACGGTTCGCGCTGCCGATTTGCGGCTGCTCCTCGGCGATGACCCGGCGTCCTATGGCCTGCCCAGCGTGGCCGAACAGACCCGGGGTGATCGCCGTGCCGGTGTGATCTGGCACACGCAGGGTTCCGGCAAGAGCCTGCTGATGGCGTTTTATGCCGGGCGGCTGGTGCAGCACCCGGCAATGGAGAACCCGACGCTGGTGGTGCTGACCGACCGCAACGATCTGGACGACCAGTTGTTCGCGACCTTCGCAATGTGCCGCGACCTGATCCGGCAAACGCCGGTGCAGGCCGAAAGTCGCGAGGATTTGCAGCGCCTGCTGGGCCGTGCGTCGGGTGGGGTGATCTTCACTACCTTGCAGAAGTTCGGCGAGGTATCCGAGCCACTGACCACCCGCCGCAACGTGGTGGTGATTGCCGACGAAGCACACCGTTCGCAATACGGCTTCCGCGCCAAGGTGGACGGCAAGACCGGCGAGGTGTCCTACGGCTTCGCCAAGTACATGCGTGATGCCTTGCCGAATGCTTCGTTCATTGGCTTCACCGGCACGCCCATCGAGGCGACGGACGTGAATACGCCGGCGGTGTTCGGCCATTACATCGACGTCTATGACATCAGCCGCGCGGTGGAAGATGGCGCAACGGTGCCTATCTACTACGAGTCGCGGCTGGCACGCATTGAACTGGATGCGGACGAAAAGCCGAAGCTCGACGCGCAAGTGGAGGCGATGACCGAGGACGAAGCCCACGCCGAGCAGGAGAAGCTCAAGGCACGCTGGGCCACCGTCGAAGCCTTGGTGGGTAGCGAAAAGCGGCTGGCGCTGGTGGCCAAGGACATGGTGGCGCATTTCGAGGACAGGCTTGCCGCATTGGACGGCAAGGCGATGGTGGTGTGCATGAGCCGCCGCATTTGCGTGGCGCTGTACGACGAAATCATCAAGCTGCGACCGGGCTGGCACAGCACGGACGACAACGCGGGTGCAATCAAGATCGTGATGACCGGCGCGGCCAGCGACCCGCCCGAATGGCAACAGCACATCGGCAACAAGGCGCGCCGCGACCTGCTCGCCAAGCGTGCGCGCAAGGCGGATGACCCGCTCAAGCTGGTGATCGTGCGCGACATGTGGCTGACCGGTTTCGATGCGCCGTGCATGCACACCATGTACGTGGACAAGCCGATGCAGGGCCACGGCCTGATGCAGGCCATTGCCCGCGTGAACCGCGTGTTCCGTGACAAACCGGCGGGGCTGATCGTCGATTACATCGGCATCGCCCAAAGCCTGAAATCGGCGCTGGCCCAATATTCTGCGCGTGATCAGGAAACCACCGGCGTTGACAAAACCAAAGCCGTGGCGGTGCTGCTGGAGAAGTACGAGGTGGTGCGCGACATGTACGTCGTACACGGAAGTACCAGTGTCGCGGGAGGCAGGATGCCGGGAGCGACCCACGGTTTCGACTACGCAACGGCCTTGGGCGGCACGCCGCAACAACGGTTGGCGATGATGGCCAACGCAATCGAGTGGATTCTGGACAGGCAACAACAATGGGCTGCGCAGGAGACCACGGCCGAAGGCAAGAAGAACGCACAGCGGCGTTATCAGGATGCAGTGTTGGCATTGTCGAAGGCATATGCATTGGCATCCGCCTCGGACGAAGCGCGCAACATCCGCGAGGAAGTGGGCTTCTTTCAGGCCATCCGTGAGGCGCTGGTCAAAACGGCTACCGGCTCCGGCGTGACTTCGCGTGAGCGCGATCTGGCCATCCAGCAGATCGTCAGCCGCGCGGTGGTTTCGACCGAGATCGTGGACATCCTGAAAGCGGCAGGCATCCAGTCACCGGATATTTCGATCCTGTCGGACGAGTTCCTTGCCGAAGTGCAGCAGATGCAGAAGAAGAACCTTGCGTTGGAAGCCCTGCGCAAGCTGCTTGCCGATGGCATCCGTTCACGCAGCAAGGCCAACATCGTGGAGACGCGTGCATTTTCCCAACGGCTGGAAGATGCCGTGGCCCGCTACCACGCCAATGCCATCACCACGGCCGAGGTGTTGGCCGAACTAATCCGATTGGCGAAGGATATTCGCGCGGCGCGTGAGCGTGGCGGAGAGTCCGGCCTCTCCGGTGAGGAAATTGCCTTCTATTCGGCGCTGGCCGAGAACGATTCGGCAGTGCAGGCGATGGGCAACGACCAGTTGAAGGTGATCGCCCATGAATTGTTGGTCAGCCTGAAAGGAAATGTTTCGGTGGACTGGGCGCACCGCGAATCGGCAAGGGCGCGGATGCGGGTGCTGGTCAAGCGTATCCTGCGCAAGTACGGCTATCCGCCGGATTTGCAGGATGCGGCCGTGCAAACGGTGTTGCAGCAGGCCGAAGCGTTGTCGGCGGAGTGGAGTTTTTCCGGTTCGGGGAAACGTACCGGATAAGGGGTGAGATTCGTGCGTGAGTGCATGGCCAAGTTGGAATCACGCTTGTACGACTGGCCGGGCATATTGCTGGTGGCCGCGCATGACGAGGCATTCCAGCGTGGCATCCGCATCACCGGCAGGCTTCCATGTTGATCTCCGTATTGGCCAAAGACCCTAGACCCTTGTAGGAGCGACACCAGTCGCGACGGGGTTTTACCGGAAAAGCCCCGTCGCTCCTACAGGGAGGAAAATTCAGAGAGGGAGATTGAGGCCATGGATGGGTTGTCCCGCGTCGGTCACATCCGCCCGTCACACTTGTGCTCCTTCCAACAACGACAACAAGGAGGCGACGGTGTTCGGCAAAGCGGTTCTGGCGGTAATGGCGGGCGTGTGCATGGCATCCTCGGCGGCGATGGCCGCCACCCCCGCGCAGCCGCATTCGCACGTATCGGTGTATGCGCACCGTGGCGCCAGCGCTTTGCTGCCCGAACACACGCTGGCTGCCTATGCGCAGGCCATCGGCGATGGCGCCGACTACATCGAGCCGGACCTGGTGATGACCCGCGACGGGGTGATGGTGGCGCGCCACGAGAACGAAATCGGCGGCACCACCGACGTCGCCGCGCGGCCGGAGTTCGCTTCGCGCAAGACCCGCAAGGTGATCGACGGGCAGACGATCGACGGCTGGTTCACCGAGGATTTCACCCTCGAAGAACTGAAGACGCTGCGTGCGCGCGAACGCCTGCCGGAACTGCGCGGCACCGCGTTCGACGGCCAGTTCCGCATCGTCACGCTGGATGAAATCATCGAATTCCTCGTGCAGCAGGCGCGCCGCAGCGGGCGCGGCACCGGCCTGGCGCCGGAGATCAAGCATGGCAGCTATTTCCGCAGCATCGGCCTGCCGATGGAAGAGCGCCTGATCGACACGCTGCGCGGCAATGCCTATACCAACGTCGCGCCGATCCTGGTGCAGTCGTTCGAGACCGCCAACCTGCGCCAGTTGCGCGCGCGCATCGGTGGAAAGCCGTCGAACATCCGCCTGTTGCAGCTGCTGGACGAGGCGCCGCTGGTGCCAGCCGACGTGGCGCTGGCCGGTGGCAACCTGACCTATGCACGGATGATGACGCCGGCCGGCCTGCGCGAAATCGCCAGCTACGCCGATGCGATCGGCGTCGATCGTCATGCGCTGCTGCCCGTGGATGCGAGCGGCGAGTTGGGCGCACCCTCGGCGCTGATCGCCGATGCGCATGAGGCAGGCTTGAGCGTGGTGGCCTATACCTTCCGCCCGGAAAACCCGTTCCTGCCGCCGGCATTGCGGCGGGGTGGGACGAATGCGCGCAACCCGGAAGGATCGGTCGCCGAAATCCGCGCCTATTTGCAGGCCGGCATCGATGCCTTCTTCACCGACGATCCGGCGCTGGGCCGGCGTGCGGTGGATGGCGATGCGACGGTACAGGGCGGCATGCCCTGATCCGATTGGTCAGGCATGGGCCGGCTTCGTGGGTGCGGCGCTTGCCCCGCATGAAGCTTGCTCGGGAATGCCGCGTGCGCGGTTGGCCCCGCAGCTACGGATTGTCGCGCGGTGGGCGCGGCCGCAGCTGCACCACCACGTCGTAATCGCGGCCTTCGCGCGGCTGCCATAGCAGCGGCACCTCGTGCGGGGCCGGCGGTTCCAGTTCGTCGTCGGCTCGTGCTTCGGGCGGTTCTTCTTCGTATTCCCAGCTATAGCGCTTGCGTGGCGCGAGCGGGTCGGCATGGCGGAACAGCAGCGCGGCGACCAGGCCTGCGGCCGCGCCACCCATGTGCGACT
Source organism: Stenotrophomonas sp. (assembly GCA_034675465.1). Taxonomy (GTDB): domain Bacteria; phylum Pseudomonadota; class Gammaproteobacteria; order Xanthomonadales; family Xanthomonadaceae; genus Stenotrophomonas. Next base: position 172,340 of record JAUCDH010000041.1, on the reverse strand, counting down.
GCCACGACACGCCTGGTTCGTGCGGCAGCACGGTCATCACCATGCCGCCGTAGAACAGCACGCCGATCATGCCGGTGGCGATCGCGGCGCGGTCGCGGCGCAACAGGCCCAGCCCGAGCACGAGGAACATCAGGCCGTGGGTGAGGCCGCTGGCGCCGAGATGATGGCTGCCGGGTTCGCCCAACAGCCACGCGCCCAGCCCGGAGCCCAGCCACAGTAATGGCCACGCGCGCAGCGTCGCCTTCGGATAGACGCTGCCGGCCAGCGTGCCGAGGATCAGCAACGCGGTGGCGTTGGCGGCCAGGTGCTCGATGGAGCCGTGCAGCAGCGGCGCGCCGAGCAGGCCCGGCAGGCCGGCGATTTCGTGCGGCGCCACCGTCAGCAGCCGCCAGTCCCAGTTGGTTTGCTGCGCGGCGAACATCGCCACCAGCAGCAGCACGAAGCCGAGGCTCAGGTTGAAGGCGCGCAGCAGGCGATGGCGGTCGTTGCCGGCGGCGGTGTCGGGCGCGGTGGGCGTGTCCATGCGGAAAGGGATTGCGGCGGCCCGCCGCGAATGCAAGGGCGCGCCGGCCGGAAACCGGCGTGCCAACGGTGGAACGGTGCGGCGATGACCGCAGGAGCAACACCAAGGTGCGCTCCTGCGGCGTGACTCAGGCCCGGTGCTTGTCGCGCGGCGGCAACTTCAGGCTCAGCACCATCGTCGTCACCAGGATTGCCGCAACCACGCCCAGCGACACCGGCACCGGGATCTTGAACACGTCGATCAACAGCATCTTCGCGCCGATGAAGCCCAGGATCACCGCCAGGCCATACGGCAGCAGGTGGAAGCGGTCGGCCATGCCGGCCAGCAGGAAGAACATCGCGCGCAGGCCCAGCACCGCGAACACGTTGGAGGTCAGCACGATGAACGGGTCGGTGGTGATGGCGAAGATCGCCGGGATGCTGTCCACCGCGAAGATCACGTCGGTGACCGCGATCAGCACCAGCACCACGAACATCGGGGTGAACCAGCGCACGCCGTTCTTCTCGGCCATCAGCCGGTTGCCGTTGTACTCATGGGTGATGCGCAGGTGCTTGCGCATGAACTTCAGCACCGGGTTGTCGTCCAGGCTCGGCTCCGCGCCCGCGGCGAACCACATCTTCCAGCCGGTGAACAGCAGGAACGCGCCGAACACGTACAGCAGCCAGTGGAACTGGCTCACCAGCACGCTGCCGGCGAAGATCATCACCGAGCGCAGCGCGATGGCGCCGAGGATGCCGATCACCAGCACGCGCTGGCGCTGCGTCTCGGGCACCGCGAAGTAGCCCATGATCAGCAGGAACACGAAGATGTTATCGACCGCCAGCGCCTTCTCGATCAGGTAGCCGGTCAGGAATTGCAGGCCGACCTCGTTGGCCACCGCCGCACCCGCCGTTTCGTGCAGGTACCACCACAGGCCGGCGTTGAAGGCCAGCGCCAGCGCCACCCAGCCGGCCGACCAGTACAGCGCCTCCTTGAACGTCACCTTGTGCGGGCCACCGTGGCGCATCAGCACCAGATCGACCAACAGCGCGGCCACCACGACGGCGACGAAGCCGCCCCACATCCACAAATTGCCTATCGTCTGCATGGGAATTCCCGTTGGTAATGAAAGCCTCGGACCCGCATGGGGAGGGCTGCAACGGAAAACGCAGGGGGATTCCGGGGACAGACGCTTCGCCAGTACGGCGAAGGTCTCGCTCACAGTCCCGCGGGACTGCCGTTGCACCGGAGCCTTCCGGCTCGAATTGACGGCGACAACGCTTGGGAGCTACTCCCCTTCGAGCGCGCATGGTGCCGCCTGCCGCCGGTACAGTCAATGAATGCGCCACGGGCCCGGCCCTGCCACCGTTACAATGGCGCCCATGAATACCCCCTTGCCCGTCGTACGCCTGAAGAATGCGTGGCGCTCCAGCCACCCGTGGATTTTCCAGAAGCTGGTCGAAAAGCCGGCTGCCAAGCCCAAGTCCGGCACCATCGTCGATGTGGTCGGCGTGGATGGGGAATGGATTGGCCGTGGTTTCTACAACGGCCATTCGCGCATCGCCGTGCGCATTCTGGAAACCCGCCCGGAAGTGGCGGTGGACCAGGCATGGTTCGCCGAGAAGATCGCGCAGGCGGTGTCGCTGCGCCGCGACGTGCTCAAGCTGGATGAAACCTCCGATGCGTGGCGCGTGGTGCACAGCGAGGGCGACGGCCTGAGCGGGCTGGTGGTGGACCGTTACGGTGATTTGATCGTGGTCGAGTTCTTTGCCGCCGGCATGTTCCGCCACCGCGAATGGATCTACGACGCGCTGCGCGCGCAGTTCCCCGGCTGCCGCTTTCACAGCTTCGCCGATGAACACGTGCAGAAGCAGGAGAGCTTCGACTTCCACGGCAACACCACCACCGAGCCGGCGGTCATCACCGAATACGGGGTGAAGTTCCGCGCCGACCCGGCCGGTGCGCACAAGACCGGTTTCTTCGCCGACCAGCGCGAGAACCGGCAGTGGCTGAGCCAGCAGGTCGAAGGCAAGAGCGTGCTCGACCTGTGCTGCAACACCGGTGGTTTTGCAGTGTACGCAGCGGCGCGTGGTGCCAGCGAAGTGCTGGGCGTGGACATCGACCAGGACGTGATCGCCATCGCCAAGGGCAACGCCAAGCTCAACAACGTCAAGCCGAAGTTCGTGCAGGCCGACATCTTCCCGTGGCTGCGCGATGCGGCCAATCGCGGCGAGCAGTTTGACGTGGTGATCCTCGACCCGGCGAAGATGACCCGTGACCGCGACCAGGTCATCAACGCGCTGAAGAAGTACCTGGACATGAACAAGCTGGCGCTGGGCGTGGTCAAGCCCGGCGGCCTGTTCGCCACGTTCTCGTGCACCGGGCTGGTAGCCGAGGAACAGTTCCTCGACATGCTGCGCCGCGCCGCGTTCTATTCCGGTCGCACCATTCAAATCTTGAAGGTAGCCGGTGCCGGCCCGGACCACCCGTTCATGGCGCACGTGCAGGAATCGCGTTACCTCAAAGCCGTGTTCTGCCGCGTGCTGGATTGAGGTAGGCCGGGGCCATCCCCGACGCCATCAGTCACGAAGCGCCGGGGATGTAACCCTGGCTACCTCGCTGGAATTCCCGTGCAGGGACGCAGCTTGCTGCGTTCCCGGGGGCTTTCAGTTGGTCGGCAGCGTCAGCCGATACACCAGCAATCGGTTGTCGTTGTCGAACAGCGAATCGCAGGCTTCGCCCCGCATCACGCAGCGGCGGGTGATGAAGTCGTTGTCGTTGCCGACCAGCAGCAGCCAGTCGTCGGGGTGTTCCGGGTCCAGCGCCGGTAGCAGGTCCATTGCCTCCCATTTTTCCGACAAGCGTTGCGGGTCGTCTTCGGCCACGCCATCCAGCCGCAAACCAGCTCGGGCCAGTTGTGCGGGGTCGAGCAGGTTCAACACTTCGCTCCAGCGCGCCGGTTTGATGCCGGGTTTGAGGGCGGTGTGCGCGGGATCGGCCAACACCGATTCGGTGGTCGTTTCAAAGGCGCTGCCGGCAAGGTTGCTCGCGCCTTCGGTATCCACCAGCAGCACGCTCTTGAACACCGGCACCGCCGCGTTGCCGCCGAGGCCGTTGCCGTCGCGCGCCAGCAGCAGGAAGCGGTGGTCGTCCAATGCGCGCAGTTCGCTTTGCGCGGCGGTGCGGTTGGCCGCGCCGCCATCGCCGTCGAGGGCATAGGCCGGCAATTGCACGATGTAGTGGCCGATGGGCTGCGCCGGCACCGCGTCGCCGGAAACGTCATAGACCAGCACGCGGGTGTTGGTGCGGCCGCTGGCGTCGCCCCTGGCGCTGTCCTGCACCAGCGCGCTTTGCAACGCGACGAACAGGCGCGTGCCGTCCGGCGACAAGGCCATGCCTTCGGCGCCCTGATTGTTGCGGCGGCCACTGTGCGGCGGCTTCAACGAACCGAAGTGCAGCTTGCCGTCGCGCATCGGTTGCACCGCAAGCGGCGGCACCAGCACGCCTTGCAGGCGGCCATCGGGTGCGAAGTGATAGACGTGCGCGGCGTATTCGTCGCCGATGTAGAAATGGCCGTCGGCGGTGAATTGCAGCGCTTCGGCGTCCAGCGCGACCTTGCCCGCGCCGGTGCCTGCACGCGGCACCGGCAGTGCGATGCCGTGGCGGGTTTCCACGCCGTCGCCGGGGTCGGCCCCGGTGAATGGTTTGCCGTCGAGATCGCGCAGTTCCAGCCCGCCTTCGACCGTCAGCGTCACCGTGCCGGCCTTTTCCGCACCGCCCGGCGCGATGTGCAGGCGCAGTCGCTCCAGCCGCGCCGGGTAGTCGAAGAACACGCCGGCTTCCGGGTAGTTGTTGCCTCGGTCGGGCAGCGTCCACAGCACGCCTTCGTAGCTGCCATCGTCGTGGCGGCGCCAACTGCCCGGCGCCACTGCGAACGAGGAGAACGACCCCAGCGTGTCGCCGAGGAAATCGACGGTATCGGCCGGCAACATGCCGGCGGCGACCAGGCCGTGATCGACATGGGTACGCCCGTCGATTTCATGCGTGCGTGGCGGCGCGTCGGCAGGACGGTGCGGGGTGGTGAACGACGCGCCCAGCGCGGCGGCGAGCAGGGTGGCGGCAGGCAACAGCATCAGAAACGCGCATCCAGCGAGATGAAGGCCTGGCGCGGCGCCGAGGCATGGAACACGTACAGCTTGCCGGCCGCGTCGGTGGGTGCGAACACGCTCGAATCGAGGTTGCTGGCGTAACGCTTGTCGCCGAGGTTGGTGACGTTCAACGACAGCTTGAGCTTCTGCACGAAGCCCAGCTGGCCGAAGTCGTAGGCCGCGCCGGCATCGAACACGGTGAAGCCGCCGAAGCCCTGGTCGTTGGTATAGGTGTAGTAACGCTTTCCGGTGTATTTGCCGCGCAGTTCCGCCGACCACGGGCCGTTGCGCCACTTCAATTCGCTGGACAGCAGGGTCCTGGGCGTATCGGTCTGGGTCTTGCCCTTGGTCGGCACCACCACGCCGTTCTGCATGTAGTCCGAGCCGTAGCTGGAATCGTTGAACGAGGCCGAGTTGTACCAGCTCACGTGTGCGGTTGGCGTCCACAACACGGTCAGCTCCGCGCCGCGGCTGTTGACGCTGCCGACGTTGTAGAAGCGGTTGCCGCATTCGGGGCCAACCGGCTGGCGCGAGTCGCAGGGGTTGTATTGCAGCAGGCGGTTGTCGAAACGCACGTCGTAGCCGGCCAGCGACAGCTGCGTGCGTTCGCCGATCCAGCGGTAACCCAGCTCGAAGGTGCGCGATTGTTCGGGTTTCAGCGTGCCCTGGCTGTTCCACGTCGCCTGGCTCACCGCTTGCGGGCCGAGCTTGAAGCCGCCCTGGAACATCGCGATGTTTTCGGCATAGCTGGCGAACACTTCCTGCTGTGCATCGAGCTGGAAATACACGCCGGCGCTGGGCAGGAAGGAATCGCGCGCGCGCAGGTTGCCGGTGGCGAACTGGTTGTTCGACGTCGGCGAAATCGGCGTCTTCGCAATACCGGGCAATGCGCGCGCCTGCGATTGCGCGTTCATCGCCTTGAAGCCGGCTTCCAGCCGCAGCCGGTCGTCGAGCAGGCGCACGGTGTCCTGCAGGTAGAACTGGCGCGTCTTCCACTCGGTTTCCTGCGCGAACACGCCCACGTCCGGCTGGCCCTTCGCCAAGCCGCTGAAATCGCGCGGGCCATCCACCGCGCTCTGGTAGCGCGAGGCGCTGCTGGTGTTCTGCTCGTACCAGCCACCAAGTTGCACGCGATGTGCGCCGATTTCCCACTCGATGCCCAGCGTGCCGCCGCGGCGGTCGATGCTGTACAGCGTGTTGCGGAAGATGATCGGCAATTCCTGCGCGGTGCCCTTGTTCGACCACGCGCCGCTGTTCCAGTTGTGGCCTTCGCCGGCGTCTTCGTGGCGGTAGGCGAGCGCGCGCAGGGTCAGCGTGTCGCTGGCGAGGAATTCGCCGGACAGGTAGTACAGGTCGTCGTTGCGCAGGATCTGGCCAGCGGTGAAGGCGCCGTCAGCGTCTGTGTCCGGGCCGCTGCTGTCGCAGCGTGCGGCGTTGAAGGTGTTCTTGTTGCAGTAGGCCTTGGCCACGGCCTTGTTCCAATCCGGCGCATAACCGCCCCAGTCCCAGCCCAGCCCGCGCGCCATGCTGTCCCTGGACAGGTAGAAATAGTTGGCCTGCGTGGTACGCGAGGCGTCGGCGAAGCCGGTCAGGCGCAGTGCCTCGGTTTCGTACACCGCCTTGGTGTTGAATTGGCGGGTGATCGAATCGTTGTAGGCGCTCTGGTCGTTCCACAAATCGGAACGGGCATGCATGCCCGAGACGTACATCGAAAAGCCGTTGTATTCGCCGCTGTCGAAGCGGCCGAAGCTGCGGCGGTTGCCGTCGCTGCCGAAGGTCTGCACCACCCGCCCGCCCATCTGCTTCGACGGCGCGTTGGAGAAATAGGCGATCGCGCCGCCGAGGTTGCTGGTGGACGGCGTCGAAAGATTGCCGATGCCCTGCGCCAGTTCGACCATGCCGAGGTTTTCGGAAACCAGCGCGCGGTTGATGCTCAGGCCGTTGTAGTTGTTGTATGCGCTGTCGCCCAGCGGCACGCCGTCCAGCGTGTGGCCGAGCTTGGTGCCGGTGAAGCCGCGCAGGCTCAGCGTCATCGACTGCTCGTTGGTGCCCAGCGCGTCGGTCGATTGCGCATTCACGCCCGGCAGCAGGTTCAGCACTCTCTGCGGGCTGGTGCCCGGCGGCAGCACGTCGAGGTTTTCCGGGGTGATGCGTTGCACCTGCCGCAGCTCGCCGCTGCCGATCACCGACACCGCATCCAGTTCGGTCGCCGAAGCCGGTTTGGCGATTTCGTCGGCATGCGCGGTAGATGCCATTGCCAGGGCAACGGCCAAAGCAAGCAGGGAATGGTTCATCGGGATCGGAGCCTGTCGTGGTGGGGGACAGGCCATCCGAAGGTGTCGGCCCGTCCCGGATGAGGGAGGAACGAACCAGGCGCGCGGGGCAGGAAGCAAGGCAATGACCGCCCCCGCGTCATCGTCGCGGCGGCAGTGTTTCAGTTGCCTGTGACAGGAATATGGCGGACGGAAACATGCGCGCCACAAACGCGCGGGAGCGCAGCTTGCTGCGCTCCCGCGGAAAACCAAAGCGGCGTTCAGCGGCGGCCGAGGACCGCGTTGCGGCGGCTGTACAGCAGATAGACCACCAGACCCACCGCGTTCCAGACCAGGAACCACTTCTGCGTGGTGAACGGCAGGCTCAGGAACAAATAGATGCAGCCGCCGATGGCGACCGGCCCCACCAGCCACGCCAGCGGCGTGCGGAACTTGCGCTCGCGACCCGGCTCACGCTTGCGCAGCACCAGCAGGCACAGGCCCACCGCGGTGAACGCGGCCAGCGTACCGGCGTTGGCGAGCGCGGCGATTTCATCCAGCCGCGCCACGCCGGCCAGTGCCGCCACCAGCACCGCGGTGAACAGGGTGATGGTCACCGGCGTGCCGGTGCGCTTGTTGACCAGCGACAGCTTGCGCGGCAGCAGGCCGTCGCGCGACATCACGAAGAAGATGCGGCTCTGGCCGTAGAAGAACGCCAGCAGCACCGTGGGCAGGGCGATGATGGCGACCACGCCAATCACCAGCGCGGCGGTGCCGTGGCCCAGTTCGCGCATGATCAGCGCCAGCGGCTCGGCGCTCTTGCCGAACACGGTGTAGCTCATCGCGCCGACCGCGGCCAGCGCCACCACCAGATAAATGATGGTGCAGCCGACCATCGAGCCGACGATGCCGATGGACAAGTCGCGCCCCGGGTTCTTGGTTTCCTCCGCCGCGGTGGAAATCGCGTCGAAGCCGTAGAAGGCGAAGAAGATGATCGCCGCCGCCGCCATCACCCCGCGCTCCACGCCTTCGGGCGTCACCGACTTGGGGAAGCCGTACGGCATGAACGGTTGCAGGTTGGCCGGGTCGAACGCCGGCAGCGCCACTGCCACGAAGATCGCCAGCGCGATCAGCTTGAACACCACCAGCACCGCGTTGACCGTGGCGCTCTCGCGGGTGCCGGCCATCAACATGCCGGCGACGAGGAAGGTGATGACGATGGCCGGCACGTTGAGGAAACCGCCTTCAACGTGTGGCCCGGCGGCCAGTGCCTGCGGCAGCACCACGTTCCAGCCGAACGAAGTGTGCAGCCATTCCAGGAAACCGACGAAGTAGCCCGACCAGCCCACCGCGACGGTGCTGACCACCAGCGAGTATTCGAGGATCAGGCTCCAGCCGACGATCCACGCGATGGTCTCGCCCAACGCGCTGTAGCTGTAGGTATAGGCGCTGCCGGCGGCCGGCATCATCGTCGAAAGCTCGGCATAGGCCAACGCCGCGCAGGCGCAGACGATGCCGGCGATGACGAAGGAGACCAGCACCGCAGGGCCGGCCTTGTCCGCGCCGACGCCGATCAGCGTGTAGATGCCGGTGCCGACGATGGCGCCGATGCCCAGCGCGATCAGGTGGGGCCAACCCAAGGTGGGGATCAGCCGTCGGCCTTCCTCGTGCTGGGTGAGTTGGTCGATGGGCTTGCGCCGGAGCCAGGATTGCATGCGGGCCTCGCGGTTCGTTGAAAAGCGGGAAGAGCGCGAGTGTCGCCGAATGCAGCGCAGCAAAGCCAGATTTTCCCGCGCCCGGCATGGGGTTTGGCGGAAGAGGATGAGGGGGGGTGCCGGATTCGGCACAAAACCTCATCGCGAGCAAGCTTGCTCCCTCAGGGAAAATCGCAATCGAATGTGGGAGAGGCCCATGGGCACCTTGGCCACCGCCCGACCAACGCTCGGGCGCCACAACAATCATGCGTTATGCCGCGGATGCGCCATCAAATATTCGCGCAACACCACTGCCTGGTTGTGTTCGGTATCGCGTGCGCCATACACCAGCGTCACCGGCCCTGCGGCCAGCGCATCGCGCAGTGGTGCCAAGGCCTGCGGTTGCGCGGCCAGTTCATGCCAATAACGCTGCTTGAACGCATCCCAGCGCTCGGCACGGTGGTCAAACCACAAGCGCAACTCGGTGCTGGGGGCCACGTCCTTCAACCACTGCGCCTGCAAGCGCTCGTGGCTGATGCCGCGTGGCCACAACCTGTCAACCAGAAAGCGCTGGCCGTCCTCGGTGCTTGCGGCGTCATAAGCGCGTTTGCAGTGAATGATCATGCCGGCCTCCGTATCACCCGTAGCGCCAGCTTACGCCGGTCTTCATCACCCAAGCGTCGCAGCCGGTACGACGCGCGCGGCTACACTGCGCATCATGCAAACCGAAACCTTGATACTCGCCGGCCTGCTGCTGGCCGTCATCGTGCTGTTGGTGTTCCTGTTCCGCCGTACCGGTGGCGATGGGCGTGCCGACGCCTTGGCCCGTGAACTCGATGGCGAACGCCAGCGCGCCACCGCTGCCGCCGTCGAAGCCGGGCAGCTGCGTGGCCGCGTGGAAACACTGGCTGCCGAAATGCAGCACGAGCGCGGCGAATATGCCGAACAAACCCGTGCGCTGGCCGCGTTGAACCAGCGTATCGAGCGCGAAACCACGCAATCGGCGGAAGCCGGCGTGCGCTTGGCCGAGCGCGAAACCAAGTTGGCCGAAGCCCAAGCGCGCATCGCCGAATTGAGTGCCGCACTGGAACGCCAACGCGACACCCTGCACGACGCGCAAAGCCACAACGTGCGCCTGCAAGCCGAGTTGCAACACGCACGCCAAGCGCAGGAAGAACTGCGCAATTGGGTGGGCGCGGCACGCGAAAACCTGTCCAGCGCCTTCACCGAACTGGCCGGCAAGGTGTTCGACGAAAAAGGCCAGCAATTCGAGAAAAACGTGCGCCTGGCCACCGGCCAATCACGCACCGACATCGAAACGATGCTCAAACCCTTTGCCGACAAGCTCGGCGAGTTCCGCCAGCGCGTGGACACGCTATACGGCAACGAAGCCCGCGAACGCGCCAGCCTGCTCGGCGCGGTGGGCGAGCTGAAAACGCTGAATCAGGACATGGCCGCGCAGGCCGCCGCATTGACCAGCGCGCTCAAAGGCAGCGCCAAAGTGCGCGGCGACTGGGGCGAGCTGATGCTCGACAACGTGCTGCGCGGCTCCGGCTTGGAAGAAGGCCAGCACTACGAACGGCAAACGCACACCACCAGCGACGAAGGTGACGCCCTGCGCCCGGACGTGGTGGTGCGTTTCCCCGACCAGCGCAGCGTGGTGATTGATAGCAAGGTCAACTTGATTGCATGGCAGGAAGCGATGAACGCGGCCACGCCCGAGCAGCAGGACGAAGCCCTGCGCCGCCACGCCACCGGCCTGCGCCAGCACGTCAAGGAATTGGGCGAAAAGAACTACCCCAAAGCCTTGGGCGGCGACGCGCTGGAAATCACCATCGCCTTTGTACCGATTGAAGGCGCGCTGTCAGCCGCGCTGGGCGTGGACATGGACTTGCAGTCCTACGCCTTCGACCGCCGCGTCGTGTTCGCCTCGCCCAACACCTTGATGGCGCTGCTGCGCGTCACCGAACGCCTGTGGACGCGCGACAAGGTGCAGCGGCAAGCGCTGGATATCAGCGACACCGGCGGCAAAGTGCTGGATGCGCTTTCGGCCTTTCTGGCCGACTTCGACGGCGTTGGCAAAAAGCTGGAAGACGCCAGCAAGGCCTTCAGCCAAGCCCGCAACCGTCTTGTTGATTCGCCGCAATCGGCCTTCAAGCGCGCGAGCAAGTTGGTTGAACTTGGCAGCAAGGCGAAGAAGGCGTTGCCGGTGGAGTTGCAGCCGGATGGCGTGCGGGCACTGGCTGACGGAGCCGGTAACGATGATGCGACGACGGATCCGCTGATCTGAGGGATGGCGTCGTTGCATCGAGGCCGGGGCATTGCTGGATATGCTTTCGGTGATTCTTCAACGCCCCAGGTTCGGCACCACGTCCACCGGCACCGGGATGGTGGTTTGTTCGTCGTCTTCGCGGCGGTTGCGGTCGCGGCGCAGGTCTTTTTCGATCTGGTAGCTGCGGCGCTGCAGCCAGGCGTCGCGGGTCAGTGCATATTCGTCCACCGCGCTGCTGCGCAGTTCGTCCAGGGACAGCAATTGGGCGCGGGTATCGACCAGTTGCAGCCCCTGCAAGCCGTAGCGGACCGCGTTGTCATCGATGGTGCGGATTGGTGAGAGCGGGGTATCGGCGGCAAGGCCGAACACGTCGCGCACGGTGCGCGGGCCGAACAGCGGCAGCTCCACGTAACGCGAACGCCGCCAGCCCCATGCGCCCAGGGTTTGGCCGAAATCCTCGCTGCGCTTGGGCACCATCGCCTTGCTGGCCGGGTCGAACAGGCCGCCGATGCCCAACGTGGTGTTCATCAGGAAACGGCCCAGCGTGTCCCATGCGTCGTCGGCGTGGCCTTGCAGCAGTTGGTTGACCATCGTCAGCGGCGAACGCAGGTTGCTGAAGAAGTTGCTGACGCCAGTGCGGGCAAAGCGCGGCACCACGTTGACGTAGGTGGTGGCCAGCGGGCGGGCGATGCCGCGATCGACCGCGTTGTTGAAGCTATGCACGCGGCGGTTGTAGCGCTCCCATGGGTCGTAGGCGGTTGCGGTGTCGCCACCGGCATTGGTGTCGGGCGTGCCGCCGTAGAGCGCGGCGAAGTCGTCTTCGGCGTCGGTGGGAGCTGCGTCGCCGGTTTCGTTGGTTTGCGCGGGCGTTGCGTCGGCGTCACTGCTGGCGGCAATGGCGGCGGCTGCAACCGCCGCATCCGCCGCCGCTGCGGCGGCATCGGCAGCGCGCGCGGCGGCTTCGGCGGCAAGGCAGGCCGCGAAGGCGCTGTCGCTTTCCTTGTGCGCGGCGCAGGCTTGTTCTTCAGTGCTGACCAGCGTGCCGCTGGCCGGTGCGGCGCTGCGCACCGGTTTGCCGGCGCAGGCGGCCAGCAGCAATACGCTGGCGAGCAGGGGGAGGGTGCGGAAAAATGCCATATCAGCGTCCTGCTGGGGTGTTGAATTGCAGCTCCGGGGTGAGCCGGTAGGCGGTGCTGAGTTCGTCCAGTCCAACCGGGTTGCCGACGATGCCGCCGCCGCCGTTGTCACGCAGGCGCGCGGTCAGTTCGGCCAGCAGCGCCACGCCGGCGCTGTCCACGCGCTCGACGGCGTGCACGTCGAGCCGGTGCAGGCCGCCAACCTGACGCATCAGTTGCGGCCACAGCAACTCGACCGCTTCGCGGTCGAGCGTGCCGGCCAGGTGCAGCGCGTCGCCCTCGACGCGCGCGCTGGCGTCACTTGCCACGGGGGGCCGGGCCTGCGCCGGCTTGCAGGTTGCCGTTGCGCAGGTCGGCGGCCACGTCTTTGATGGGCTTCTGCCGCAGCGGGGTGTCGAACTGGTTCTTGAAGGTCTGCACGTAGGAAATGCCTTCGATCATCACGTCGAAGATCTTCCACTGGCCGCCCACGTTGCGCATCAGGTACTCCACCGGGGTCGGCTCACTGCCGGCGCGCACCAGCTCGGTGCTGACCTTGACGCCACGGTTGCCCGGCAGCGCGGTTTCGCTGCGGTAGCGGAAGCTGGGCTTGCCCTGGATGTCGAGCAGGGTGGAGCCGTAGCGCGCCATCAGGTTGTCGGCCATCGCATCGGCAAACAGTTTGACGTCGGCATCGGAGGCACCACGGCCATGCACGCCCAGTACCAAGCGCGCGGCGTAGTCGCGGTCGAAGCTGCGGCTCATTTCGCCATCGATGAAGGTGCGCAGCGCCGCCGGGTTGCCGCGGAATTCGCCACGGCGGGCTTCCAGCGTGGTGACGATGCGGCTGCTGGCATCCAGTACGGTGCGTGCGGCGGCCGAGGGCTGCGCGGCCGGAGCCGCAGCGCGCGCTTGTTGCGCCAGCGCCAACGACGGGGCGGCGGCCAACAGGGCGGAGGCGAGCGCGGTGGCGAGCAGTTTCACTTTCATGGTTGCGGTTCCGTTGCGGGCGCGTTGGCGCCGTGGGTTTCGTCGGCATTGGCACCCGAAGTGGCACCACCACCGCTGAACATGTACTTGCCGACCAGCTGGATCAGATCGACCGCCGGCTGGGTGAAGACGATTTCGTCGCCGGACTTGAGTACGTCCGGGTCGCCGCCCGGCTGCAGGCCGATGTAGCTTTCGCCCAGCAGCCCGCTGGTGAAGATGCCGGCCGAGGTGTCGGCGGGCAGGTCCTTGAACTTGCTGTCCAGCGCGAGGGTCACGATGGAATCGTATTTAACCGGGTCAAGCTGAATGTCGGCCACTTGGCCGATGGTCACGCCGCCTACCTTCACCGGCGCCTGCTTGCGCAGCTGGCCGACCTGGCTGAAACGGGCGGTCAGCTCGTAGCCGCCACCACCGCCGCCAAAGCGCTGGTTGGTCGAAGCCATTGCCAACACCAGCAGCGACACCAGCGCCAGCAGCAGGAAGGCGCCGACGGAAAATTCGAGTCGAGGTCCACGAATGGCCATGTTGATTCCTTGATTACTTGAACATCAGTGCGGAAAGCACGAAGTTGAACATCAGCACCAGCAGCGAGGCGTTGACCACCGCGCGGGTGGTGGCGACCGAGGTGCCTTCGATGGTGGGTTCGGCGTGGAAGCCGACGTAGGCCGCGACCAGCGCCGCGGTGCCGCCGAAAATGGCCGATTTGAGCAGGGCCACGGCGAAGTCGTCCCAGAAATCGACGCTGCCGCGCAGCCCCGACCAGAACGTGCCGTTGTCCTGCCCCAGCACCTGCACCGCCTCGAACCAGCCGCCAGTGATCGCCAGCGAGCAGAAGATGCCGGTCAGCAGCGGCACGGTGAGTACCGCCGCCCAGAAGCGCGGGGCCACGGCCTTGGCGACCGGGTCAATGGCCATCAGTTCCAGCGCCTTGATCTGGTCGGTGGCGCGCATCAGGCCGAGTTCGGCGGCGATTGAGCTGCCGGCGCGGCCAATGAACAGCAGTGCGGTCAGCACCGGGGCCAGCTCGCGGTACAGCGACAGGCCGAGCAGGGTGGACAGCGCATCGGACGCGCCGAAGGAGGTGAGCGTGCGGTAGCCCTGCAAGGTCAGCACAAGGCCGACAAACGCGCCGCCGACGGCAATGATTGGCAGCGAACGTGCGCCTATCTTGTAGATTTCGCGCACCAATTCGGCCAGGAAGTCGCGGTTCGGCAGCGAGCCGCGCAACACGGTCAGCGAGAACAGGCCGGCGCGGCCCAGCGAGCGGATGGAGGAGGTGAAGGGCATCAGGCAACCCTCGTGCGCGGGGCGGCGTCGAACGGAATGGGGCCGTCGGGCAGGCCGTCGATGAACTGGCGCACCAGCGGGTCGGCGCTGCTTTGCAACTGCGACGGGGTGCCGGAAAACACCATGCCGGCATTGGCCAGCACTACGACGTGGTCGCAGATGGGCAGGGTTTCGTGGATGTGGTGGCTGACGATGATGCTGGTCAGGCCAAGGCTGTCATTGAGGCGGCGAATCAGGCTCATGATGACGCCGGTGGCGATGGGGTCCAGCCCGGTCAACGGTTCGTCGTAGAGCATCAGTGGTGGGTCGAGTGCCAGCGCGCGGGCCAGCGCCACGCGCCGGGCCATGCCGCCGGAGAGTTCGCGCGGCCACGCATCGGCGGCGGCCAGCAAGCCCACCGCGTGCAGCTTCATCCGCACCAGCCGTTGCAGCACCGGTTCGGGCAGGCGGGTGTGGGTGCGCAGCGGCAGGGCGACGTTTTCGGCCACGGTGAGGTCGGTGAGCAGGCCATTGCCTTGCAACAGCACGCCGGTGTGGCGGCGCATTTCCAACAGCCCGCGCGAATCCTGCGGGATGTCCTTGCCGAACAACTGCACGCTGCCCGCAACCGGGCGCAGTTCACCGGTCAGCGCGGCCAGCAGGGTGGATTTGCCGCAGCCGGACGGCCCGAACACGGCCACCACGCTGCCGCGCGGCACGTCCAGCGAAATATCACGCAGGATGGTGCGCCCGCCGCGGTCGATGCGCAGGTTGGATAACTGCACCAAGGGTGTCCGGTGAGGGGACATGGCGGCCTTTGACGGAAAGCAACGCGGCAGGATCATAGAACCCGGCTGAACACAAAGAGAATCGGGGCGGTGGTTGTGGCAGGAGAGGTTGACCCCACGGCACCCCGTGCACGGGTAGTGCCGACCGCTGGCCGGCAACCTCTCATCACTCAAGGTCATGCAGATGCCGGCCAGCGGCCGGCACTACCGCAAAGCCGAGCGCCTTTCTGGGGTGCCGACCGCTGGTCGGCACGGATCCACCGATTTGCATGGAACCTCTGCTGTTGCGTACTGCCGGGATTGGCCGGGGCGGTACCGGGAAAGCCCCATCGTGCACGGAGATGCGCTCCCGCATCACTCCTGAAAAGTTGCTTCGCGCAGGTTGCGCAGCGACCCCGGTTCGTCGATGAAGGCCACCACGTCGCGCAGGCTGGCGTGGATGCGCCGCGCATAACCCAGGTCGTTGAGCAGCGAGCCGGCTTGCAGGCCATCGAGACGGTCGTGCTTCACCGCCGCAAACAACTGCTGGCGGAACCCGGCGTCGAAGTCGTCGGCGTGGCGATCCAGTGCTTCCAGCGCCTGCTGGTGTTGCCCGCGCTGCGCATCGGTATCGGCCGGCAGCAGGGTGATGCGGCGCAAGTCGCGCAACTGCGCGAACAGGTGGCTGCGCAGTTCCACGTAGGCCGCGCGCAGCGGTGAATCGGCTTCCTGCAAACGCTGGCCGAGGTTCTTTTGCAGGCGCTTGGCGCCCTTGACCGCATCCACCATGCGCGCGGCGGCGCTCTGGCTGGCCGCCCAGAAGTGCTGGTGCTCGGCGTCCAGCGCCAGTTCCATGCGCCCCATGAAGTGCAGCAGGTCGCCATAGACGCCCTTGATGCGCTGCTGGTACAGGGTTTCGGCGTCCACGCAGGTGGTGTCGGGGCGGGCGTCGAGCAGGGTGGGGTCGGGGGTTTCGGCATCCAGCGCCTGCGGTGGCAAGCACAGCGCCTGGCAGATCACCTCCAGGCTCAGTTCGCCCAAGTGCTGCAATTCCAGCGCCACGGCCGCCGCCGCCGCATCCGCCGATTCCAGCGCCTGCGCGCTGAGGTGATGGGCGCGCACCCGCTCGATGCCGCCGCCACCGGCGATGGGGTCGGCGCGTTCGGGCAGCCAGCGTTGCAGCGCCCGCGCCAGTTGCGGCTGCCACGGCCAGAACAGCGCCACGCCGCCGGCATTGAACAAGGTGTGGAACAGCGCCAGTTGCAGCAGCGCGTTGTCGCCGAACCCCAGCAGCCCGGCCAGCGCCGCCACCAGCCAGCCCAGCGGGGCCAGCAGCGCGAACGCCAACACCGCGGTGACACCGTTGAACAGCACGTGCGCCAACGCCAGCCGCTGGCCGCTGCGGTTGCCGCCCAACATGCCGACCACCGCCGTGCTGACGCTGCCGCCGACGTTGGAGCCAATGGCAATCGCCAGACTCTGCTCCAGTTGCAGTTGCCCGGCGGCCAGCGCCGCCAGGGTCAGCATCAGCGCCGCATGGCTGGATTGCAGCACCACCGTCAGCAGCAGGCCACCGAGCACGAACAGCGCCGCCGCGCCCATGCCGCTGCCGCCGATGCCGGCCAGGTCGAAGCCGCCGCCGAACCCATCGAACCCGGCCTTGATCCAGTCGATGCCCAGGAACACCAACGCCACGCCCAGCATCACCCGGCCCGCCGCCTTGCCGCGCGCGCCGGTGAAGCCGGCCAGCACGCCGAACACCAGCAACGGCAGCGCCAGCGGCGCCAGGCTCAGGTTCTGCCCGGCCAGCGCCAGCAGCCAGATGCCGCTGGTCGCGCCGAGGTTGGCGCCGAGGATGATGGCGATGCCGCCGGCCAACTGGATCAACCCGGAACTGATGAAGGCGATTGCCAGCAGCGACACCAGCGTGCTCGATTGCAACGCCGCCGTGCCGCCAATGCCGCACAGCAGGCCACGCAGCGGCGTGGAGGTGCCGCGCGCCAGCCATTTCTCCAGGCTGCCGCCGGCCAGGTGCTTCAGCCCTTCCTCCAGCATCTGCATGCCGAACAGGAACAGCGCCAGCCCCGCGCACAGTTGCAGCCACGCATCGCTGCGCCAGAACGACCACGCCAGCAACGCGGCGGCGGCAAGGGCGAGCAGGGGGCGAAGGTTCAAGGCGGGTGGGTTCCGTGAAGGGGTGTTGTGCATGATCGGTGCGCGGGCCGGGATTGGCTTGCATTGCTGGAGTCGCCGCAGGTCTGCCGGTAAATTGAGCAACCGCTGCTTCGGCCATGTCGGCCGCCTCCTGCAAGCAGGTACATCAGGACACCCCGCCATGAAGCCGGAAGACGCGGCCCGCCAACGCATTGATGCCAAGCTCGAAGCCGCAGGCTGGCTCGTGCAGGACGCCAAGGTCGTCAACCTCGGCGCAGGTCGCGGCATCGCCGTGCGCGAATACCCCACCGACACCGGCCCCGCCGATTACCTGCTGTTCGTCGATCGCACGCCCATCGGCGTCATCGAAGCCAAGCGCGACGAGGAAGGCCACAAACTCAGTGCCCACGAACCGCAAACCGCGCGCTACGCCAACGCCACCCTGAAATGGCGCAAGGACGCCGCACCGCTGCGCTTCCTGTACGAAAGCACCGGGCAAATCCTCTGGTTCACCGATGGCGACGACCCCGCCCCGCGCGCTCGCGAACTTTTCCACTTCCTGCGCCCGGACACCTTGGCCGAATGGGCCGCGCAGCCGGACACCCTGCGCGCACGCCTGCAACACCTGCCGCCGTTACCCATACGCGGCCTGCGCGACTGCCAGATTGCCGCCGTCACTGGGCTGGAGCAATCGCTTGCGAAAAACAAACCGCGCGCCCTGATCCACATGGCCACCGGCGCGGGCAAGACCTTCACCGCCATCACTGCCGTCTATCGGCTGCTGAAGTTCGCCGGGGCCAAACGCATCCTGTTCCTGGTCGATACCCGCAACCTCGGCAAACAGGCGCATCAGGAGTTCATGGCCTACACGCCGCCGGACGACGCCCGCACCTTCACCGAGCTGTACAACGTGCAGCGCCTGTCCTCCAGCCGCATCGACCCACACGCGCAGGTCTGCATCAGTACCATCCAGCGCATGTATTCCATCCTCACCAATACCGAACTGGCCGAGGACAGCGAAGACATCTCCCCCGCCGATGCCGCCCCCGCCCTGCAAGGCGAACGGCTTGTGCAATACAACCCGTCCGTGCCGGTCGAGGAGTTCGACTTCATCGTCATCGACGAATGCCACCGCAGCATCTACAACCTGAAGCAGGTGCTGGACTACTTCGACGCCTTCCTGATCGGCCTCACCGCCACCCCGGACAAGCGCACCTACGGCTTCTTCAACCAGAACGTGGTGGCCGAATACAACTACGAGCAATCCGTGCTCGATGGCGTCAACGTCGGCTACGACGTGTATGAAATCGAAACCGAAGTCAGCCGCAAAGGCGGCAAGATCGAAGCCCGCGAATGGGTGGATCACCGCGACCGCGCGACGCGCGCCAAACGCTGGGCGCAGACCGAGGACGACATCGACTACGGCAGAACCGACCTCGACAAATCCGTGGTCAACCCCGACCAGATCCGCACCGTCATCGACGCGATGAAAACGGCGGTGGAAACCCGCATCTTCCCCAACCGCCGCGAAACCCCGAAAACCCTGATCTTCGCCAAGACCGACAGTCACGCCGACGACATCGTGCGCACGGTGCGCGAGGTCTATGGCGAAGGCAACGACTTCTGCCGCAAGGTGACCTACACCGAGGCCGATGCCGACGGCGTACTGGCAAACTTCCGCAACGAATACCACCCGCGCATCGCCGTCACCGTGGACATGATCGCCACCGGCACCGACGTGAAGCCGCTGGAAAGTGCTGCTGTTCATGCGCGACGTGCGTTCGCGCGGCTACTACGAACAGATGAAAGGCCGTGGCGTGCGCAGCCTCGATGCCGAATCGCTGCGCAAGGTCAGCAATTCCGCCAGCGGCGCCAAGGAACGCTTCGTGCTGATCGATGCGGTGGGCGTGGAAAAATCCTGCAAGACCGACAGCCGCCCGCTGGAGCGCAAACCCGGCGTCAGTCTGGACGCCTTGCTCAAGGCCGTGGCCGTCGGCGCGCACGACGACGACACCGTACTCAGCCTCGGCAACCGGCTGGTGCGCCTGACCAAACAACTGGACGACAAAGCACTGGCGAAAATCAAGCAGGCCAGCGGCGGCATCGGCCTGCAAGACCTCGCGCGCGGCTTGGTGCAGGCGCTCGATCCAGACCGCATCGCCGCCGATGCGCTGGACGCCGCCAAGGCCGTCGGCATCACCCGCAGCGAAGACACCTTGAGCGATGCGGAACTCCAAGCCGCCAAGCAAAAACGCATCGCCACCGCCTGCCAACCGTTCGACGCGCCGCAACTGCGCGAACACATCGAATCGGCGCGGCGCGAGCGCGAACAGGTCATCGACATCCTCAATGCCGACACGGTGACGCGCAGCGAATTTGCCGAACAGGCGCAGGCCAATGCCGAACGCAGCGTGCAGGCGTTCAAGGATTTCCTGCAAACCCACCGCGACGAACTGGCCGCGCTGTCGTTCTTCTACGCCCAGCCCTACCAGCGCCGCGCCTTGACGCTGGACATGATTGAGGAACTGCACGACGCGCTGTCCCGCCCGCCGCTGATGCTCACCGCCACGAAATTGTGGGATGCCTACGCCCGCGTGCAGGAAAGCCGCGTGCGCGGCGTCGATGCGCGTCACCAAATGATTGATCTGGTAGCGCTGGTGCGCTTCGCACTGGGGTTTGACGACGAACTGCGCCCCTTCGCCGACGCCGTGGACAAAAAGTTTGCCGAATGGGTGTTCCGCCACAACGCCCAACGCGCCACCGCCTTCACCCCCGAGCAGATGGACTGGTTGCGGCTGATGAAAGACCACATCGCCGCCAGTTGCAGCATCGAACGCGACGATTTCGACTACGCCCAGCTGGCCGCGCGCGGCGGCTTGCAGAAGGCGTGGAGCGTGTTCGGCAGCGAGCTGGATGGGTTGATGGCGGGGATGAATGAGGAGTTGGTGGCGTGAGTGAATGGACTAGTCTTCCGCTTTTGCCTACATGGCAATTTGCTCGACTCGATGACGTAGCGCAGCTAATTCGTGGAGTGATTTACAAAAAGGAAGAGGCGAGGTCGAGTAATGCGGCGGGCTTCGTTCCAGTTCTTCGAGCGACCAACATCACAGGAATGTCGTTGACATTTGATGATCTGGTGTATGTACCGAAAGCACGAGTCGATGTGGAGCAGATGCTGATGCTTGGCGATGTCGTCGTGGCATCTTCTAGCGGCAGCAAAGAGGTTGTTGGAAAGGCTGGTCAACTAGTGGGAAAGTCTTACTCTGGCTCCTTTGGCGGGTTTTGCACGGCGGTACGTCCAAACGCTGAAATGCTTGCCAGCTTCATTGGCTATTACTTCCAGTCGTCTGAGTATCGAAAAGCAATTTCTGATATTTCGGCTGGGTCAAATATCAACAACATCAAATCCAGTGATTTCGCGCAGCACTTGATTCCGGTTGCACCCCGCGCCGAACAAACCCGCATCGTCGAAAAACTCGAAGAACTCCTCGGCGGCCTCGACGCCGCCGTCACCGAACTGAAGGCCGCACAGCGAAAGCTGACGCACTACCGCCAATCCCTGCTGAAAGCGGCGATGGAAGGCGCGCTGACCGAAGCATGGCGCTCCAGCCCCTCCCCTTGCCCGCGTAGCGGGCAGGGGGAGGTTGGGAGGGGGTTGCTTTTGCCGTCGGATAAAAGTACCCCTCCCCCAACCCTCCCCTTCGCCTTCGGCGAAAGGGAGGGAGCAGGAAACCGGCACCGACCTGCTGCACCGCATCCTGCAAGAACGCCGCACCCGCTGGGAAGAAAAGCAGCAGGCGAAGTTCGCCCAAGCCGGCAAAACCCCGCCGAAAGGCTGGCAAGCCAAGTACCCCGAACCTGTCACGCCGAATACCACCAATTTGCCTGCGCTGCCGGAGGGGTGGGCGTGGGTGAGTGGCGAGCTGCTATTCACATGGGGGAGCGGAGATTTCTTGCCAACATCCGCACAACGAGAAGGAAACATTTCTGTATTCGGTGGTAACGGAGTCACTGGCAACCACAATGAAGCTAATGTGCTTCATGCCACTGTGATAGTTGGACGAGTAGGTGTGCATTGCGGAAACGTGTATCGCGCCTTGTCCGAATGCTGGGTTACAGATAACGCAATCTATGCAACTTCCAAATTGGATGTGATCACTTGGAAGTACGCGGAACTGGCCTTGAGCGCGGCCAATCTTGGGAAAAGTGCAAAAGGTGGAGCGCAGCCTTTCGTTAGCCAGAAGACGTTGAACGATGCTGTCATTCCTCTGCCGCCTATCGAAGAACAGCACGTTATCGTCGAAAGACTTGAAGTTGCATTGGACGCGGCTAGGGAACAAGAAACCGCCATCACCTACAGCCTGCACCAAGCCGCCGCCCAGCGCCGCAACCTCCTGCGCGCCGCCTTCAGCGGCCAACTCGTCCCGCAAGACCCCAACGACGAACCGGCCAGCGAATTGCTGGCGCGGATACGTGCAGCGAAGGCGGACAATGCAAGGCCTGCCGCCGCAACCAAGCGTGGGCGGAAACCAAAAGGAAATACATGAGCTACACCCGTCCGTGGATGCGCTTCCCTGATCAGCTCGCGCAACTACAGGTGCGCGGCATGGACATCGGCAACGAACCGGCCGCTTTGAGCTATCTGGAGCGCATTGGTTATTACCGGCTCAGTGCCTACTGGTACCCGTTTCGTGTCTGGAAGATGCAGCAGGACGCGGCAGGTGGCCCCATCACGTACGTGCGTACCGACCAGTTCATGGAAGGTACGCATTTCGTTGATGCAGTCAACCTGTACCTGTTCGACAAGAAGCTGCGCCTGATCGTGCTGGATGCGTTGGAGCGCATCGAAGTGGCCTTGCGCGTGGACATTGCCTATCTATTGGGCGAGCGCAATACGTTTGCCCACCTCGTTGCCGGCGAGCTGCACCCCGGTTTCGCGGGTAAACCGCAAAAAGACGGCAAGACCGTGCATCAGGCGTGGTGCGAACGCCATGCGCAGTTGGTGGCGCGCTCCAAAGAAGATTTCGTCAAGCATTACCACAGCAAACATGGCCCCGACTTGCCGATCTGGGTAGCCATCGAAATCTGGGACTTTGGCACCATGTCGCAACTGTTCGCCATGATGAAAGTGCAGGATCAGCAGCGGATTGCCGCCAAGTACGGTGTGGCAGATTGGAAGGTGTTCCAGTCGTGGCTGCGTTCGCTCAGCTACCTGCGCAACCTTGTTGCGCACCATAGCCGCGTGTGGAACCGCAACGTGGTGGAACAGCCCAAGTTGCCGACAGCGGGGGCTATCGCTTGGTGCGATGGATTTGCCGGCAAGCAGGATTTGCTCGCCAAACCTTTCTTGTTGCTGGCGATCTGCCGCCATCTGGTGTTGGGTATCTGCCCCAACACGCAATGGCATCTGCGGCTCAAGGCGCACCTTGATGCATTCCCGGCCCAGCAGGCCGGGAAACCGCGCTCCATCGATGACATGGGCACCCCGGCAGGGTGGGCGGCGTGGTGGTGATGGCGGGCAAAAAAGAACCCCCGCGTGCACCTTTCGGTGTAGTGGCGGAGGCCGTGTTGAGGCGGATGTTAGCCCGCGACCGGACTGGAAGCAACCCAAATGGCAACGGGCTTCAGCCCGCGCTGGGCATGACCCCGGTACTTGACGGGATTCCTGCGAAAGTCTTTTTCTTTGCAAAAATATCAATATTTATCAATAGGTTGATTGGTGTTTGGGTACTTGATGGGTACTTGACGCCAGCAGCATCGGAACTGGAATGAACGCCTCTACCCTCGTCCAGAAAATCTGGAACTTCTGTCACACCCTGCGCGACGACGGCGTGGGCTATGGCGACTATTTGGAGCAGCTCACCGCGCTGCTGTTTCTGAAGCTGGCGCACGAGTACGCGCAGGAACCGTACAACCGCGACACCCACATCCCGAAAAGTTGCGACTGGGCCAGCCTGAAGAGCAAGACCGGCCAGCCGCTGGAGGCGCACTACTTGAAGGTGCTGCACCGGCTGGGCGAGGAGCCGGGCATGTTGGGGGCGATCTTCTTCAAGGCGCAGAACAAGATTCAAGACCCGGCCAAGCTGGCGCGGCTGGTGCAGATGATCGACGAGCAGCAGTGGGTGGGGCTGGACGTTGATGTGAAGGGCGACTTGTACGAAGGGCTGTTGCAGAAGAACGCCGAAGACACCAAGAGCGGTGCGGGCCAGTACTTCACCCCGCGCCCGCTGATCCGGGCGATGGTGGAATGCGTGCGGCCCGAACCCGGCAAGACCATTGCCGACCCGGCTTGCGGCACGGGCGGGTTTTTCCTGGGCGCTTACGAGTGGTTGACCAGCAAAGGTGCGCCGTTGGACAAACGGCAAAAGACCTTCTTGCATCGCAAGACGTTCTTCGGCAATGAAATCGTGGCCTCCACGCGCCGCCTGTGCCTGATGAACCTGTTCCTGCACAACATCGGCGATCTGGACGGCGAGCCAACGGTGGAGCGCGCCGATGCGCTGATTTCCGAACCAACGCAGCGCCACGACTACGTGCTGGCCAACCCGCCTTTCGGCAAGAAGAGCAGCATGACCATCACCAATGCCGATGGTGAGGAAGACCGCGACGCGCTGACCTACGAGCGGCAGGATTTCTGGCAGACCACTTCCAACAAGCAGCTCAACTTCCTCCAGCACATCGTTTCGATGCTCAAGACCACCGGGCAGGCGGCGGTGGTGCTGCCAGACAACGTGCTGTTCGAAGGTGGCGCGGGCGAGAAGATTCGCCGCAGGCTGCTGGAAACCTGTGACGTGCACACCCTGCTGCGCCTGCCGACCGGCATCTTTTATGCGCAGGGCGTGAAGGCCAACGTGCTGTTCTTCGACAACAAGCCGAAGGACGGCAAGGTGCAGACCCGGGGCGTGTGGATTTACGACCTGCGCACCAACAAGCATTTCACCCTGAAAACCAAGCCGCTGCGGTTCGAGGATTTGCAGGACTTCATTGCCGCGTACAACCCGGCCAACCGGCACCAGCGCGAAGAAAGCGAGCGCTTCCGCTATTTCGATTACGACACGTTGGTGGCGCGTGACAAGGCCAGCTTGGACATCTTTTGGCTGAAGGACGACAGCTTGGATGATTTGGACAACTTGCCCGCGCCGGATGTGCTTGCGCAGGAAATCATCGAGCACATGGAAGCGGCGTTGCTGGCGTTCCGTGACGTGGCGGCGGCGTTGCCAGTGCGCAGCGAGTAGGTGGGAACTGTGTGGGAGCGAGCTTTGCTCGCGATGCTTTTGTCTCACATGGCCCGAAAAGCATCGCGAGCAAAGCTCGCTCCCACACTTGCACCTGATATCCGTCGCACCTCCTGCGACGCCGCTCCGGCACAATCCCTCAATGCCTGCCAACGCCCCGGATTTCCGCCTCTACCACTCCAACGCGCTGGACGTGCTGGCCTCGCTGCTGGCGCACGAGCTGCGCGAACCCGCACCGGGCCAGCCGCTGCTGGCCGCCGACACGGTGCTGATACCGCAGGTGGCGATGCGGCGCTGGCTGCAATCCACGCTGGCTGCCGAATACGGCATCGCTGCCAACCTGGAATTTCTGACACCCGGCGAGTTCGTCGCCCGCGCGCTGAAGCGCAACGTCCCCGGCGAGCAGGATGACCTTGGCGCCGCCGGCCTGCACTGGCGGCTGTATGCGGCGCTGACCGACGAAGCGCTGATGCGGCAACCGGCAATGGCCGGCCTGCGTGCCTATTTGAACGACAACGACCCGCTGCGCCCGTGGTCGCTGGCCGGCGAACTGGGCAGCGTGTTCGAGAAATACCAGGCATGGCGACGCGACTGGTTGCTGCGCTGGGAGGCCGGTGCCGATGCGGACGACCCGCAGGCCATCCTGTGGCGGCGCATCGCCGGTGGCGGCCAGCACCGCGCGCGGCGCATCAGCGATTACCTCGCGCGCTTCGAGGGCGCAGGACAACCGTTGCCACAAGGCCTGCCGTCGCGGCTGTTCGCTTTCGCCACGCTCAACGTCTCGCCGGACGTGCTGCGCGTCATCGCCACCCAGGCCCGCGTCGGCACGCTGCACTTTTACCTGCCCACGCCCACCCGCGCCTACTGGGGCGATTTGCAGACACTGGCCGAAAAACTGCGTGGCGGCAGCACCGACCCGTTCGGCGAGGCCGCCGCCGAAAACCCGCTGCTGCAAGCATGGGGCGCGGCGGGGCGTGATTTCATGGCGGTGCTGGGCAGCTATGAAGTGGTGCATCCAACCGGCGAAATTGCCGCCTATGCCGACCCCGAGCAACACGCGCGCGAAGGCGACGCGCTGCGCGACAGCCTGCTGCATCGCCTGCAAGCCGATTTGTTCCACCGCCGCGCACAGCCTGCAACGCCACTGCGGGAAACGCTGCGGCTGGACGACCCCAGCCTGCAAATCCACGCCTGCCACACCCGCCTGCGCGAAATGCAGGTGTTGCACGACCAACTGCGCGCACTGCTGGATGACACGCGCTTCAACCCGCCGCTGCAACCGCGCGACATCGCCGTGCTCGCGCCGGACATCGACCCCTACGTGCCGTATCTGGAATCGGTGTTCGGCGGCCGTGGCGCGGGCGACGGCCACATCCCGTGGGCGCTGGCCGACGCCAGCCCGTTGCAGGGCGAGCCGTTGGCCGAGGTGTTCGTGCAGTTGCTGGGCCTGCCGGTGTCGCGCTTCGGCCTCAATGAAATCCTCGACCTGCTCGCCAGCCCGCCGCTGGCCGCCGCTGCCGGGTTGGATGCCGCCGCGTTCGAGCGCCTGCACGGCTGGTTGCAGGCCGCCGGCGCGCGCTGGGGGCTGGATGCGGCACATCGCGGCCAGCACCACGCACCATTCGATGACGCCTGCACCTGGCAATTCGCGCTGGACAGGCTGCTGCTCGGCCACGCCAGCGGCAGCGAGGCCGACCTGGCTGGCGTCGCGCCGTGGCCGGAGCTGGAAGGCAGCGCCTTGGCCGCGCTCGACGCGCTGATTCGCCTGCTGCGCATCCTCGCCCGTCATCAAAAAGCCTTGGCCGAAGCGCTGCCGCCCACGCAATGGCGGCAACGCCTGCTCGGCCTGCTGGATGCGCTGCTGCCGGCAACGCCCACCGACCCTGCCACCGCGCGCGCGCTGGAACGCCTGCGCAAACTCATCAATGAATTTGCCGAAGATGCGGAAAACGCCGGCTTCGACGCACCCGTGCCCGCCGACGTGGTGCGCGCGCATTTCGCCGCCGTGCTGTCCGAGGCCGACACCCGCGCGCCGCTGCTCACCGGCGGCGTCAGCTTCGGCCGCATGGTGCCGATGCGCCTGCTGCCGTTCCGGGTGATCTGCGTGCTGGGCCTGAATGACGGCGATTTCCCGCGCCGCGACCCCGCCGCCGGCCTGAGCAAACTCACCGCCGAACTCGGCACCACGCAGCGCCGCCACGGCGACCGCTCCACCCGCGAGGACGACCGCTTCCTGTTCCTGCAACTGCTGGCCTCGGCGCAGGACGTGTTCTACCTGAGCTACCTCGGCGCGGACGCGCGCGACGGCAGCGTGCGCGAGCCGTCGGTGCTGGTCAGCGAACTGCTCGACGTGGCCGCCAGCCACCACCAAAACCCGCCCGAGGCGCGCAAGGCCATGGGGGTCAAACACCCCTTGCAGCCCTTCGCCCCGGCGGCGTTCGGTGGTGATGGCGAACCGCGCCGCTTCAGCTACCGCCGCCAATGGCACCCCGCCGCCGGCGCGGTGGGCGGGCAGCGCCAACGGCTGGCCGCATGGATGCAAGGCGAACTGGCCGCGCCGCTGCCCGAAGCCTTGCAGGACAACCGGCTGTCGCTGGATGCCCTGCGCCGCTTCCTTGCCGACCCGGCAGGGCAGTTCCTCGAACAACGCCTCGGCCTGCGTCTGGCCGGCGACATCGACGCCAGCGACGACATCGAACCGCTGGTGCTGCCGGAAAAGGGCCACGAACATTCCTCGCTGCAACAGCACCTGCTGGCCGCGCTGCTGCAAGGCGACGAAGCCCAGCTCTACGAACGCCTGCGCGCCCGCGCCCTGCTGCCGTCCGGCGCGCTGGGCCGGCAGCAATTTGCGCGCCTGCTCGGGCAAATCCGCCCCTGCGCGGACAGCTACGCCCGCTGGTACGACGGCACCCCGCTGCACACGCAACGGCTGGAAGTGGAGATCGACGGCACCACCGTGCACGGGCGCATCGCGCAAATCCATCCACAGGGCTTGCCGCGCCTGCACGCCGGCGCCCCCGGCGTGGCATGGGTGCTGCGCAGCGGGCTGGACTGGCTGCTGGCCAACGCCGCCGGACAGGCGCAACCGCTGCTGCAATTCTTCGACGATGGGCAAGGCCAACACGGCCCGCACGCCCTGCCGGCGCTGCCCACCGAACAGGCGCAAAACGCCCTGAAAGCCTTGCTGCACCTGCGTTCGCAGGGTTTGCAGGCACCGCTGCTGTTCGCCCCCTACAGCGGCTGGGCGATCTACAACGCCGAGGCCGACAAGCGCGAAAAAGCCGGTTTCGACAAGTGGAACGGCAGCGAGCGCAGCTGGGGCGAGCGCAACGGCGAAGCCGTGCAACTGGCCCTGCGCGGGGCCGACCCGTTCGCATCAAGCACGACTGTCAACCGATTTATCCACAACAGCCTGTTGATATTCACCGCGCTGCGCGAAGGCCGGGTGTCGCCGGAATTGCCTGAATTGGAGGACCGGGCATGAATGCTGCACAGCCGCCGCAAGACCCTTACCTGAACCTGCCGCTGTCCGGCCTGCGCCTGATCGAAGCCAGCGCCGGCACCGGCAAGACCTTCACCCTCGCCACCCTGTTCACCCGGCTGGTGGTCGAACGCGGCCTGCGCATGGGCCAGATACTGGCCGTCACCTTCACCGACGCGGCCACGCAGGAATTGCGCAAGCGCATTCGCGAGCGGCTGGATCTGGCCGCGCGGCTGGTGGGCGTCGAACCGGGTGACGGCGACAGCCCGGAAATCGAGCTGACCTGCGCCATCCTGCAACGTCACCTGCAACGCGAGGACGTGACCGAAACCACCGCGCAACTGGCCCGCCGCCTGCGCATCGCCGCCGAGGAAACCGACCTTGCGGCGATCTTCACCATCCATGGCTTCTGCACCCGCGTGCTGGGCGAACATGCGCTGGAAAGCGGCCACAGCTTCGCCGCACCGGAACTGCTGACCAACACCCGCCAACTGCACGCCGAACTGGCCGCCGACCTGTGGCGGCAACACGCCACCCGCGCCGACGTGCTGGATGCACTGCTGGGCTTGTGGAAAACCCCGGAAGCCCTGGCTGCCGACTTGCCGGCGCTGGTTGCCGATTTACCGCTGCTGCCGGAAGCGCCGGCCAGCTTGCCCGACGACCCGCGTGCCTTGCGTGATGCTGTCGCCCAACGGCTAGCCGAAGGTGTGGCCACGCATGGAGAAACCTATCGGCAGCAACTGCGTGATGCACTGGAAGAGGACATCCTCAACAAGAGCAGCTACAAACCCGACTGGATAGAGCCACTGTTCCAGCACCTGTTGCACTGGAGCCGCCATCCCGACGCCACCACCGAGTTCGATGAACGATTGGCGCGGCTTACGCTCGATGCGCTTACCGACAAGACCAGAAAGGCCAGGGCCGGCAGCACCCCAGTATCGCCGCTTCAACCGCTGATCGCCGATTACATGCAGGTGCTGGCGCGTTGCAGCGAATGGCGTCGGCAGCAATCCATCGTTCTGTTGCACCAACTGCGCGATGAAGCCCGCCAACGCCTCGCCCGCCACAAGCAGCAATACCGCGTGCAGACCTACGACGACCTTATTGACGGCGTACACGCCGCGCTGGCCGGCGAACACGGCGCGCAACTGGCCGCGCAACTGCGCACGCAATACCGCTTCGCGCTGGTGGACGAGTTCCAGGACACCGACCCGCGCCAGTGGGACATCTTCCGCCGCGTATTCGCCGAGCCCGCCGAAAGCGCCGCACTGTTCCTGATCGGCGACCCCAAGCAGGCCATCTACGGCTTCCGTGGCGGCGACGTGCACACTTACCTGCACGCCCGCGCGCTGGCCGAGCAGGCACCACGGCTCGCGCATAACTTCCGCTCGCGCCCCGCCGTGCTGCGCGCCATCGCCGCGCTGTACGCCAATGCCGGCGAACAGGCGTTCCTGGATACGCGCATCCGTTTCGAGAACGTGGAACCGGGTACCAAGCGCAGCGATGCCGACTATCTGCTCGGCGGTGCGCCGGCCCCCGCATTGATCCTGCATCTCATCGACGGTGAAGAGGAAGGCAAACCGCTGAAAGCCGACGACTCGCGCGATGCCGCCACGCTGGCCTGCGTCGCCGATATCCATCGCGTGCTGCTTGCCGCACGCAACGGCGATGCGCTGATAGACGGCAAACCGGTGCAACCGGGCGACATCGCCGTGCTGGTGCGCTCGCACAAGGAAGCCGCACGCATTCAGCAAGCGCTGGCGGCGGTGGGCATCCCGGCGGTTGCGGCGGGCAAGCACAGCCTGTTCGCCACCACCGAGGCGCACGAACTGCGCCTGCTGTTGCTCGCTCTGCTGCAACCGGCGGATGAAGGCCGCCTGCGCGCCGCGCTATCCACCGTGCTGCTGGGCGAAAGCGCCGCCGCCATCGCCGCGATGGAGCATGAAGGCGAACACCAGCGCCATCACCAGGAACGCCTGCTGCACTGGCGCGAACGCTGGCAACGCGGTGGCGTACTGGCGATGTTGTCCGACCTTTGCGCCGAACAGGCCGAACGCCTGCTGGCGCTGATGGACGGCGAGCGCCGCCTGACCAACTACCTGCAACTGGGCGAGTTATTGCAGGAGGCCGGCAACCGCAGCATCGGCCTGCATGGCCTGCTCGACTGGTTGCAAGCGCGCATCGCCCACGCCGATGCCGGCGACGACACGCAACTGCTGCGGCTGGAATCCGACGCGCACCGCGTGCAGGTCATCACCCTGCACAAGAGCAAGGGGCTGGAGTACCCGCTGGTGTATCTGCCGTTCGTCGGCATCGACGGCAAGGCACCGGACAACGACGCGCACAAGACCGTGCACGATGGCGAACAGCGCGTGCTGCACTGGAAGATCGACAAGGACGCCGAAAGCTGGAAGGCCGTCGCCAAGCAGGCCGGCGAAGAAGAAGCCGCCGAAACCGCACGCCTGCTCTACGTCGGCCTGACCCGCGCCGAACACGCGCTGTGGATAGCCGCCGGCGCACTGGCTGGCCTGCGCGATTCGCGGCTCGGCCCGATGCTGCGCGACATGGCCGTACTCACCGCGCACGCGGACATTCGCATCGTCGAAGGCAACATCGACACCCTGCCAGCGCGCCTGCCGCCAGCACGCGAAGCCGCCCTGCCGCCAGTGCGCAACGCGCAACGCACGCTGTCGCACGATTGGTGGGTTTACAGCTTCACCCAACTCGCCCATGCCGAAGCCGGCCACGACACCTCCGCCGCCGCCACCATCGATAGCGGCGGTGCCACCGACGAGCCGGCGCAGCCCGACGCAGAAACCGGTATCGATACCGACACCGCCGCACAACCGGAAACCTTCGACCCACGCTTTGCCGGCAGCCGCTTCGGCAACGTGCTGCACGCCGCGCTGGAAAACACCGACTTCGCCGCATGGGCCAACTGGCAGGCCAGCGACGCTGCGCCACAAGGGCAGGGCGACATCATCGCCAAGGCCCTGCGCGCCGAAGGCTATGGCGATGACGACATCGCCGATGGCGTCGCGATGCTCACGCCACTGCTCGGCCAAACCCTCACCACTACCCTGCCCGAAGGCGGCGCACTGCATTCACTGAGTGAAAGCGAGCGCCGCGCCGAAATCGAATTCCACTTCGCCATGCAGCCCACCGCCGTGCCCGCCTTGCTGCGCGTGCTG
Organism: Stenotrophomonas sp.; assembly: GCA_034675465.1. Lineage (GTDB taxonomy): Bacteria > Pseudomonadota > Gammaproteobacteria > Xanthomonadales > Xanthomonadaceae > Stenotrophomonas. The sequence goes on along the minus strand of JAUCDH010000041.1, from coordinate 141,273 downwards.
CACGCATACGGCGTCGCCCGCCACCGCCACGGTTTCGGCACGCGGCAACGGCTGGAAGGGTTGATGACCGGCAAGATCGACCTCACCTACCAGCGCGATGGCCGCTGGTACGTGCTGGACTACAAATCCAACCGCCTGCCGGGTTACGCCCCCGCGCAACTGGACGCGGCGATGCGCCACAGCGAATACGACCTGCAGGCGCTGATTTACACCGTCGCGCTGCACCGCTGGCTGCGCTTCCGCCTTGGTGAAAACTACGACTACGCCCGTGACTTCGGCGGCATCCGCTACCTGTTCTGCCGCGGCCTCGACGCCACCCGCAACCCGTCACCGGGCCTGTACGCCCACTGCTTCGCCCCGGAATTGGTGCAGGCCGTGGACGAACTGTTCGCCGGTAGCCAGCCTTTGAAGCCCCTCTCCCTGAGGGAGAGGGGGTGGGATGAGGGTCAAACGGAAGCAGCAGGAACCGAACAATGAACTTGCTGACCGCGCTCACCAAAGCCCAAGCCCTGCGCCCCCTGGACCACGCCCTGGCCCAAAGCCTGCGCCGCCTGGACCCCAACACCCCGGACGAAGTACTGGCCGCCGCCGCCTTGGCCTCACTCGCCATCGCCCAAGGCCACGCCGGCTTCGACCCCACTCAACCCAAACGCCTGATCGAAGCCAATCTCCCGTGGCCCGAGTCACAAGCGTGGATTGCCCAACTGCAAGCCTCGCGCTGGGTAGCCACCCCCGACGACGACAGCCTCGAAGCCGAGCAAGCCCCGCTGGCATGGGAACACGGCCTGCTCTACCTGCGCCGCTACCGCGAATACGAACGCCGCCTGGCCGCCGGCCTGCAACGCATCGGCGCAGCACAACTCGATCAAGCCGATACCGCTGCGTTGGCCCCGCTGTTCGCGCAGTTGTTCGATGAAACGGCAACAACCAACCACCAGGCCCGCGCCGCCGCCCTGGCCCTGCGCCACGCCATGCTGCTGATTACCGGCGGCCCCGGCACCGGCAAAACCACCACCATCGCCCGCCTGCTGGTGCTGCTGGCCGCACAGGCAAACGCTGCCGGCCACCCGCCACCGCGCGTGGCGCTGGCCGCCCCCACCGGACGCGCCGCCGAGCGCATGGCCGAAAGCCTGCGCAACGTCGTGCAGAAACTGCCGCAACTCGGTGTAGAAGCCACCCTGTGCGCGCAACTACCCACCACCGGCACCACCTTGCACCGCCTGCTCGGCGTCATCCCGGATTCCCCGCGCTTCCGTCACCATGCCGACAACCCGTTGCCATTCGATGTGGTGGTGGTCGATGAAGCCTCGATGATCGATCTGCCGCTGATGACCAAACTGGTCGAAGCCATCGCCACCGGCACCCGGCTGGTGCTGCTTGGCGACCCCGACCAATTGCCCTCGGTCGAAGCCGGCGACGTACTCGGCGCAATCCTGCGCGCGGCCGGCAATGGCAACGGCATCACCCCTGGCGACGCGGAAGCGTTGCATCCATTGCTCGGCGAGCTGCCTGCCGAATCCATCACCACGACACCGGCCACCTTTGCCGGCACCCGCATCCACCTGCACCGCGGCTACCGCCAAAGCGACGCCCTGCAACTGGCCCCGCTGGCCGCCGCAATGCGTGAAGGCGACGCTACCCGCACCCTGCAACTGCTGCGCAGTGGCGAACTACCCGGCGTGCATTTCCACGAAGACGAAGGCGACCCGCTGCACGCATGGCGCGAACCCCTGCAACGTTACTGGGATGCCTTGGCCGCCGCGCAAACCCCGGCGCAAGCGCTGGTACTGGCCAACAACCTGCGCCTGCTCACCGCCGTGCGCGAAGGCCCTCAAGGCGCACGCAACCTCAACGCCCGCATCGAAGAACTGCTGGGCGGCGCAACCCCGCGTGGCGGCGCACCGGCCCACTTCCACGGCCGCCTGCTGCTGATTACCGAAAACAGCTACCGCCATCGCCTGTTCAACGGCGACGTCGGCGTTTGTCTTCGAAGCGAAGCGAGTCCCTTTTCGGGAGGTGACGGAACCACCCGCACCACCACCGCATGGTTCCCCGGCGACGACCCAACCAACCCGCGCCCCTTTCACCCCGCCGCACTGCCCGCCCACGAAAGCGCCTTCGCAATGACCGTACACAAGGCGCAAGGCTCCGAGTTCGACGAGGTGTGGCTGCAACTGCCGCGCCGCGACAACCGCGTCCTCAGCCGCGAACTGCTCTACACCGGCATCACCCGCGCCCGCCACGCCCTGCACCTGGCCGGCGACGCAGCGGTGATCGAAACCGCACTATCGCGCCACGCCAGCCGCCTTTCCGGTCTGGCGCAGCGTTTGTCGAACATGAGGGCAGGCGAAAAATGATGGGAAATTCCAACGTGTCCGACATGAAATCGGCAACAAGGTACGCAGCGGGATGCCTGCTGCTGGCGCTGGCTGCCTGCGATGGCAAGCCGGCAGCCGCACCGTCGGCCATCACGCCAATGCCGGCCGAAACGGCAGCAACGCCAGCCCCGGACGACATCGCCTCGGCCCGCGCCTTCCTTGCTCGCATCTACGCCGGCTACTACCCGGACGCATCGCTGGAGACCCTGCTGCCGGGCGACGAAGTGTATGCACCCGCTTTCGTCGCCGCGCTCGACGCCAACCAGCAGGTGCATCCGGGAGAGGTGCCCTACCTGCAAAGCGACCCGCTGTGCGATTGCCAGGACGTGGCCGAAGACCTGCGCGGACTTGCCTTCGACATCGTGCCGCATGGCCGGGACGAACTGCTGGCCAGCGCCACCGGCAGCAATGCCGAGCATCCGTTCCAGGTACAGCTCACCCTGCAACGCCACGGCGGCGACTGGCGTGTCGCCGACGTCGCCACGCCCACGGAGCCGAGCCTGTTGCAGGCCATCGTGCGCGATACCGAGCAGGTGAAGCGGCAGCAATAGGCGTGCACCCAAACGAACCATCCGTGGAAAGGATGGTTCTCCCCATCGTCCCTCCGCGGGCCGCGGCGCGCACCTAGACTGGCCGCCTCGCAACAACCCACGCAGGACGACGCCATGATCGAACACCGCCCGTTCGCCAGCCTCGGCGGGGCCAACCACGGTTGGCTGGATGCCCGGCATCACTTCTCCTTCGCCCAGTACCACGACCCGGCGCGCCTGCACTGGGGCGCGCTGCGGGTGTGGAACGACGATGCCATCCAGCCCGGCACCGGCTTCCCGCCGCACCCGCATGCGGACATGGAGATCGTCACCTACGTGCGCGAGGGAGCCATCAGCCACCAGGACGACCAGGGCAACAAGGGCCGCACCGAGGCCGGTGACGTACAGGTGATGAGCGCCGGCAGCGGCATCCGCCATGCCGAGTACAACCTCGAGCCGGGCGTGACCCGCATCTTCCAGATCTGGATCATCCCGGACGCACGCGGCGGCACGCCTTCATGGGGCAGCAAGCCGTTCCCGAAGGGCGAACGCTCCGGCCGCTTCGTCACCCTCGCCAGCGGCATGCCGGGCGACGACGACGCCTTGCCGATTCGTGCCAACGCCCGCGTGCTGGGCGCGACGTTGAAGGCTGGCGAGAGCATCGAATACCGCTTCGACGATGCCACCCGCCACGGCTACCTCGTGCCCGGCACCGGCAAGGTGGACGTGGACGGTGTGGTCATCGAAGCCCGCGATGGTGCCGCCATCCGCGACGTGGCCAGCATCCGCATCCGCGCGCTGGAAGACGCCGAACTGGTGCTGGTGGATACCGCGGCCTGAGCGACAGGATCGCCACGGGCGCGGATGAAGCAATGGCTGCAAGTGGGCAGTCCGTCGCAGGCGCGGCGGCTGTCTTTGCCGCCATACTCCGCAGCCACTGCCACCACTCCGTATCGCGACCACATGCGCGACTTCCTCTACTACGCATCGCTGCTCCTGCTGGGAATCGCCTGGTACTGGTTCGGGCAGAAGCAACTCCGGAAAGAACCCTTCGACGAGAACGGCGCACCTACCCAGGGGCTGGTCGGGCCGGTGGGTTTCCTGATGACGACGGGCGTGGCGGGCTATTGCCTGTTCGCCGTCCTGCGCGCATTGGTGCGGGGCGAAGTGCCATGCGTCGGCAAGGGCTGCGCCGGGCAGGTCTATACCTTGGCCACCGATACAAGCGCCTACTGGGCCAACGTCTTCTTCATGCTGTGGTTGGTGCTTGCCCTGGGTTATGCGTTGTACGTGACGCTGAAGATCTGGTTCCGCAAATGAACCGCGATACAGCCCAGCGGACCGCTTCCCCTGCCTGATGCCGCCGGCCGGTAGCTCAGGCGTGCTTCCCGGTACGCACCAGGCTGCCGGAGACCAGCAAGGACACGGCCGTCATCGAGACGGTGAGAACGAGCGACGGAAATACCGGGCCTGCGGCGGCCGCCACGATCTCCTCCACCTGTTCCCCAAGCATGCCGGTCACGGCCGAATCGCCGAGGGAGCCAAGCAGATGCCAGATGGCTGCCGACAGGGCGACGCCGAGCGCCGCGAAGCCGGGCCATGCCCGTTTCCAGGGAAATGCCAGTGGTGCCGGCATCGCCGCCTCCCGTTCCACGGCTTGCATGACCGAGGCCAGAAAGCCCGGTGATGGAGTGATCGTCTCCTCGTTGGCGAGGAGCTTGTCGATATCGTCGCGATTCATAGCCGCCATCTCAGTTTGGATTCCAGAAGATCCCGTCCGCGGGACAAGCGCGCCTTGACCGTGCCTTCCGGCAGGCCCAGGCTGCGCGCCGTCGCCGCGACATCCTGTTCGTGGAAGTGGAAAAGCACGAGGGGGTCGCGGTACTTGGGAGGCAGCGATTGGACCGCCCTGTGCACCAGGGCATGACGGTCTGCCGCATCGGCTGCATCATCCACCCTTCCTTCCGCTGCCATGTCTTCGTCGAGCGCAACCAGTTCCGGCCTGAACCGCCGCATCTCGTCCCGATACACGTTCGTCGCCAAGGCGAACAGCCACGTGGAGAATGCGGCGTCGCGGCGCCAGGAGCCAAGATTGCGAAAGGCCCGGAGGAAGGCTTCCTGGGCCATGTCCTCGGCCATTCCCCGCTCGCGGCAAAAGCGATGGGCAAGGTTCACCAGCGGCCCCTGCCACCGCGTCACGATACCTGCGAAGGCCGCCGTATCCCCTTTCAGGACGCGGTCGATGGCAGCTTCGTCATCCTGGCCATTGCGCATTGTTTGCCCTCCTTGTCGGTAGGACGAGCAGGCAGGCGCTGCGGTTGCGTTTTTTCATGGCGCACATCCTTGTGCGCCACCCTTCGGGCGGCTTCGCCGTGAAAAACGGCCATCCTGCCGTTTTTCAGGCCGGCGGCATGGGTGCGGAAAAATGCAACCGGCGACATGGAGGCCTCGTCTGACGGAGCAGTCACGAAAAATTTCCACGAGAGAGGGCAAACCAATGGCAGCACTATGGTTGATGATCGCAGTGACCAGCACCGCGTTGCTGGCGTTCGTATCGGTGATGGTCTGGCTCGAGAATCGCAGGAAGGAACGCGAAGCGCACTATCGCGATGAAATGGCGCGCAGGATCAGCGAGGCGGCGAACCCGGCCCCGCTGCTGGAATACGTTCGCCAGATGGAACGAGCAGATGCCGCACGCACACGGGTGAAGGCGCGCGTGGCCGGGATGGTGACGCTGGCAGTTGGCGTGGCGTTGATGATCTTTCTGTACCAGGTGGCGTCGGCAACCCCGGCCTATCTCGTTGGCCTGATCCCCTTGTTGGTGGGCGTGGCCTTGCTCGTCGTTTCGGAACTCATCATGCGGCGCAGCGCTTGATGGAACTGTCCGGTAGCCACGGCAGGGAGCTGTGGCTAACGGATTGCCGAGACAACTGCCGGATGTTCGATCGGGCTGCAGCTGCTCACGTGTCCAGGCCGAGGAACGTGTGTAACCGCTGCAACTCCTCGTCCAATGCGGCCTTGAAACCGGCATCACGTGGTGCGCGGCCAGCCACGTAGCCTAGGTCGTGCTGCAAGTGTCCATCGACGACTTTCAGGTTGCCCCAACCAATCACTTCATCGCGCCACAGCAGCGGCAGCGCGTAGTGGCCGCGCACGCGCTTGTGCGCCGGGGTATAGGCCTCGAAGCGATAGGCCCAGCCCCACAGCAGTTCGAAGCGGCGGCGATCCCACACTACCGGGTCGAACGGTGCGAGCAGGCACACCTGTGATGGAGTGCGCCAGCCACGCGTCGGTGCTTCATCGCTGGGCCAGTACCAGTCCACGCCATCAATGCATGCATGGGCGAGCCGCTGCTTGGCGCGCGCCAATGTGGGTTTGCGCAGGTGCTGCCATTGCGGCGCAGCACCGGCCAGCATGCTGATCAATTGCGACAAACTCGCCGCAGGCAACGGCGCGTACTTCTGCACCAGCGCATCGGCCATTGCATCCATCGCCGCTTGCGGGTCGGTGGTCGCTTGCCACGGCGCGGCCAGCGCATAGACGCGGGTGCCGTTGTCGCGGCGAACCACGTCGAGGTGGCTGCGGTAATGCAGGCCGTCGAGCAGTTCGGTGGACAAGCGGCTGTTGCCGCCGAACCAGTTCTTCACCGGGCCGTGGCCGAGTGCGGCATCCACCACTGTCGGGTGCGCCACGCCGAGCCGTTCGACTTCGCCCAGTACCGCATGGGCCAGCTTCCAGCGCGGGTTGTCCCACACGCGGCGCGCGGTGCGCGGGTGCATCAAGGCGCGCAGTGCCGGGGTGAGGAAGCCGTAGTTGATGAAGAAGTCTTCCTGCAACGGCAGTTGCGGGTAGCGGCGTTCCAAGTCGCCGGCGCGGTAGTTTTTGACGCGGTGGCGCAGGGTCAGGTCCTGCGCGCGGGCCGGTGCGCGCAACGGGTCGGCCTGCACGAAGCCACCGAGCCGTTCGACGGCTGCCATCAACGTGGTCGGCGGGAACAGGCTGCGGGCGACGGCGTGGCGGCGCAGCGCGGCAAGGTCGAGTCGGGTGGGCATGGCGTGATGCGCTCGCGCGTCAGCCGCGCCGGGCGGCTTCGATTTTCGCGATGTCGATCTTCGTCATCTCCATCATCGCTTCGAACGCGCGCTTGGCCGCCGCCGGGTCGGGGTCGGCGATGGCGGCGGTCAATGCGCGCGGGGTGATCTGCCACGACAGGCCCCACTTGTCCTTGCACCAGCCGCAGGCGCTGGGCTGGCCGCCGTTGCCGATGATGGCGTCCCACAGGCGGTCGGTCTCGGCCTGGTCGTCGGTGGCGATCTGGAACGAGAACGCCTCGCTGTGCTTGAACATCGGCCCGCCGTTCAAGCCGAGGCAGGGGATGCCGGCGACGGTGAACTCCACCGTCAGCACGTCGCCCTGCTTGCCGGAAGGGTAGTCGCCGGGCGCGCGGTGGACGGCATGCACCGCGCTGTCCGGGAAGGTTTCGGCGTAGAACGTCGCCGCGTCCAGCGCGGTGCCGTCGAACCAGATGCAGACCGTGTTCTTGCTGACCATTTCACCACTCCCGTACCGAAGCTTTGTGAGCGGGAAGACTACTTCAGATGCGTTGAGGCCGGAGATTGCCGTTGTGGGAGGGCGATGGTTGCCGGTATAGGGATGCACCTTGATGCGCGATGAAGCTTTCCCGGCAACCCTCATCGCGCACCAAGGTGCGTTCCTACGGGGTAGCGGGTTTTTTGCGGCGCGGGCTGCTGCGCGCAGGTTTGCGAACGTTTGCCACTTCATCGGCATCGGTGCTGCCGCCCAGTTGTTCCAGCCACGTCAGAACGTCGGTGTAGGCGACGAAATGTTGCAGGTAGTCGGGGCAGACCTCGCGCATCAGCGCCATCGCGCGGTAGCTGAGGACGCTGGAATGCAGGGGGCCGGCGTCTTCGGGCAGGCTGTCCAGGCATTGCCGCAGCAGGCTGTCGATGCGGATGCGGCTCCACAGTTGCTGGAACTCATCCAGCAGCGGCATGGCCGGCGGCTCGCTGGCAGGTGCCGGTTCGCCGGAGTCGTGGCTGCGTGTTGCCAGTGCGGGTTGTGGCAGTGCACCCAGTCGCGGCGCGTCCGCCAGTTGTTCCAGCAGGGGCTTGAACAGGCTCGCTCCTGCGGCATCGCCACGCGCTTTTGCTTGCAGCGGCGTGGCGAGCACGGTGGCATAGGCATCGGCCAGCGCCTGCACGCGTGTTTCCAGGTGCTGCCGCAACAAACCTTCGTGCCGCAACGCGCGCTGCGCTAATGCGTGCATCAACGCGAAGCGTGACGGCGCAATGCAATCCGCGCCTTGCTCACGCCAAGCGTCGAGCTGCGCGTGGACGCTGGCGGCTTCAGCGGACATCGGCCTTGGCATCGGATTTCTGGCGCGGAATCGGCGCGATTTCGACACGGCGGTTCTTCGCACGGCCGGCTTCGTCGTCGTTGGAACTCACCGGCTGCTCTGCGCCGAATGCGGCGGCGAATACCGACGATGACGGCACGCCATCGGCAATGAGCGTGCGGGTGACGGTGAGTGCACGCGCGGCGGACAGCTCGAGGTTGTCGGCGAAGCGGGCATTGCTGGCGCGCACCGGCTGGTTGTCGGTGAAGCCGCTGACCATCAGGATTTCCTCGCGCGCGCGCAGGTAATCGCGCAGCGGGGCGGCGATGCTTTGCAGCAGTTCGCGGCCTTCGGGCTGCAACTGGTCGGAGTTGAGCGCGAACAGCACGCTGCCGCTGATGCCGATGCGGCCATTGATGACGGTGACGCGGCCAGCGGCCAGCGGCGCAGCCAGCGCTTCTTCCAGCGTCTTGAGCTTGGCCGCCTCGGCCTGCCGCTGCTGCACCTCTTCATCCAGCTTTTTGTGCAGCAACAATTGGATGCCGATGACGCTGGCCAGTATCAATACGAACGCGCCCAGCAGCACCGACATCAAGTCGCCGAACGCGGCCCAGGTGGTCGCGCTGGATTCGGCGTCGAACTCGATCTCGTCGCTCATGCGCCCGCCGCCCCGTCACGCGCGCCGGCCAGCTGTTGCAGTTCGCCGATGATCTGCTTCTGCGAGAGCATGCTCAGCTCGATGACTTCGCGCGCCTGTGCCACGTAGTAGGCCAACTGCTCGTCGCTGCGCGCCAGCGATTTTTCCAGCGCCGCTTCGATGGCGTGCAGGCGTTCGTTCAATGCGGCGGTGGAGTCGCCGAACGACTGCACCGCGTCGCCGAACACTTCGCCGAGGCTGGCCACTTCCACCGCGCTGCCGGTGACGTGCGCGGCGGCCGCATCGAGCTTGCCGGCCTCGCTTTCGACCTGCGCGGTGAAGCGGCTGCCGACGCGTTCCAGCAACTCGGCGGAGGTGGACACCAGCGCGTCGATGGCGCTGCGCTGTTCGTTGGAAGCATGGTTCACCGCATTGAGCAGGGTTTGCACGGTGTCCAGCAGGCGGCTGCGTTCTTCCAGCGTGGCGGTGTCGCGCACCATGCTGTCGGACAGTTTTTCCCGCAGTTCGGCGACCACTTCGGCGGCGGCGCGCGGCGCTTCCGACGCGGTGGCGACCAGCCGCGCGATTTCGGCCAGCGTGTTGCGGGCGTGGGTTTGCGCCTGTTCGTTGATGGCCTGCGTGGTATGCGCCAACGTGTCGCAGATTTGCTGCTGGCGTTGGGCGACCTGTTCGCCGCTGCGTTGCAGTTGTGTATCGAGCGTGGCGATGCTCGCGTCCAGCGCTTGCGACCAGCCTTGCAGCCGTTGAGTGTCGCGTTCTTGCAGCGTGGTTTGCAGGTGTTCGTGCGAATGCTGCACGGCGTCCACCAGCGCACGAGCGTGGCTTTCGAACGTGGCCGAGGCGGCGGCCAGCGCCTGTTCGTGGCGCTGCGCCAGCGCGTCATGTGCCTCGTGCTGCTGCGCCAATGCGTTGCCCCATGCGCTGGCGGTGCGCGTGGTGTTGTCTTCCAGCCGCGTGGCGACGCCATCGAGCAGGGCGGATGAGCGTTGCTCGAAGGTGCCGGTGAACTGGTGCAGCGCGTGTTGCAGGCCATCGGTCAGCGCGGTGTTGCCGCGTTGCTGTTCGGCGATGGCGGCGCTCCAGCTTTCGCGTGCGGCATTGGCGGTGTTCTGCACGGTGGCGTTCAGGCCGGCCAGTTGTTGCTGCACGGCGCTTTCGATGGCGGCGTGCAGGGTGTTGGTGCGTTCGGCCAGCCCGCTCATCGTGGTATCGACCACAGGTTGCAGCGCCGCGCCGACGGCATTGGCCTGCTGGGCGATGCCGTCGCGCAGTGCTTGCTGCAAGGTGTCGGCCAGTTGCGTGTAAGCCGCTTCGCTGCGCTGGTGGAATTGCTGCTGCTCGGCGTGCAGGCGTTCGCCACTGCTTTGTTGCTGGCGTTCCAGCGTGTCGGCCAGCGTTTGCAGGCGTTCGACCAGTACCGGCATCAGCGCGTTCTGTTGTTGCAGCAGGTGCAGGGTTTGCCCGTGCTGGAAGGCGCGCGAATGCTGCGCCAGATGCGCGGCAATGCCGGCATCCAGTTGTTGCACCGCTTGTGCGCGGTCACGGCGCAGCAGTGCCGACAACAGGCCCAATGCGGCCGACGTTGCCACGCCGGCAATCGAGGTGCCGAACGCGAAACCCAAGCCCTTGACCGGTGCGGCCAGCGAACTGCGGATGGCGTCCAAATCGGTCGCGCTTTCCAGCGCCATGCCGGTGCCGCGCAGTGTCGCCATCATGCCGAGCAGGGTGCCGAGCATACCCAGCAGCACCAGCAGGCCGACGAGGTAGGGCGTCAACGCGGGGGCCGGCAGGCCGATGCGCTCGCCCTGCACGCGCAGGCGCACGGCGTTGCGCAGGCCCGGGTGCAGGCGCGCCAGCCAGCCATCGAGGTTGTCGGTGGCTTCACCGATGGATGGCAGCGCTTGGGTCAGCGTGGCGGTGGCCTGCCGATAGCGCAGCAGTTCGAACGCGCCGACCAGATAGCAGGCGGCGATGACCGTGGCGACCACCGCCGCCAGCGGGTGGGTGCCGGCATAGCCGATGCCAATCCAGCCCACGGCCAGCAAGCCGGCAAGGAACACGACGGAAGCGATGAGGTTTCGGGACATGGGGCAATTACCGGGTGCGCAGCGCGGCGAGCAGGCCGTCGATGGGGTGGAAGCGAATCTCCAGCTCGGCCAGCAGCGCGGTGCGCATGTCTTGGCGGAAGCGTGCCAGCCACGGGCCGGCGGGAGTCGCGGGGGTGTCGCCAGCCGATGCGTCGGCATCGGCGGGTGTATCGGGTGCGCCAGCATCGCGCAGGCGTTGGAAGTGCTGGCCGAGCAGGCCGGGGACGATGCCCAGCAATGCCTGTTCGCGTGGGCTGAGGGTGGCTTCCATCACCGCATCCACCTCGGCCAGCCGCGCCTTGGCCGGCGACTGCCGGGCCAGCATGTCGCGCAGGCGGCCGCGCAACTGGCCGGTGGTCGCCTGCATCGCGCGTTGCATGGCCAGGCAATGCTGGCGATAGGGCAGGAAGCCGGGGTCGATGGCCGCCGCGCTGGCGTCGCGGCGCTTGGGCGGGGCGAGGTCGATGTCGGCGTCGATGGCGTCCAGCAGGCTGCGGCGCACGCGCGCGCATTCGGCGTCCTGCGCGTCGTCAAAATCCGCGCCGGCCTCGGCTTCGGGCAGGCGGTTGTCCAGCGCGCGCGACAAGGTGATGGCGCGGTTCCAGTCGAACCACTGCGCCAGCCGCTCAGTCAGCACCGGCGGGGTGTGCGGCAGGCTGGCATCGCCGAAGCGGGCCAACAGGCGAATGAATGCCGGGCCGTGCACGGGCGCCCGTGGGGAAGCTTTCGCCATTGTGCGGACTGGGAAAAACCGCGAATTTTACACGGGTAAGGCGATGCAGGCGGGTAGGGCAATGTGAAGGATCGCCTGCGTCACCTTGTCGCAGTGTTGTTAATCATTCGCGTTTGATACAATTTGAAACATCAGCCGCTGCGCCAGCAGTCAGCCAATACTTCCCTATTCAGGTTGGCTTCCCGTGCGTGCTTCCTCCCCCCGCTCCCCATTCCGGCCGGCTGTGCTGTCGTTGGCCGTCGTCCTGTCCCTGTCCTCGTTCGCTGCCATGGCCGACATCCCGGCCGAGGCCGAAGCGGCCGCCGATGCACGCACGCTGGATACGGTGCAGGTCAACGCCTACCGCGTCACCACCCACACCTCCGGCGCGACCAAGACCGATACGCCGATCGCCGAAACCGCCAAGTCGGTGTCGGTGATCGCCCGCGAGGAGCTGGACGCGCGCGGCGTGCAGAACCTCAACGAGGCCATGCGCTACGTGGCCGGCGTGGCGCTGGAAAGCAGCGGCATCGACAACCGCGTCGATGACTTCCGCATCCGTGGCTACGACGCCGGCAGTTGGAGCAACAACGTCACCATTGACGGTATGCGCGCCCCGCAGGGCAGCCAGTGGAACCGCACGATGGTGGACAGTTGGAACCTTGAGCGGGTGGAAGTGCTGAAGGGGCCGTCGGCAGTGATGTACGGGCAGGTGGCCCCCGGCGGCATGGTCAACCAGGTCAGCAAGACCCCCGAGCCGGGGCAGGCGCAGGTGCTGCGGGTGGGCATCGACGGCAACGGCCAGTACAACGCGGCGTTCGACGTCGGCGCCGGTACCGCCGATGACCACCACCTGTTCCGCCTCGTGGGCCTGTACCGCGACGGCCAGACCCAGATCGACAAGACCGAGCAGCAGCACTGGTTCCTCGCCCCCAGCTACACCCTGCAACTGGCCGAGCGTACCCGCTTGACCCTGCTGGGCCTGTACCAGAAGGACGATGGTGGCAGCACCTACCAGTTCCTGCCGCTGGACGGCACGCTCAAGCCCACCCAATACGGGCGGATGAAGAACACCACCTTCATCGGCGAACCGGGCTGGAACACCTTCGACCGTACCGTCTGGACGGCCGGCTGGATGCTCGAACACGGTTTCAACGAGCACTGGACACTGAGCCAGAGCGCGCGCTACACCAGTGTCGAATCGCTGTTCCGCACCGTGGTGACCAGCGGCGGCCTGCAAGCCGACGGCCGCACCCAGAAGCGCCGGGCCACGTGGGGCGCGGGCGACTCCATCGGCAAGACCGCCGACACCCGCCTGACCGGCAAATTCGCCACCGGCGCGGCCGAGCACACCGTGCTGCTGGGCGTGGATTGGCAGCAGGCCGACTGGAGTGGTGCGCGCGGCGCAATGCTCAACCCGGCCGATATCGACATCTTCAACCCGGTTTATGGCAACTACGTGCCGGTGACCACGTCCATCACCTACTTCGGTGGCATCAACGAACAGACCGGCGCTTACCTGCAAGACCAGGTGGCGCTGGGCAAGTGGCGTTTCGCCCTCGGCGGCCGCTATGACTGGACGAAGGACGACACCTTCACCCGCAGCTACAACGCGCTGACCGGCGTGTACGGCGCGGTAGTGCCCACCGTGGTGAAGAACGAAGCCTTCACCGGCAACGCCGGCGTGCTGTACGTGGCCGACAACGGGTTGTCGCCGTACCTGAGTTATTCCGAATCGTTCCAGCCATCCGGCAGCAACACCAACCAGAGCCACACTCGCACGCCGTTCGACCCCATCACCGGCAAGCAATGGGAGGCCGGCCTGAAATACCAGCCGGCTAGCTTCGACGGCTTGCTCACCGTGTCGGCCTTCGACCTGCGCCAGCAGAATATCCTGATCGATGACCCCGACCCCACCCACATGGACTGCGGCAACAACGGCAGCAGCCGCTGCCAGGTGCAGGCCGGCGAAGGCCGCGTGCGCGGCGTGGAGCTGGAAGCGCGGGTGACGCCGCTGCAAGGCTTCAGCGTGATCGGCGCGGCCAGCCGCATGGATTCGGAACTCACCCGCGCCGCGCCCGCCGTGCAGGGCAGGCAACTGGCGATGGTGCCGGACTGGACGGCGGCGTTGTGGGGCGACTACACCTTCCAGGATGGTGCGTTGAAGGGCCTGAGTTTGGCTGCCGGCGTGCGCTACAACGGCACAAGCTACGGCGACAGCGCCAACGTGTACTACATCCCGTCCTACACGCTGTGGGATGCAGCCATTCGTTACGACGTGGGCCAGCACGGCGCGGTGTCCACGCAGTTCGCCATCAACGTCAGCAACCTTGCCGACAAGACCTTCGTGTCCACTTGCGGTGGCGTGTCCTCGTGCTACTACGGCACCGGCCGCACCGTCACCGCCACCGCGCGCTTCAGCTGGTGATGCGCGCGGCCTGCATGGGCGTGATGCTGCTGCTGGGCGTGGCCGCCATGGCCACGCCCGCCGCCGCACAGCCGGACTTATCGCGCCGTACTGGCAGCACCGTGGCCGATGCCGAGGTGCCCGGTTGGCAGTGGCGGCAACTGCGCGTGGCCTCGGCCGATGGCCAGCGCCATTACCGCATCCGTGTGGCGGTGCCGCAGCAGACGCCGCCGGCCGTCGGTTTCCCGGTCGCCTATCTGCTCGACGGCAACGCCGCGCTGATGGAAACCGACGCGGCGCTGCTGCAACGGCTGGCCGCGTCCCCGCGTCCGCCGGTGATCGCCTACATCGCCCACGACAACGACCTGCGCATCGACCCCGACGCCCGCGCGTTCGACTACACCCCGCGCCGGCCCGGCGGCGAGGACGCGCAGCGCGACGCGCTCGGCGGCCGCCGCAACGGCGGTGCCGATGCCTTCCTCGACCTGATCGAGCACGACGTCGCCCCGCAAGTGGAGGCGCTCGCACCGATCGATCGCAACCAACGCGCGCTGTGGGGGCCATCTCCTACGGTGGCGTGTTCGTGCTGCACGCGCTGTTTGCGCGGCCTGGTGCGTTCAACGTGTATGGCGCCGCCGACCCTTCGCTGTGGTGGGGCGACGGGCACATGCTGCGCGAGGAGGCCACCGCCGTCGCAAGTACCGGCCCGGCCCCGCGCCTGTACCTGTGGACGGGCGAAGGCGGCAGCGCACCGTCGCACGCGCCACCGCCGGGCCGCGACCCCGCCGCCGTGGCGGCGATGCAGCGCGCCCGCAACAGCGTGCCGGCCAACGCCACCGAGCAGATGGCGCAGCGCCTGCGCAACCGCGGGTTGAACGTGCACTGGGCGCCGCTGCCCGGCCTGTCGCACGGGCAAACCCTGGGCGCGCCGCTGCCGTTGTTGCTGGAGGCATTGGCCGCTGCTCCCGCTGCCGATGCGCCCGCGCAATGACGCCGCTTCCGTTCGTTCGCCGTGTGTTGCGGTTTGGTTTTTCCGGAGTGTGATGGCATGACCTCGTGGTGGGCGGCGCTTGCCGCATTGCTGTGCCTGCTCGGCACGCTGTTGTTGTACCTGGCCTCGCCACAGCAACAACTGCGCGCGGCTGGGCCGTGGCCGACGGGGCGTTCGTGGTGGCCGGGCAGCGGCTGCCTGCTGTTGTCGTTGCCGTTGTTCCTGTGCGTGTTGGCGCCGGTGGAAGCAGTGGCGGCATGGTGCGTGCTGGCGATGCTGGCGTGGTCGTTGTGGCCGTTCATCGGTGCATGGCGCGCACGTGTGCGTGCACGGAGGAAGGCGGCATGAGCGAGGCCGACGTGAAGGAAGAAGCGCGCGTGCGGCTGCAAAGCCGCCATTGGTTCGGCAAGACGATGGCCGGTGTGGTGTTGGGTTTCGGCCTGGCATTGGCACTTTCCGGGTTATTCGCATGGTTCAGCCCCGGCGGCATTGCCGGTGGCGGTGGCAAGGTGCAGTTCGTCATGTGGCTGATGGCACCGCTGTGGGCCGCCGTGCTGTCCTTCGTCTATTTGTTCCGCGACAGCCTGCGTGCATGGCTGTGGTTGGGCGCGGTCAACGTGTTGGCGTTTGCGGCGTTGTGGTGCGCGCGCGGAGTGATGTCATGAAGATTCGCAGCGACATCATCAAGGTCTATAAAGACGTACACATTTGGATCGGCATCGTCAGCGGGCTGATGTTGTTCATCGCCTTCTATGCTGGCTCCATCACCATGTTTGAAAAGCCGCTGGAACGCTGGGCCACGCCGCCGTCCACGTTGTCGGCCGCGCCGCCGCTGGAGCGGGCCGATGCGCTGGTCGAAGCGGTGCTGGCCGCGCATCCGCAGGCGGCGGCGCGTTACTTCGTCTCGGTGCAACCGGCCGCCGACCAACCGGCGCGCGTGTACTGGCAGGAGCGCGGCAAGGGCCGCCGCGAGTTCAAGGAATACGGCGCCAGCTTCGCCGCCGACGGCAGCCTGCAGGTGGAGCAAACCCGCAAGGCACCGGTGGCGCAGTTGGTGGACACGCTGCACCAGTTGGTGGGCCTGCCGTTCCCCGATGCCGTGTCGCGAATGGTGATGGGTGCAGTGGCGCTGGCCTATGCGGTGGCGCTGGTGTCCGGCCTGATCGTGCTGCTGCCGACCATCGCCAAGGATGTGTTCGCGCTGCGCATCGGCAAGAACATCAAGCGCCTGTGGCTGGACGTGCACAACGCGCTGGGCTTGTTCAGCCTGCCGTTCCACATCGTCATCGCGCTGACCAGCGTGGTGTTCGCCTTCCACGATCCTTTCTACGACGCGCAGGGTGCGGTGGTGTACCCGAATGGCATCCAGTGGGGCGAGCACGAAGAGGAACCCGTTGGCGAGCGTGTGCTGCCCGCTGCCGAATTGCTGCGCCGGGTGGAAACGCAGTTGCCGGGCTTCACCGTGTATGGCTTCGGTTTCCAGCGCGACCAAGAGGGCCACGTCGAGGCCAGCGTGAGCGGCCTGGACCTGCGCCACGGCACTCGCGCGCGCACCAACATGCAGACCCACCTCGACCCCTATACCGGGCAGGTGGATACGCACGACCTGCCGGGCCGCATGGACGGCTGGGACGAGGCGGTCAACGCCTTCTTCGCCCTGCATTTCGGCAGCTTCGGCGGCAACCCGGTGCGCTGGCTGTACGTGCTGATGGGCCTGGCCGGTGCGGTGCTGTTCTACAGCGGCAACCTGCTGTGGGTGGAATCGCGGCGGCGCAAGCGCAGGGGCGCGGAGACGCCGGTGCAGAAGCGTTCGGCATGGGCGCTGGGCTGCTTGACCGTGGGTGTGTCGCTGGGCTGCGTGGCCGGTATTTCCGCCACGTTGGCGGCGGCCAAATGGTTGCCGGCGCTGGTCGGCGATTTGAAGGCGTGGCACACCGGCATCTACTACGCGGTATTCGTGGCGGCGGTGGGCTGGGCATTTCTGCGTGGCGCTTCGCGTGGTGCGGTGGAACTGCTGGTGGTCAGCGCGGCGTTGACCTTGCTGATACCGCTGTCCAGTTTGGCCGGCCTCTGGAACATCGGCGGCACATGGAGCCACCCCGGCAGTTGGCCGGTGGATGCCACCGCGCTGCTGGCGGTGCCGGTGTTGCTGTATCTGGCACGGCATACCCGCAGGCGGATGCAGCAAGGGCATACCGATAGCGTTTGGGCGCAATGACCGGACCGTAGGAGCGCACCTTGGTGCGCGATGGGGCTTTCCCGGTAACGCCCCAGCGCGCACCAAGGTGCGCTCCTACAAAGGGGCCTTATACGTCGCCGTCGCTGGCCCAGCCTTCGCCGCTGCCGCGTTGGAACACGCGGTCGCCGTCCTGCACCTCGCCGGCCGGCAGGTGTTCCTGCGCCGCCAGCTTCGCGTAGAACGGGGTGAAATCCGGCTCGGTGGCGGCCATCAACTGCTCGAAGCCGTCGATGACGAAATAGGTCTTTTGATAGGTGTCGATGCGGTAGCGGGTGCGCATGATGCGCTCCAAATCGAAACCAATGCGGTTCGGCGCGGCCGATTCCAGCGAATACAGCGATTCGCCCTTCGACGAGACGATGCCGGCACCGTAAATGCGCAGGCCGTCGGCGGTGTTGATCAGGCCGAATTCCACCGTGTACCAGTACAGCCGGGTCAGGTTCTGCAACGCTTCCGGGCCGATGGCGTGCGCCTTGACCCCGCCGCGCCCGTAGGCGGCCATGTAGTCGGCGAACACCGGGTTCATCAGCAACGGCACGTGGCCGAACAGGTCGTGGAACAGGTCGGGTTCGGCGATGTAGTCGATCTGCTCGGGGCGGCGTATCCACCATGTCACCGGGAAGCGGCGGTGCGCCAGGTGCTCGAAGAAATCCAGCTCCGGCAGCAGCCCTTCCACGCCCACCAGGGTCCAGCCGGTGGCCGCGCCCAGCACCTCGTTGAGCTGGTCGAAGCGCGGGATCATGTGCTCGCTCATGCCCATCTCGTCCTGCGCGTCGAGGAACTCGCGGCAGGCGCGGCCCACCAGCAGTTCGCGCTGGCGGCGGTACAGCGTGCTCCAGGTGGCGTGGTCGTCGGCGCTGTAGCCGTCCCACGGTTGCTCGATAACGGCGGTGGTGTAGACCGGCACGTAACCCTTGTCGGTCTGTTGGTGTTCGACGCGGCGCGGGGTGGTGTCCATGACGTGGGCCTTCCGGTAAGTGAATTGCCGATGGTAGAAAGCCCACCGCGCAACAGGTGTGCAAAATTGCGCTGGTATTGCCTCATGACGCAATATTGTTGCGTCATTATGATGTTGCGAGGCAGCAAAAATGGTGTCCGTCACCCTCGACCGCACGGATTTGCGCCTGCTGGCGGAAATTCAACAACACGGCCGCGCCACCAATGCCGAACTGGCGGCGCGGGTGAATCTTTCCGCGTCGGCGTGCCTGCGCCGCGTGCAGCGTTTGGAGGCCGAAGGCGTAATCGCTGGCTACGGCGCACGGCTGGAGCCGCGTGCGATTGGGCTGGGCTTGCAGGCTTTCGTGCGCGTGCAGTTGTCCAAGCACGGGCAGGCGGCCATCGACCATTTCGTCGAGATGGTGCAGCTATGGGACGAGGTGGTGGCCTGCCACGCGCTGACCGGCGACATGGACTACCTGCTGCACGTCTATGTGCGCGACCTCGACCACTTCTCCGCGTTCCTGCTGGACAAGCTGCTCAATGCCGCCGGCGTGGCCGACGTCAATTCGAGCTTCGTGCTGCGCACGGTGAAGGAGTTCCGGGCGTTGCCGTTGTCGCAATTGAAGTAGGCAAACCCGAGCGCGGTGGTGGTGCTGGCTGCTGGTGAATTGACCAAGGTCATGGTGAGGGAGGTGACAGGCGCGGAGCATGCCTGCACACCCCACGCGAGAAACCACCATGTCGATTCGCCTGCTTCCCGTCTTGCCCTTGCTGCTGGCCGCCGCCCCGGCGTTGGCCGCGGATGATGGTGGCAAACCCGTGTTGGAACTGCGCTACCGCTACGAACACGTCGATCAGGGCGGCTTCGCCCGCAACGCCGACGCCCACACCGCGCGGCTGCGGTTGGGCTACCGCAGCGCGCGCTGGCATGGCTGGTCGGCGCTGGGCGAAGTGGATGGCGTGGCCCACCTCGGCGGCGAGCGCTTCAACGACACCCGCAACGGCCAAGGCCACTACCCGGTGGTGGCCGACCCGGATTACGTCGAACTCAACCAGGCATTGCTGCGTTATGACGGCGCGCAAGGCAACGTGCAGCTTGGCCGCCAGCGCATCAACCTCGGCAACCAGCGCTTCGTCGGCGGCTCCGGTTGGCGGCAGAACGAGCAGACCTACGATGGCGCGTTGGCCGAATGGTCACCGTCCACCCGCTGGACGCTGGCCTACGCCTTCGTCAGCAACATCAACACCGTGTTCGGCCCGGACGCACCGCCCGCCCCCAGCGTCACCGCGCCGGCCAACATCGACGGCAATAGCCACCTGTTGCAGGCCAAATTCACCCCGAACGAAGCGCTGGCATTCACCGGCTACCACTACCGGCTGGATCTGGAAAACATCGCCGTGGCCGCCACCGCACCACGCGGCACGTTGTCGGCCAACACCACCGGCCTGCGCCTGCAAGGCAGCCGCGCCGCGTATGGCTACGTGCTGGAACATGCCCGGCAAGTGGATGGCCACGGCAACCCGTGGTCGCTAGACAGCCGCTATTGGCTGGGTGAAGCCAGCTACGCCGCCAAGCCAGCCAAATTCACTGCCGGCCTCGAAATACTGGGTGCGGGTAAAGGCGGCCCCGGCAACCGCGCCTTCCAGACGCCGCTGGCGACCAAGCACGCCTTCCAAGGCTGGGCCGACCAATTCGGCACCACGCCCGCCGATGGCCTGCGCGATGCCTACGTCAACGCGGCTCTGCCGCTGGCCGGCGGCAAGATGCAGGCGTGGTACCACGATTTCCGCAGCGACCGCGGCGGCTACCGCTACGGGCGCGAGCTCGACCTGTCATGGGAGCGCGCCATTCCGCAGGTGAAAGGCTTGAGCGTGCTGCTCAAGGCGGCGAGCTACCGCAGCAGCGATGAACTGCGCACCAAAGATGCGGACAAGATGTGGCTGCAAGTGCAATACAGCCGGAGCTGAATATCGGTAGTGCCGGCCGCTGGCCGTGGGGCGGCATCGCTGTGCGCTGCCGCCCCACGTTTTGCGGTGCAAACCGCGGGCCCCGTCTTTCGTCACCCACACCCCGCGCCTATGGCGCGCCCCCTGACTCAGGGGCTTTCCTCCAGAAGTGTCACGGTGGGTGCCGAATGGCACAGCGCACCGCAGCCCGACCAATAGTCGGGCGCTACAGAGGTATCAGGTGTGCGGCCGGCTCAATGCGTCGGCGCAGTGCAATCTCCATCTTTGCCGCGCAACTTGTCCAAGCGCGAGCGGCCATCCAGGCAGCGCTGGTAAGCCTCGGCTGCTGCTGCGCTGGCGCGGGTTTCGGCGTTGCGTGTTTGTTGTGTGCGCGCTTGCTGCAAGCGCTGCACACCAGCGCGAATTTGCGGCATTGCGGCCAGTGCGGCTTTCTCGCCTTCCAAAATTGCGCGGTTACGTTGCTCGAAATCCGCCGCGCCAATGTCCAGCACCGCCGGGCGAATCACCACGTCCGCGCGCGCCAGTTCCTGCTCGCCCAGCCGCTGGCCCATGATCGAGATGGACTGGTTCACCGCGCCCAGCAGGCTGGTCGGGCGCTGGCCGCTGGCCTTGCTGGAAATATCCACCGCGATGACGAACTCCGCGCCCAACTGGCGCGCCGCATCCACCGGCACCGGGCTGACCACGCCGCCATCGACATAGGTCTTGCCGCCGATGTTCACCGGCTCGAACACGCCCGGCACCGAGCTGGAAGCGCGCACCGCCTGGCCGACATTGCCACGCACGAACACCGCGCGCTCGCCGGTTTCCAACTGCGTGGCCACCGCCGCGAACGGCTTGCGCAACTGCTCGGCCGGCTTGTTGGCGACCTGCGCGTTCACGTAGTCCTGCAACTTCTGGCCCTGGATCAAGCCGCCGGAAAACAGCCGCACGTCGCGGATGCTGGCCTGGTCCAGCGCTACCGCCTTCTGCTGCATCTCGAACGCATCCATGCCGCTGGCGTATAGCGCACCCACCACGCTGCCGGCGCTGGTGCCGGACACCACCACCGGCTCGAAGCCGTTGGCTTCCAACATCTTGATGACGCCAATGTGGGCGAAACCCTTGGCCGCACCGCCGCCCAGCGCCACGCCGATCTTCACCGGCTTGGCCGGCGCAACCGGCGTTGCCCCCACCGGCGCGGTGGGCTTCACGTTCTCGCCGCCGCACGCCGCCAACAGGCCGAACAGGGAAAGGGACAGCAGCAGGCGAGCGTTGCGCGGTTTCATGTGAATGCGGGGTGCGGGAAAGAGCGCAAGCATAGCCGCCGCCGCCGAAACGGTGGAATAACGGGCAAAAAACGCACGCACTGGGTCTGGTTCGTCTTTCCCCAGCTCAAGGGGTTGGGTTGCAGCGCCAATGCCGAAAAATACGGGCTGAGCGGTGTGGCTGAAGCACGCGCCTATCTTGCCGATGCGGTATTGGGGCAGCGACTGCGGGAATGCACGGCGGCCATGCTGGCGCACCAGTCAGTGGGAGCCAGTGCGGTGTTGGGCGAACTGGATGCGTTGAAGTTCAGGTCATGCCTGACCTTGTTCGCGCTTGCCGACCCCGATGAGCCGATTTTTGCCGCTGCGCTGGAGGGCTTGTTTGCCGGGAAGCGTGATGGGCGCACGCTGGAAATTCTGGATGCGATTTACTCATAAGTGAAGGGCGCCGCACTCTGCAGGAGCCCTTGCGGGTGCAGGGTGTTCCATGCGGTGGCGCCCCGCACACGCAAGCCTCAACGCACTTCGGAAATCTCGGTGTTCAGCACTTCGGCTTCGGCGGCGCAGTCGCGCGACAGCGGCAAGTTCAGTTTGCGCGTCGCTTCGATCTCGCGACGGGCTTCGGCAAGGTCGGCGCGGAATTCGGCATTGTCGTGCAGCCGTGCGACGGTGGCAGCGGCCATCGTTTCGCCCTGCTTGATGTCGCTGTACCAGTGCACGTTGCACACCAGCCGGCTGTGGCCGTAGTTGCGGCCGCGTTCGAGCAGGACGGTGGAGCGTTCGGGGGCGATTTCGGACAGCACCAGCGCCCACGTCCAGCCAATGGCGGTGTGGCCCGAAGGGTACGAGCCGCTGCCATGCATGCGCTCTTCTTCGTGCGGCGTGCAGGTCGGCTGGCCGTTGAGCACGAACGGGCGCGGCCGCAGGTAGTGGTTCTTGGCTGCCTTGGTGGAGGCGCTGGCGGAGATCAGGCTGCGCAGCAGCAGGCGCATCAGCACGGGAGTGTGTTGTTCGTTCACCGGGATGCCCAGCGCGCAGCTGAACTGTTCGGCGCCACCGGGGAAGCTCAGGTCGGCGTCGATGGCCGCCTGCCGGAAGCGCGGGGTGTCGCGCAGGGCCAGGGCTTGCTGCGCCACGGCGTCGTCCAGTGCCGCCCACGGCGTGCCCGCTGCCGGCGGTGCCGGGCTCAGGGCGAGGCTGTCGGGGATCGCGTCGCCTTGCAGGTAGCCGGTCGCGGCCGGGGCAGGGGTTGGCGCTGAGGCGACGGAAACGGCGGCGGGCGTGCTGGAGCAGGCGGCGAGCGTGGCGGCCACCGCCAGCGCGGGAAGGACGTGCTTGAAACGGGGCATTGCGATGTGGGGGCAGGACAAAAAGGGGAGGGCATAATCGCATCTGGCGAGGAACGAGTGGAGAGGAACGAGCAACGAGTGAAAAGCAGGCGTGCCTTTTCACTTGCAGGGGTAAGCCCCGTATCTACGGTGCTACGGCATGGGAGCGTGCCGTTCTCTCGTTGCTCGTTCCTCTTCACTCGTTCCTAGCTTCCTCGCGCACCCATGCGCTGAGGCGGCCGTCTTGTTCGCGTACTTCGACCGGGCCGCCGAATACGTCGGACAACGGTCCGGCGCGCAGCAGGTCGGCGCGCTCGCCATCGGCGAAGATGCGCCCGCCCTTCATCAGCACCACGCGGCGGATCTCGGGGATCACTTCCTCGATGTGGTGGGTGACCAGCACCAGGGTGATGCCCTGCCGGGCGAGATGGCGCATGGTGTCCACCAGATGCTGGCGCGCGATCAGGTCCAGCCCGGTCGAAGGTTCGTCCAGCAGCAGCGCGCGCGGCTGGTTGACCAGTGCGCGGGCGATCAGCACGCGGCGGGTCTCGCCGGCCGACAGTTCGGCGTAGCTGCGGCCCAGCAGCGACGAAGCGCGCGCCAGTTCCAGCGCATGGCGCGCGCGCTGGCGCATGTCGTCGGTCACGTCGCGGTGCGCCGGCACCACGTAGCTGGCGAAGAAACCGGAGATCACCGCTTCTTCGACGCCCAACCCCGGCATGTCGGCGAGGTTGCCGGACAAATCGCCGGTGACGATGCCCAGCTGCGCGCGCAGCCGATCGACCTGCCAGCGGGTCTGGCCCAGCACCTGCACCGGCGCCGGGCCATCGGCGCGCGCCAGCGGGTACAGCTCGCGGGTGATCAGCTTGATGAACGAGGACTTGCCGCAGCCGTTGGGGCCGAGGATGGCGGTGTGCTGGCCCTGTTCGATGCGCAGGTCCAGCTCGTGCAGCACGCGGACCTGGCCGCGGATGACGCTGGCGCGGTTCAGTTCGATCAGGGGGGCGGGGGCGGCGGCGGGCATGCGGGTGGGGAAAACCAGTGGAGCGAACGTGCGAAGGGTGAAGTTTGCCGCGCCAACCCCCATCATGTGTATCCACGGTTTCAGCCGCCACCGATTTGCCCGGAGTCCCGCGATGTCCCAGACCTTTTTCGATTTCCTCGGCAGCGGCATCGTCGGGCTGGGCTGGTGGGGCATGCTGGCGGTGCTGCTGGTGTTCACCCAGCTGACCATCTTCGCCGTCACCTTGTACCTGCACCGCAGCCAGGCGCACCGCGGCGTGGATTTCCACCCGGCCATCGCCCACTTCTTCCGCTTCTGGACGTGGCTGACCACCTCGATGATCACCCGCGAATGGGTGGCGATCCACCGCAAGCACCACGCCAAGGTGGAAACCGACGAAGACCCGCACAGCCCGGTGAGCAAGGGCATCGGCCGCGTGTTCTGGCGCGGCGTGGAGCTGTACCGCGAGGCCCGCGCGCAGCGCGCGGACATCGAGCAGTACGGCCGCGGCGCACCGGAGGACTGGATCGAGCGCCACCTCTACACCCCGCACGCCAACCTCGGCCCGGTGCTGTTGCTGGCGGTGAACTTCGTGCTGTTCGGCCTGCCGGGCATCGCCTTGTGGGCGATCCAGATGGCGTGGATCCCGTTTTGGGCCGCCGGCGTGGTCAACGGCCTCGGCCACTGGTGGGGCTACCGCAACTTCGAATCGGCCGACACCTCCACCAACCTGACGCCGTGGGCGTTCTGGATCGGCGGCGAGGAACTGCACAACAACCACCACGCCTTCCCCAGCTCGGCGCGCTTCTCGATGCGGCGCTGGGAGTTCGACATCGGTTGGCAGGCCATTCGTGTATTGCAGGCGCTGCGCTTGGCCAAGGTGTTGCGCGTGGCACCGACCATGGACGTGCGCCCGAACATCGCCGTACCCGACGCCGACACGCTGAAGGCATTGCTGTCGCACCGCTTCCAGGCCATGACCGACTACCAGCGCAACGTGTTCGTGCCGGCGCTGCGCGAGGAGGCCGCCGTGGCCGGGGCCAAGCTGCGCAAGTTGCTGCCGCGTCGCCTGCGCAAGGGCTTGGTCAACGATGGCCGCTGGTTGAAGCCGGCCTGCCGCGAACAGTTGCAGCAGTGGGTGCAACAGCGCCCGCGCATCCAGCTGCTGGTCGAGCACCGCGTGCGCCTGTCGGCGCTGCTGGAAGCGCGCACCCATGACGCGGCCGAACGCCTGAAGCATTTGCAGCAGTGGTGCCAGGAAGCCGAGGCCAGCGGCATCGCCGCGCTGCAGGCGTATGCGGCGCGCCTGAAGGGCTATTCGCTCGCCACCGCATGAACCGGCTTGCCGCCGGCCTGACGTTGCTGCTGGCATGGCCGGTGGCGGCGCAGGTGCAGGACACCCGCGACTACCTGCAACGCATGGATCTGGACGGCGATGGCCGCATCAGCCCGGACGAATACCTGCAATGGATGCTCTACGCCTTCGAGCGCATGGACCGCAACGGCAACGGCGTACTGGAGCCGGAAGAACAACCCGGCGGGCGCGGCAAGGCCATCACCCGCGAACAGCAGGCGCAGGTGATTCTGGCGCGCTTCGCCAAGCAGGACGCCGACCATGATGGTTACCTCAGCGCCCGCGAGTTGATGGCCCCGCCGCGCTGACCGCACCACTGCCATGCCGTTGCTGCAACCACGTGACGATGGCGTGGCGACGGTGGCCCACGGCAATCCACGCTGCGTCGTAGCGCTCCAATGCGGAGGTACTCGGCATCAACACCCGCGTCGGGTCGCCCCGGTTCGGGCCGGGGTGTTCGACCAATAGGCGGAAAGTGTCGAGGTCGCCTATTTCGGCGGCATACAAGGTGGGCGTCCATTCGCACAGATGTTGCGTGCGGGCGCGGTAGCGGCAGTTGGCGTCGGCACCACCGGCCATCAGCGCGGCGATGACCGCGCGATGGTCGGCGGGTGGGCGCAGTGAGTGATTGACGATGGCATTGAGTACGTTGCGTCGCCACGGGCTTGCAGTGAGAAACGCGCCCAGCTTGCCGCGCGTGGCCGCCAAATCGGCGTCCAGCAGTGCGCCGAAGCGGGCGTCGTGCAACTCGGCGTGACCGCTGCCGGCCAGATGTTCAGCCATGCTTTGTTTCAGCAGTGCCGGGTTCAAGCTGTAAGCCAGCAGTTGCATGGCGTAACACAGGGCTGATGGCAGTTGCCCGCAGGTTTGTTCGACATCTGCACCGAGTGCAATCAGGCGCGCGGCCACGTTGGCGTCGGCCATGGCCAGCGCCATTCGCAACGGCGTGTGGCGCTGCATGCCGGCCACACGGTTGACGGTTTCCGCGCGCAGTTCCAACGCCAATAGGTGGTTGAGGATGGCAGGGTCGCGGCGTTGTTCGGCACGGCGTAAGGCGAGGGACAGCGGCCCTTCGCCAGATTCGGGCAGGTGGTCGTCGGCATCGCCACCGGCGGCGAGCAGTTGTTTCACTTCTTCCAGCGTGCCTTCGTGCACTGCGCGCATCAGCGGTGTTTCGCGCACGCGGCCATCGGCGCTGGCGCTTTTGCGGTTGGGGTGTTTGAGGTGGGCCGCTTGTAGTTGAAAGCCGTCATCCGGGCTATGCAGGCGCAGCGGCGGTGGGATGCGCTCACTGGCCTTGCGCGGGTGGAACCGGTGTTCGAAACCGATGGCCAGCCGCCGGCGTTGCTGCATGTCCAGTTCGCGTTTGCGGCCACGGTTCAGGCCCAGCATGAAGGTCTTGTCCCACCACGCGGCTGCTGCGCGCAATTCGCCAATGCCCACTGCGAACAACAGCGCTTCTTCCAGCAAGGGTTTTTGCAGCGGGCCTGCGCGCCACCATGAAGCGTCGATGGCGCGTTCGTACAGGGCCAGCGCGGCTTTGTCGTCGTGCCGAAGCGCAGCATGGCGGGCGCTGTACCAGTAGTGGTAATGGCGATCGCACAGATTGAAGGGCGCTACCCGGCCCAGCACTTCGTCGAAACGTTGCAGCAGGTAATGCAGCAGGGCATCGCGCGCACCATCGTCTTCGTCGGGCGTGGCCAGCGCCTGTTCGATGGCTTGATGCAACGGCCCCACTTCTGCGGCCATTACGGGTGCAAGCCGGCGACGCTCGCTTTGCCGGTTCATCGTGGTCAGCAGGGCGAGGGCGGTGCGTGGCAAGCGATGAGGCGAAGTGGTGTCGCGGCTAACGGCCTTGCGCAGCGTGCGCGCCGAGGGCAATGACTGGAACAAACACGCCAGCAGCAACCAACCCGCCAGTTGCCGGACGAGCGCGGGGTCGGTTTGCGCGTGGGTGCCGAGTACGGCGGCCACCGTGCTCGCATGTGGCCAACCGATTTTGCTGCGGCCCAACGGTTCACCCGCCCACCAGCGTTGCAGTGTGCGCGGGTCGGCATCCAGCCGAACGCCGAGGCGGTCGAGCACGGTGATTTCGGCCATGCCGGTGTGCGCGACAACCAGCGTCACCCATGCGCGCAGCGGGCTTTGCCACCACAGGGCCAATTCCGGTTGCAGTTGCCACGCCGCCGTTTCGTGCTGCGCGCGCTGCATGAAGGCAAGCAAGGCCGGTACGTCGAAGTGCAGCGCCAAACGCTTGCGGCTGAACGTGGCCGACCATGCACAGGCATCCACCTCGCAGGCCAGCGTTTGCACGGTGTCGCGCAACCACTGCCATTCCTGGCGCAGGAAACGCGTCCAGCCGTCGCCGCAATCCGTCGTTATCGCGCGGAAACTTTCGTCTTCGATACGTTGCAGCAGTTCGAAGGCTGAACGCTTGCGGCCTTCGGCCTCGCTGGCAAGGTCATCCAGGTCCTTGCCGAAGCCGTTCCCATCCAACTGCCGGCGTTGGCCGGCGGCAGTGAGCAAGGTGCGCAGCAGCGCGCCGGGATGTGGCAAGAGGGCGGGATTCGACATCGACAACAGTTTGCTCAATAGGTGCGCCAACGGAAACCACGGGCCTGCATGCAGTCGGCCAGCAGGTGTTTTTCCCGTTCGGCGGAAGCGTGGTTCATGCCGATCTCGTAGCGGCATTGTGCCAAAGCCGTGTTGGTGTCGTGCGAGCTGATGCCGTCCTTGCGCCAAGCAGCCTGTGGCGTGACGCAGGCGCACAGCAGCAACGGCACCAGCCACAACGCCGGGCGGATGACGGGGGTGCGCGGCACCTTCATTTGCGGGGGGCGGTCGCGGCGGCGCGCTGGGCGCGAGCGGCAAAGCTGCCCTTGGCGATGCTGCCGCCATTGACTTTGGCCGTGGCTTTCTGGATGCGCGCGGCGGTGACCGGGGTCATTGGCGAGCGAGGAGAGAGGTTCTTGTTCATCGTGACTCCTGTTGGAAGTGCGTGCCGGGTTGGCACGTGGCCATCTTCGGCAGGGCGAAAACACAATGCACGACAGTGCAGCGAAGAAAATCCGAGTTTTTCTTCGCTGCCGCTGGAGGGTGCTGCATGACCCTACAATCGCCGCATGCCCGAACTGCCCGAAGTCGAAACCACCCGTCGTGGTCTGGAGCCGCACCTGCAGGGCCGCCGCATCCACGGCGTGATCCTGCGCCGGCCCGATCTGCGCTGGCCGATCCCGCCGGAGATCGAGCGCGAACTGCCCGGCCAGCGTATTGCCGCCATCCGCCGCCGCGCCAAGTACTTGTTGCTGGATACCGACGCCGGCAGCGCCGTGCTGCACCTGGGCATGTCCGGCAGCCTGCGCGTGCTGCCCGGCGACACTCCGGTGCGCGCCCACGATCATGTCGATGTCAGCCTCGAAGACGGCCGCTTGCTGCGCTTCAACGACCCGCGCCGTTTCGGTTGCCTGTTGTGGCAGCCGGCCGGCGAAATCCACGAACTGCTGCGCGGCCTCGGCCCCGAGCCGCTGGACGACGCGTTCGATGGCGACTACCTGTTCGCACGCAGCCGTGGCCGCAGCGCGCCGGTCAAGACGTTTCTGATGGACCAGCGCATCGTGGTCGGCGTCGGCAACATCTACGCCGCCGAAAGCCTGTTCATGGCCGGCATCAGCCCGCTGCGCGAGGCCGGCAAGGTGTCGCGCGAACGCTATGCGCGGCTGGCCGATGCGGTGAAGGCCATCCTCGGCCACGCCATTACCCGTGGCGGCACCACGCTGCGCGACTTCATCAGCCCCGATGGCGCGCCGGGTTATTTCGAGCAGGAACTGATGGTCTATGGCCGCGAAGGCCAGGCCTGCGTGCGCTGCGGGCGCGTGCTGCGCCATGCCAGCATCGGCCAGCGCGCCTCTGTGTGGTGCGGGCATTGCCAGCGGTGAACGTGTAGCGGCGGGCCAAGCACACCCCTCCCCCAACCCTCCCCTGCTGCGCAAGGGAGGGGGAAGTGCCACCTCCGTGCAAGGAAGAGGGAAGTGCCGCCTCTGTGCAAGGAAGAGGGAAGTGCCGCGCTTTTGCCCCCTCCCTTTCGCGTAGCGAAGGGGAGGGTTGGGGAGGGGTAAGCCTTCGCCCTTGATGCCTTGCCCGAAGTGCATGGAATGAACCGGCACCCTTGCATTCACCCGCTCCTTACTTCCTCTCCCGCATGGCTGCCTATCATGCGCAACTTTCCGTTATGGACGACCGCATGCATCGCCGCGACTTCCTCCGTCATGCTTCGCTGGCCTTGGCCGCTTTCGGTCTGCCGGCATTGCCCGCAGACGCCGCCACCAACAAGCAGCTCGGCCTGCGCCGCATCGGCCAGCCACAACCGTTCGATTTCGCTGCACTGAAAGGTCAGGCGCGCGCGCTGGCGCAGGCGGCGTACCGCAGCCACAAACGCACGTTGCCGCCGGCCGTGGAAGCGCTGGACTGGGACCAATACCAAGCCATCCGCTACCGGCAGGATCACGCGCTGTGGGCCGACCAGCCCGGCAAATTCCAGGCCAAGTTCTTCCACCTCGGCCTGTACTTCCATTCGCCGGTGCGCATGTTCGACGTGGCCGACGGCAAGGCGCAGGAGCTGGCCTACGACGCGGCGGCCTTCGACTACGGCAACAGCGGCCTGAAGCGCGCCAAACTGCCGGCCGACCTCGGCTTCGCCGGTTTCCGCCTCAATACGCGCAGCGATACCGAGCGCGATTTCGCCGCCTTCCTCGGCGCCAGCTATTTCCGCGCGGTGGGCAAGGAGGGCCAGTACGGCCAATCCGCGCGCGGGCTGGCGATCGACACCGGCATGGGCGGGCCGGAGGAATTCCCGGATTTCATCGCCTACTACCTCGAACAACCCGCCGCTGGCTCGGACACCCTCGTCGTTTACGGCCTGCTCGATTCGCCCAGCGTGGCCGGTGCCTACCGCTTCGCCATCACCAACGGCGACGTGCTGCTGATGGACATTGACAGCGCGCTGTACCCGCGCAGGCAGATCGAGCGCCTCGGCATCGCCCCGTGCACCAGCATGTACCAGGTGGGCGAGAACGACCGCCGCATGGCGTGGGACTGGCGGCCGGAAATCCACGACACCGACGGCCTGTCGATGTGGACGGGCAGCGGCGAATGGATCTGGCGGCCGCTGTGCAACCCACCGCAGCTGCGCTTCAACATGTTCGTGGACAACAACCCGCGCGGCTTCGGCCTGCTGCAACGCGACCGCGACTTCGACCATTACCAGGACGACGGCGTGTTCTACGAGAAGCGCCCGTGCCTGTGGGTGGAGCCGAAGGGCGACTGGGGCGAAGGCTCGGTGCAATTGGTGGAGATTCCCACGGTCGATGAAACCTTCGACAACATCGTCGCGTTCTGGAACCCGCAGGCCAAGCCGCAGCCGGGCGAGGAGCTGCTGGTCGGCTACCGCCTGTACTGGGGCGCGCAGCCGCCGGCGCGGCCGCCGTTGGCGCACTGCGTGGCCAGCCGCACCGGTTTGGGCGGGGTGATCGGCAAGAAGCGCGAGTATTTTTCGTGGCGCTTCGCGGTGGATTTCGAAGGCGGCGAATTGAAGGCGCTGACCGACAAGGCCGAGGTGGAGGCGGTGGTGGAAACCAGCCGTGGTCGCGTGGAAATCGTCTCGGCGCGGCCGCTGCGCGAGATCGACGGCTACCGCGCAATGTTCGATTTGGTGCCGCCGGATGGCTCCACCGAGCAGATCGACCTGCGCCTGTACCTGCGCAGCGGCGGCCGCACGCTGACCGAGACCTGGCTGTACCAGTACACGCCGCCACCGCTGGAGCAGCGCAGGTTGTATTGAGCCAGTGCAGGGCAGGTGCGCCAGCCTCGTGTGATGTTGCGATGCAGCGCGAATTCCCCCGGAAAATCCGGGGTTTGCACCTGCCACGGGAAAAACCGATGCATCGGCAAACAATCGTTGACAGCGTTGTCAGGTAGCACGTAAAACGGCCGACGGCTGGCACGCACCGCATGGAGAGGGCGGCGGCCGGACCGATGCGGTAGGGTTGCCTGTCCTTGCGAATGGATGTGGGGGCACCTGCCGTGCCGGGCCAATGGGGAGTGGGCGCCTGCGCCTGCGGTGACAACGACCAGCAACGAAGAAACCAAACGACATGAAACAGAAAACCCGGTGGTCGCAATTCGGTGTACTCATCACGGTGTTCTTCTTCTGGGGCTTCGTCGCCGCCAGCAACGGCATCCTGATCCCGGTGTTCAAGAAAGCCTTCGACCTGACGCAAGCGCAAAGCATGTACGTGGCGATCGCGTTCTACGTTGCCTACACGGTGGGCTCGCTGATCTACGCGGGTGTCTCCAAGGCGATGGGCATGGATGTGCTCAACCGCATCGGCTACAAGAACGGCATCTGCATCGGCCTGCTGATCTCGGCGGTGGGCGCGTTGCTGTTCTACCCGGCTGCCAACCTCGGTTCGTTCAGCCTGATGCTGTCGGGCCTGTTCATCGTCGGCCTCGGCTTCTCGTTGCAGCAGATCGCCGCCAATACCCTGGCCATCGTGATGGGTGACCCGGCCACCGGTGCGCAGCGCTTGACGATGGCCGGTGGCATCAACAACTTCGGCACCACCATTGGCCCGCTGCTGGTGAGCATCGCCATCTTCGGCAGCGTCGCCACCGGCAACACCGAGGCCAGCATCGAGAGCGTCAAGACGCCGTACCTGGTGCTGGGCGCGGCGTTCGTGCTGGTGGCGTTGTTCCTGAAGTTCTCCTCGGTGCCCAACCACATCGACCTGGAGCAGCTGTCGGCCAGCGAGGCGCAGGACGGCAGCAAGTTGATTCACAAGAAGTCGGCGCTGGCCTACCCGCAGCTGGTGCTGGGCATGATCGGCATCTTCCTGTATGTCGGCGTGGAGGTTTCCACCATCGACAACCTGCCGGCATATCTGGAATTGCCGGTGGAAAAGGGCGGGCTGGGCATCGATACCGCGTTGATCGCGCCGTTCGTGTCGCTGTACTGGGCGAGCATGATGATCGGCCGCTGGGGCGGCGCGGCCGGCGCGTTCGACGTCAGCGCCGGGGTGAGGAAGGCGCTGATGCTGGTGCTGCCGTTCGTCGCGTTCGGCGTGTATCTGGCGGTCAACGCCATCTCCGGCCACGATCCTTCGCAGTTCTACCACTACGCGCCGGTGATCGTGCTGATGATCCTGGCCACGCTGGCCAGCAAGGGCAACCCCGCGCGCATGCTGCTGTACTTCGCCGCGTGCGGCATCGCCGCGCAGCTGATCGGCATGTTCACCACCGGCATGACCAGCGTGATCGCCTTCATCAGCGTCGGCCTGTTCTGCAGCACGATGTGGCCGTGCATCTTCACCCTGGCCATCACCGGCCTGGGCAACACCACCAACCAGGGCAGCAGCCTGCTGATCATGATGATCATGGGCGGCGGCCTCGTCAGCTGGGCGCAGGGCGCGCTGGCCGACAAGGTGGGCATCCACTACAGCTTCATCGTCGGCGTGCTGTGCTTTGCCTACCTGGGCTTCTATGCGCTGTATGCCAGCCGGTCGTTGAAGAAGCAGGGCATCGACCTGGACAAGCTCACCGCCGAAGGTGGGCATTGAGGCGGTTTGCAGGAGCCTGAAACAAGCAACCCCGGTGCTGTGAGGTGCCGGGGTTCTTGTTGGGGCCGGGGCACTGTTTCAGACAGGGGCCGGGCCGGTGGAGCGGCGCACTTTCAGCGTGTAGGTCACATCGACCACGCCGCCGCTGCCCATTTCGCGGATTTCTTTGAGTAGTTCAGTTGCGGCTAGTTGCCCCATTTCGCGGGTGGGTTGGCGTACCGTAGTCATGGGTGGGTAGATCTGCCGGGCGATCGGGGTGTCGTCGAAACCGCAGACGGAAATGTCACCGGGTACCGACAAGCCGCGCTCGCAGACGGCGCAAATCACGCCGGCAGCCATGTCGTCGTTTGCGGCGAAAATGGCGGTGGGACGCTCGGTTTCAGGCAGGTCGAGCAGGCTGTTGGCACCGGCATAGCCCGATTCGTAGGAAAACTCACCGTCCACCACCAACGCTGCGTCGTAGCGCAATCCCGCGCGACGCAGGCCTTCGCGGTAGCCGGCCAAGCGCCACGTGCTGGCGCCGTGCGCGGCGTGACCCTTGATGTGGGCGATGCGGGTATGGCCCAGTGCGGCCAAGTGCGTCATCAATGCGCAAACCGCGCCCACTTCATCAACCACCACGCCAACGTGGCGGTTTTGTTCCCTCGCCGAAATGCTGGAATAGGGAATGCCCAGTGCAACCAAACGCTCAAGTAGCGCGGGGTCGTCGGTGAGCGGTGGGGTCAGCACGATACCGTCCAACTGCGACTGCATGATCAGCGATTCAACCTTGCTGACGATATCGGCTGCGTCATAAACCAGCGGTGCCAGCATCAGGTTGTAGTGCTGCATCTGGCAGGCGTCGAGTACGCCCAGTTCGATTTCCATCAAGTAGTTGGAGGAGGGGTTGTCGAACAACATGGCAATCAGATACGAGCGCCGTCCAGCCAGTACCCGTGCCGAGGGCAGCGGGCGGTAGCGCAGTTTTTCCACCGCCACTTCGACGCGGCGGCGTGTGTCTTCGGCAACGTTCGGCTCGTTGTTGAGCACACGCGACACCGTTTTCATCGACACCTTTGCGGCTTCGGCCACGTCTTCGATTCGTACCCGGCTTGCCAAAACGTTCACCTCCATTGAGCAATGCGAATTTTGCCAGATGGCGACATCCACCTCGTGCGGGCATGACGCCGCGCAGCAAGCACCGGCCACCAAAGCAAGCTATGCTGCACTATGTGACAACGCTGTCAATCCATCCCTGCGCGAACCGCGCCCGAACGGAAAAGACCGAGCCGCCAATGAAAATGCCTTTCTTGCTGCCTTCCCCAGCTTTCCGCCTGACCTGCCTTGCCGCCGGGTTGCTGGCGGTGGCCGCCTGCGGAAAACAAACGCCACAAACCGCGCCGGAAGCGGCAGCGGCCGCCGATGCCAATGCCATCGTGCCGGAACAGTGGCCGCAGCCGGCATGGCCGTTTGCGCAGGACGTCGAGCTGGAGCACAACGTGGATGAACTGCTGGCGTCGATGACGCTGGAGGAAAAGGTCGCCCAGACCATTCAGGCCGACATCGGCTCGATTACCCCGGACGAGCTGCGCCAATACCGGCTGGGTTCGGTTCTGGCTGGTGGCGGTTCCGACCCGGGCGGCAAATACAACGCACCGCCGAAGGACTGGCTGGCGCTGGCCGATGCGTTCTGGGAAGCCTCGATGGACACCAGTG
The DNA here is from genome assembly GCA_034675465.1 of Stenotrophomonas sp. Classification (GTDB taxonomy): domain Bacteria; phylum Pseudomonadota; class Gammaproteobacteria; order Xanthomonadales; family Xanthomonadaceae; genus Stenotrophomonas. Next base: position 106,771 of record JAUCDH010000041.1, on the reverse strand, counting down.
GCGGCGGTAAGGCGATCCCAGTCATCTGGGGCATCGATGCGATGCACGGCCAGAGCAACATCGTTGGTGCGACGTTGTTCCCGCACAACATTGGTCTGGGTGCGACCCGCAATGCGGAATTGATGCGCGAAATTGGCCGCATCACTGCCATTGAAACCCGCACCACCGGCATGGAATGGGCGTTCGCACCAACCGTGGCGGTGCCGCAGGACGACCGCTGGGGCCGCGCCTACGAAGGCTATTCGGAGAACCCGGAAGTGGTGGCCAGCTTCGCACGGGTAATGGTTGAAGCACTGCAAGGCAAACCCGGCACGCCGGAGTTCCTTGACGACCAACACGTGATGGTGTCGGTCAAGCATTTCCTTGGCGACGGCGGCACCACCAACGGTAAGGACCAAGGCAATACCGAAGTCAGTGCGGCCACGCTGCGCGACATACATGCCGCTGGCTACGTGCCGGCGATGGAAGTGGGCGCACAGACGGTGATGGCTTCGCACAACACCTTTCATGGCGTGAAGATGCATGCCAACAAGCCGTTGCTGACCGACGTGTTGAAGGGCCGCATGAACTTTGGCGGCTTCATCGTTGGCGATTGGAACGGCCACGGCCAGATCAAGGGCTGCACCAATACCGACTGCCCGCAAACCTTCAACGCCGGGCTGGACATGGCCATGGCGCCAGACAGTTGGAAAGGGCTGTACGAAAGCACGCTGGCACACGTGAAGGCCGGCACCATTCCGATGGCGCGGCTGGACGACGCGGTGCGCCGCATCCTGCGGGTGAAGTTCCGCATGGGCCTGTTCGGCAAGCCCAAGCCTTCGGCGCGTGCGTTGGGCGGCAAGTTTGAGTTGCTGGGGGCGCCGGGACACCGCGCTGTCGCCCGTCAGGCGGTGCGCGAATCGCTGGTGTTGTTGAAGAACCAAAACGGCATCCTGCCGCTGTCGCCGAAGACCAGGCTGTTGGTGGCCGGTGACGGTGCCGACAACCTCGTCAAGCAATCCGGCGGTTGGACGCTGACGTGGCAGGGCGGCGGCACCACCCGCGCCGATTTCCCGAACGCCGATTCGATTTGGGATGGCCTGAAGCATCAAGTGCAAGCCGCTGGCGGCAGTGCCGAGTTGGCCGTGGACGGCAAGTACAAGCACAAGCCCGACGTGGCCGTGGTTGTGTTCGGCGAAGACCCCTATGCCGAGTTCCAAGGCGACCTGCCCAACCTGATGTTCAAGGGCGGCAAATCAGGTGATTTGGAGCTGATTCGCAAGCTCAAAGCCGATGGCATTGCGGTGGTGGCCGTGTTCCTCAGTGGCCGCCCGCTGTGGTTGAACCGCGAGATCAACGCTGCCGACGCTTTCGTCGCCGCATGGCTGCCGGGCGGCGAAGGTGAGGGTATCGCCGATGTGCTGCTGCGCGGCCAAGACGGCCGGCCGCAACATGACTTCAAGGGCAAGTTGAGCTTCTCGTGGCCGCGCCGCGCCGACCAGTTCGTCAACAACTACGGGCAGAAAGATTACGACCCGCTGTTCGCCTTTGGCCATGGCTTGAGCTACGCCGACGACGGCAACCTTGACGCATTGCCTGAAGACCCCGGCATCGACCCCGAGTCGGCACGTACCAACACATGGTTCGAGCATGGTGTGGCTTCCACCGGTCTGACCTTGCGTCTGATTGGCGCGGACGGCGCAGCGCTGGACATCTCCACTCAACCGCAGGCTGCGTCCTACGACGATGGTGTGGCGATGGCTACGATGAACACCGAAGTACAGGAAGGTGCCCGCCAGTTCACTTGGCGTAGCCCGGCGATGGTGGAATTGCGCGCCAATGCGCCGCTGGACTTGGCGCGGGAAAGCAACGGTGACGTGTACGTGGTAGCCACGCTGCGCGTGGATGCGCTGCCTGCCGACGGCAAGGCCAGCTTTGTTGCCGATTGCGGCAAGGGCTGCCGGGCCGAGTTGCCGTTGGATGAAGCGCTGGCGAAGCTGCCGGTTGGGCAATGGAAGCGCTTGGGCGTGCATATCGGTTGCCTGCGTACCGCTGGTATCGATACCGGCCGGCTCGACGTGCCGTTCGCCCTGCGCAGCGGCGCAGGCGCGAAGATTTCCCTGTCGCACGTAGCTTTGGCCACCGAGTTCGACCAGCAGTTGGATTGCCCGATCCGCTGATTTTCCACCCAAGAGAAGGGGCGCTTGAAGTGCCCCTTCTCACCGGCGGATGCGGGGTTTGCCCCGCACGGGATTCTGCAACTTACGGAACGCTGACGCTGCCTGCCCAACGAAACGTCGCCACGCTTCTGGCAGGCAGCACGTAACGGAATTCGCGTTCGCCATCGCGTACCGAAAGCACATGCGAAGCGTCGTTCGCATTGCTGACCAGCAGCACGCGTGAACCGTCGTCGGCGTTCTCGAAGGCCACGTTGTCGATGCCGCCGCGGGTGGGAGTGGAGCCAATGCGCCATGCGTCGCGGCGCACGAAGCGGCTGGCGTGGGCGAGCGCGTAATAGTCGTTGGTGCGGCTTACCGCGCCGGTGTGAGAGTCGATGGTGACCACACCGCGACAAGTGTCGCAGCCGCCGGCATGCGGGCCGTGGTTTTCATCCAGCGCCAGATTCCAGAACAGTACGCCACGGGCCCAGTGGCGGGTAGCGTCGATCAACGTGCGTGCCTGCAACGGCAGGCCGCCGCTGCGTACCGGCTCCCAGTCGCCGGAAGAGCATTCGGTCATGTACACGTCCTTGTCCGGGTAAACCTCGCGCACCGCTGATTGCGCTGCCACGTTGCCGCCATAGCAGTGCCAGGCAATGGCCGAAACATGCTTGGTTGCCGCGGGGTCGGACAGCACCGCATACGGCTCCTGCGGTTTGTCCCAGTTATGGTCCCAATCGAAAATCTGCAACGACGGAAGCAGCGCATCGCGCATCGGGCCGAGGTGGTCGCCAATGAAGCGTGCGCGTGCTGGCCCATTGAAGCGCATGCCGGGGTAGTCGCTGGGCTCGTGGTCCGGCTCGTTTTGCACGGTCAGCGCGAAGATCGGAATGCCCTGCGCGGCGCGTGCGTCAACATAGGCGAGCAAGTAGCGGGCGAAGGCGTCGTTGTAGCGCGGTAGCAGCCGGCCTTTGACCAGTTGGCCGTTGTCCTTCATCCATGCCGGGGCGCTCCACGGCGAAGCCATCAGCGCAAGACCGGGGTTGATGGCCAGCGCTTGGTGCATTACCGGGGCCACATCATCCTGCGCCGGTTCGATGGCGAAGTGGCGCAGCTCTGGGTCGGGGTGGCCGCCCGGCGGATCGTCATGGCTGTAGTGGGTGAGTGAAAAATCCGAAGCGCCAATGGTCAGCCGTGCGAAATCCAGGCCGATGCCATCGCCTTCGCGACCAAACAATTCACGTAGCAGTGCGGTGCGTTGGCCGGCGTCCATACGATGTTGCAGCAGCCACGCCGAGGAATCGGTGACTGAGGCACCGAAGCCGACGATGCGTTGGTAACGCTGGCCGGCCTCGATGCGAATGCGGGTTTGCGCTCCCTGCGCTGTTTCGCGTTTGTCATGCAGCGGCACTGCCTCGTAGGCCAGCGTCAGCCGGTGGTCATCGGTGGTAACCCAAACCTCGGTATGCGTATCGGCCCCGGCCCACGCGGCCCACGGCGCGCCGCCGAAGAGGCTGGCCAGTAGCGCCAGACTGAGGCCACGTGCGCGCAGCCCATGCTGCATTGCAGCAGAAATGGATTCATTCCGGATTTCAAGTTGTTGTTTTTGAAAAAGAAATGACTTGATCATGAAAATTCTCTGAACATTTGGTTGCACGAAGGCCCTTCGGCAGCATCATATGGCAGCGCTGTCATATAAATGTGCGGCACCGCACAAACCCAGCCCGCAGGAGAGGAGCGGACCCATGCAAGCCCAGACCATCAAGATCCCCATGAATCACCGTCATCCACGGCACGGGAACGGCCTTGCCCCGGCCCGGCACCGGCTCGCGCTGGCCTGCGGCGCGGCATTGCTGCTGCTGGCGCTGCCCACTTTGGCGCAGGAGGCAGATAACGCCGCCAAGGACGCCACCAACCTCGATGCGGTGCAGGTCACCGGCATCCGTGGTTCCATCGCCACCGCGGTGGAAGCCAAGAACGAATCCACTTCGATCGTGGAAGTGGTTTCGGCAGAAGACATCGGCAAATTGCCGGACATCAGCATTGCCGACTCCATTTCGCGTTTGCCCGGCCTGACCATGCAGCGTGTCGATGGCCGTGCGCAGGTCATCCACATTCGCGGCATGTCCGAACAATTCGGCGGCACCTTGCTCAATGGCCGCGAGCAGGTCAGCACCGGCGGCAGCCGAGGCGTGGAGCTGGACCAGTACCCGGCAGAACTCATCAATGGCGTGATGGTCTATAAAACGCCGGATGCCTCGCTGGTCGGTCAGGGCCTGTCCGGCACCATCGACATGCAGTCCATTCGCCCGCTGGATTTTGGCAAGCGCCGCGTTACCTTCAGCGGCCAGGGCGAATACAACTCGCTGGGCAAGCTGATCGACGGCAGCAGCGACACCGGCTACCGCGCCAGCGCCTCCTATGTTGACCAGTTCGCCAACGACACCATTGGCGTGGCCATTGGCGTGGCGCGCATGAGCTCGCCGTTCCAAGAGCAGCAGGAAAAGGCGTGGTGGTGGGGTAACCCCGATGCGTGGGGTGCACCGCAGGCCGGCAAGGCAGATGGCGCGGTGGCACGTCAGGCCGGCGAAGCCACGCTGCGTGCGCGCGAAATCACCCGTGACGGCGTGATGGGCGTATTCGAGTTCAAGCCCAACGAACACTTCCACAGCGTTCTGGACGTTTATCACTCCAAGTTCGATCAGGACGAAAACCAGACCAGCATCATGTGGAACAACGACCCGTGGTGGAGCGCCAACGGCAGCGGCGTGACCTACGGCAACGCTGGCATCACCACCGTTGACGGCGTGCCGGTGGTTACCAGCGGCACGCTCAAGGGCGTGGGCGCGCTGAACATGCTCAATGGCCTGAACTGGCAGAAGAACGAACTGACCTCGGGCGGCTGGGCCAACACCTTCAAATGGGGCGAGGTTTACACGCTCAAGACCGACTTGAGCTATTCGCGTGCCAAGAGCACGCGCTCGACGATGGAAGTGCAGTCGGCTTTTGCCAATCCGGTGGACATCGACTTCAACCTGGCCACGGGTGCGGGTTTCAACCGCTTTGCGATTGATGGCCTGAACGACCCGAGCAAAATCTGGTTCGGTACCGATGCAATGGGCTGGGGCCGTGACGGCCGCATGGACGTGGCTTCGACCGTTGACACGCTCAAGTCGGGCCGTGTTGAACTGAATCGTCTGGTTGAATCTTCCGATTTCCTGCGCAGCTATGACGTTGGCTTCAACGTCACCCGCCGCAACAAGGACCGTGGCTACATTGCCCACTACCTCGACTTGAAGAACGGCGCGCCGCTGAGCTTGAACAACGTGCCGCATGGCATTGCCTCGTTTGATTACGTGGGCCTTGGCGACATGGTCAGCTTCAACGCACGCGAGCTGCTGGGCGACTACCTCGTGAAGCGTTACATGCCGAGCGAAAACGACTTGATGAAGAACTACGGCGTCGAAGAAAACGTGCGCACGTACTACGCCAAGGCCAACCTCGACATGGACGTGACCGATACCGTGCGCCTGCGCGGTAATGTCGGTGTGCAGTACATCCACACCGAGCAAAGCTCCGATGGCCCGACCGTCAAGAAGGACGCCAGTGGCCAATGGGGGATTGCCGGCGGCCAAACGGTTGGTAGCAGCTACGGCGACATTCTGCCGAGCATGAACTTGTCGCTGGACTTCGGCGATGGCCTGCTGCTGCGTCTGGCTGCGGCCAAGACCCTGATGCGTGGCCCGATCGAGAGCATGGGTGCCTACAGCATGGCCTCGGTCGATCCGACCACCCGTACTTGGAGCGGCAGTGGCGGCAATCCAAAGCTGGAGCCGTATCGCGCCACCGCGTGGGATCTGTCGCTGGAAAAATACTTCGGCCCGACTACTTACGTGGCCGTCGCCGGGTTCTACAAGGACTTGGAAACCTACATCTACCAGCAGGAAGTGGAGTGGGATTTCACCGGTTACGATTCGTTGGGCGTGACGCCGATCTCCAACTGGGGCAAGTTCTACACCCCGGCCAACGGCAGTGGCGGTTACATGCGCGGCGCTGAACTCAGCGGCGCCTTGGGCGGTGACGTGATCCACCCGGCACTGGATGGCTTTGGGCTCTTGTTCAACGCCTCCTACACCGAGTCGTCGATCAAGCCTGAAGGCCCGAACAGCTCCGGCACCGACACCCTGCCGGGCCTGTCCAAGGTGGTTGCCAATGCCACGCTGTACTACGAAAAGCACGGCTTCTCCGCACGTATCAGCCAGCGTTACCGCGACAAGTACCGTGGCGAGTACGCTTCGTTGTTCGGCGACCGCATCTATCAGGCGACGATGGCCGAGACCACGGTGGACATGCAGCTGGGTTATGACTTCCCGGAAACCAGCATGTTGTCGGGGCTGTCGGTGCTGTTGCAGGTCAACAACCTGACCAACGAGCCGTACCGCACCGAAACCACGGCGGGTGGTATTGATTCGCAGGTGTGGCTGCCGTCCGAATACAAGGAATATGGCCGCCAGTACCTGCTGGGCGTGCGCTACGCCTTCTGATGCTGCAACAACAACGGGCCGTCCATGTGACGGCCCGTTGTTGGTATGGGGCGTGTGAAGAATCTAGCCGCAAGTGCGGGATAAGCCCTGCATCGGCTCGTTCTCCCCTTTCGTTCCTTGTTGAATCATGGCTCCAACGCACGCGCAATGGCTTGTTCGGCAAGTGGTGCCATCAATGCATAACCGGTGGGCGAGGGATGCACACCGTCGCCAGCCAGTTCCAGATCCAGCCCGCCTTCGGCGTTGCTCATTGCAGTGTAGTAATCCAGAAAAACCAATTCATTCCGCCTCGCGTAATCGCGCAGAGCAGCATTGAGTTGGCGCACCTTGTCCGCAGGTTGCGTGCCGCTGCGCCACGGGTAGTCGCTGACTGGCAACACCGAGGCCAGCACCACCTTGATGCCGTGCGCACGGGCCAGTTCCGCCATCGAATGCAGGTTGTCTTCGATCATGGCCTGCGTTGCCGGCCCGGTGTTGCCGGCAATGTCGTTGGTGCCGGCGAGGATCACCACCACTGCCGGCTTCAGCGCCAGCACGTCCTGACGAAAGCGCACCAGCATTTGCGCCGTAGTTTGCCCGGAGATACCGCGGTTCACGTAGGGCTTGCCGGGGAAGAACCGCGTGCTGCCGGTTGGCCCCCAGCCTTCGGTGATCGAGTCGCCGAAAAACACCACGCGGCGTTCGCTGGCGGCAGTTGGCGGCAATGCCATGTTCTCGGCGCGGTAGCGGCCAAGCTGCGGCCAATCCAGCAAGCGCTGCTGCATTTCCGCGATGCGCGAAGCCTCCAGTGTGGCAGCTGGCGCAAGATAGATCGGGTCCACCGCCGGTGTGGGTTCGGCTGCACCGGCCAATGAGGGGTGCGCAAGTGTGGCGAGCAGCAAGGTGGTGACAATGCGCGTGCTGTTTTTCATCATGAATCCGGGCCTATGGCGGCTATCGACGAGTCCGCTACCTTGCCATGCCGCCTGCGCCTGCGGAATGCGCATTTCGTATGACGCGACGGTATGGGGACACGCGACTCAGCCTACAACGGCAACGGCGCCTGCATTGGCTCGATGCGGCCCTCACCGCGGGTGATCTTCTTGAACTCGGCGCGGCTGACCGACACATAGCGCTCGTTGCCGCCAATCTCCACCTGCGGCCCGTCCTGCACGGCGAAGCCGTTTTCGTCCACGCGCACGGTCATCGTCGCCTTCTTGCCGCTGTGGCAGATGGTCTTGATCTCCTGCATTTCGTCGGCCCACGCCAGCAGGTACTGGCTGCCCTCGAACAACTCGCCACGGAAATCGGTGCGCAGCCCATAGCACAGCACCGGGATGCGCAACTGGTCCACCACCTCGCTCAACTGCCACACCTGCGCCCGGCTCAGGAACTGCGCCTCGTCCACCAGCACGCAGCCCAGCCGCCCCTGCGTGGCGATGTCGTGCTCGATCAGCTTCTGCAAGTCGGTGCCGGCATCGAACGACGTGGCTTGCGCCTGCAGGCCGATCCGCGAGGCCACCACGCCACTGCCGGCGCGATGGTCCAGCCGCGGCGTCAGCAGCGCCACCCTCATCCCGCGCTCGCGGTAGTTGTGCGCCGATTGCAGCAGGGTGGTGGTCTTTCCGGCGTTCATCGCCGAGTAGTAGAAGTAGAGCTTGGCCATGGAGCGGGGAACGAGTGGAGAGGAACGAGGAACGAGTGAAGGCAACGGCCCGCCCCTGAGGGTGACAGAATACCCGCCGCCGCCCCGCTTCGGCTTTCTCTCGTTCCTCGTTCCTCTCCATCCGTTCCTCGCCTTCAGATGCTGGACTCCCTCAACCCCCCCCCCAACGCGCGGCGGTGCTGCACACCGAAGGCCCCCTGCTGGTGCTGGCCGGTGCCGGCAGCGGCAAGACCCGCGTGATCGTGGAGAAAATCGCCCACCTGATCGGCAATGGCCGCTACAGCGCCCGCCGCATCGCCGCGATCACCTTCACCAACAAGTCGGCCAAGGAAATGCGCGAGCGCGTGGGCAAGCGGCTGCGCGGCGAGCAGGCCGAGGAGGTGACCATCTGCACCTTCCACGCGCTGGGGCTGAAGTTCCTGCAAATCGAACACGCCGCAGTGGGGCTGAAGCGCGGCTTCTCGATCTTCGACGCCGACGACGCGGCGGCGCAGGTCAAGGATTTGCTCGGCGGCAGCAACGCCAAGCCCGACGACATCGAGGACATGAAAAACCTGATCTCGCGCGCCAAGAACGCCGGCTTGTCGCCCGAGCAGGCCATGCGTGCCGCGCGCAGCAACCGCGAGAAAGACGCGGCGATGGTGTACGAGCTTTATCAGGCACGGCTCACCGCGTTCAACGCGGTGGATTTCGACGACCTGATCCGCTTGCCGGTGCAGGTGCTGGAAGAAAACCCGGACATCGCGCTGGCGTGGCGCGAACGCATCGGCTACCTGCTGGTGGACGAATGCCAGGACACCAACGACGCGCAATACCGCCTGCTCAAGCAACTGGCCGGCGAACGCGGCAACTTCACCTGCGTGGGCGACGACGACCAGAGCATCTACGCGTGGCGCGGCGCGAACCCGGAAAACCTGCAACAAATGGGCCGCGACTACCCGGCCTTGCAGATCATCAAGCTGGAGCAGAACTACCGCTGCTCCAACCGCGTGCTGCGCGCGGCCAACGCGCTGATCGCGCACAACCCGCACGAGCACCTGAAGACGCTGTGGTCCGACCAGGCCGACGGCGAGCGCATCCGCGTGTGGGAATGCCGCAACAGCGAGCACGAGGCGGAGAAGGTGGCCGCCGAAATCCAGTTCATCGCCACCAGCCGGCGCGTGCCGTGGAGCGACTTCTGCGTCCTGTTCCGCGGAAATTTCCAGAGCCGGCCGCTGGAAAAGGCGCTGCAAATGGTGAGCGTGCCGTACCACCTCACCGGCGGCACCGTGTTCCTCGAACGGCAGGAAGTGAAGGACACATTGGCGTGGCTGCGGCTGCTGGTGAACCCGGACGACGACACCGCGTTCATGCGCGCGGTGCAGGCGCCCAAGCGCGACGTCGGCGCCGGCACGCTGGCCAAGCTGGCCGAACTGGCGTCGGAGAAGGGCATGTCGATGGCGCAGGCGGCCGAGGCGATGGGCGCGCTGGCGCAGTTGTCGCCGCGCGCGGCCAACAGCCTGAGCAAGTTCACCGACATCGTGCGCGCGCTGCGCATGGACATGCGGCAAATGTCCTCCGGCGACCTGGTGCGGCGCGTGGGCAAGGATTCGGGCCTGCTGGCCGAGTTGCGCAATCAAGCCAAGGACACCGCCGGCTACGAGCGCCGCGCCAACAATCTGGAAGAACTGGCCGCATGGTTCGAGAGCGGCCCACGCGGTGCCAGCGCCGCCGACATGGCCGCGCAACTGGCGCTGATCTCGCGCAACGACAAGGACGACGGCGGCAACCAGGTGCGGATGATGACCCTGCACGCCTCCAAGGGTTTGGAGTTCCCCTACGTGTTCATCGTCGGCTGCGAGGACGGCGTGCTGCCGCATCAGGTCAGCCTCGACGAAGGCACCTTGCAGGAGGAACGGCGGCTGCTGTACGTGGGCATCACCCGCGCCAAGGTGCAGTTGTGGATGAGCTACAGCCGCCTGACCCGCAAGTTCGGCGAACACGTGCGCCTGAAGCCCAGCCGCTTCTTCGACGAACTGCCGGCGGCGGAGATCCAGCGCGACGGTGCCGACCCAGTGGCCGACGCCGCGCACAAGCAGGAGCGCGCCAAGGCCGGGCTGGCGGCAATACAGGCCTTGTTCGACTGACCCCTCCCCCAACCCTCCCCTGCTTCGCAAGGGAGGGGGGAAGCGGCTTGCGTGGACCTGGCCGACCTTCGACCGGCTCCCTTCCTTGTGCCGTAGGCAGAGGGGAGGGCTGGGGAGAGGTAAGCTCGCAAACTCCGCACTGCACCGAACCCTGCAATGTCCCAGCCCCTGATCTACACCGAGCGCCTTACCCTGCGCCTGCTGCGCGACGACGACGGCGATGCAGCAGCGATGCTGGAACTGCTCAACGAACCGGGTTTTCACCGTTACATCGGTGACCGTGGCATCCGCACGCTGGAGCAGGCGCGCGAGTGCATCCGCATCGGCCCGATGGTGAGCTACGAACGCCATGGCTATGGCATGTATGCCGTGCAGCGGCGCAGCGATGGCGCGTGGCTGGGCAATGCCGGGCTGGTGCACCGCGCCGCGCTGCCGCACCCGGATTTGGGCTATGCATTGTTGGAACGCCACGCCGGCCAAGGCTATGCACTGGAAGCGGCGCGCGCGGTGTTGGGCTACGCGCGGGGAACGCTGGGGCTGGGCGATCTGTGCGCAATCGTCACGCCGGGTAACGCGCGCTCGATTGCGTTGCTGCACAAGCTGGGGCTCTGCGCCAACGGCACCGTATGCCTGCCGGGCAAGGATGAAACCCTGCTGCTGTTCGTCAACAAGCCTGCCCTCGCATAGGCGGGAAACCCGCAGGCCTCAATCGTCCAACCGCGCCTGTAGCTGCGCCAATTGCGCCTGCAACTCGGCCACGGCCGCTTCCAACTGCTGCACGCGCTCTTCCAGTGCACTGTCGTCAGCCGCTGGCGATGTGGCCGACGCGCGGTACTGCGCCGCCAGTGCTTCGGCATCCACCGGGCCGCACAGCAGGTGCATGTAACGGTCCTCGCGCTGGCCGCTGGCACGTGGCAGTTGCACCACCAGTTCGCGCTGAATCAGCCGATCCAGTTGGTGGCGCAAATCCTCGGCGTCGGCGAACTTGGCCATGCGCTCGCTGCGCGCGGCCAGTTCGCCGGCGGTCTGCGGCCCGCGCAGCAGCAACAGGCCGAGTAGCGCCACCTGCTGGCGCGGCAGGTCGAGCTTGCTGCCGGCCATGTGCTCGTAACGCTCGGCGCGCGAGGAGAAGTGCTGGCGTGCCAGCCCCATTGCCTCCAGTTGGCGCAGCGCGTGCTGCACCTTGCCGGCGTCGAGGTTCATTACCGGGTCGCGCGCGGTCTTCTGGTTGGCCGCCACCTGGGTGGCATTGACGGTCAGCGGGTAGGTGTCCGGGGTGGTGGCTTCCTTCTCGATCAGGCAGCCCAGCGCGCGGGCCTGCACGGCGTCGAGGACGGGAAAGGCGGGGGAGTCGGTCATCGTCGGCATCTGCGTGGCGCGAGGGGGCGCAAGCATAGCCGAGCCGCCCTGCACGGCGGTCGCGCGGGCGAGCCGGTAAACTGCGCGGGTTTTCGTCCTGCCCGGTATGTCCATGTCCCGAATCCCGACGTTCCCCCCTTCTTGCCGGCGCCGTGCTGGCGCTGGCGGCCTGCACCTCGCCGCGCGTGCTGGTGCACGGCGAACCCGTTGCGCCGGGTTCCCCGGTCAGTATCCCCGCGCCGGTGACGGTCGAGGCCGCCAACGACAACCTCAACGCGGTGCTATGGGTGCAGCGCTCGCAGGAGTACCGCGCCAACGCCGTGCAAACCTGGCGCGCCGCTGCCGCGCAGCTGGACCGTGCGCTGGCCGATCCCGCATGGACGGCGCTGCTGCCGGAAGAGGGCGGCAACCACCAGTCGGCGAAGCTGAAGCCGGCGGTGATCGTCGATATCGACGAAACCGTGCTCGACAACTCGCCCTATCAGGCGCGGCTGGTGCGCGACGGAACCAGCTACGACGACGTCAGCTGGGACGCGTGGGTGTCCGAAGGCAAGGCCGGTGCGGTGCCGGGTGCGGTGGAGTTCGCCAAGGCCGCCGCCGCCAAGGGCGTGACGATGATCTACATCAGCAACCGCACCGAGCACATGAAGGCGGTGACGCTGGACAACCTGCGCCGGCTCGGCTTCCCGGTGGCCAACGACGACGTCTATCTGGGGCTGGGCAAGTTCGTGCCCGACTGCGAGCAGGAAGGCAGCGAGAAGGCCTGCCGCCGCCAGCTGGTGGCGCAGCAGTACCGCGTGCTGATGCAGGTGGGCGACCAGATCAGCGATTTCATGGCGATCAGCGCCAACACCCAGGGCGGCCGCGATGCCCAGTTGCAGGCCCACCTTGGCTGGATCGGCCAGCGCTGGTGGATGCTGCCCAACCCGACCTACGGTGGCTGGGAGCCGGCGCAGTTCAACAACGCCTGGTCGCTGCCGGAAAGCGAGCGCCGTGCCGCCAAGCGCGCCGCGCTGGACGTGGCCCGATGAATCGCGCCCCGCTGCCGCTGCGCAATGACGAGCGCCTGATCTTCGCGCTCGACGTGCCCGGCCGCACCGAGGCCATCGAATGGGTGGAGCGGCTGGGCGATGCGGTGTCGTTCTACAAGATCGGCATGGAGCTGCTGGCCTCGGGTGAATACTTCGACGTGCTCGAGGAACTCGCCAAGCGCGACAAACGCGTGTTCGTTGACCTCAAGTTCTTCGACATTCCTGCCACGATTGCCGGCGTTGTCCGCCGTTTGTCGCAATGGCCGGTCAGCTACTGCACCATCCACGGCTGGCACCCGGCGATGATGGAAGCGGCGGCGGCCGCGAACACCTCGGAGATGCGCCTGCTGGCGGTCACCGTGCTGACCTCGATGGGCCGCCCCGACCTGGCGCAAATGGGCATCGACCGCGAGCCGGTCGATGTGGTGGTCGAGCGCGCGCTGGCCGCGCAGCGCGCCGGCATCGACGGGGTGATCGCCTCCGGGCAGGAAGCCGCGCCGATCCGCGCCGCCACGGGGGCGGGCTTTTCCATCGTCTGTCCCGGCATCCGCCCCGGCGGTTCGGTGGGCGACGACCAGCAGCGCACGGTCGGCGTGGCGCAAGCCTTTGCCGACGGCGCCGACGCCATCGTCGTCGGCCGGCCGATCCGGCTGGCGCCCGGCCCGCGTGCGGCGGCGCTGGCCATGCAGCGTGAAATCACCAGTGTATTCAATAAAAATCAATAAGTTACTTGTGGTTTCATCAAGCATTGCCTTAACTGAATCGAGGGCGTAGGCTGTGCCCCGTCCGGCCTTGCCGGTCGATGTGCCAACCAAGTCCACCGGCCCTGCGCCGGCTTGAAGGGGCCGCCACCGGCAACGGGGCAGCCCTCTTTTTTTGTCGCTCTTTTCGATGGTGGCAACCCTGCCGGTGTGACCTGCATCGGCGAACGGCACATCGCCGCCCGGTCCTCGCTTGCCGCTGCGACGTTGCAGGCCGCAAGATGCCTCGGCCTTTGGGGAGAGGACCAACGACGCCATGCCACGCCGTTCATCTCGCACGCGAACCTGTTGCCTGTACCTCGCGCTTGCCGCCGCGGCATTGCTGGCCGCCTGCCGGGGCAATGCCGAACTGCCCGGCGCCGCCACCGAGCCGGCCGCCGCCGTGCGCCAGCTGGCGCAATACCTGCACGACGACGACCTGGTCGGCTACGCCCGTGCCGCCGTGCCGCCGGCGCAGTACGCCGAGCTGGAAACCGCGTGGGCGCAGGGCCACAGCCGCTGGCCGCTGACCGAATTGCCGCTGGACGACAAGCTGCCGGAGCTGCTGGCGACGCTGGCGGACAAGGACGCTGAAGCCCGCCTGCAGCGCGCCTTCAAGGCGCAATTCGCCGGGCAGGCCGCCGGCGTGCGCCAGGCCGCACATTCGTTGGGCCTGTTCGGCGTGCAATACATCACCCATCAGGGCGATTACAGCGAGGCCGAGCGTGCCCACTACGTGCAGCTGGTCAAGGCGCTGAGCGAATGGGCGCAGGCCGCGCCACTGTCCGACCCCAAGCTGGCCGGCCGCGACCATCACCACCCTGACCAGCGCCGCCCGCACCACTGCGCTGGACAGCGACGAGGCCTTCGGCCAGGCCGGCATGAGCGCCAGCCTGCAACGGCTGGGGCCGTTCATCCGTGCCGCCAAGCAGGTGCTGGCCGGCTACGGGCTGGTGCTGGACGACAGCCTGGCGCAGCTGCGCACCGGTCTGGTCGAACAGAAGGGCGACCAAGCCACCGTGCGCGTGCAATACCCGCTGGCTGGCAAGGAGCTGGACCTGGATGTCCAGCTGCAACGCCGCGAGGGGCACTGGTATCTGGCCAGGACCCTGACGGAAGTGGAGGCGCTGCTGTCCGCCGCGCGCGCCGCCGAACAAGCCCGGGCCGAAGCGGCAACGCCGCCGGTGGTGGATGCCCCGGACAACGTCGGCACCCCTGCTGGGCCATAATGCAACCGATGTCGAAACCGAATTCCCGGCCCGAACAGGGCGAATTGTTGCCGCCGGACGCTGCCGGCACCCCGTCCGTACCCGTCGCGCCGCCGTCGGCTGGCCGCGGCGGCATGCGCCAGGGCCGCCGCCCGCTGTGGGCGCGCTTGCTCGGCCGCCTGCTCGAGCCGTGGCTGGGCCTGAAGATCGAACCGGAGCAGTTGCAGCACGACCCCGCCCAGCCGGTGGTCTATGTGCTGGAGGACTACGGCCTGTCCAACGCGCTGATCCTGGACAAGGCCTGCCGCGACGCCGGCCTGCCATCGCCGCTGGTGCCACTGCCGGGTAACCTGACCGGGCGCAAGCGTGCCTACGTGGCGCTGTCGCGGCGCTCCAGCAACAACGCGCTGATTCCCGAACAGCGCGGAGCACGTACCCATTCGGACTCGCTGGCCAAGCTGCTGGAAGCCCACCGCGCCAACCCGGCGCTGGACGTGCAACTGGTGCCGGTGTCGATCTTCGTTGGCCGCGCCCCGGACAAACAAAGCGGCTGGTTCGCCGTGCTGTTCTCGGAAAACTGGGCGCTGGTGGGCCGCTTCCGCCGCCTGCTGGCGGTGCTGCTCAATGGCCGCGACAGCATCGTGCGCTTCGCCCCGCCCATCTCGCTGCGCGAAACCGTGGACGAAGGGTTGGAGCCGGAACGCACCGTGCGCAAGCTGCAACGCGTGCTGCGCACCCATTTCCGCCGCATCCGCGAATCCATCATCGGCCCGGATCTCTCCACCCGCCGCCTGCTGGTGGACAAGGTGTTGGAAGCGGACACCGTGCGCGAAGCCATCGCCTCGCAGGCCAAGCGCGACAACTCCAAGCCCGCCGATGCGTGGAAAAAGGCGCACGCCTATGCGTGGGAAATTGCCGCCGACTATTCCAGCCCGGTGGTGCGCTCGGCCAGCTTCATGCTCACCCACGTCTGGAACCGCATCTACGCCGGCGTGCTGGTGCACCACCTGGACAAGTTCAAGGAAGCTGCACCGGGCCACGAAGTCATCTACGTGCCCAGCCACCGCAGCCACATGGACTACCTGCTGCTGAGCTACCTGCTGTACGACCGCGGCATTGTGCCGCCGCACATCGTGGCCGGCATCAACCTCAACCTGCCGGTGGTCGGCACCCTGCTGCGCAAGGGCGGTGCGTTTTTCATCCGCCGCAGCATTCGCGGCAACGCGCTGTATTCGGCGGTGTTGAGCGAATACGTCGCACAGTTGGTGGCCGGTGGTTATTCCATCGAATACTTCGTCGAAGGCGGGCGCTCGCGCACCGGTCGGTTGCTGCAACCCAAGGGCGGCATGATTTCGATGACGCTGCGCGCCTACCTGCGCCAGCCGCGCAAGCCGGTGCTGTTCCAGCCCATCTACGTCGGCTACGAAAAGCTGATGGAGGGCAACAGCTACCTCGACGAATTGACCGGCCGGCCCAAGGAGAAGGAGTCGATCTGGGCGCTGCTATGGGGCATTCCCAAGGTGCTCAAGCAAAACTACGGGCAAGTGGTGGTGAACTTCGGCGAACCCATCGCGCTGAACGACGTGCTGGCGCAGCAAGCGCCGGAGTGGGACGGCCAACCGGTGGGCGAGGACGAAAAGCCGGCGTGGTTGTCGGGCACCGTCGATACGCTGGCCGAGCAGATTCAAGTGCGCATCAACGGCGCGGCCGATGTCAACCCGATCAACCTGCTGGCGCTGGCGCTGCTGTCCACGCCCAAGCACGCGATGGGCGAAGCCGACCTGATCGCGCAGATCGAGCTGTGCAAGAAGTTGCTGGTGGAGATGCCGTATTCCGACCGCGTCACCGTCACCCCGCACACGCCCGAGCGCATCATCGCCCACGCCGAGGAAATCAACGTCCTCACCCGCACCAAACACCCGCTGGGCGACGTGTTGAGCGTCAGTGGTGATACGGCGGTGCTGCTCAGCTACTTCCGCAACAACGTGCTGCACCTGTTCACCGCCTCCTCGTGGGTGGCCTGCTGCTTCCAGAACAACCGCCGCATGAGCCGCGCCGGCCTGCTGCGGCTGGGCCGTGGCCTGTACCCGTTCCTGCAGCAGGAACTGTTCCTGCCGTGGAACGAGGACGAATTCGCCGCGCGCATCGACCAAACCATCAACGTGTTCGTGCGCGAAGGCCTGCTGCAACACGTAAGCGAGGACGAAGGCGGGATGCTCGCACGCAGCACCGGCCAAACCGACGAAGTGTTCCGCCTGCGCGCCATTGGCCACTCGCTGCAACAGGCGTTCGAGCGCTACTACATCGCCATCTCGGTGCTGGTGAAAAACGGCCCCGGCACACTGGGCGCGGCTGAACTGGAGAGCCTGTGCCAGCAGGCCGCGCAACGCCTGAGCCTGCTCTACGCCCCGGCTGCGCCGGAGTTTTTCGACAAGAGCCTGTTCCGTGGCTTCATCCAGAAACTGCGCGAACTGCGCCTGGTATGGCCGGACGAAAACAGCAAGCTGCTGTTCGACGAACGCCTGGACGCATGGGCCAAGGACGCCAAGTTCATCCTCGGCCGCGAATTGCGCCACACCATCGAGCGCGTCAGCCCGGAAGCGGTCAAACCGGAGGAACCGGCGGCATGAAGAAGGGCATGCCCTCTGCTTTGTAAATGGAATAAGGAAAGGAAGCCATGACCAGAAGAGATATCGGTCGGCAGCATCAAGCCACCTTTGATGGCATCCGTCATGAGGACGGAGAGGGTAACGAGTACTGGCGGGCTCGCCAGTTGGCCAAAGTGCTGGAATATTCGGAATATCGACATTTCCTGCCGGTCATTGCGCGTGCCCAAAATGCCTGCCGGAACAGTGGTCAACGTTTGGAAGACCATTTCGAGGATGTCCTCGAAATGGTCGAAATAGGCTCGGGTGCGCAACGTCCGCTGGATGATGTGCGCTTGTCACGCTACGCCTGCTACCTGATCGTGCAGAACGGTGACCCCGCCAAGACGGTAATCGCCAATGGGCAGACATATTTCGCCGTCCAGACCCGCAGGCAAGAACTGGATGATGAGGCGAAATTCTCCGTACTTTCCGAAGATGAAAAGCGTCTGGCCATTCGCAACGAACTGGCTACCCACAACAAGCATCTTGCGGCAGCTGCGAAGGACGCCGGAGTGGAGACGGCGCTGGATTACGCCATCTTCCAGGACCATGGTTACAAGGGCTTGTATGGCGGTCTTGGCGCGAAAGAAATACATGCGCGGAAGGGTCTGAAAAAGAGCCACAAGATTCTCGACCACATGGGGAGTACGGAGCTGGCGGCGAATCTGTTTCGCGCGACTCAGGCCGAAGAAAAACTGCGGCGTGAAAAGACGCAAGGCAAGCGGCAGGCCAATCAGGCTCATTTCGATGTAGGTCAAAAGGTACGCCAGACCATCCAGGAGCTTGGCGGCACCATGCCTGAAGATCTGTCGGTGCCGGAAAGCAGTATCCAGCAAATTGAATCGGTGAAGAAAAAGCGGATAGAGAAGGCGAAGGATTGAGTTGCTCGACAGCAGAGCGAACAAACCAACCCGATGACCCACTACTGGAACCAGCAAAAATTCGAGGGCCTTGAAGCCATCGCCGCGCAGGCCGAAAACCTGCCGCACCTGCAAGCCTTCGCCCGCAGTTGCCGGCTCAAGGCAGCGGGCCTGCGCAAGCAGGCGCAGGCGGCACTGGACGAATTCATCACCGAATCGCTCGCCCTCGACTTCGCCACCCGGAGGCAACTGGTTGAATGGCTGCTGGAAACACGGCGCTGTAACCCGCAGGTGCAACACCTCATCCCGCACCCGCTGTCCAAGCGGCTGGTTGAACCGGTGCTGGCCCAATGGCTGCGCGAAGCGCCGGGTGATGCAGCCGTCCACCGCTGGTTGGGCATTTTGCACAACGACCGTGCCGCGCTGCGTGCCGCCGTTGCACTGGATGCAGGCGAATTGCTCGCGCGCATTTACCTGCTGCGCAACCTCATCGCGAGCGTGGCCTTCGCCACCCATCACCTGCCCGATGGCGAATTGCTGTACGAAACCACCTTCGTGCAGGACTGCTTGAGTGAGGGCGCGCAACTGCTGGCGCAACTTCCCGAGGACGAAGAAAAAACATTCCTCGCCCGGGCGTTGGCGCAGCAGCGCCAATTGGTTGAGGACTTCCTCAGCTGGAGCGGGCAACCGGAAGGGGTCACCTTCGAGCAATGGTGCGAGCGCCGACAGCGTGATTACACCTGGGGCGTGTATTACGGCTTTGATTAGGCCGCAGGCTGCAGGTGGGGAGCCGGAGCGGGCATCGTTTCCGGGTCGGTGATGGGCTGGCAGGTGCCACGGACGAGATCTTCGCCGCCATTTTCGTGGTTTACCTGGCGCTCCTCGAACTCCCCTGTCGAGCGCTCATAGCTGAAAGTGCGCGTCATCAGCAGCATTTCGCCGCCATCGGAGTACAGGTGCGATACCTGTGTGTAGCGATCACCATCGAACTGCAAGGGTGTTGGCGTGCGTTGCGGCTCCCACAGGTGCGGTTGCCAGTGCCGGCCCTCGCCTGCGTACAGGTGCTGGATGTCGCTCCAGAACCACATGCGGTGGTTGGCAATCTTGATGATCCAGCCGCTGCGTGTTTGCTTGCCGGTGCCGCCCAGCCCCACCGTGCTGCACTCCAGCACCAGCGGCGGCTGCGGCTGTGGTAGATCGCAGCGGCCACTTTCGGCCTCGCACCACGGCCATTCGCGTTCACTCGCGATGGCGTCCAGTTGCCCGTAAACCGGCACACCGTTTGCCCGGAAGAAGCCTTCCATGAAGCGGGTGGCTTTCAGCGTTTGGTAATCGTGCCAGGCATTCGGGCCGGGCATTGGCCGCACGCCCGGCGCGGTGCAGTTCAATGCAAAGCGCAGCGGCGCGCCTTCTTCAAGGGTGCCGCGGAAATCCCGCAGCATGCTTGCCTCCACCTCACAATTCCCCAACGTCTGCCGGCGCAGCAGCGTCACCCGCTCCACCCGCACCTGCAGGTGATGAGGTGCCTGCTCGCGTGCCTGCTGGTAATACTCCGGTGCCAGTGCGGCATGCGTGGCCGGCACGGCCAGGGCCAGCATGGCCGCCAGCAGATATGCCCGCTTCATGCGCAACGCCCGTTGCCGGAGGTGTATTCCACCTTGCCGGTGGCCAGCTCCACGCGCAGCTTGCCGTCGTCGTAGGTATCCACTAACAACATGCTGTCATCCCCATTCAACTACGGCTTGCGGCAGCGCCACCATGTGGAAGATACCGATTGCGTTGCCTTGCCGGCGGCTTGCTCGCCCAACAACTGGTCGAGAGTGAATTGCAGCCGGGGCTGGCCGTCCGCCGTATAGACCGCAAGCACCGTGCCGCGCCCTACTCCGGCCCATTCGTCCAGCGTTACCAATTCGCCGTGGCCAGTGAGCAATACCACTACCGGTGCCAACCGATTGCGCAGTTTGAATTGCGCCGTGCGGGTGTATTGGCCTGCGTTTGTATCAAAGACGTACAGCGCCACCTCGGGCCGCTTGCCCTCGCTGAAACCGCCTGGCGTCACCCGCGCCAGCGCCCGGCCATTTGTGCTGCTCACTACTTGCAGCTTGGGCGGTGCCCACGAATCGGCATGGCCCAAACCGGGCAGGGCCAGCAACAAGGCAAGCAACGGCAGGTGGCGCAGAACAGTGCGGGAAAACATGAGGCAACCTCTTGGAAGTGTCTCTGGAGCCGTTATTCCTTACCTCAGGCGCCAACAAGGCTTTCAACAGGAATGCCAAGATTCTTGTGCAGCTTCCTGATCATTGGCAGGGTCAATTCGCGCTTGCGGTTCAACACCTCGTAAACACGGTTGGGCTGGCCAATGCTGGGCACCAAGTCTTTCACCGTCAGGCCGGACTGCTCCATGCGGAACTTGATGGCCTCAATGGGGTCGGGCGTTTCCATCGGGTAGTGCTTGGCCTCCCAGGATTCGATCAGGGTGATCAGAATCTCGAACTTGTCGCCGTCTTCCGTGCCCGGTGCCGGCTCGTTGTCAAAGTAGCGGGAGGCCTCCAGCAGGGAGGTTTCGTAATCGGCATGGGTGCGAATAGGGCGAATGTTCATGGCTTCATTTCCACCGTTGCGGCGTCGATCTTGTCGTACTCGGCATGGGTGCCGATGAATTTGATGTAGACGGCTTGATAGTTGTAAGCGACGGCTGCGATAAGGCGGTAGTTGCCGCCCTTGATGTTGAACACCACACGGTTGCTGCCAACAAAGCTGGCGCTCGCATAAGTGTTCTTGATGTCCTGCGGGGTGGCCCACCTGGCTGCCGTCGCTTCGTCGTACCAAGCCAGCAAAGGCTGCTTGGTCTCGGCATGGGCAGCCCAGAAGGCTTCGAGGGTTGAGCGGGCTATGACTCGCATGGATGCAATGATAGTCCCAAATTGGGACTGAGGCAATGACCCGCCGATCGCTGTCCAGAAAAGCAAAACGGTTCAGAAAAACGGCTCCAGGTACAGTTCAATCGTCGGTTGAGCGTGTCTCTGGAGCCGTTATTCCGTAGCTGTAAAGCCCCTCTCCCTGCGGGAGAGGGGTTGGGGTGAGGGGCGAACGTAGCCAGTGAAGCGGGAATCACCGCCAGCACCGGCATTCAACGCTCAACATCCTCCAGCGGCTCCCCCAACCACGCCTCGCAACGCCCCCGGAACCCCAGCACCAAGCGCTTGCCGCCATCCGGCACATGCGTGCCATCGACGATGCGGTGGTGGTACTGGCCGCTGGCAACGTCCAGTGTTTCCACCCGCTGGTAAATACCGCCACTGCGCCGGTCAGTGGCGGTATAGGTCAAAACGTGGTGTTGCCGGTCAAACCGGCATTCCCAATGCTCCACTTGATGCGTGCTTTCCAATCGCTGGCCGCACAACGGAGGCCCCCAGTTTTCCCCTTCCCATTCCCGCCGACCCGCCTGCGGAGATACCTGCATCCATTCGGTACTGCTGTCTTCCATTTCGCAGCGCAGGGTTTGGGTTGCGGGGTGCTGCACCACGAGGAAAAGCAGGATGCCGGTGATGGTGGCAAATAGAGTTGGCATCGGGTCTTGCCGGGAGTGTCTCTAGAGCCGTTATTCTGGAATTTCGACGCATGCGTGGGACAGATGTTTATGCATCAGAATCCAGTTCCCGAGGTGGCGTCGCACTCTGTGCGAAGGAATTCCATGGCATAGGCCACGCGTATAGCGAGCGAATCCGAGGCCATCATGAAACGCATAGCGGGCTTAATTCCCTTCACCGTGACCGTGCTGCCATCCTGTCTGACTTCCGCCACCTTGGCCCAGTCGATATCGAATGAAGATGGCTGCGGTGGTAGCCGAACATCCCAGTAGTCCCGCCCGCTGCCGTCTTTTACGGTGAACGCCCTTCCCCTGACCACGGCTACCTTGACTTGGGTCGCGCAACGCGACAACGAAGTTGCGGAAGTCAGTGAACGGGCATCGAGGGCATGAGTGGAGGCCTTGAAATCGGAGCAGCCGTGCTCGCCGGCCCTGATCCCGGATGCGGTGTCGTACCCGTAGTACTGACAATAGGATTTCTGGACACCTACTCTGTTCCATCCATCCCCGTCATCCACTTGGAACGTCGTACCCCCTTGTTCGGCGACCTGGGTGAGGAACAGCTGCGCTCCTTCGACTGTCTGCTGCTGCGAACGGGCGCTGAATGCTGCTGGCAACAAGACGGCAGCAAGAAGCAGATTGGAGATCTTTATTCGGTTTCTCTCATATAGGGTGCCGCAACCGAAAGATAGTATGTTGTGTATGGGTGAATTGATTTTCATGGTTTTTCCCCTATGACATAGGTTTCTTTCATTGGCCTGAGCTCCTCACGGTGCCTACGGTCTTGCAGGTTCCTGATTAGCCCCGACCCTCAGCCATGAAAGTTGCTCGCAGCACGCAACCGTGGCTCCGGACAAGGGATGCAGCGCATCATTGCCGTTGCAAGTCGCGGCAGCATTTGGCGCAAGTGGAACCGGCGGTTGAAGCGGTAGGCCGCTTCGGCCAGATAGCGCCGTGCGTACTTGGCTTGTCTGATGGCGTGGTAGGTGCCGCTGATCGCGCGCTTGAGGTTGCCCAGCACGACGTTGACCCATCGCGCGCCGGGCACTTCTGTCGCTGCGCGACCGCCACCGGTGACGAGTGTGGTGTGGGCGTGCCCGGCGTCTTCGAGTCGGCGAAAGCAGGCCAGGCCATCACTGTAGACCTCGCACTCTGGCGCAAGGCGACGTGCGATCCAGTCTTCGAGCGAGGCATTGTCGAAGCTGCGCACCGGCTCGATCACGGCGAAGCTGGGGTGCTGGTGATCTTCGTTGGTCTGCACGGCGATCACGAATGCCTGCTTGTTCTCCGAGCCGCGCCCGGGCTTGCCGCCGTTGCGCTCGCCACCCAGATAGGCGTCGTCGAGCTGCACGAAGCCGTTGAGTCTCCGGGATTCTTCGCGCTCAGCCATCGCTTGCATGACCTTGTGTTTCACGCGCCAGGCGGTCTTGTAGTTGACGCCCAGGTGCCGCATCAGCTCCAACGCCGCCAGGTTGGTCTTGGTCGCGGTCAGCAGGTGAATGGCCAGCATCCAGGTGCGCAGTGGGAGCTTGGTGCCCTCGAACAGGGTGCCCGCGGTCAGGGTGGTCTGGTGCCGGCAGGCTCGGCACTGGTAGTACATTGTCGTGCCGCGCTTGAAGCGCGATCGGGCGCGCCCATGACAGCCCGGGCAGCGGAAGCCTTGCGGCCAACGCCACTTGTACAGGGCGCGGTAGCACTTGGCCTCGGTGCCGTAGCGCTGGATGAACGCGCTCATCGACATCCCCGGCTGGAACTGCACGGCATTGATGCTCATGACCCCACCTCGTTGCACTCAGGTGGCTCCATGCTGTGCCGCCGGAGACGCAGATCCTGCGACTGGCGGCTGAGGGTTGGGGCTAATCAGGTGCAGGTTTCCTTGGGTGCGGTGCAGGCGACGGGCGCGGAGCAATCGAACTCGAACCGGGGCGGATCGTTGGCAGGCCGTTTGGCCAGCTGCGCCAAGGGCATCTGCGCCCATAGCGATCTGTCCTCACGAACGCAGGAGACAGCACCTGTGCTGTAGGTGGCATTCCCCGTATTGTTTCTGCACACGTCGGCGGCATCCCGCGCCAGATCCGCGCGGGCATCGGCTTCGGTGCCCTTGAACCTGGAAGTAAGCGTGGTCCTGAAGGGCGCACTGGTGCAGACCTTGCGTGACTCGCCTGCGGATTCAGGCGGATGCGCACTTGCCGCCGCCGGGCCACCGCGTGCTTTCGCTGCCGCTTCGCGCATCTCCACCAGCCGCCGTGCCTCTGCCTCGCGATGTGCTCCCAGACGCGCGGTTTCCCGGGCAATTTCAGCTTGCTTGCGTTCGGCAGCCAATCTCTCTTGCCGCGCCTTTTCCTCGCGTTCGCGTTTTGCTTGCTCGGCCCTTGCTATATCTGCCGGGCTGGGGGCCTTGCAGTAATAATTCCTGTCGATCCAGCACAACTCCATTTTAATGCCGCTGGGTAGTGTCGGACATGGAGCCATAAGGACAACTGCGTTGCGCTCTGCGCTGCGTCTTGCCTCTTCAAGTTCAGCAGCGGTAGGGCGTTCATTACGCCAACCACAAGTTTCATTGCTGGCAATGCACCTGTAGGAGATGGATCCATCTGGGCAGGCAAATGTTTTGATTGCTTGTGCAGAAGCAAGGCTCATGGGAAAGAGTAGTGGTAGAAAAACGCCAATTAATTTCAGGAAAGCATGGAATTTTGGCGTTGCTTTTTTCATCTGCCGTTCTCATTTATGTTTCTGATATTCATTTTATGTTTCTGCGAAATTATTTCGTGTGGCAGAGAGGTGATATTTCTCTGACTAATTACGGATATAAATCAAAGCAAGCTTGCATCTGTGCTATCCGATAAGGTCCGGGTAAGTGAGTCCAATCTCCCGCGCTGGATACAATTCCGGCCATCACCACGGAGAGACTGTCCTGATTCAGCCAGCCTTGGTTTCTTCCCGTTTTTACTGCCCAACAGTCCGCGCTTTGTTCGTTTGATCCAATCCCAGATATTTGGTGTGCGCATTCATGGGCGTAGATGAATACCTGGGTTGGTGGGGGAAGGCTAAAGAACCCAGGGCTGAAATGAATGGAACCCGGGTATGCGTAAGCAATGTCACCCAGCTGGTGGTTGACAAAAGCAGGAACTCCACTGCACGAAACCGGCAATCCTCCGATCACGGGATTGGTTGGGTTCGGACCAAGTGGAATTACTTGTGCATGCGCTATCCCGGGTAAAAAGAGAGCCAGAAGAACAAGGGCCGGTGTTCTCATGAGATATCTCCAATCAATTGGCGGTTTTGAACTTGTGTCCTGATTCCTGCTGTTCCAGCGCAAAGCCTGATTGATAGTGCCGGTATGGCTGGAGTGCGCCTCTTCATGTCGCCCCGTGGCGCGCAAGCCCAAGCCGGCGGTGAAGCGGGTGCCGGTGTGCTCCCACCACAGTTGACCGCACCCGCAAAACCCAAAGACACTCCCAACCGGGGCTTGACTACAGGGGGAAAGCCGTGAGCCAAGGACAACAGTTGGCGACGGTGCTGGAGCCGCTGTATGCGGCGGCATTGGAGCCGGAGCGCATGGCCGAGTTCAGCGCGGCGCTGTGCGGCGGCATGGCGGTCCCGCTTCATCCGCGCGTCCAGCGCCTGTTCTTCATGCCAGCAACCGCGGCGGGCGGGGTGACCGGTGCGGGTGTCCCAGCGGGCGTCCACGTGGCTGGAAAAGGCGATGGCGAAGGCAGTGTCGTTGTCGTAATAGCGCTGGCGCTGCACCGGGAACACGTCCGAATAGAACACTCGTCCGCTGTCGATGTCGGTTGCCCGGCAGAACACATACAGGGTGTCGCCGTCTTCGACGGCATGCGCGGTCATGGGCAGGACAAGGGCCAAGCCCAGCAACGCTGATATGGCGGGATTCCGGGTCTTCATGCTGCCCCTGTGGTGCGCCGGGCCGCACCCCGCCAATCCATCGGCAGGGCGCGGCGCTGGCGCATGGAAGAGGGGCGGGGTTCCTCGATGCCGTCATGTGCACGCATTCCCGCGATGCGCCGGCCATCGGAAGGCTCATGTGCTGCTCCCCTGTATGCTTCCGGCATCCACCGGCAGACCTCGCAACGCTGCCGGAGGGGGCGCTGGCGGTCTTTGCCGAAATTGGAAAGCTTTTGAAAAGTTCTGACGGCGTGGCGTAATGGCCGTTGGCGAACCATTGAAAATCAATGGCTTGGCATCTCCACGAAGGAGAGGCGGGTTTCAGGGGGACAGGGGATGGAGCAACACCGTGAGCCGATAGGGGTGAAACGCCCGCAGTGCGGCGTCTGGCGTTTCGCCGATGCCCAATTGCATGAAACCGAGGGCCGGTTGGTCGTGGGCGGGCAATCCCGCACGCTGGAACGCAGCAGCCATGAAATCCTGCGGTACCTGCTGGAACACGCCAGCGAGGTCGTCAGCAAGGAAGAGTTGTTGCAAGCCGGTTGGCCGGGGCGGGTGGTGGCGGAGAACTCGTTGGCCAAGGCCATCAGCCGCCTGCGCGCGGCGTTGGGGTCTTCGGGCGAAGCCTTGCGGGTAGTCCACGGCTATGGATACCGGCTCAATGGCCCGGCCCGGTTCACGGCAGCAACCACTACCCAGCCCGAACAGGGGGAGCCTGAACCACCGCCGAGCGGCTTGGCAGGGCCTGAGCGAGAGCGGCTCCGCACCGAAGCGGTAGAGCGGCAGAGCCGGCAATTGCTGGAATTGAAGCGGCGACGTGGTTGGATGCTGGCGAGTGCGGGAGTGCGGGAGTGCTGGGTGCATTCCTGATGGTTTCGCTTTGGCAGCAGTGGCGGGTGCAGCAGGCCCGCGACGCACTATTGGCCGCCACACGGGTCGCACAGGAAAACGCGGCCATCGCCGATGCGGTCAACCGCTTTTTCAATCAGGATGTGCTGGGCGCGGCGTCGCCTTATGCGCTGAACAGTGGCCGTGAACTGACCATTCACGAAGCCGTCGAACACGCCGCCGCGAATATTGGCGTGCGCCTGCGTGACCAGCCGGTGGTCGAAGCTACCGTGCGCATGAGCATTGGCCGGGTGTATGGCGAGGCCATGCATATCGACCGGGCGATTGAGCAGGAACGCATTGCAGTCGAATTGTTCGAGAAGCACCTTGGCCCGAACGACGTCCGCACGCAGCGGGCGCGCTACCAGTTGGCTACCGATCTTGTCGATGACTCCCGTTTTGAAGAAGCCCGGCAACTCATCGAAGAAACCGATGCATTGCGGCGGCGGCTGGGCCATGCCGACCCGGAAATCACCCTGCTCTCGCACAGGGCCGGTTGTTACTGGCACATATGGCGCGAGCAATACGATGCCGGTTTGCCGGCATGCGAAGGCGCGATTGCGGCGCAATTGCGGGTAAACCCGAACGACCGCAACGAGTTGATGAAGACCCGCACCAACCTGGCCGTGCTGCATAGCCGCGCCGGTCGTTTCCAGCAGGCCGAAGCGCAGTTTTCCCGGATAAGGGAGGATTTCGCCGCATTGGGCGACAGTTCCAGCTCCACCTGGCTGCGCGTGTCATACCTGCATGGGATGAACCTGGTGGCGCTGGCGCGGCATGAGCAGGCGGGCAAGTTGCTGGATAGCGTGTACCGAGGTTCAGTGGCGGTGTTGGGGGCGGAGAACCCGCACACGCTCGAAGTGGAGGTGGGTTTGGCTGAGCTGTTTACGCATAGCGGTCGCCATGACGAAGCATTGCCATTGTTGCGGCATGCCCATTCGGCCTATGCGCAGCAGTTTGGCGAGCACAACCATTACACGATGAGGGTGCGGAAGGCGCTGGAGGCCGCGCGTTGCGCCTCCGAAACGAAGGGGGCGGCACCGGCGGCAGCGGCTTCAACCTGCTCCTGAAGCACTTGAAGCATTGCTGACTGTCAGGCCGGCTCGTCCGGTATCAGCATGCTTTCCAGCTTGGCGATGCAGTCCTTGAGCTGCAGTTTGCGCCGCTTCAAGCGCTTGGCTTCCAGCTCGTCGTCCGGGTTGGCGGCGAGGTGGGCGATGCGTTCGTCGAGGCTGCGGTGCTCGGCCCGCAGTTCGGCGATGCGCTGGCTGGTTTCGGTGGGCGTCATGGTTTCCACGAGCGTCGAGCATACACGTTGCCGGCAACGGCGCGAGGGGATGCGGCCGCGCCGGGTAGAATGCATGCGATGAATGCCGTCATTCCCCTTCCCGACCCTATTCCGCGCAGCCGCGACCCGCGTGTGGCCGAGCGCGAACACCACAAGCTCGCCAAGCGCCTGCGCCGCCAGGTCGGCCAGGCCATCGCCGATTTCGGCATGATCGAGGCCGGTGACAAGGTGATGGTGTGCCTGTCCGGCGGCAAGGACAGCTACACCCTGCTCGACATCCTGTTGCAGCTGCAGAAAAAGGCGCCGGTGCCGTTCGAGCTGGTGGCGGTGAACCTGGACCAGAAGCAGCCGGGTTTCCCCGAACATGTGTTGCCGGAGTACCTGCAAGAACTTGGCGTGCCGTACCACGTCATCGAGCAGGACACTTATTCGGTGGTCAGCCGGGTAATCCCGGAAGGCAAAACCATGTGCTCGCTGTGTTCGCGCATGCGCCGTGGTTCGCTGTACAGCTACGCCGAAGAGAATGGCTTCACCAAGATCGCGCTGGGCCACCACCGCGACGACATGGTGGCCACGTTCTTCATGAACCTGTTCCACCACGCCAAGCTTTCCGGCATGCCGCCCAAGTTGCGTAGCGACGACGGCAAGCACGTGGTGATCCGTCCGCTGGCCTACGTGCGCGAGAGCGACATCATCGAGTACGCCACTGCGCGCCAATTCCCCATCATTCCGTGCAACCTGTGCGGCAGTCAGGAAAACCTGCAACGCAAGCAAGTGGGCCTGATGATGCAGCAGTGGGAGAAGGACCACCCCGGTCGCATCGAGCAGATTTCGCGTGCGCTGGGTGATATTCGTCCTTCACAACTGGCCGACCCGAACCTGTTCGACTTCATGGCGCTGGGGCGGCGCGAGGATGCGCCGCTGCCGGATGCACATGCGTGGTTGGCAGGGGGCGAGAAGCAAGAAGAATCAGAAGCCCCTCTCGATTAGTTTTTGCTCCTCCCCTTGCCCGCGCAGCGGACAGGGGGAGATTGGGAGAGGGCTTTTCGTCCTTCGCGGAAATCATAGAGCACCCCTCCCCAACCCTCCCCTTCACGCTGCGCGTGAAAGGGAGGGGATGTACCCATTCCCGTTTCCCCATTTTCCATTCCCGGTCTTTCAATGTTCTTCAAAAACCTCACGCTGTTCCGCTTCCCCACCTCCGTTGATTTTTCCGAGGTCGATACCCTGCTGCCGCACGTGGTGCTCAAGCCGGTTGGCCCGCTGGAAATGACCTCGCGCGGCTTCATCTCGCCGTTCGGGCGCGAGGAAAAAACCCAGTTCTCGCACCGCATCGGTGATGCGCTGTGGCTCACCGTCGGTGGCGAGGAAAAAATCCTGCCCGGCGCCGTGGTCAACGACTTGCTCGCGCGCAAGCTCGAAGAAATCGAGGAGAAGGAAGGCCGCAAGCCCGGTGGCCGCGAGCGCAAGCGGATGAAGGACGACTTGCTGCACGAGCTGCTGCCGCGCGCCTTCGTCAAGAGCTCGCGCACCGATGCTTTCCTTGACCTGCAACACGGCTACGTCGCCGTGGACAGTTCCAGCCGCAAGACCGGCGAGAACGTGATGAGCGACATCCGCGGCCTGCTTGGCAGCTTCCCGGCGATGCCGCTGAACGCCGAGGTCGCGCCGCGCGCGATTCTGACCGCGTGGATTGCCGGCGAGCCGCTGCCCGACGGCTTGAGCCTTGGCGAAGAATGCGAAATGAAGGACCCGGCCGAGGGCGGCGCGGTGGTCAAGTGCCAACATCAGGAGCTGCGCTGCGACGAGATCGACAAGCACCTGGATGCCGGCAAGCAGGTCACCAAGCTGGCGCTGGTGTTCGAGGACAACCTCTCGTTCGTGCTGGGCGACGACCTGATCGTGCGCAAGCTCAAGTTCCTCGACGGCGCGCTGGACCAGCTCGAACACATCGACGAGGAAGGCCGCCGCGCCGAACTGGATGCGCGCTTTGCGTTGCAGAGCGGCGAAATCCGCCGGCTGTTCCTGCTGCTGGAGCAGGCGTTCAAGCTGAGCAAGGCCGACAACTGAGCCGTGCACTGATGCAGGAGCGTACCTTGCTGCGTGATGGAGCTTCACCGGGAAAGCCCATCGCGTGCCAAGGTGCGCTCCTGCCGTTTCCGGAACCCCGCCGTATGCTGTGGCCATGCAATCGCTGCTCCGCCGCTTGATCCCCACCCCTGCCGCCCCGGCAATCCAGCGCGACATGCTGCGGTTGCGGCTGGACGATGCGGAAATTGAGGTATTGCGCGTGCGTGACCCGCGTGCGCGCCGGCTCAAATTGAGCGTCGATGAACGCGGCGTGCGGCTGACGATGCCGTTGCGCGCGAGCCTGATTTCGGGCGAACGCTTCCTGCACGCCAACCAGCACTGGTTGCAGCAGCAGTTGGCGCGGTTGGGTGGCGATGGCCTGTTGGTGCCGGCGCTGGCCTTGCGCGAACCGGGGCTGTTGCCGCTGCGTGGCGAACGGTTGCCGCTGCGCTGGTGCGAGGGCCGCTTCACCCGCATCGAGCGTGATGACGACGGCATCTGCATCCAGTTGCCGGCACGCGCCGGTGATGTGGCATTGCGGCGCGCGCTGCGCGAGTTTTACGAGGCACAGATGCGCGCCGATGTTGGCCGCTGGCTGCCCACTTACCTGCCGGGTTTGCCGCGCGCACCCAGTTGCGTGCGGTTGAAAGTGATGTCCTCGCAATGGGGGTCGCTGGCCGCGGACGGCGCAATGGCACTGGATCTGGCATTGGCGTTGGCGCGCCCCTCGGCGTTCGAATACGTGCTGGTGCACGAGTTGTGCCACCTGTTGCAGGCCAACCACTCGCCGGCGTTCTGGGCCGAGGTGGAGGCGCGTTTCCCGCAATGGCGGGCCGAACGCGACTACCTGCGCGCGGAAGGGCGCAGGCTCAAGGCCACGCTGCGCCAGATCGTGGCGTAGGCGCTGCCCCTCGGGCTGGTGCGCTGCTCACGCACTGCGTGGAAGCAGGAATTCGCGGACAAGTGCCGCCACCGCTTCGGGCTGATCCATGTGCACGTGGTGATGGCCGGGCAGCACGTGCAGGCGGCCATGGCGCAGCAAGGCCGCGCGCTGGCTGCGTTCCGGTTCGGGGAAATACGGCTGTGCCGGGGTGGCGTAGATCACCTGCGTGGGGCAGGCGATGGCCGCAACCACGTCGCGCACCTGCGCCTCGGTCATGCGCACGGCGGTGGGCAGCATCAGCTTGGGGTCGCTGCACCAACTCCAGCCGCCCGGCACCGGTTTGACGCCGCGTTCGACCAGCAGGCGCGCCGAGGCTTCGGACAACTGATTGGCCTGCATCCGTGCCCGCACTGGCGCGGCAAGGTCGGCAAACACGCGCAGGCGCTTGTCGCCCAGCGTGGACAGCGCGGCCAGATGCGCGCGCAGCCGGGTGACGGTTTCATCGGCGGGGGCGGCCAGCCCGCCCAGCGCCTCGATGCAGACCAGCGCCTGCACCCGCTGCGGTGCTACCGCCGCGGTCAGGCTGGCGATGGCCGCGCCCATCGAGTGGCCCAGCAGCACGCAGTGCGACCAGCCCAGCGCGTCCATGATCGCCAGCGTCTGCGCGATCGCCTGCGGCATGGTGTAGGCGGCGTCGGCGGGCAGGTGCGCGCTGTGGCCATGGCCGGGCAGGTCGAGCAGCGCCCAGTCCAGTTCCGGCAAGTGCGCGGCCAGCGGCAGGAAGCTGGCCGCGTTGTCCAGCCAGCCGTGCAGCGCCAACACCGGCACGCCGCCGGGGGTGCCGGTGCGCAGGCCGGCCACGCGCAGGCCGCCGGTTTCCAGCGCGAAGGCGGTGGTCATGCGCGTTGTGCCAGCGCGGCCAGCGCGCGGGCATGGGCGGGGGCATCGTTCAGGCAGGGGATGTAGCGCAGCGCCGCGCCGCGCCGGGCCACGCTGGCGGTGAAGCCCAGCGCCACTTCCTCCAGCGTTTCCAGACAATCGGTGGCAAAGCCCGGGCAGACCACGTCGAGGGTTTTCGCGCCGCCTTCGGCCAAGGCCCACAGCGTTGGCTCGGCATAGGGTTGCAGCCAGCGCTCGCGGCCGAAGCGCGATTGATAGGTGAGCTGCCAGTCGTCATCGCCCAGTTCCAGCGCGGCGGCAATCGCACGCGCGCTGGCCTCGCAGCGTTGCGGGTAGGGGTCGCCGGCATCGGCCAGCCGCTGCGGGATGCCGTGGAAGGAGAACACCAGCTTGTCGCCGCGGCCATGCTGCTGCCAGTGCGCGCGGATGGAGCCGGCCACCGCCTCGGCCCACTGCGGGTCGTCGGCGTAGTCGTGCACCGTGCGCACTTCCACCTGCGGGTGGCGGGCCTGCCAGTCCCGCACCACGTCCTCGACCGAGGCGGTGGTGGTGGTCGAATACTGCGGGTACAGCGGCAGCACCACGATGCGCTGCATGCCTTCGGCGGCCAGTGCATCCAGTGCCGGCAGCAGCGCCGGCTGGCCGTAGCGCATCGCATCGCGCACCCGCCACTGCGGCAATTCGGCGGCGATGTTTTCGGCCAACCGCCGGGTATGCACCGCCAGCGGCGAGCCCTCCGGCAGCCACACCTGCGCGTATTTGTGCGCCGAGCGGCCGCCGCGCAGCGGCAGGATCAGTAGGTGCAGCAGCGGCTTCCACAGCAGCGGCGGGATTGAAACCACGCGCGGGTCGCCGAGGAACTCGGCAAGGTAACGACGCACCGCCGGCGCGGTGGGTGTCTCGGGCGTGCCTAGGTTGACCGCGAGCAGCGCGGTGATGGGTGCGTCGGACATGCGGGTATTGTCGCAGAGGCGAGGAACGAGTGAAGAGGGAACGAGGAACGAGAGACGGCAAAAGCAGGTGGCGTTGGTTCGCCATCCTTACTGATGTTGCTGTTGCTTTCTCTCGTTCCTCGTTCCTCTTCACTCGTTCCTAGCTTTTTCATTCCCGATTCATCGCCCCACTTCCAATCTCGACGCCTTGCCGTATCTTCCCCGCACTCGATCTGTGGAGTCCGCCATGCGCCGCCTGCCGTATCTCGCTTTGTTGCTGTCCGCCAGCCTGTTGTCCGCCAACGCCGTGGCCGGGCCGCAGGAAGACCAGCGCGCCCGCAATGCGGTGCGGGTGCTTGCCGAAATCCAGGGGATTCCCGAGCAAGGCATCCCCGACAAGCTGCTCGACGAGGGCCGGGCGATCATCGTCATTCCCGACACGATCAAGGCCGGGTTGGTGATCGGTGGCCGCCGCGGCCACGGGCTGATGTCGGTGAAGATGGCCGACGGCAGTTGGTCCAACCCGGTGTTCATCAAGCTCACCGGCGGCAGCATCGGCTTCCAGGCGGGCGTGCAGTCGTCCGACGTGATCCTGGTGTTCCGCAACGACCGCAGCCTGGACAACATCGTCAACGGCAAATTCACCCTCGGTGCCGACGCCGGCGTGGCCGCCGGCCCGGTGGGTCGCAATGCCGCCGCCGCTACCGATGGCCAGCTCAAGGCCGAAATCTGGTCGTGGTCGCGCGCGCGCGGGTTGTTTGCCGGGGTGGCGCTGGATGGCGCGGTGCTGTCCATCGACGATGCCGCCAACCTCGACGCCTACGGCACGGGCACCACGCCGCGGATGATCCTGGAGGGCCGCCTGAATGCGGCACCGTCCGGCGACGTGGTGTCCTTCCGCGACCGCCTGGAGGAATCCACCTACGCTGCACGCGAGAAGCGCGGTACCCAGGGCAGCGCCGCCGTGCCGTCGTCGGCGCCGCGCACGCAGCCGGTCACCGTCTCCGGTGCAACGCCGCCGCCGACCACGGGCGAGGCCGTCACCCAGCCGCTGCAGTCGATGCCGGCCGAGGCCGCGCCGCAACAGGGCTTCCAGCCGGTATCCGAAGGCGAAATCCGCACCGAATCGCTGGACGGAGGCAACTGACCTTCGGCAGGGGCATTCAGGTGGGCGGGGTGGGTTATGCTCACCGGCCTCCTACTGGATAACGTGAGCGGATCATGGGCAGTTTCAGCATCTGGCACTGGTTGATCGTGCTGGTCATCGTCGTGCTGGTGTTCGGCACCAAGCGGCTGACGAGTGGCGCCAAGGATCTGGGCAGTGCAGTCAAGGAATTCAAGGGCATGCGCGATGACGACAAGCCCGCAGCGCAGTTGAGCGATGAATCGCGCAATGCCGACAAGAGCCGCGACACGCAGGCCGAGCGCGACCACGAAACGCGCTGATCCCGGAGGATTGGCGTGTTCGACATCGGTTTTGGCGAGCTGCTGCTGATTGCGGTAGTGGCGTTGGTGGTGCTGGGCCCGGAGCGCCTGCCCAAGGCGGCGCGCTTTGCCGGGCTGTGGGTGCGCCGTGCGCGCAACCAGTGGGATTCGGTGAAGCAGGAGCTGGAGCGCGAGCTGCACGCCGAGGAAATCAAGCGCAGCCTGCGCGACGTGCGCCAGTCGATGCAGCAGGCCGAGCAGGAAATGCGCGAGGGCGCGCAGCAGGTGCAGCAGCAGGCCGATGCGCTGCGCCACGATGTCGAACGAACCGATGCCGTGGTCGTGGATGAAGCAGTGCCCCCCGATGCGCCTGCCGAAACGCGGGCACTGGAAGACGCGCAGCCGCAGGCCGGCGCGCCTGTGCCGCAGGAGCGTGCACCGTGAGCGGCGAGGAGTTCGGCGAAAGCCCGTTGATCGAGCACCTGGTCGAACTGCGCGCGCGGCTGATGCGTGCGTTGGTGGGGCTGGGCGTGGTGTTGCTGGCGCTGCTGCCGTTTGCGCGCAGGCTCTACACCGAGCTGGCGACACCGCTGGTGTCGCAGTTGCCGGACGGGCAATCGCTGGTGGCCATCAACCCGGCCGGGGCGTTCTTCGCCCCGCTCAAACTGACTTTCTTCACCGCGCTGTTCATCGCGGTGCCGTGGCTGCTGTACCAGGCGTGGGCGTTTGTCGCGCCCGGCCTGTACGCGCGCGAAAAGCGGCTGGCGCTGCCGTTGCTGGGCTCGGCGGTGATGCTGTTCTACATCGGCTGCGCGTTCGCGTACTTTCTGGTGCTACCGGCGGTGTTCCACTTCCTGACCACGTTCCGCCCGGACGTCATTGCCATTACCCCGGACGCCGGCGCCTACCTGGACTTCGTGCTGGCGATCTTCTTCGCCTTCGGCGCCAGCTTCGAGCTGCCGGTGGCGATGGTGATCCTGGTACTGCTGGGCTGGGTGTCGCCGCAGCAGCTGCGCGAAGGGCGCGGCTACGCCATCGTCGGCATCTTCGTGGTGGCGGCGGTGCTGACCCCGCCGGACGTAGTGTCGCAACTGATGCTGGCGATTCCGATGTGCTTTCTCTACGAATTGGGCATCCATGCCGCGCGCTGGCTGGTGCCGCGCAAGCCAGCGGTGTCGGGGGCGTAGCTGTGCAAAGCCCCTCTCCCTATAGGAGAAGGGTGGGGGAGAGGGTACGGGCGAAGCCCTGCAATATTCGATTGCGCGAGGCTTCGTCCGTACCCTCATCCGCCCTTCAGGGCACCTTCTCCCGGAGGGGGAAGGGAAACCCTCTGGGCGAGTGTCACGCCTCGAAGACGTGGCCGCTGACCGGCGGTGGTGCCCCGGACTCGCTGCCCGCCGGCGCCAGCATCTGCTTCCAGCCCAGGTAGACCGCACCGGCGATGATCGGCAGCGCCGTCGCCAGCATGAACACCATGCCCAGCAGCAGGCCGATCTGCGGGCCCAGCAGCAGGCTGGCCAGCACCATCAGCACGGCCGAGCCCAGGGACAGCACGAACATTCCCACCAGCGTGCCGATGTAGAACAGCGACATCGCCGCGATGTTGGTCAGGCAGGCGCGCAGGCTGTTGAGCATGGCCTGCCAGCCATGTGTTCCGGAGAACATCACCTGCGGGATCATGAACGCCAGCATCAGGCAGATGGCGATGTTGATCAGGGTGGTGAGCGCGGCCCACAACAGGAAACGGAACACCGGCAGGCTGGCTGCCATCTGCTGGGCCTGCGCCGGATCCAGGGTACCGCCGCTCTGCGAGATGGCATTCACCTGTGCCTGCACTTCCTGCCAGCGTTGCATGCCATCGCTGCCGATCAACACGTAGAGCAGCGCGCCCAGCAGCAGGCTGGCCAGGAAGTACGGCAGCACCGCCACCAGCAGGTGCGACAGGCGACCGCGATGGAAGCCTTCGAACAGCGCGGCATTGGTGGCCGGGCGCTGCTGCGCGACCTCACGGATCGCCCAGATCATGCCGCCCATCAGTACCGGCGTGGCCAGCAGGGCGAGCAGCTGTATCAGTGAGCCCAGCGCTGCGTTGAGCAGCGTCAGGAAAGTGGCTACCGAAAGCAGCAGGCCAAAGGTGATCGCCAGCATCGCCAGTTGCAGGGGTGCCTTGCCGAACAGTGCGACGCTGCCCAGCAGCCATTGCGCGCCGGCGGAGGCCGGGACCTTGCGAATCTCGCTCATTGCAGTTCCGAAACGGGGGAGGGCGCGGGCGACAGGCCGGCGCAGGCGGATTATCGCCTGAAACCCCGCTGCGGTTGATGAGGAACAAGTAACGGGGTCGGGATCGGGGAGCCGTGGGCGGAATTGGCGGGGTGTGGGCTGGAAGATCCAGGGCACCCCTCCCCGACCCTCCCCTGCGCCTGCGGCGCAAGGGAGGGAGCGCTGCATGCAGCCGTCCGGATCGCGGAGGACCTGCGCTTTTCAACCCCCTCCCTTGCGCCGCAGGCGCAGGGGAGGGTCGGGGAGGGGTAGCCTCCCCGGCGGGCAGGACAGCGCTCGGGGCTTGCCCTGCGGCGGCCTCAATGCACCTCGCGCCGCACGTGCCGCACGAAGCGGCGCAGCAGCTGGCGGGCCAGGGGCGCGGCGGTGACGTCGCGGGCCACGCTGCGTGCGCAGCCGCCGTGGCGGGCGATGCAGTCGGCGCGGGCGCGCACGTAGCCGCGCATGTGGTGGGTGGCGAACTCGGGGTGGAACTGCATGCCCCAGGCGTTGTCACCCCAGCGGAAGGCGTGGCATTGGTCTTGTGCCGAGCGCGCCAGTACGGTGGCGCCTTCCGGTGCGCGCAGCACGGTTTGCAGGTGGGTGGCCTGGGCCGGGAAGCTGGCCGGCAGGCCGGCGAACAGCGGGTCGGCGTGGGCGGCCGGGTCGAGGTCGAGGCGGATGGTGCCGGATTCGCGCCCGGCCGGGTTGTAGTCCACCTGCCCGCCCAGCGCGTGCGCCAGCAACTGGTGGCCGTAGCAGATGCCCAGCAGTGGCATGCCGGCGTGGGCGGCCTCGCGCAGCCAGCCGGCGCTGCGCTCGCTCCACTCGGCGCGGTCGGTGACGAAGGCGGCCGAGCCGGTGACGATCGTCGCGGCAAAGCCCTCGCGCGACGGCAGGGTTTCGCCGTGCTCGACGTTGACCGTGACCGTCTCGGCCTGCTCCAGCCCGGCAGCCACGCGGATCCAGTGCGGGAAGCGGCCGTAGCGGCGCAGGGTCGGGAACGGTTGCCCGGTTTCGATGATCAGGAACGGCAGCGGTTTCATTCGGCGGGCGGCAGGACCGACAGGACTTCCTCGATAGTAGTCAGCCCCTGCGCGACTTTTTCAAGCCCGGCGCGGCGCAGCGTGCGCAGCCCTTCGCCGCGCGCGGCACGGTGGAAACCGGCCAGGTCCATCTCGGCGGTGATCCGCGAACGCAGCTTCGGCCCAAGCGGCAGTAGCTCGTACAGGCCGACGCGGCCCATGTAGCCGGTGCGCCGGCACTCCAGGCAACCCACCGGCGCACAGGCGTTGATGGCATCAGGTAATGCCTCATCGGCATCACGCAGCGGCGCCCAATCGGTGTCGTCGGGCACGTCGGCGCGCTTGCAGTGCGGGCACAGGGTGCGCACCAGCCGCTGCGCCAGCACGCCGTTGACGGTGGAGGCGATCAGGTAATGCGGCACGCCCAGATCAAGCAGGCGGGTGATGGCCGAGGGCGCGTCGTTGGTGTGCAGGGTGGACAGCACCAAGTGGCCGGTCAATGCGGCCTGCACCGCCATCTGCGCGGTTTCCAGGTCGCGGATTTCGCCGATCATGATGATGTCCGGGTCCTGCCGCAGCAGGGTGCGCACACCGGCGGCGAAGTCCAGGTCGATGTTGGCCTGCACCTGCATCTGGTTGAACTCGGGCGCGATCATCTCGATCGGGTCCTCCACCGTGCACACGTTCACGTCCGGCGTGGCCAGCCGCTTGAGCGTGGAATACAGGGTGGTGGTCTTGCCCGAGCCGGTCGGGCCGGTGACCAGCACGATGCCG
Source organism: Stenotrophomonas sp. (assembly GCA_034675465.1). Taxonomy (GTDB): domain Bacteria; phylum Pseudomonadota; class Gammaproteobacteria; order Xanthomonadales; family Xanthomonadaceae; genus Stenotrophomonas. The sequence goes on along the minus strand of JAUCDH010000041.1, from coordinate 68,533 downwards.
TGCGGGCGCGTGGTCAGCTCGTTCCAGCCGGCCGCTTCCTCGGGGCTGAAGCCAAGCTGCTCGATGCTCTTGAACGCCGAGTCCGGGTCTGAAGATGCGCATCACGCACTTTTCGCCGAACGCGGTGGGCATGGTCAAAGCCGCATTTCCACTTCGCGCCCGCCCGGCGAGCGGGTCTTGATGCGCCCGTCCTGCGGGCGGCGGCGCTCGGCCAAATCCATGCGCCCCAGCACCTTGATGCGGCTGACCACCGCGGTCATCACCGCCGGTGGCAGTTCGAACACCTTGTGCAGCACGCCGTCGATGCGGAACCGCACCCGGCCCATGTCGCGGCGCGGCTCCAGGTGGATGTCGCTGGCGCGCTGCTCGTAGGCGTATTGCAGCAGCCAGTCCACGATGCTGACCACGTGGTGGTCGTCGGCGTTGACGTCGCCGGCGCGGCCCAGCTCCACCAACTGCTCGAAGCTGGGCAGGCTGCCGTTGCCTTCGCTGCGCACGTCGCCGCGCGCGCCGCGCACCGAGCGGGTGACGCCGAAGAACTCCATCGAATAACGGTGCAGGTCCAGCGGATTGACCAACACGATGTCGATGCGCCGCCGCGCCAGATGCTGCACGTCCGGCAACCAGTCGCGTGCCAGCGGCTCGCTGGTGGCTACCAGTACGCGCTCGGCATCCACCGCCAGCGGCAGGATGCGGTGGCGGCGCGCATAGGCATGCGAGACCACGGCGGTGGCGCCGGCGACATCGACGCGGGTCGGGTCGATGCGCAGGTAGGGCGTGCCGGTGCGCGCGGCCAGCCATTGGGTCAACCGTTCCAGCCCCAGCTCGCCGGAGGCCGGCGGCGCGGCGGCGAGCTTGAGGTTGGCCAGCAGCACCAGCGGGTGCACCTCGCTGGCGTTGCGCGCGCCCTGTGCGGAGAAGCGGATGCGTTCCAGGTCGTGCGCGGCTACCAAGCCGTCGGCCAGCAAGGCGGCGGCGACGTTGGAAAACTGCAAGCGGCCCGGCGCGATGGCGACCTGGACCGGTGGCTGTGGCGCGGCGGGTGCGGCGTGCTGTTCCACCTGAAACTCCTTGCTGGCGAGGCCGCCGCGCGGCGGCTGGCTATACTAGCGCACCCCTCCGTATGGCAACCGGCAGCATGTCCGCGACTCCCATTGTTCCGATCACTTTCCAGGGTCTGGTCCAGACCCTCAACGACTACTGGGCGAAGCAGGGTTGCGTGCTGATCCAGCCGCTGGATCTGGAAGTGGGCGCCGGCACCTTCCACCCGGCCACCTTCCTGCGCTCGATCGGACCGGAAAGCTGGAACGCGGCCTACGTGCAGCCCTCGCGCCGCCCCACCGACGGCCGCTACGGCGAAAACCCGAACCGCCTGCAACGCTACTACCAGTACCAGGTGGCGATGAAGCCCAGCCCGGACAACATCCAGCAGCTCTATCTGGATTCGCTCAAGGCGCTGGGCATCGACCCGCTGGTGCACGACCTGCGCTTCGTCGAGGACAACTGGGAATCGCCGACGCTGGGCGCATGGGGGCTGGGCTGGGAAGTCTGGCTCAATGGCATGGAAGTCACCCAGTTCACCTACTTCCAGCAGGCCGGTGGCCTGGAGTGCAAGCCGGTGCTGGGCGAAATCACCTACGGCCTGGAACGCCTGTGCATGTACCTGCAGAACTGCGACAACGTCTATGACCTGGTCTGGACCTACGGCCCGGACGGCACGCCGGTCACCTATGGCGATGTCTATCACCAGAACGAAGTGGAGCAGAGCACCTACAACTTCGAGCACGCCGACGTGGCCGAAATGCTCCACCGCTTCGACGCCTGCGAGGCCGAGGCGCAGAAGCTGGTCGAAGCCGGCCTGCCGCTGCCGGCCTACGAGCAGGTGTGCAAGGCATCGCATTCGTTCAACCTGCTCGACGCCCGCCGCGCCATCAGCGTGACCGAGCGCCAGCGCTACATCCTGCGCGTGCGCGCGCTGGCGCAGGCGGTGGCCAAACTGTACGAGGCCAAGCGCATCGAAGCGGTGGCCGCCAAGGAGGTGCAGGCATGAGCATGCAACCGCTGCTGATCGAATTGGGTGTCGAGGAATTGCCGGTCAAGGCGCTGCCGGGTTTGGCGCAGGCGTTTTTCGATGGCGTGATCGATGGATTGGGCAAGCGCGGCATCGCCTTCGAGCGTGGCGACGCCAAGCCGCTTTCGACCCCGCGCCGTTTGGCCGTGTTGCTGCCGGGCGTGGAAACCGAACAGCCCGAGCAGCATTCGGAAGTGTTCGGCCCCTACGTCAACATCGCGCTGGACGCCAACGGCGAGCCGACCAAGGCGCTGCAAGGTTTCGCCACCAAGGCTGGCATCGACTGGACCGCGCTTGAACGCACCACCGACGCCAAGGGCGAGCGCTTCGTGCTGCGTTCGGTAACGCCGGGCGCGCGCACGGCGGAACTGCTGCCGGAAATCCTGCGCGACGCCATCGCCGCCATGCCCATCCCCAAGCCGATGCGCTGGGGCGCGCACGAATACGCCTTCGCCCGCCCGGTGCACTGGCTGGTGCTGCTGCACGGCAAGGACGTGGTGCCGGCCGAACTGCTGGGCTTGAAATCCGACCGCATGAGCCGCGGCCACCGCTTCATGGCCGACAAACAGGTGTGGCTGAGCACCCCGGCCGACTACATCGAATCGCTGAAGGCGGCCAACGTGCTGGTCGATGCCGACGCCCGCCGCGAGCGCATCGTCGCCGAGGTCAACGCCGCCGCCGCCAAGGCCGGTGGCGTGGCGCGCATCACCGACGACAACCTCGAACAGGTGGTCAACCTGGTCGAATGGCCGGCGGCGGTGCTGTGCAGCTTCGAGCGTGAATTCCTTGCCGTGCCGCAGGAAGCGCTGGTCGAGACGATGGAGATCAACCAGAAGTTCTTCCCGGTGCTGGATGCCGCCGGCAAGCTGACCGAGAAGTTCATCGGCATCGCCAATATCGAATCCAAGGACGTGGCCGAGGTCGCCAAGGGCTACGAGCGCGTCATCCGCCCGCGTTTTTCCGACGCCAAGTTCTTCTTCGACGAAGACCTCAAGCAAGGGCTGGTGGCGATGGGCGACGGCCTGAAAACCGTCACCTACCAAGCCAAGCTCGGCAGCGTGGCCGACAAGGTGCAGCGCGTGGGCGCGCTGGCGCAGGCCATCGCCCCGCAGGTGGGTGCCGATGCCGTGCAGGCCAAGCGCGCCGCCGAACTGGCCAAGAACGACCTGCAATCGCGCATGGTCAACGAATTCCCCAGTTGCAGGGCATCGCCGGCCGCCATTACGCCGTGGCCGGCGGCGAATCGCCCGCCGTCGCGCTGGCGATCGACGAAGCCTACCGCCCGCGCTTCGCCGCCGATGACATCGCCGCGTCGAACCTCGGCAAGGTGCTGGCGATCGCCGAGCGTCTGGACACGCTGGCCGGCGGCTTCGCCGCGGGCCTGAAGCCGACCGGCAACAAGGATCCGTTCGCGCTGCGGCGCAATGCGCTGGGTTTGGCGCGTACTATTATCGAGTCGGGGTTTGACCTTTCTTTGCCGCGAATTTTAGGTGATGCCATTTGTCTTGCAGATGAGGCTGGTGCAAGAGTTGAGAAAGAAAAGGGCCAATCGGTAATTACTGCAATTCCTGAAAAGCATTTCCCGGAGTGGGCTGGCAAGTTCGATATTCGCTCTGTCGAAATCTACGACTTCATCCTCGACCGCTTGCGCGGCTACTACGCCGACAAGGGCGTACCGGCCACCCACTTCAACGCCGTCGCTGAACTGAAGCCGGCCTCGCTGTACGACTTCGACCGCCGCATCAACGCCATCGGCACCTTCGCCCAGCTGCCGGAGGCCGAAGCACTGGCCGCCGCCAACAAGCGCATCCGCAACATCCTGCGCAAGGCCGAGGGCGAGATTCCGGGCATGATCGCCCCGGCGTTGCTGCGCGAACCGGCCGAAAGCGAGCTGGCCGAAGCCGTCACCGCCGCCATCGACGATACCAACGCCAGCCTGCACCAGAAGGACTACGTGGCCGTGCTGGCCCGTCTGGCCCGCCTGCGCCCGCAGGTCGATGCCTTCTTCGACAAGGTGATGGTCAACGCCGACGACGCGGCCCTGCGCAACAACCGCCTTGCCCTGCTGCGCACCCTCGGCGACCGCCTCGGCAGCATCGCTGCGATCGAGCACCTGTCCAACTGACGGGTGTTTCCCCTTCCCTGTGCACGGAGCAGGGAAGGGGGTTCCCGCAGGAGCCACCAACGTGCGCTCCCGCAGCATGCCGGCATCAGTGGTTGCCGGCGGGAACAGGTGTTTTCTTTACGCGGATTTCACGCCGCTTTTGCCTTCGGCATCGCGATTTTGCCGGGCACGTTCGGCCCGGTATGCTGCTGCGATGTTGCCTGCCCGAACCACGCTTTTCCTCCTTGCCGCCGCCCTGATGGCCGCTTCCCCCGCCCATGCCCGCGGCGCCATCGACAAGGTGCAGATCAAGGGGCTGGACAAGGACGACGATGCGGCGATCATCGAGAACATCGAGGTCTCGCTGTCGCTGTACGAGGCTGTCGGCAAGGAGCAGGGCGAGTCGCGGCTGGAATACCTGCTGTCGCAGGCCGAGCGGCAGACGCGCATGGCGCTGGAGCCGTTCGGCTACTACAACCCGGTCATCAAGGTGGATGCGCCGCGCCAGGGCGAGGCGATGCAGGTGGTGATCGAGATCGACAAGGGCGAGCCGGTGCGCGTGCGGCAGTCGGACGTGGTCATCACCGGCCCGGCCGCACGTGACCGCTACCTGCAAGAGGACCTGGCCGACTTCCGCCCGCGCGAAGGCGAGCCGTTCGACCACGCCACCTACGAGGCCAGCAAGGTCACCATCACCCGGCGCCTGGCCGAGCGCGGCTATTTCGACGCCGATTTCACCCAGCGCCGGGTGGAGGTCACCCGCGCGCAGGACGCGGCCGACATCTTCCTGAGCTGGGACAGCGGCGGCCGTTACAACATGGGCGAAATCAGCTTCAACCAGGGCTATTTCCGCGATGGCCTGTTCGACCCGCTGGTCTATTGGGAAAAGGGCAGTTACTGGCACGAAGGCAAGCTCGACCGCCTGCGCGAATCGCTGACGAAACTTGACTACTTCAGCACCATCGACATCCAGCCACACCCGGAACTGGCCGACGACGACTGGCGCGTGCCGGTTGATGTGAACCTCACCCTGGCCAAGCGCACCGTCTATACCGCCGGCCTGAGCTACGGCAGCGAGAGCGGCCCCGGCGTGCGCGGTGGCGTGGAGCGGCGCTACGTCAACCGCCGCGGCCACAAGCTGAACACCCAGCTGGACTATGCGCAAAAGCGCAAGAGTTTCCTCGTCAGTTACCGGGTACCGGCGTTCCTGTGGCTCGACGGCTGGTACACCTTCGCCGCCAGCGCCTACGACGAGCAGACGCGCTACCTCGACATGCGCAACTACAAGCTCATCGCCAGCCGCAGCGGCGAGGTCAACGAGCGGTGGACGGCCATCATGTCGATGAACGCGCTGCGCGAACGCTGGCGCTACAGCTCCGGCGGCCCCTACAGCAATGCGGTCTATCAATACTCGACGCTGGTCTATCCGCAGGTGAGCAACGATTACGTCGATGTCGATGACAAGGCGTTCCCGCGCCGCGGTTTCAGCGGCAACGCCACCTTGCGCGGCGGTATTGGCGGCGTTGGTTCGGACACCAGCTTCATCCAGGCCGACGCCACCGTGCGCTGGTACCTACCGCTGGGCGAGAGCGACCGCCTGATCCTGCGCGGCCAGGCCGGCACCACCTGGACCGGCGACCTGGTGGCGATGCCGCCGAGCCTGCGCTATTTCGCCGGCGGCGACCGCTCCATTCGCGGTTATGCGTGGCGCGAGGTTGGCCCGCGCACGCCCGCGCCGGACAAGTACGCGCTGGGCGCAAAGCACCTGCTGGTTGGTTCGGCCGAATACGAGCATTACTTCGGCGGCGGCCCGTGGGGCGCGGCGGCGTTCGTCGATACCGGCAGCGCGTTCGACAACGGCATTGACCTGCATACCGGCGTCGGTTTCGGCGTGCGCTGGAAGTCGCCGGTCGGCCCGGTGCGCATCGACATTGCGCATGGCCTGAACAAGCCGGATTCGCAATTCCAGCTCTACCTCAACATCGGGGCGGACCTGTGAACGAACAGGCCACGCCGGAACAGCGCGAAGCACGCATCGCCGAATTGCGCGCCCGCCGCCGCGCGCGCATGCGCACGCTGGCGATCCGCAGCGGCGTCACCCTCGGCGTGTTGTTGTTGCTGGCGGTGTGCGCGCTGTACTGGCTGTTGCAGACCATCGCCGGGCGCGACGTGTTGCTGGCGCAGGTGGTGGCGCGCTTGCCGGCCAATTCGTCGCTGACGTGGAGCAAGGCCGAAGGGCCGCTGGCCGGGCCGCTGCTGCTGCACGACCTGGAGTTCCGCTACGAAGACCTGCATTTCACCGCGCGCCGCGCCTTGCTCGATCCGGATATCCGCCCGCTGCTCGGCCGCAAGCTGCGGCTGGACGCGCTGGAAATCGCCGATGCGCAACTGGCGCTGGGGCCGTCGGAAGACAAGCCGTTCGAACTGCCGCGCTGGCCCGAGGTGCTGCCGGCCATCGAACTGCCGCTGGCCTTGCAGGCCGACCGCATCGCCATCGACCACCTGCGCATTGCCCCGCACGACGCGCCGCCCATCGACTTCACGCGCATCCGCGGCGGCCTCGAAGCGGCCAATGGTGAATTTCGCGCCACGCAATTGAAGGTGGAAGGCAACCTCGGCGATTTCCTGATCGACGGCCACTACCTGCCGCGCCGTGACTACCGCACCGACCTGAGCGTGCGCGCGCTGCTGCCGGCAAGGCCGGGGCAAGCGCCGGCGCGGCTCGGTTTGGTTGCGCGCGGCAACCTGGCGCACATGGAGCTGGCGTTGACCAGCCATTCGCCGCAACCACTGCGCGCCAGCGTTGTTCTCGATGGCCGCAAGGATCCGGTGTGGAACGTGGCCGCACGCAGTGAGCGGCTGGACATCGGGCAACTGGTGCCGGCGCAATACATGGCGCAGGCGCCTGAACCGCTGGCGCTGGATTTCACCGCGCGCGGGCGTGGCGGCACCGCGCAGTTGCAGGGCCGCGTGCGCCAGGGCGACCGCGAGTTGGTGTTGGCTCCTTCCAACATCGCCCTCGAAAACCAGGTGCTCAATGTTGCGCCATTGGTTATCGAAGCCTTCGGCGGCAACGTGCATGTGCAGGGCAGGGCCGATTTCGGCGATGCGCAGAACCCGAATTTCAAGCTCACGGTGCTGGCCAACCAGCTGACGTGGACGCCATCGCCCGACCCGGCCACCCCCGGGCGTGCGCCGGTGCCGATGCACCTGAAGCAGGCGCGGCTGGGCGTGGCCGGCAGCCTGAAAAACTGGGCGGCGATTGGCAAGGCGGAAATCGCCCGCGAGGCGCAGGACGCCATGCTCGATTTCGACGTGCGCGGCAACGACCAGCAAGCCCGCATCGAACGCTTCAAGGCAACCACGCCGGGCGGTGTGCTCGACCTCGCCGGCTCGGCGGCATGGGCGCCGGCGCTGGCATGGCAGGTGGATGCCAAGCTGGCCGGCTTCGATCCGGGCTGGTTCCTGCCGGGCTGGGAGGGCAACCTGTCCGGCACGCTGGCTTCCACCGGCAAGCAACTGCCGTCGCCGGCCGGCACCGACGACCTGCGCGTCGAGGCCACGCTGGACCTGCCGCAGTTGCGTGGGCGCCTGCGCGGGCGCGGCGTTGATGCACATGCCAGATTGGCGCTGCATGGCACCCAGGGCGAAGGCGACATGCGCCTGCAACTGGGCGACAGCCGCGTCGAGGCCAAGGGCAAGGTCGGCGACCGCCTTGACCTTGATGCGAAGCTGGAACCGCTGCACCTGTCCGACCTGCTGCCCGCCGCCAGCGGCAGCCTTGCCGGCACGCTGCAACTGCGCGGCACGCCAGCGCAGCCGGACATCAACGCCGACCTGCGCGGTGACGGCCTGCAATGGGACGACTGGAAGGCCGCGAACGTCAGCCTTTCCGGCCGTTTGCCGTGGCGCGGCGATGGCGGCGCGCTGCAACTGCGCGCCACTGCGGTGCAGGCGGGCCTGTTGCTCGACCAGTTGCGCATTGACGCGCAGGGCAGCGTGCAGAACCTGCATGTGCAAGCCGATGCCCGCAACGACCTTGGCGCGCTGGCGTTGGCCGGCAGCGTGCGCCAGGCCGGCGCGGCATGGCGGGGCGAGCTGGCCTTGTTGAACCTGACGCCGGTGAAGGGCGCACCGTGGAAATTGCGGCAAGCGGCGGCCTTCGCCATGCAGGGCAGCCGCTACACGCTGGACGATGCCTGCCTCGGCTCGGAGACCGGCGGCGCGTTGTGCATCGGCGCGGATTGGCCGCGCGAGGGCCTGCACCTGCGTGGCGATGCCCTGCCGCTGGCACTGGTGCAGCCGTGGCTGCCGCCAAATGCGGGTCGCCGCATGTACCTGCGCGGCGAGCTCACCCTCGACGGCCAACTGCGCCCGCGCGGCAAGGCATGGGAAGGCCATTTCAAGGTCGTGTCGCGCGAGGGCGGCATACGCCTGGGCGACAACGCCCGTGGCGAACTGCTGCGCTACGACAACTTCAACACCAATTTCGACCTGCAACCCAGCGGCATCCACGGCTACCTCGGCGTCGGTTTCCAGGGCGACGGCTTCATCGACGCGCGCGTGCAGACCGGCTGGGAGCCGAACGCCGCGCTTACCGGCGAGCTGTACATGAACATGTCGCGGCTCTATTGGATGGAGCTGTTCTCGCCCGATCTGGTGCGGCCAAAAGGTTTGGTCGAAGGCCACGTCAGCCTGCGCGGCACGCGCAGCCAACCTTCGCTGGGCGGCGAGGCGAAATTGAGCGGCTTCACTGGCGAATTCCCGGCACTGGGCCTGACCTTGAGCGAGGGCAGCGGCAGCTTCAGCGCCCAGCCCGATGGCTCGGCGCGCATTGCCGCGGCAGTCAACACCGGCGGCGAAGGCGTGCTGCGCGTCGATGGCGGGCTGTCGTGGTTCGGTGATGCGCAGCCGCTGAAGCTGCACATCGGCGGCGACAAGGTGCTGGTGTCCAACACCGCCGAATTGCGCGTGGTCGCCAACCCCGACCTGGACTTCACCCTGGCCGGCACCGCGATGGAACTGCGCGGCAGCGTGCACGTGCCCGAGGCCGACATTGACCTGGAGCGATTGGACCGCGGCACCTCGGCGTCGGACGACGTGGTGGTGCTGGACCCGGTCGATCCGGAAGAATCACGCACCTCGCCGCTGGACATGGACTTGGCCGTCAGCCTCGGCGACAAGGTCAAGATGAGTGGCTTCGGCCTGAAGGGCGCGTTGGCCGGCAAGATGCAGGTGCGTGCGCGGCCTGGCCGCGAGATGACCGCCAACGGCGGGCTGGAAGTCAGCGGCCGCTACAAGGCCTACGGGCAGGATTTGACCATCACCGATGGCCAGCTGCTGTGGAACCACGGCATCGTCTCCGACCCGCGCATCAACATCCGCGCCCAGCGCGGCATCGGCGAGGTCACCGCCGGCATCCACGTCACCGGCCGCGCCCAGCAACCACGCGTGGACGTGTGGTCGGACCCGGCGATGTCGCAGTCCGAGGCGCTGGCCTACCTGGTGCTTGGCCGCAGCCTGAGCATGGCCAGCAGCGACCAGGCGCAGCAGGTCAACGCCGCCTCCGCTGCCTTGTCTGCCGGCAGCGGCCTGATTGCCGCACAGCTGGGTGCCAAGCTCGGGCTGGACGACGCCGGCGTCAGCCAGTCGCGCGCGTTGGGTGGCGCGGTGCTGGGCGTGGGCAAATACATCACCCCGCGGTTGTATGTCGGCTACGGCGTCTCGCTGGTCGGCAGCGGCTCGGTGCTGACGCTGAAATACCTGCTGCGCCGTGGTTTCGACATCGAAGTCGAATCCAGCACCGTGGAAAACCGTGGCTCGGTGAACTGGCGCAAGGAGAAGTAAGGCAGGAACGGGTGAAGCAGGAACGGGTGAAGCAGGAACGGGTGAAGCAGGAACGAGTGAAGAGGAACGAGGAACGAGAGAAGGCAAAAGCAAAAGCACAAGCAAGAGCACAAGCAAGAGCACAAGCAAGAGCACAAGCAAGAGCACAAGCAAGAGCACAAGCAAGAGCACAAGCAAGAGCACAAGCAAGAGCACAAGCAAGAGCACAAGCAAGAGCACAAGCAAGAGCACAAGCAAGAGCACAAGCAAGAGCACAAGCAAGAGCACAAGCAAGAGCACAAGCAAGAGCACAAGCCGGGATGGATGCGAAAACCGACACCACCATTTATGTGTATGGAGGCAACCGTTCTTGTTTTGCTTCTGCTCTCTTTCGTTCCTCGTTCCTCTTCACTCGTTCCTGCTTCACCCGTTCCTGCTTCACTCGTTCCTGCTCCCCTGCTACCGTCGCGGCCTGTTTCGCAATCCGCTGGAGTTCCAATGACGCGCAAACCGCTGACCGCCGCGCTGGTGCTGGGCATGTCTCTTTCCGCCACCGCCGCCGCCAACGAGGGCATGTGGATGCCCACGCAGCTGCCGGAACTGGCGAAAACGCTGAAGGCCGCCGGCTTCAAGGGTGACCCGAGGCAGTTGGCCGACGTCACCGCGCCGCCGTTGAGCGCGGTGGTGCGCGTCGGCGGTGGCACCGGCGCGTTCGTCTCCGGCGACGGCCTGCTGCTGACCAACCACCACGTTGCCTACGGCGTCATCCAGTACAACGCCAGCAAGGAACACGACACCATCAACGAAGGCTTCATCGCCAGCGGCCGTGACGACGAGCGCCCGGCCAACCCGGATTACCGCGTGCTGGTGACGGTGGGCTTCGACAAGGTCACCGACGAGGTGCTGCAAGACGCGCGCGGCAAGACCGGCCGCGACTACTTCGACGCGGTGGAACGCGCACGCAAGCGCATCGTCGCCGCCTGCGAGGCCGAGGGCGGCGTGCGCTGCTCGGTGGCCAACATGTACTACGGCAGCGACTTCTACCGCATCCGCCAGTTGGAACTGACCGACATCCGCCTCGTCTATGCGCCGCCGCGCGCCATTGGCAACTACGGCGACGAGATCGACAACTTCATGTGGCCGCGCCACACCGGCGACTTCACCCTGCTGCGCGCCTACGTCGGCAAGGACGGCAAGCCCGCGCCATACAGCCGCGACAACGTGCCCTACCAGCCGCCGGCACATTTGAAGGTGTCGCTGGACGGCCCGAAGGAAGGCGACTACGCCATGCTCGCCGGCTACCCCGGCACTACCTACCGCCTGCGCACCGCCGCCGAGTTCGCCAACCAGATCGACGCGGTGTTGCCGCGCCGGGTGGAGGTGTTCCAGCAGCTGATCGACGTGATCGAGGCGCAGGGCAAGGGCAATGCCGAGGCCCGCACCCGCTACGCCTCGCAGCTGCAGTCGCTGAAGAACAATCGCAAGCGCGCCGCCGGTGAGCTGGAAGGCCTGCTGCGCAGCGACGCCAAGGCCCTGCGCGCCACCGACGAGCAGGCCATGCTGGCCGCCGCCGATGGCAAGTACCGCGCCGACATCGACGCCTTGTTCGCCTCGCTGGCTGAAGAAAGCAAGGCCGGCGAAAGCAGCCTGCTGGTCGGCCTGATGAGCAGCCAGACCCAGTTGCTGCGCGCGGCCCTGCTGCTGGAGCGGCTGCGCGTGGAATCGGCCAAGCCCGACGCCGAGCGCGAAAGCGGCTACCAGCAGCGCGACCAGGCGCTGATCGAAGGCGTGCTCAAGCAGGTGCAGCGCCGCTACGACCCGGCGGTGGAAAAAGCCATCCTCACCGCGTTGCTCACCCGCTACCAGCAATTGCCCGACGACCAGCGCGATGCGCATTACGACACCCTGTTCGGCCGCACCCCGGCGCAATTGGCCAAGGCGCTGGATGCGCTGTACGCAGGCACCAAGCTGGGCGAGGAAGCCCAGCGCCTGTCGCGCTTCGAGGCCGCACGCAAGGGCGCCGCCATCGAAGGCGACCCGCTGCTGTCGGCCGCTGCCGCACTGGTGGCCGCGCAACTGGACGACGAACGCCAGAGCAAGGCCCGCGCCGGCGAACAACTGCGGCTGCGCCCGGCCTACATGCAGGCGCTGTTCGCATGGCGCGCGCAGCAGGGCCGCGCCGTGTACCCGGATGCAAACAGCACCCTGCGCATCAGCTACGGCAAGGTCGAGGCGCTGCACCCGCGCGACGCGGTGAGCTATTCGCCGGTGACCACCGTGGCCGGCATCGTCGAAAAGAACACCAACGCCGCGCCGTTCGACGCGCCCAAGCCACTGCTGGCTGCCATCGCCAAGGGGGATTTCGGCAGCACCGCCGACCCGGCGCTGAAGACGCAGACGGTCAACTTCCTGACCAACCTGGACACCACCGGTGGCAACTCCGGCTCGCCGGTGCTCAACGCCCGTGGCGAACTGATCGGCCTGAACTTCGATTCCAACTGGGAATCGGTGAGCGCCAGCTGGTGGTTCGACCCGCGCTACAAGCGCGCCGTGCACGTGGACATGCGCTACCTGCGCTGGCTGCTGGCCAAGGTCTACCCGGCCCCCGCGTTGCTGGCGGAGATGGGCCTGCCGCGGGAATAGGGCCGGCGCATGTGGATGCGAGCGTAGGTGCAGGGCAAGCCCGGCACGGGGCGTTACCGGGACCTGATTGGCGCGAAGTTTCAGTAGCCGTAGCAAGCCACCTCCCTTTCGTGCGCAGCACGAAGGGGGTGAGGATGGCCCGTTTGCGCGGCCTGCCGCGCGGGCCTGACGAACGCCCAGCGCGCTGGGCCGGGCGGGGGAGGGGGGCTTTGGATGTTCGAGCAACACGCCTTCGCCCCCCCGACTCGTTACGCGAACAAGGGGGAGACAAGCTGAAAGCCGGCACTAATCGGGTATTGGGACCTGATTGGCGCGAAGTTTCAGTAGCCGTAGCAAGCTCCCTCCCTTTCGTGCGCAGCACGAAGGGGAGGGCGGGGGAGGGGTGCTTTGGATGTTCGAGCAAGCCTCAACGCCCCTCCCAACCCTCCGGGCCCGGTTCACTGGCATGGCCAGGGGCGTTCAGGCGTGTGCGAACCGGTGGTTCGCAAGCAACACGCCTTCGCCCCCCGACTCGTTACGCGAACAAGGGGGGAGACAAGCTGAAAGCTGGCACTAATCGGGTATTGGGAAAGCTTCATGCGGGGCAAGCCCCGCAGCTACGGCTTCCATGCGCATTCATGGGAGAACGCCCGCGCCGCGGGGGGAATGGGCAGCATGGGAGAGCATGTGGTGGTGAAACAGGAAATACCGGCAGCCGAAACCCTTTGCCGTCTGGATGGCATACGCATCTGGGTGGTGGAAGACGACCCCGAATGGCGCGGCATGGTGGTCGAGGAGCTTGAATACCACGGCGCCACCGCGCGCGGCATCGAAAGCGTCGAAGCGCTGTACCGCGAACTGGCGGTGGACCGTTGCGACATTCTGGTGCTCGACGTCGGCCTGCCGGGCGAAGACGGCCTCAGTGCCACCAGCCACCTGCGGCGCATGGACGGCATGGGCATCGTGCTGGTCACCGGCCGCAGCGGCACTGCCGACATGGCGCACGGTTTGGCGATGGGCGCCGACGTTTACCTGCCCAAGCCGCTGGAACTGCCGGTGCTGGTCGCGGCCCTGCACAGCCTGCACCGGCGCATGACGCTTGCACCCTCGGCCACTTCCGCCGGCGACCCCGGCCGTGACAGCAGCGCCGCATGGAGCCTGCGTGCCGACGGCTGGGATCTGCACGCCCCCAACGGCCGCGTGCTCACCCTGACCGTGGCCGAGCGCGGCTTCCTGCGCGAACTGCTGGCCAGCCGCGGCGAAGCGGTGAATCGCGAACGGCTGATTGCCGCCGTCACCGACCAGCCCTGGGATTTCGACCCGCACCGGCTGGAAGTGCTGGTACACCGCCTGCGCACCCGCGTGCGCAACACCACCAATGTCGTGCTGCCGGTGCGCGCGCTGCGCGGCATCGGCTACCTGTTTGCCCCCGAGCAGGCCGAGGGCTGAGTACTCCGGGTACCCTCCAGTCACCCTTGGGTGGCTGGGTGATGCAAGGACGGGGTGAGCATGTGAGAGGGCTTGTTATTGCCCTCATTCCCGTCCCTGACGAAAATGTCGCCCCAAAGCCCGTCATGGGCGTTCCGTGCGTGCCGGTAACGGCCCGCATCCAACACCACAGGTTCGCGCGCCCGACAAGTGCGTGAACGGATGCAACAGCAGCGCAAGTTAGGGGAAAACCCGTGTACCAAACCCACGATCAGGCCGGTCGCGCAAGTGTTTTGCGCGCGAGTGAAAACGGAATTGCCGGCGCTTTGCGCGGCGGGATGCGTGCCGCCGCGGCCGTTCTGCTGTTGTTCCCCGCGCTGGCGTGGGCGGGCGTTACACCTACTGCCGTCACCATCCCGGCCGATATCGGCCTGCAAATGACCGCGCAGGTGCAGGTGCCGTGGACGCGTAACACCCCTGGCGTCGGCGATACCATCACCATGACGCTGCCGCCGGAGATCGACATCGTGCCGGCGTCGCTGGCGCCGGCGGGCTGCACCTACGACGGCGGTACGCGCGTGGTTACCTGCACGGTTCCCGATGGCGGTGTGGGTGCCGCCGGCACCGTCACGCTGCAGGTGGAGGGCGCGCAGGTGGGCGCTACCAACCTGACGACGGTCGGTGCCGGCGGCTCGGTGTCGTCGCCGTTTACCGTCCGCAACAGCGGTGACCTCACCGTGGGCAAGGCCAAGACCGTGCCGGCGGGCGATGCGGTGGCTGGCGGCGGCGTGACCTTCGTGCTGACGCCGCGCATCGCGGCGGGCGGCAACGACGTGCCGGCGGGTGCCACCATCATCGTCACCGACGACCTGCCGGGCACCACGGCGGACTTCACCATCACCGGCCGCACCTTCAGCGGCGTGACGCCGGTCTGCAACACGGTGGCCAATGCCCAGTCCACGCGCAAGCTGACCTGCACCTACACCGGCGCGTTCACCGCCGCCCAGCTCAATGCCAGCTCGATCACCGTTACCGGCACGCAGGGCTCCAATGGCAATTTCACCAATACGGCGTCGATTGCGGGCAGCAATACCTATTTCGACCGCGTGTCCAACAACAACATCACGCCGGTCAACTACACCGCCCTGCCGGGTACCGACCTGCAGGCGCAGGGCACGTTCCCCGCGGGCTATCAGCCGGTCAACGGCAGCCAGAACCTGGCCCTGACCTACCGCAACAACGGCCCGCCGGCCGCCACCGGCGGCACCATCCAGACCGTCATCCCTGCCGGTTTCGGGATTGGTTCGCTGCCTGCCGGCTGCGCCAACAGTGGTGCTGGCTCGTTGACCGTGGGTGCTACCACCTACAACGGCACGCTCATCACCTGCACCACCGGCACCGTGAGTAACAACGGCGGCACGCAGCCGTTCACCCTGCCGCTGACCATGCCGGCCGCGCCGGGTGCCGGGCAATTTCCCGGTGGTGGTGACGCCGCCGGCGGGCATGACCGATTCCAACAACGCCAACAACGCCATCGCGCTGCCTTATCAGGTGGCCGAGCCGTTCGCCGATGTTGACCTGAGCAAGTCCAAGTCGCCGGGCAGCGGGCCGATCGCGCCGGGCACGAACATCACCACCACGCTGACCGTGCGCAACGACAGCGGCAGCCTGAGCGCCGCCACGTACGACCCTGCGCATCCGCTGCGGGTGGTGGATTACATGCGTCCGGAGGAAATCGCCGGCAATGCGGTTGCCAGCGTTACGGCTGGCTGGACTTGCGCGGTAGCAACGGGCGTTTCTGCCGCGCCGTACACCGACAACGGCCGCAGCGTCCGGGTGAGCTGTGAAACCACCGGCAGCGGCACGCTGGCAATCGGCGCTTCGACCGCGGTGAGTTTCACTACCACCGTGGCTGCGGTGGGCGGCCAGGTGCAGTTGAACAACGTGGCCTGCACCGGCGGCCAAGCGCTGGCCTTGCTGGGCGTGTCCGCCGCCAATGGCCCGCAGCCGGCCGATCCGACCGGTGGTGGCGACGAAAGCACGGGGACTGGTAACAGCGACTGCATGGGCGCGGGCGATGGCCTGATTGCCACCGACGTGGTGTCGGGCAAAGCGGCGGTGAACATCGTCAAGGAGTCGCGGGTCGGCGCCGGGGCTTGGCAGGACCTGGTGGCGAATGCGCCGACCATGTCGGCAACCGACAACAACATGGAGTGGCGGATCACCATCACCACGCCCACCATTGGCACCAATCCGCAGCAACAGACCATCCCCACGCTGAGCCTGACCGACAACCTGCCGGGCATCCTCAACATCACCAATGCTCCGGCGGGCGGTGCGAACGAGGCCAAGAACTTCGTCACGCCGGCAGTGACGGTGAACCTGAGCCGCAGCGGCGGTGGTGCCAGCAGCTGTCCGGCGACAGTGGCGGCAAACAGCCCCACGCTGAATTGCAGCTTCAGCAATGTCGATCCCGGTGAAACCATCGTCATCACGCTGGGCGTGCAGCGCCCGCTGGCCACCGGAACGCATACCAACATCGCCACACTGACCTCGCCCAACGCGATCCTGTCCGGCACGATGAGCGATGACGCTGCGGTGATCGTTGATCCGCGCATCGACGTGGCGCTGACGTCCAAGGTGGTGGCACCTGCCGTTCCCAAGGTGGGCGAGATTCTCCAGTTCACCCTGACCGCGCAAAACCTCGGATTGGACAGCGTTGCCGTCGGCGCCTTCACCATCACCGACGATCTGTTCACCGGCACGCCGTCTGTGGGCACGCCGGCGTACGAGTTCGTCAGTGCCAGCGGCACCGGCATGAACTGCACCACCAGTGCGCAGCCGGGCGACATCACCCGCGTGTCCTGCGTGAACACCACGGTGGTGAACCGCTACAACGTCCGCACCATCACCCTCAACGCCCGCATCAAGAAGCCTTCCGGCGGCATGGGCGGGGCCAACAGCACGCTGTACAGCAACGTCCCCAATACCGCACGCGTGGTGCTGGGCACGGGCGGCGTGGAAGGTGCGGGGTATTGCGAATATCGCACCGAGAACTACACCACGCCGGTGGTGGCATCGGCGGCCTGTAATGATGCGAACTCGCATTCCAACAATGCGAAGACCGTCCTGTTCGACGTGCAGGTGCCGGCCATCGACCTGCAGCAGCAGAAGGAAGCGGTATTTCCCGTCGGCCAGACCCAATTCTCCCTGGGCGATACGCTGCGCTACCGCTTCTCCGTCCGCAACGCGGGCCCCTCGCGCGCCGAGGAGATCGTGATGACGGACATCCTCGATCCCATCCCGGCTGGCTTCACCTTCGCGCTGACCACGGGCACGCCGCTGAACGTCAATGGCGGCACCCCCGATAGCGGTTACGCCTTCGTGGCCCGCAACATCAGCTGCTCGCAACCGGGTGGTGTGAACACCAATGTCGTCTGCCAGCTCGATCCGGCGCTGGCCAATAGCTGGCTGGATGCCAACCAGATGGTGCGCTTCGAGCTGGAGCTGACCATGACCGGCACCGCCACCGGCCCGGTGACGTTCGGCAACCGCGCCTATGTGTGCGCGGACGAAACCAACGTCTATGAATCCGCCGGCAAGTGCGACCCGGATCCGGCGCAGGCGGCCAACAACATGGCGTCGGTGCTCAGCGTCCTGTTCCCGCCTGCCGACCTGTCGGTGAGCAAGACCACCATCACCCCCGGCCCGGTGGACGTGGGCCAGCCGGTGCAATACCGGGTGACGCTGACCAACAACGGTTCGGCCACGGTGCCGAAGATGCGTCTGGTGGATCAGCTGCCCAGCGCATTCGAATGGATGAGCACGGGGGCGCAATTGCCGACGGCGGCGGCGGTAAGCGGTGCCAGCCTGTCCGGCCCACTAACCGTGTCCGCCAGCGTGCCGGCCAACGGCACCGACAACGTGTGCTTCATTTCCGCCGGCCCCGCTACCGTCACTGCGCCCGCGCAGCGGCAGACCATCACCTGCGACGTTGGCGGCAACTTCCCCGCAAACGGGCAGGTGGAAATCACCCTGTGGGCGCGTGCCAAGCCGGGCGTGTATGACGGTTCGGCGAATGCGCCCTATGCGACCAACCGCCAGAACGACGCGCAGGTGCAGCCGGGCCTCGACAACACCGGCACTGCTGTGTCGTTGGACAACAATTCGGCCAACAACACTGCGTCCTCGGATGTGCAGGTGCAAAACGCCCGCATCGGTGGCCGCGTGTTCTTCGACCAGAACGGCAATGGCGACGTAAACAACCCGACCGATATTGGTCTGGCCGGCATCAACATCACCCTGACCGGCACCGATTTGTACGGCAACCCGGTGAACGTCACCGTCACCACCAATGGGTCGGGCGACTACCAGTTCACCAACCTGGCGCCGTCCGATGCGGCCGGCTACACCATCACCCAGAACCAGACCGACGTGCCGGCGCAATACGTGGGCAACGGCATGCCGCAGCCGAACACGCTGCGCACCAACCGCAACGGCGTCAGCACCGACGTCGCGCCGGCGGCGGGCGGCTATGCCGTCAGCAACACCGCCACCACCAGCGTGATCGGCGGCGTGGTGTTGAGCGGCGGCGGCAACGGCGTGCAGTTCGACTTCCCGGAAAGCGAGTTGTTCACGCTGTCCGGCTTCGTGTTCGCCGACCGCGCGCGCGACGACGTGTACGTGCCGGGCGTCACCGATACGCCGATCGCCGGCGCAACGGTGGAACTGCTGGTGTGGGATGCCGGCGCGGGCGCTTACGTCGCGGTGCCGGGCCCGGCGGGCACGGCCACCACGCTGGCCGATGGCAGCTACCAGTTCACCAATCTCGATCCGGCCAAGACCTACGCCCTGCGCGAAGTGCTGCCGGCCGGCTATCTGAATCTGCCGAGCGCGGTGCAGCCCGGTCTGGTCGGCGGTGCGGCCTGCGCGGCCTGCGCGACGCAGACCGATCCGGCCACCCACACCGATCTCATCACCGGCATCCAGCTCAGCGGCAACGGCACCAACTTCAACTTCGGCGAAACCGTGCCGGTGTCGGTGTCGGGTATCGTGTTCTTTGACGTCGGCAACGACGGCATGCAGAACCATGCAGCCGATGTCGGCATTGATGCGGTGGACATCACCCTGAGCGGTGTCGATGACCTTGGCAACCCGGTCAATGTCACGATCCAGACCAACCCCGACGGCACCTTCAGCTTCACCGGCCTGCGCCCGGGTACCTATACCCTGACCGAGCCGACGCAGCCGACGGGCACCATCAACGGCATCACCACTGCCGGCACCGTCAATGGCGTCAGCAGCGGCACAGCCACGACACCGGCGGTAACGCCGTCGGCAATCACCACGATCAACCTGCTCGTGCCGGGCAGCGCGTCGATCGACAACCTGTTCGCCGAAATCCCGACCAACAGTTCGATCGTGGGCCGGGTGTGGATGGACAACAACGACAATGGCGTGATTGATGCAGGCGAGGCCGGCATCGGTGGCGTCAGCGTGGAATTGTCGGGTATCGATCTGGGTGGCAACCCGGTGACGCGTACCGCCACCACCGACGCACTGGGCAATTATTCGTTCACCAACCTGCCGCCGGGCACGTACACCGTGACCGAGCCGACCCAGCCGCCGAATACCCTGGATGGCCAGACTGTGGCCGGCACCATCAATGGCGCCGCCAATGGTGGCGTGGCCACGCCGAAGGGGACGACCCCTTCCGAAATCGCGGGCATCGTGCTGGGTGTCAACCAGCACTCGGTTGCCAACAATTTCGGCGAGATCCCGATGAGCAGCTCCATCGCCGGCCGGGTGTGGCTGGACCGCAACAACGATGGCGTCATCAACGTTGGCGAAACCGGTATCGCTGGGGTGACGGTGCGCTTGACCGGCACCGACACCATGGGCAACCCGGTGTCGGTTGACGTGCAGACCGACGCGAATGGCTATTACCTGTTCGATGGCCTGGCACCGGGCAACTACACGGTGACCGAGCCGGAACAACCTGCCGGCACGCTGAATGGCAGGACCCGCGCCGGTAGCCATGGTGGTGACGCCACCGCGGTCACCACGCCTGTCTCGGTGATCAGCAACATCGTGCTGGGCGCCAACGAGGAATCGGTGGCCAACAACTTCGGTGAAATCCCGCCGGCGTCCATTTCCGGCCGCGTGTGGTACGACGACAACGACAATGGCGTGGTCGATGCTGGTGAGGCGGGCATTCCGGGGCAGGAGATCGTGCTGGAAGGCACCGACGACCTGGGCAACCCGGTGCGCCACACCACCGTTACCGATGCCGATGGCAACTACCGCTTCCCGAACCTGCGTCCGGGCCGCTACAAGGTGACCCAGCCGAACCAGCCGCCGGAGACGGAAAGCGGTGAAACCGTGCCGGGCAACACCGGTGGCAATGGCACGCCGAAGAGCGAGACGGTCTCGGTCATCAGCGAGCTGGTGCTGGAGCCGGGGATGGATTCGCAGGCCAACAACTTCGGTGAAATCAGCACCAACCAGCCGGACCTGCGGGTCAGCAAGTCGGTAACGCCGACCACGCTGGTGACCGGCACCACCGCCACGTACAACGTCGTGGTGCGCAACGTCGGGCTGAGTGACACGCAGGGCGAGTACGAAGTGCGCGACCGCCTGCCCAACGGCGTGACCCTGGCGGGGATCCCGGCGGGTGACGGCTGGGCCTGCAGTGGCGCGGTGGGTGACGGTCGTTTCGACTGCCGTACCAGCCGGGTACTGGCTGCCGGCCAAACCTCTCCGGCGGCCATCACCGTGCCGGTGCGCATCGACGCGGCAGTGGAAGCCGGTACCGTCAACAATGCCGTGCTCGTGCGCGGTGGTGGCGAGCCGGGTTCGCGTGGCCCGACGCCGGAAGAAGTGCAGGCGCTGGAAAACGGCGATGTGACCGTGCTGCCGGTATGCGAAGCGGACATCGTCCACAACGCCTGCCGCCTGCCGAGTGAAGTGGTCAAGGCTTGGCCGGATGTGGTGGTCAGCAAGTCGGCCGATACCGAGGTGTTCACCGTTGGTGCGCGCGCCAATTACCTGATTCGCGCACGCAATATTGGCGAGAGGGCCACCGTTGGCGAGTATGTGGTGACGGATCGTTTGCCGGCCGGCATCGTGCTGGCGGGCGTGCCCGGTGGCGAAGGCTGGACCTGTGACGCGACGGTGGGTGAGCGCAACTTCCATTGCGCCAGCACCCGTGAGCTGGCTGCGGGCGAGACCCACCCAGGCGTCATCAAGGTGCCGGTGGACGTGCTGCCCGAGGCTTTGGAGCAGGGCATCGTCAACAACGTGGTGATGGTGTCCGGTGGTGGCGAGAACCCGGAGCGTCAACCGACCGACGAGCAGAAGAAGCAGTTCGAGGAAAACCCGGGCGAACTGGAGCTGTGCGATGCGCAGATCACCCAGAACCTGTGCCGGGTGCCGAATGAAGTGCAGGAGGCACCCGAGGATACGGCGCTGGTGATCAGCAAGCGTGGCGATCGTTCGGTGGCGGAAATCGGTGACATCGTGCTGTACACCATCGAAGTCCGCCATGTTTCCGGTGGCGCGGCACGGACGGTGAACGTGGTGGATACCCTGCCGCGTGGTTTCACCTACATCGACGGCACCGCCCGCGTGGGTGGCCGTGCCTTGGCCGATCCGCTGGGCAAGCCCGGCCCGCGTCTGGGCTTCGACCTCGGCCCGATTGGCGTGGGTGGCCAGCTGGTGCTGACCTACCGCGTGCGCATCGGCGTCGGCGCGCAGCAGGGTGACGGCATCAACCGTGCCCAGGCTCACGGCTGCTCGATCAGCGGTGGCTGCATCGACCCGGACAGTCTCGCGCCGCTACCCGGCAGCACCCCGTCCAACCGCGCGGAGTACCGCGTGCGCGTTAGCGGTGGTGTGTTCACCGATGAAGCCTGCGTGCTGGGCAAGGTGTTCGTGGACTGCAACAACAACCACGTACAGGACGAAGAAGAACTGGGTGTGCCGGGCGTGCGCCTGTACTTCTCCAACGGTACCTGGGTGATTTCCGACTCGGAAGGCAAGTACAGCTACTGCGGCCTGACCCCGCAGAGCCACACCCTGAAGGTGGATCCGTCCACCCTGCCGGTTGGCTCGCGCCTGACCACCAGCAGCAACCGCAACCTGGGCGATGCCGACAGCCTGTTCCTCGACCTGAAGAACGGCGAGCTGCACCGCGCCGATTTCGTCGAGGGCAGCTGCTCCAACCCGGTGCTCGAGCAGGTCAAGGCCCGCCGTACCCAGGGTGAGGTGCGCGCGCCGGAAACCGAACCGGGCCAGTCGCAGTTGCGATTCGAAAGCAAGCCGTTCCGTGCGCCGCAGCAGGCCACGGACTCGGCCAACCAGAGACCGATTGTGGAACCCAGACCCAACCCGCCCACGGCCGCCGCTTCGCAGGAGGTGCAGCCATGAACCGCCGCATCTCCCTGCGCGCCACGCCACGCCTGAGCCTGCTGGCCTGTGCACTGGCGGCAACGCTGCCGGCGCTGGCCCAGAACGTCGGCACCAGCACCCGCTTCACCCCGGTATTGGGTGATGCTTCCACGCTGTACCCGCGCTCGCCGGCGAGCGCGGATGCGGCGCCGGAAGTGACCGGCACCCGTTCCGGCAACGTCGATTACGGCCTCAACCAGGGCGTCGATTTGGTGCGGGTGGAGGTCGATCGCGACGGCGTGCCGGCCGACGGCCAGACCCCGGTGCACGTGCGCGTGCAGTTGCTTGACGCCGACGGCAAGCCGCTGGCGGGCCGCAGCTACGCGACCATCGAGAACAGCGGCGGCCGCATCCGCCTGCCGGGTTCGCGTACCGACGAGTTCGGCCCCGGCGCCGCCGATGCCGACAAGGTCACTCCCGGCGTGCAGCTGGTGGTGGAAGACGGCGTGGCCGAGTTCGACCTGCTGGCCCCGCACGAGCCGCAGGACGTGGTGCTGCGCATCACCGCCGGCGGCCAGACTGCCGAAGGCATGATCGGCTTCCTGCCGGAAATGCGCGAGTTGCTGGCCACCGGCCTGATCGAGGGCGTGGTCAATTTCCGCAACAAGTCCAACGCCGGGCTGATCTCGCCGGTGCAGTACAACGACGCCTTCGACCGCGACATCCGCCGCTGGGAGAAGCAGTTCAACAACGGCAAGGCCAACGCCGCCGCGCGCACCGCGTTCTTCGTCAAGGGCCGGATCAAGGGCGAATACCTGCTCACCGCCGCCTACGACTCGGACAAGGACGTGCGTGGCCGTTTGCTGCGCGATATCCAGCCGGAAGAGTTCTATCCGGTCTATGGCGACAGCTCGTTGCGCGGCTTTGATGCACGCTCGGCCGAGCGCCTGTACGTGCGCATCGACAACAAGCGCAGCTACTTGCTGTATGGCGATTTCCAGACTGGCGACGGCTTGGCGACGGCCACCGGCATTGGTGGCAGCGGGCCGATTCCGCAGCGCAGCCTGAGCACCTACAACCGCACCGCCACCGGCCTTGGCTGGCACTTTGAAAGTGAGCGCGTGCGCAGCAACGTCTTCGCCATTGAAGATTCGCTGCGGCAGGTGATCGAGGAGTTCCGCAGCCAGGGTAGCGGCCCGTATGCGCTGCGCAACAACGCGGTGCTGGAAGGTAGCGAGCGCGTGGAAGTGGTGGTGCGTGACCGCAACCAGCCCACCCGTATCGTCGCAGTGCGTCCGCTGGCGCGGCTGGTGGATTACAGCTTCGAGCCGTTCTCCGGGCGCATCCTGCTCAACCAGTTCATGCCGTCGTTCGACAGCGACCTGAACCCGGTGTCGCTGCGCATCACCTACGAACTTGACCAGCAGACCGAGAAGTTCTGGGTGGTCGGTGCCGACGGCCAGTTCAAGCTGACCGACAAGCTGGAAGTTGGCGCCTCGGCGGTGGAAGACCGCAACCCGTATGCCGAATTCAAGATGGCCAGTGTCAACGCCGGCTACCGCTTCGGCCCCGACACGATGTTCGTGGCCGAGTTCGCCCGCACCCGCAGCGAGGTCAACACCAACTCGCTGAACCAGATCACCTCGCAGGGGCTGAAGGATGTCACCGGTGAAGTGGAGGGTGATGCGTGGCGTGTGGAGTTCGCCCATGACGGCGGCAAGTTCGACGCGCGCCTGTTTGCCGCACGCACCGACCCGGCGTTCAACAACCCGGCCTCGCCGCTGTATGGCGGTCGCGGTGAGTACAACGCGCGCTTGAGCTATGCCTTCACCCCGCGCGTGGAGTTGTACGTTGAAGCGCTGCGCAGCGAAGACCGCAACCCCGATGGCGGCGAGCGCGATGCCGGCGGCGCCGGCGTGCGCGTGGGTGCCACCGAGCGTTTGACCGTCGATTTCGGCCTGCGCAGCGTGCGCGAAACCATTGGCGTCACCTCGCCGTGGTCGTCGGGTTCGCCGTTCGGGCAGCTGGGCGGCCTGACCGGCGGTTTCGCTACCGGCAGTGGCGGCGGCGCGCTCGGCTACGGCCAGCAAGCGCTGGACCCGGCCACCGGGCTGATGGTCATCAACGGCTCGTCTTCGGGCAGCGTCATCACCAGCGATTTGCCGGTGGGCACCAAGTTGGAATCGGACAGTGCACGCATCGGCGTGGGCTACCGTTTCAGCGACAAGTTCAGCGGCGGCGCGGAAGTGGAGCAGAGCGTCAATGGCGAAGAACGCCACCGCGTCGCGGCCGGTGTGGATTATCAGGCGTTCGAGCGCAGCCGCCTCTATGGCCGCTACGAGCGGCAGACCGGCCTGACCAGCGCCTATGGCATCACCACCACCGACCGCGAGGCCGATGCGCTGGTGTTCGGCATCGACAGCAGCTACATCCGCGACACCCAGGCGTTCAGCGAATACCGCCTGCGTGACGCGGTCAGTGGCCGCGACGTGCAGGCCGCCTCGGGCATCCGCAACAACTGGGACATCCGCGAAGGCCTGCGCCTGAGCAGCTCGGCCGAGCGGGTCAACGTGATCGACGGCGAGACCGGCGACAGCACCGGCCTGGCGCTGGCGCTGGACTACAGCGCCAACCCGCTGTGGCGCGGCGCGATCCGCCTCGAGCACCGCATCTCCGAGGACGTGGCGCACACCCGGGACGCCAACGAAGCGTTCGACACCACGCTGTTGCAGTTCATGGTGGCGCGCAAGTTGAACCGCGACTGGACCCTGCTGGGCCGCAACTACCTGCTGGCGACCGACTACGAGGAACGTGGCGACGTGTTGCAGGACCGCTTCCAGCTGGGCCTGGCCTACCGTGACACCGACCGCAACCGGGTCAACGCGCTGATGCGCTACGAGTACAAGCTCGAACGCGACGAAAGCGGCTTGACCCTGCTGGACGGCAACGTCGTCAACGGCACCAGCCAGGACGTGCGCACCCGCGCCCACATCGTCTCCGCCCATGCCGACTGGCACCCGTCGCGGCCGTGGTGGCTGACCGGGCGCATCGCCGGCAAGCGGCAGTCCGACCAGTTCGCCTATGGCGACGGCAGCCGCGTCAACAGCCGCTTCAACGCGGTGCTGTTGTCCGGCCGCATCGTCTATGACGTCACCGAGAACTGGGACATCGGCGTGCTGGGCTCCACCTTCCGTGGCCAGTCCGGCGCCAACCAGTACGCCTGGGGCGTGGAAGTGGGCCGGCTGCTGCGGCAGAACCTGTGGTTGTCGGCCGGCTACAACTGGACCGGCTTCAGGGGCGACCGCGACCTGAACGGCTATGAATACACCCAGCAGGGCGCGTTCCTGCGCCTGCGCTTCAAGTTCGATGAAGACCTTTTCCGTCGTGACCCGGTTCGCTACCGCGACCCGGCCCGCTGAGGACGACCCGATGAAATTCTCCAATACCCGTTCCAACCTGACCCGCACGCTGCTGGCCGCGGCCGTCCTGTCCGCCGTCGCCGGTGCCGCCAGCGCCCAGCAGACGCGGCTCAACCCGCAGCAGAAGCGCATCACCGACGAGGCCATCCACGCCGACCTGCAGGGTTACGAGGCCACGCAGGGCCGGATCAAGTCGCTCAACGACGCCGGCCGCCCGGTGCGCGAGTACGGCATGGCCAAGGCGCAGTGCTGGCTGGACGTGTCCTTCCACGAATACACCCGCAACGACCGCAGCAACTTCCCGCAGGAAGCGCTGACCGAGTCGGAGAAGCTGATCGTGGACATGGAGAACGGCGTGGCGCCGTTGCCGATCGAAACGCCGCTGGTCAACAGCGCCAAGTACCTGCGCGACGACCTGTGGCAGCGCCTGCGCGCGATCCACGGCACGCCGGGCTTCGAATGCGCGCAGCAGGCCGTGGCCTGCGGCGAGGTCGAGCTGGTGCATGCCGGCAACGAGTTCAACCAGCAGCAGTGGCGGCACTCCAAGCCGTACATCCAGATCGCCGAGGACCTGGTCAACGACGCCGAGGCGCTGGCGCGCCAGTGCGGCGCGGCCCCGGGCCCCGGCCCGGTGGGTCCGGCTGCGCCGGCCGGCCCGTTGATCGCCAACGTGCTGTTCGAGTTCGACCGCGACAAGTACCGCGACATCCGCACCTACTCGCTGGAAAGCGTGGATCGTGCGTTGGCCACGATCAAGGACGAGGATCTGGCGCTGGCCGGGGTGGCGCTGGTGGGTCATGCCGACCGCATGCAGGGCCGTGGCTACGACTACAACCAGGGTCTGTCGCAGCGCCGCGCGCAGACCGTGCGCGAGCTGCTGGTCGGCCGCGGCATCGACCCGGCGAAGATCCGTTACGAATACCGTGGCGACACCCAGCAGGTGCAGCAATGCGAAGGCGTCAAGCCGCGTGCGGCATTGCTGGAATGCCTGTTGCCGAACCGCCGCGTCGAAGTGCGGTTCGAACTGGCGAAGTGATCCAGGGGCGGGTGGAGGCCCAGGGAGGCGCCTCCGGCCCGGTTTCAGTGGCGGTCGCCGGAAGCGGCCCCGGGGCGGCGCGGTGCCGGTGCCGGTTGCAGCGGGCCGGTGCCGGTATCGCGGGGTGGTGCCCAGGACATCGGGCGGCCGCCGCCGATGGCGATCCAGCCCTGCGCCAATGCCTGTTCGGGATCGTGCAGCACGCTGTAGATATCCACGCCATTGCCTTCGGCCAGCCCCCACAGCCCGGCCCAGCTGCCCTTGCCGCTGCGGCGGGCGACTTGCAGGGCACGGCTGGCCGCGCGCAGCGTATCGATCCGCCGCGGCTTCGCGCCGGGGAACAACGGGTGCGAAGCCGCGCCGGCGGAGATGCTCGGGGTCACATACTGGCCCGGGGCGGCGGCTATCTGGAGCCGCTCGATACTGCGGCACAGGTGCGCGGCCAGGGCGAACGCGGCGGCCTGCGAGGTGTTGTCGCGGACCACCAGGAAGGTGGCGCCGTCCCAGCGCGCGACCAGATCGTGCTGGTCGCAAGCCTGCACCAGTGCCTCGCTCGCCGCGCACAGCAGCATGTCGCCGGCGGCATGGCCGTGCTGGTCGTTGAATGCCTTGAAGTCGTCGATTTCCAGCAGCAACACGCTGCGCGCGGCAACGGAGGGTGAGGTGATGGCCGTATCCAGCAAACGCTCGGCCTCGCGCCGGTTCGGCAGCCCGGTCAATGCGTCGGTGGTGCTCAACTGGCGCAGTCGCCGCTGTTGGCGGCGCATGCGCAGGTACAGCCCGCCGCCGCTGAGCAGCAGCAAGCTGGCGGCCACGAGCGCGACATTGCGCAGCAGGCGGTCGCGGCTGGCTTCCTGGCTGGCGTTGATTTGTTCCGGCGCCAGCGCCTGTTCGGCCTTGGCCTGCAACTTGGCCAGGCGGTTGAGGTTGTCGCCCTTCATCCGCGCCTGCTCGATCTCGCGTGCCTGGCGCAGGTAATCGCGCGCTAGCGGGGTATTGCCGAGCACGGTGTGGATTTCGGCCAGCAGGTCGGCGCTGTCGCGGATTGCCTCGGGGAACCTGCCGGAGCGGGAGATGGCCAGAGCCTGGTCGGCGTCGGCCAGTGCCACCTCGGGCTGCTGCTGGTCCAACGCGATGCGCGCCAGCCGTTGCAGGGTGATGGCCTGGCCCAGCGGGTCGTTCTTCTGCTGCCACGGGGCGATGGCCAGCAGCTCGGCCTTGGCTTGGTCCAGCCGCCCGTTGGCGCGCTTGACCTCGGCGCGGTGGCCGCGGATGCGGTTCAGCATGATCTCCTGCCCGGACAGCCGGTTGGCCAGCGCCTCGGCCTGCGCAAAGGCCTTGCCGGCCTCGTCGTAGCGCTTGAGGTTGAGCAGGGTGTAGCCGTAGTTGTAGTGCAGCATCACGTCCTGCTGCACCGGTGGGCGTTGCAGGTGGGTGGACAGGTCGATCGCCTGCTTCTGGTAGTGCAGCGAGCCCTCCGGGTCGTCCATCTGCTCGGCGCGGATCAGGGCGATGCCGGTCAGCGCGGTGATCTGGTTGACGACGTCATGCTCGGCCGCGCCCTGTTCCAGCATCTGTTCCAGCAGTTGCAGCGCCTCGCCGGTCTGGCCGTTGCGCAACAGCAGCACGGAGGCCATGTGCAGCGCACGCTTGCGGTCGATCGGCGCCAGCGCCGGGTTCTCGCGCAGTTCCTGCAGCCGTGCCGCGGTGGCCAGGCTGGCTTCGCCGCGGCCCAGCAGTTGTTGCGAGAAGCCACGGCAGGCGAGCGCGCCGACCTCGGCACCGACCGGCAGGCGGGGTTCGGCGAGCAGGCGGTCGGCCAGCGCCAGCGCCTGGTTCGGGTCGTTGTGCACGGCCACCTGGCAGCGTTCCAGTTCGTCGGCCAAGCGCTTGTCGTTGAGCGCATCCTGGCCGAAGGCATGGCCGGCGGCGAGCAGTGCCAGCCACGGCAGCCAGCGGCGGGCACGCGGGCGGAACGGGACAGGGGGTCTGGGCGGCATGGCGTCTGGCGATTCCGGTCGGAGTGGAACGTTCCGCGAAACAGCGGCGGCATGGGTATCCCGGCAACGGATGGCCCGTAATATAGCCGCAGTCAATTCATCATGATGCGGCATCGCCGCGCCGCCGCCGGGATTTCCTGCGATGCCCAGCCTTTCCCCGCGCCGCCCCTGGTGGTCGTTGCCCGCCGCCACCGACGTGGTGGATACGCGCGGCATCGACATGCTGCGCAGCCTGTTGCTACTGGTGGTCACCGGCCAGCTCGTCGCGTTGTGGCGGGCGTGGGGGCTGGCGGGCTGGACGGCGTGGCTGCCGGACGTGTTCAACCTGCTGGCCTGCCTGGTTTCGCTGTTGTTGCTGCGGTGGCGGCGGCTGCAACTGGCCGCGGCGGTGTTCGTGCTGGCCAACCTGCTGCTGATGTCGGTGGCCTACGCTTACCTCGGGCTGCGCGCACAGGTGCCGTTGCAGTTGCTGCAACTGTTGCCGGTGCTGCTGGCCGGCGTGCTGCTGGGCCGGCGTGCGCTGTGGGTGGCCGCGGCATGGTTGTGCGGCCTGCTGGCGATGGGCGCGTGGCTGGATGCCGCCGCCAGCTTCTACCACCCGTCGCGGGTGCGGGGCGCGTTGAACGACCTGGCGCTGGCCGGCGGCGGCGTGCTGATGGCCGCCTTCGTGCTCGACCAGTCGATGGCCTCGCTGCGCGAGAGCCTGCGCATCGCGCAGCAGCGTGGCGCGGAGCTGGCGCGCAAGCGCGACGAGCTGCAACTGGAGATGCAGGAAAAGGAGCGTTCGCGCGAGCAGCTGGTGCACGCGATGAAGATCGAGAACGTGGGCCGGCTGGCCAGCGGCGTGGCGCACGACTTCAACCACCTGCTGGCGCTGATCATGGGTTACGCCGGCAAGGGCCAGCGCAGCGACGACCCGGCCGCGCTGAAGGCGGCGTTGCAGGGCGTGGAATCGGCCGCGCGCCGTGCCAGCGCGGTGAGCCGCCGCCTGCTGGATTTCAGCCGGCAGGACGTGTCACGGCCACAGTTGCTGGACGCGGCTGACAGCATCGCGGCGATGCAACCGATGCTGCGGCAGTTGTTCGATGCGCGCGTGGCGTTCGCACTGGATACCGGGCAGGTGCGCTGCCGCATCCATTTCGACCCGGCGCAACTGGAGCTGGTGCTGCTGAGCCTGGCCGCCAACGCGCAACAGGCGATGCCCGACGGCGGCGTGTTCCGCCTTGCGTTGTCCTGCCCGGCGCCGGGCGACGAGTTGCGCATCGACGTGCGCGACAGCGGCCACGGCATGAGCGAGGAAGTGCGCCAACGTTGCCTGGAACCGTTCTTCACCACCAAGCCCAGCGGGCAGGGCACCGGGCTGGGGCTGGCGGTCAGCGCCAACCTGATCGCCGCCGCCGGTGGCCGCATCGAGGTGGAGAGCGCGCCGGGCGCGGGCACCTGCTTCCGCCTGCATCTGCCGGCGCGGCCGGTGGCCTGATGCGCGGGCGCACTACACTGCGGCGTTTCCGTTCGGAGGTGCAGGCGTGATCCACGGCTGGGTGCTGCTGCTGGTTTCGCTCGCCTATGCCGCGCTGCTGTTCGGCGTGGCGTGGTGGGGCGACCGCAAGCCCATGTACCCGGACCGGCCGTGGCTGCGGCCGGTGGTCTATAGCCTCGCGCTGGCGGTGTATTGCTCGTCGTGGACGTTCTACGGCGCGGTCGGCACCGCGGTGCGCTACGGCATCGGTTACCTGCCGATCTACCTGGGGCCGTTGCTGTTGCTGCTGTTCGGCTGGCGCATCATCGAGCGGCTGGCGCTGGTGGCGCGCAACGAGAACGTGGTGTCGATCGCCGATTTCATCTCCTCGCGCTTCGGTCGCTCGCGACGGCTGGCGGCGCTGGTGGCGGTGATCGCGCTGATCGGCGTCATTCCCTACCTGGCCTTGCAGTACAAGGCGGTGGCGATGAGCTTGCAGGTGCTCACCGGCAACGCCGGCGGCAGCAGCGCCTTCACCGACCCGGCGCTGTACGTGGCGCTGCTGATGGCCTTGTTCGCCATCCTGTTCGGCGCGCGGCAGGTGGATGCCACCGAGCACCACCACGGCATGATGCTGGCCATCGCGCTGGAGTCGATGATCAAGCTGCTGGCGATGGTCGCAGTGGGCGTGTTCGCGTGGGTGTGGTTGAACGACCGCGGCGATTCGGTGGTGCAGTCCGCGCGCACGCTGTTCGAGGGCATGCTGCCGGAGGGTTTCGTCGCGCAGACCTTGCTGAGCTTCCTCGCGTTGGTATGCCTGCCGCGCCAGTTCCACGTCGCGGTGGTCGAGTGCGGTGACGTCGGCGACGTGCGCCGCGCGCGCTGGCTGTTCGGCGGCTACCTGCTGCTGATCTCGCTGATGATCGTGCCGATCGCGGTGGCCGGTGGCGGGTTGCTCGGCACCGGGCGGCCCGCCGACGACGCATTGGTGCTGGCGGTGCCGATGAACGGCGGCAGCACCGCGCTGGCGCTGGTGGCCTACGTCGGCGGTTTTTCCGCCGCCACCGGCATGGTCATCGTCTCCTCGATCGCGCTGGCGACGATGATCAGCAACGACCTGGTGATGCCGCTGCTGCTGCGCCGCAGTGGCGACCACCGCGTGGCCGCCAACGTCGCCTCGGGCGTGTTGTGGATACGACGGCTGGCGATCCTGCTGCTGGCGCTGGTTGCCTACGGTTATTACCGCGGCAGCAACAACGACACCATGCTCGCTGCCTACGGGTTGATGGCGTTCGCGGCGGTGGCGCAGTTCGCGCCGGGGCTGATCGGCGGGCTGTACTGGCGCGGGGCGAGCCGGCGCGGCGTCGAGAGCGGCATGTTGGTCGGCTTCTGCCTGTGGGCCTACACGTTGCTGCTGCCGGCGCTGTGCCACGGCGGTTGGCTGGATGCGGCGCTGCTCGAACGTGGCCCGTTCGGCATCGACTGGCTGCGCCCGCAGCAGTTGTTCGGCCTGCGCGGCTGGGATCCGTTGACCCACGGCACGTTCTGGTCGCTGCTGCTCAACAGCATGACAATGCTGCTGGTGTCGATGCGCTGGCGCCCCGGCGCGGCCGAGCGGCTGCGCGCCGCGCCGTTCCTCGAACCGCATGCGCAGCGCCCGGCGGTGTCCGGCGACTGGCCGGCGCATGTGAAGGTGCGCGACCTGCTGGTGCTGGCGACGCGGGTGGTGGGCGAGCAGCGCGCGCAGCGCGCGTTCGGCGAACAGGCGCAGGCACTGCAACGCGAGCTGCAACCGGCCGCCGCCGCCGACCGCGCGTGGGTGCAGTTCACCGAGCGCCTGCTCGCCGCTTCCATCGGCGCGGCTTCGGCGCGCCTGTTGCTGACCAGCCTGCTGCGCGGCTCGGGCATGGATCTGGGCGAAGTGGTGGCGGTGCTGGACGAAGCCGGGCAGGAGTTGCGTTTCAACCGCGAGATCCTTTCGACCACGCTGGAAAACATCAGCGCCGGGGTCAGCGTGGTCGATCCGGACATGCGCCTGACCGCATGGAACCGCCGCTACCAGCAGATGTTCGGTTATCCCGATGGCATGCTCTACGTCGGTCGCCCGGTCGCCGATTTGATCCGCTACAACGCCGAGCGCGGCGAGCTGGGCGAGGGCGATATCGAGGTGCAGATCGCCCGCCGCATCGGCCACATGCGCGCCGGCCGGCCACACGTGTTCGAGCGCACCGGCGCGGACGGCAAGGTCATCGAGCTGCGCGGGCAGGCGCTGCCGGGCGGTGGCTACGTCACCAGCTACAACGACATCACCGACTTCAAGTACGCCGAGCGTGCGCTGCTGGAAGCCAACGAAACGCTGGAGCAGCGCGTGGCCGAGCGCTCGCAGGTGGCCGAGGCCGCGCAGCAATCCAAGACCCGCTTCCTCGCCGCGATCAGCCACGACGTGCTGCAACCACTGAACGCCGCGCGCCTGTTCGCCTCGGCGCTGCGCGACAGCCTGCGTGACGACGACGAACAGCGGCACCTCGCCGAACGCGTCGATGCCTCGCTGCGTGCGGCCGAGGAATTGCTCGACGGCCTGCTCGACGTGTCGCGGCTGGATGCCGGCGGCCTGCACCCGACCGTCACCGATTTCGACGCCGCCGTGCTGGTGCGCGAACTGGCCGCGCAATACACGCCGATCGCGGCCGGGCGCGGCCTGCGCCTGCACGTGCATGCGCCCCCGGCGTGGGTGCGCAGCGACCGCCGCTTGCTGCGCCGCGTATTGCAGAACTTCATGGCCAACGCGCTGCGCTATACCCGCAGCGGCCGCATCGTGCTGGCGCTGCGCGTGCGCGGTGAACAGGTGGAATTGCAGGTATGGGACACCGGCCCCGGCATCCCCGAGCACCACATGCAGCAGATATTCGACGAGTTCCACCGCTACCAGCAGCCGTTCGACTGGGGCGAGCAGGGCTTGGGGCTGGGCTTGTCGATCTGCCAGCGCATCTCGCGCCTGCTTGGCCACGCGCTGGACGCGCGCAGCCAGCCCGGCCGCGGCAGCATGTTTTCAATCACCTTGCCGAAGGTGGCTGCCCCGGCGCTGGTCGTTACACCGCGCACCGCAGCGGGCTTCGGCAGCGACGACGCATTGGCCGGCCTGCGCGTGCTGTGCGTCGATAACGACCATGAGATCCTCGACGGCATGCGCGCGTTGTTGGGCCGCTGGAAGGTGCAGGTGATAACCGCCGACACCGTCGATATGGCGCTGGAAAAAGTGACCGAAAAGCCCGATGTGGTGCTGGTCGATTACCACCTGCACGATCGCCTGGACGGCCTGGATACGCTGGTCGCCCTGCGCGAAGCCGCCGGCCGCCCGCTGCCCGGTGCGCTGCTCACCGCCGATGGCCGCGACGAACTGAAACGGCAAGCCCGCGAACGCGGCTACCGCGTGCTGACCAAGCCGGTGAAGCCGGCCTCGCTGCGGGCGTTTCTTACGGCTTGTAGTACGGGGAGGAGCGTTTGAAGCAGGAACGAGTGGAGAGGAACGAGGAACGAGAGAAGGCAAAAACTAGGGTTCGTCATTCCCGCGTAGGCGGGAATGACGAGCAATTTCTCCCTGAGACTCCGAAAGCTTTTGCCTTCTCTCGTTCCTCGTTCCTCCTCACTTGTTTCTCGCATTAGTCGTAGGCACTGCGCTTGTGCTTGCATCCCTTTTCGGGACAGGTGCAGGGGCTTCACCAGCACCCCGCTTTCTCTCGTTCCTCGTTCCTCTCCACTCGTTTCTCGCATTAGGGCAACGCTGAAAAAGTCCCACGCAGCTGCGAAGATTGGTGCATAGCCGCCTTGACCGGAAGGGATCGATGAAGCAGCAGACGTTGGCGATGGCCGCCGATCAGGGCGCGGGGTTCGAGCAGCACCGGCGGCCGACGCGGCGGGATGTGTTCCTGGCGACGATGGAGCAGATCGTGCCGTGGTCGGCACTGTGTGCGGTGATCGAGCCGTACTACCCCAAGGCGGGCAAGGGCCGGCCGCCGGTCGGGCTGGAGCGGATGCTGCGGATGTACTTCGTGCAGCACTGGTTCAACCTGGCTGACGAGGCGTGCGAGGAAGCGTTGCTGGACAGCACGGCGCTGCGGCGGTTTGTGGGCATTGACCTGGGCCGGGAGCGGGCGCCGGACGCGACGACGCTGCTGAAGTTCCGGCGTCTGCTGGAGCAGCACGAGTTGGGCGCGGAACTGTTTGCCGAGGTCAATGCGCAGTTGCAGGCGCGGGGGCTGAAGGTGGGCACGGGCACGATCGTGGACGCGACGATCATCGGCGCGCCAAGCTCGACCAAGAATGCGGGCAAGGCGCGTGATCCGGCGATGCACCAGACCCGCAAGGGCCAGCAGTGGTACTTCGGGATGAAGATGCATATCGGCGTGGACAGCCGAACCGGCCTGGTGCACAGCGCGGCGGTGACGGCGGCCAACGTGCACGACAAGCACCTGCTGGAAGACCTGTTGCATGGCGAGGAGCGGCGGGTATACGGCGACAGCGCCTACGCCAGCCAGAAGGCACTGATCCGCGACCATGCGCCGCACGCGCGCGACTTCACCAACCAGCGGGTACGCAAGCAGGGGGAGGTGGACGAGGCCGAGCGCAGCCGGAATCGCAACAAGTCCAAGGTCCGTGCCCGGGTCGAGCACGTGTTCGCGGTGGTGAAGCGTCTGTGGGGCTTTGCCAAGGTGCGCTACCGCGGGCTGGACAAGAACGCCAACCGCAGCTTCGTGGCACTGGGGCTGGCGAACTTGTACCTGGCGCGTGCCCGATTGGCAGGATAGGTGCGCCCGCTGGGCGCCCAAGAGCCGCGAAAGCGGCCAGTGGCGCCCAAAATCGAGTTTGATATTGCGCTGAAACAGGCCAGAAGCATCCTTCGGGCCGGTCGGCCGGCGATACCAGCACTACAGCTACTTGATCAGCGTTGCCTTAGTCGTAGGCACCGGGCTTGTGCTTGCATCCCTTTTCGGGACAGGTGCAGGGGCTTCACCAACACCCCGCTTTCTCTCGTTCCTCGTTCCTCCTCACTCGTTTCTCGCATTAGTCGTAGGCACTGGGCTTGTGCTTGCATCCCTTTTCGGGACAGGTGCAGGGGCTTCACCAACACCCCGCTTTCTCTCATTCCTCGTTCCTCTCCACTCGTTTCTCGCAGTTAGCGATAATCCCCCCATGACCACCCCCGACACCTCCCTCCCGCCCGGCGTGGCCGACGACCTGCAACGCGGCCTGCATGACATGGGGCTGGATGCCGCGCTGGCGCAGCCGCTGCTGGCCTATTTGGCGCTGCTGGTGCGCTGGAACCGCACCTACAACCTCACCGCCATCCGCGACCCGCGCGAGATGGTCACCCGCCACCTGCTCGATTCGCTGGCGATGGCACCGCACGTGGCAACCGGCACCCTGGCCGACCTCGGCACAGGCCCCGGCCTGCCCGGCATCCCGCTGGCCATCGCCCACCCGCAGTTGCAGGTGACGCTGGTAGAAAGCAACGGCAAAAAGGCCCGCTTCCTGCGCGAAGCGGTGCGCCAGCTCGGCCTCGGCAATGCTCGCGTGGCCGAATCGCGCGCCGAGGCGCTGGATGAACCGGGCGCCTTCGACAACCTCACTGCGCGCGCGATGGACACGCTGGCAGGCATCATCGAGGTCGGTGGCGACCTGTTGCGCCCCGGCGGCCAGTTGCTGGCGATGAAGGGCGTGCATCCGCACGAGGAAATCGCCGCGCTGCCGGCTGGCTGGCAAGTGGTCGAAGTGCGCCCGCTGCACGTCCCCGGCCTGACCGGCGAACGGCATTTGGTGGTGTGCAGCCGCATGTAGGTGTGCGGCTGCCTGAAACCGCTCTCCCTCCGGGGCGAGAGGAGCCGTTTGCGAACCATTGGTTCGCGGCTCCTCGAACGCCCTTTCGCCAGCGCAAGGGCCGGGGCGCGGAGCGGGGGTTGGGGAGAGGGTATGGGGCGTAGCCCTCGCGATGTTGGCTGCACGAGGCTTCGCACGAACCCTCATCCGGCCCTTCGGGCCACCTTCTCCCGAGGGGAGAAGGGAGAAGCCAACGCGCAGCGCCCCCTGATTTCCCCCATCCGCCCCCAGCCCGCATAATGCCCAGTCCCAACCTTCCAGCCCGTGAGGCCCACCGCATGGCTCGCATCATCGCCATCGCCAACCAGAAAGGCGGCGTCGGCAAGACCACCACGGCCGTGAATCTCGCCGCCGCGCTGGCCGCCGCACCCAAGCGCGTGCTGCTGGTCGATCTGGACGCGCAAGGCAACGCCACGATGGGCAGCGGCATCGACAAGCGCGAGGTGGCCGCTTCAACCTGCGACCTGCTGCTGGGCGAAAGCAACGCCACCGACATCCGTCTCAGCGCGCCGGAAGGTTACGACCTGCTGCCCGGCAACATCGACCTGACCGCCGCCGAAATCCAGCTGATGGAGCAGGAAGGCCGCGAGCAGCGCCTGAAGCAAGCGCTGGCGCCGATCCGCGACCAGTACGACTACATCCTGATCGACTGCCCGCCGGCGCTGTCGCTGCTCACCCTCAACGCGCTGGCCGCCGCCGATTCGGTGATCGTGCCGATGCAGTGCGAGTACTACGCGCTGGAAGGCCTGAGCGCGCTGGTGGAAACCATTGAGCAACTGCGCCAGCGGCTGAACCCGGCGCTGGAAATCGAAGGTGTGCTGCGCACCATGTTCGACATCCGCAACAACCTCGCCAACGCCGTGTCGGCGCAGTTGACCGACTACTTCGGCGACCGCGTGTTCCGCACCATCGTGCCGCGCAACGTGCGCCTGGCCGAAGCACCCAGCCACGGCCAGAGCATCGTCGGCTACGACCGCGCCTCGCGCGGCGGCGTGGCCTACCTTGGCTTGGCCGGCGAGCTGATTCGCCGTACCGAAGAACGCAACAAGGCCGTCAGGGCCGTGGAGGCCGTCTGATGAGCACCCCTAAGAAGCGTGGCCTTGGCCGTGGGCTGGACGCACTGCTGGGCCCCAAGGGCGCAGTGACGCCGGTGTCGGTGGCCGCCGTGGCCGAGCCGCAGCCGGGCGAAGTGTTGCGCAAGTTGCAGATCGACCTGTTGCAGCCTGGCAAGTACCAGCCGCGCCGGGAGATGGACGAGGCCAAGCTGTCCGAGCTGTCCGAGTCGATCAAGGCGCAGGGCGTGATCCAGCCCATCCTCGTGCGCCAGGTCGCCGGCGGCAAGTACGAGATCGTCGCCGGCGAACGTCGTTGGCGGGCCTCGCGGTTGGCCGGGCTGGACGAAGTGCCGGTGGTGGTGCGCGAGCTGGAAGACCGCACCGTCATCGCGATGGCGCTGATCGAGAACATCCAGCGCGAGGACCTGAACCCGCTGGAGGAAGCCGAGGCGCTGCAACGGCTGATTTCCGAATTCTCGCTGACCCACGCTGAGGCCGCGCAGGCGGTGGGCCGCTCGCGCGCCTCGGTGTCCAACCTGTTGCGCCTGATCGACCTTCCAATCGGCGTGCGCGTGCTGCTGGAAAGCCGCCGGCTGGAGATGGGCCACGCCCGCGCGCTGCTGACGCTGGCGCCGGAACTGGCGACCAAGCTGGCGCAGGACGCGGCCGACGAGGGCTGGTCGGTGCGCGAGGTCGAGCACCGCGCGCAGCAGTTCGCCGCCGGCAAGGTGCCGAATGCACGCAACGCCAAGCCGAAGCCGGCCGCGCCGCAGGCCGACATCGCCTCGCTGGAAACCGAGCTGTCCGAATCGCTGGGTGCGAAGGTGGCAATCAGCCACGGTCGCGGTGGCAAGGGCAAGCTGGTGATCCATTACAGCGATCTGGACACGCTTGATGGCGTGCTGGAGCGGTTGCGCAGCCGGCAGGGCTGAGTTTGTTTTTCTCTTCTCCCTCCGGGAGAAGGTGCCCGAAGGGCGGATGAGGGTACGGGCGAAGCCTCGTGTAGCTGCACATCGAGTGGGCTTCGCCCCCGAACCCTCACCCCAACCCCCGCTCCGCGCCCCTGCCCACGCCAGCGGCGTGGGCGCTCAACCGCACACGCGCCAATGGCGCGTAAGCCGTGCGGCATCGCCCCGATGGGAGAGGGGCTTATAGGCTTTGCCGGTAACGCCCCGTGCGGGGCAAGCCCCGCACCTGCGAATCACCACACCAATCACTGCTTCACCGGCACGACATACCGCTGATTCGCATATGCCCAACTCGGCCACAAGGCATGCGCCAGCGCGCGTTCGGCCAGCGCCGGATCGACCGCCGTGGCGGTGAACGTCTCACCACCGCGCTGGTAATGGAATTGCTCGGCCGCTTGGCCGGGCTGCAACACCAGCAGCTGGTCCGCCTGCAGGTAACCGTAGTTGTCGCCGTACTGCATGATCGCGCGGCCCGGTTGTTGCCGGGTCAGGTCGGCGCCGAGCATTGGGTGCGTGCTGCTGACGCCAATCAACGACAACAAGGTCGGCGGCAAGTCGATCTGGCTGACCAATTGCTCGTCGCGCTTGGCCGCCACGTTCGGGCCGAGGATCAGCGCCGGGATGTGGAAGTGCCGCACCGGCACCAGGCTGGCACCGAACACCCGCGAGTCGTGGTCGGCCACCACCAAAAACACGGTGTTTTCCCAATACGGCGATTGCTTGGCGCGCTCGAAGAACTGGCCGATCGACCAGTCAGCGTAGCGCACGGTGTTTTCCACACTGGCCGCAGGTTCGCTGGGCTGGATGCGCCCGGCTGGGTATTCCCACGGGGTGTGGTTGGAGACGCTGAACGCCATCGTGAACTGTGGGGTATCGCCGCCTTGCATCAGGCGGTGGTGCAGCTCGTTGAACATGTCCTCGTCGGACGCGCCCCACGAGCCGACGAAACCGGGCTTCACCTCGAACTTCGGCCGGTCGATCACCTCGTCGAAGCCATTGCCGAGGAAGAACGATTTCATGTTGTCGAAGTGGGCTTCGCCGCCATAGATGAAGCGCGAGCGGTAGCCGAACTGGCCGAGCAGGCCGGCGATGGTGAAAAAACCGCTCTGGCTGCGCGGCAGCTTCAGCACCGCCTCGGCTGGCGTCGGCAAAAAGCCGGTGCTGATGGCTTCCAAGCCGCGCACCGAGCGCGTGCCGGTGGCATAGGCGCGGGTGAGCAACCAGCCGTCTTGCGCCAGCGCGTCAAAATGCGGCGAGAGCTTTTGCCCACCCAGGGTGCCGATGTACTGCGCGCCGAGGCTTTCCTCGACGATGACCACCAGGTTCAGCGGCTTGCCGCTCGCCGAAGCCCGTTGCAGGTGCATGCTCGGGTGCTGCGGGTCGAGCATCGGTCCTTGTAGGCCCGCGGTTTCGCGCACGATGCGCTGCATGTCCGCTTCCGGCATCGCGCCATACACCTGCGCCGCCGAGCGTTCGTTGGTCATGCCGCGAATGGCGTTGGCGACATTGTGCAGCGAATTGAGCGGCAAGGTGTTGACCAGCGCATCGTTGCTGAAAGCGACCATCGACGCATTCAACGGGCGATGGTCGAGCGTGCCGCGCGCGGCAAGAAATAGCGCGACGAAGGCAACCGCCGTCGCCAGCACCCGCCGCCACGGCGCAAGCCGCAGTGCATCCGGGCGTGCGCGCAGCCAACGGAAACCGGCCCAGCTCAACAAAACCAGCGCCAAGGTCGCCAACAGCAGCACGCCCTTATAGCCCTGCCACAGCATCGCGCCCACTTCATGCGGGCTATTGAGGTATTCCACATACAAGCGGTTCGGGCGGGTGTCGTATTCCAGAATGAACTGCGGCGTGGACACTTCCAGCAGCGCGAACAGCAGCCACCACAGCCGGTACCACCACGCGGTGATGCGCGTCGGCCAAAGCCGGTGGCCCAGCCACGGCGATAGCAGCAGCGGCAGCGCACAGACCATCGCCAGGATGCTCAGGTCGATGCGCCAGCCGCCGAACAGCACCGGCCACAAGCCGCCTGCCGGTTGCACGCGCGCCCACAACCACACTGACAAGGCCAACCGGCACAGCGTCAGGAACACCAAGGTGAGCAGCAGGAAGCGCCAGGTGAGTTTTCGCATGGGAGGGTCGGGCGGATGATGGGTTCGGAATGGTCGATGCAGGTTGGCATGGAACCACGCTGCTGTCCGCACCCCCGACGGGAGGGTGGTACGTGGTTTCGCGGTGGGCGCCGGTCGCGCATTCGCGCCAATGCCGTTGCCCTCGTCCTTCTTCCAGAGAGAGAGGAATCAACGGCGGATCATGTTGGCGGCCGGGTCGGAATTACGTCGGAATCTTGTTGGAACAGGAGCGGTCATTCCGGCACATGGACCATGCACCCATCAGGTAGGCGGTAGGTGATGCCGGCCTTCACGCCGTGGCCTTCCCAGAACCAACAGGACCAGCAAGGCAAGGGCCGGATGGCCGGGGAGAGAGCGAGGACCGGAGACGGCGACGGGCACGGGCACGGGCGCGTCGGGAAAGGCCAGAGGCCGGAAGTCGGGCCGACGAATGGGACTTCTGGCTGATACCGGCCGTGCCGATGGATGCGAATATCCCTGTTTCACCGCCCCACATGGAGCCCACCGTGAAGTCACCGCTGACCGCCGCCCTCCTTATCGCGCTTGGCTTGAGCGCCGTTCCCGCCCTTGCCGCCAAGCCGTCGGCCCCGACCACGCTGGCGGTGCAGGACGCCGATGCGCAGTTCAAGGCGATCTACGGGAAGGAATGGGAGTGGCGCCAGTCCGGTGGTGGCGAGGCCAGCGAGGATGAAGACGGCCCGGCCAACGCCATGCGCCTGTCCGACGTCGGCCCCGAGGCGCAGCAGGCCCGGTTGAAGGTGTGGGACGGCGTGCTGGAACAGCTCAAGGCGATCGACCCGGCCACGTTGTCCGCCGAGAACCAGGTCAATTACGCCATCTACAAGTACCAGGTCGAGAACCTCGCCGACGCGGTGCGCCTGCGCGCCTACGAGATGCCGTTCAACTCGGATTCCTCGTTCTGGTCGAACCTCGGCTTCATGGCCCGGCGCGAGATGAAGACCGCGCAGGACTACCGCAACTACATCGCGCGCCTGAACGACGTGCCGCGCTACTTCGACCAGCAGACCGCCAACATGCGCGCCGGGCTGGAGCGCGGCTTCAGCGTGCCGCACGCGGTGCTGGAGGGCCGCGACGTGTCGATCTCGACCGTGGCCGAGCTGAAGGACCCGGCCGAGTCGCCGCTGTATGCACCGTTCGAGAAGCTGCCGGCGGGCATCCCCGCCGACGAGCAGCAGAAGCTGCGTGACGAAGCGCGGCAGGCCATCGCCGGCAGCGTGATCCCCGCCTTCGGCAAGCTGCTCGCGTTCTTCCGCGAGGAATACGTGCCGCAGGCGCGCACCACGCTGGCCGCGGAAAAAATGCCCGGCGGCAAGGCGTTCTACCGCCAGCAGATCCGCGAATACACCACGCTGGACATGAGCCCGCAGCAGATCCACGCGGTGGGCCTGGCCGAAGTGGCGCGCATCCGCAAGGAGATGGACGCGGTCATCGACAAGACCGGCTTCACCGGCAACAGCCCGGAGACCCGCTTCGCCGATTTCCTGCATTTCCTGCGCACCGACCCGCAGTTCTACGCGAAGACGCCGGAAGAACTGCTGGCGCACGCGGCATGGATCTCCAAGCGTGCCGACGCCGTGCTCGGCAAATACTTCACCCTGCCGCGCGGGCGCTTCACCATCGTGCCGGTGCCGCCGGACATCGCCCCGTTCTGGACCGCTGGCCGCGGCGGCATGGGCACCTACTGGGTCAACACCTACGACCTGCCTTCGCGCCCGCTGTACAACCTGCCGGCGCTGACCCTGCACGAATCCGACCCCGGCCATGCCATGCAGGGCGCGTTGGCGGCCGAGCAAGGTGAACAGCCCGAGTTCCGCCGCAACAACTACATCTCCGCCTACGGCGAGGGCTGGGGCCTGTACTGCGAGAAGCTCGGCGAGGAAATGGGCATCTACCAGACGCCTTACGAGGAGTTCGGCCGCCTGACCTACGAAATGTGGCGCGCCGCGCGGCTGGTCATCGACACCGGCGTGCACCACTATGGCTGGACCCGCGAGCGGGCGCTGGCCTACCTGCGCGACCATGCCGCGTTGAGCGAGCACGAAGTGACCACCGAGGTCGATCGCTACATCTCGTGGCCGGCGCAGGCGTTGAGCTACAAGCTCGGCGAGATCGCCATCGTCAAGCTGCGCGCGCGGGCCGAGAAGGAACTGGGCGACAAGTTCGACATCAAGTCTTTCCACGACACCGTGCTGAAACAGGGCTCGGTGCCGCTGCCGGTGCTGGAGCAGCAGATCAAGGCGTGGATCGAGGAGCGCAAGCAGGCCTGAGCCTGCACCGGAGCAGGCCGGGGCTGCGCCCCCGACGCGCCATGGCGACGAGTGCAACAGGTCCGGGAGCGCATGCGTCGGCCGCGCAGGGCCGGCTTTCGCCTCGTTGCGCACGAAGTCGTCACGGCCCCGGCAATTGTGTAACGCACGGGACGCTGGCTATCCTGCCGCGCATGCTCGCCCTCTTGCGCCGCCGTTCGCCGTTGCTGCTTCGCCTGCTGATGCTGGCGGTGGTCGCGCTGGGCAGCGTCGGCGGCACGCTGGTGTCGGCGTTGGGCGAGTTGCACGCGGCCAGCCACGCCGACCATGCCGATGCGCATGTGCTGGACGAAACCGACGCCGACCACGGCGATGACGAAGCGGCGAGCCTGCTGCACCTGCTGGTGCATTGCGGCCATTGCCACGGCCACGGCGGCGTGCTGCCGTTCGCCGCGCCGGTGTGGGACGTGGCAACACCATTACCGGTGACCAACGCCACACCGTGCGACACGAACTGGCGTCCGGCACCGCTGGAAAGCCTGTTGCGCCCTCCGATTTCGGCCTGATTCCACGTCCGCGTTGCGGACGCCACGAATCTTTCCCGAAACCCGGAGTTTGACCATGTGGAAACGCTTGGCCGCCATTGCGGCCTTGGCGCTTGCGCCGTGCGCTTTTGCGCAGGTGTCGCCGCCTGCACCTTTGACCTTGGACGCGGCCATCAGCCGTGTCGCCCGCCTTCACCCCAACCTGCGCCTGCCCGAGTTGCAGCACGCTGCCGCGCAAGCCCGCCATGACGGGGCCGGTTTCAAGCCGCCATTGCTGTTTGGCGTCGAAATCGAAAACGCCCTTGGCAACGGTGCCCGCAGCGGTTTTGGTGGCAGCGAAGCCACCGTTACGCTGGCCGGCGTGCTTGAGCGCGGCGGCAAGCTCGACGCGCGCCGCGCCATGGCGC
The DNA here is from genome assembly GCA_034675465.1 of Stenotrophomonas sp. Classification (GTDB taxonomy): domain Bacteria; phylum Pseudomonadota; class Gammaproteobacteria; order Xanthomonadales; family Xanthomonadaceae; genus Stenotrophomonas. The sequence goes on along the minus strand of JAUCDH010000041.1, from coordinate 24,929 downwards.
AGGCCAACCTCGACGCACTGGCCCCGCAGCGCGAAATTGCGCGTTTGGATGTGATGGCCGAAGTGGCCCACCGCTACCTCGCCATTACCGCTGCACACGCCCGCCAGCGCATTGCGTTGGACGATATCGAACAACGCCGCCGCGCCGTGCAGGCCGCGCGCCAGCGCTTGCAGGCCGGGGCTTCACCCGCATCCACCTTGCTGACCGCACAGGCCGCACTCGCACAGGCAGAAATTGACCGCGACCGCGCCGAAGCCGCCGGCCACGCCGCACGCTTGTCGTTGGCCGCGTTGTGGAATGCGCGCGAGGTGGATTTCGATACCGCCAGCGGCGACCCGCTGCAACTGCCGGCCTTGCAGGATTTCCAACAACTGGCGCAATGGCTGCGGGATACGCCGGAGCTTGCGGCATTCACCGGGCAGGCGCGCGTGCGTGAAGCGCAACTGCAACTGGCGCGCAGCCAGCAACGCAGTGATGTGTCGTGGCAACTCGGCGTGCGCAACGAGCGCAGCAGCGGCGACAGCGCATTGGTCGCCGCTTTCAGCCTGGCATTGGGCAGCACGCGCCGCGCCGAACCGGAAATCCGCGCCGCGCAGGCGGAACTGGCAATGACGGCGGTGGAACGCGAATCCCGCGCGCTGCAATTGCACGCAACGCTGGCCGAGGCGCATGGCCGCTACCGGGTGGCGCGGCTGGAAGTGCAACGCATGGGCAGGGACGTGCTGCCGCAATTGCAACGCGCCGAAAAAAGTGCGGAAAACGCATGGCGCGCTGGTGCCATCAGCTATCTCGAATGGGCACAGTTGCAAGCCATGCACATCGAAGCACGGCAACGCCAACTCGACGCCGCACTCGCCGCGCAAACCGCGCTGATTGAAATCCAACGCCTCACCGGGCAACCGCTGCTCGCCACCGTTGCCGAAGGAGCCACGCCATGAAGGCTGCATTCAACCCTTGCCTGCTGTCCCGCATCGCCGCACTGATGCTGCTGGCCAGCCTTGCCGCATGTGCTGGCAAGCCGACCGCCACGTCTGCGGCGCATGACACCCATGCCCATGCCGAAGGTGAGGAGGACGACCACGCCGACGAAGCCGCACGCGAGCAAACCAGCATTCCCGCTGCCCGCGCACAGGTCGCCGGCATCGTCAGCGCGGCGGTCGGCGCAGGCGTCATTGCCGACGAACACGACGTGCAGGGCTTGCTCGCCCCCATCGATGGCCGCACCGCGCAAGTCACCGCGCGCTTCCCCGGCCCAATTCGCGCGCTGCGTGCCAACGTCGGTGATGCCGTGCGCGCCGGCCAAGCACTGGCCAGCATCGATAGCAACCTGAGCCTGACCACCTACAGCATCAACGCGCCGATTTCCGGCGTGGTGCTGGCGCGGCACGCGCAGGTGGGCGGCGTGGCCGGCGAAGGCCAGTTGTTGTTCGAAATAGGCGACCTCTCGAAGCTGTGGGTGGATTTGCACATCTTCGGTGCCGACACCGGGCACATCACCGCAGGCGTGCCGGTCAGCATCACCCGCATGACCGATGGCGTCAGCCAGCACACCACGCTCGAACGGGTATTGCCCGGCACTGCCACCGCCAGCCAAAGCACGGTGGCGCGCGCCAACATCGACAACCACGACGGCCACTGGCGGCCCGGTGCAGCGGTGCGCGCGCGCATCGTCGTGGCCAGCACCCCGGCGGACGTGGTGGTGCCGTTGAGCGCCTTGCAAACCATGGACGGGCGCGAGGTGGTGTTCGTGCGTGAGGGCGACACCTACCACGCACGCGCCGTCACCCTCGGCGCACGCGATGCAAAGCAAGTGGCAGTAACGCAAGGCTTGCAGGCCGGTGAGCAAGTGGTGGTCGAGCAGAGCTACACGGTGAAGGCCGACATCGGCAAGGCAGGTGCAGGCCATGACCACTGATTCTGCCGCGCGCAATGGTTTGCTTGAACGCATCATCGTCGCCGCCATCGCCCACCGCTGGTTGATGCTGGCGCTGACTGGTGTGTTGGTGCTGCTGGGCAGTTGGAGTTTCACCCGGCTGTCCATCGACGCCACGCCCGATATCACCAACGTGCAGGTGCAAATCAACACCGCTGCTCCCGGCTATTCGCCATTGGAGGCCGAACAGCGCATCACCTTTGCGGTGGAAACGGCGATGGCCGGCTTGCCGAAAATGGAGCGCGTGCGCTCGTTGTCGCGCTACGGTTTGTCGCAGGTGACGGTGGTGTTTGTCGATGGCACCGATTTGTATTTCGCCCGCCAGCAAGTGGCCGAGCGCTTGCAGCAAGTGCGCTCGCAACTGCCCGCAGACCTCGACCCGCAACTGGGGCCAATCGCCACCGGCCTTGGCGAAATTTTCACCTACACCATTGATGCCGACCCCGCCGCGCGCAAGGCCGACGGCAGCGCCTACACCGCCACCGATTTGCGTACCTTGCAGGATTGGGTGATACGCCCGCAGTTGCGCAGCGTGGCCGGCGTCACCGAGGTCAACAGCATCGGCGGTTACCAGCGGCAAGTGCATATCACGCCCGACCCGGCGCGTTTGCGCGCGCTGGGCTTCACCCTGGAAGACGTGGTGGCGGCGGTCGAAACCAACAACCGCAACGTGGGCGCGGGCTATATCGAACGCAACGGCCAGCAGTTCCTCGTGCGCATTCCGGGACAGGTGGCCGATGTGCAACAAATTGGCGACATCGTGCTGGCCCGCCGCGAAGGCGTGCCGATACACGTGCATGACGTTGCCAGCGTCGCCGACGGCAGCGAATTGCGCAGCGGCGCGGCCACCCAGAACGGCCACGAAGTGGTGATGGGCACGGTGATGATGTTGGTCGGTGCCAACAGCCGGCAGGTGGCGCAGGCTGCGGCGGCGAAGTTGGAGCAAGCGCAACGCAGCCTGCCCGTCGGGGTCACCGTCACCGCCAGTTACGACCGCACTGCACTGGTGGGGCGCACCATCGCCACCGTGGCGAAGAACCTGCTGGAAGGCGCGCTGCTGGTCATCGTGGTGTTGTTCCTGTTGCTGGGCAACTTCCGCGCCGCGCTGATTACCGCTGCGGTGATTCCACTGGCGATGCTGTTCACCCTCACCGGCATGGCGCGCGGTGGCGTGTCGGCCAATTTGATGAGTTTGGGCGCGCTGGATTTCGGCCTGATCGTCGATGGCGCGGTCATCATCATCGAGAACTGCCTGCGTCGTTTCGGTGAACGCACACATGCACTGGGCCGGGCGATGACGCGCGACGAGCGCTTCGCCGAGACCGCCGCCGCCACCGCCGAGGTCATTCGCCCCAGCTTGTTTGGCCTTGGCATCATCACCGCCGTGTACCTACCCATCTTCGCCCTCACCGGCGTGGAAGGAAAAATGTTCCACCCGATGGCGGTCACCGTGGTGCTGGCCTTGAGTGGTGCGATGCTGCTGTGCCTGACTTTCGTGCCGGCGGCGATTGCGCTGTTCCTCGGTGGCCGCGTGCAGGAGCGGGAAAATCGCTTGATGGCGTGGCTGCGTCGCCGTTACCAAGCGCTGCTCACCTTCGCCCTGCGGCGTGGGCGTTGGGTGGTGGCGGGCGCATTGCTGTTGGTAGTCGGCTGCGGCCTGCTGGCAACCCGGCTGGGCAGCGAGTTCGTACCCAATCTCGACGAAGGCGACGTGGCGATGCACGCCATGCGCATTCCCGGCACCAGCTTGAGCCAATCGGTGCACATGCAGACGCAAATCGAACGACGCCTGCTGCAACAAGCGGAAGTGGCCACGGTGTTCTCGAAAATCGGCACGCCGGAAGTGGCTTCCGACCCGATGCCGCCATCGGTGGCCGACACCTATATCATGCTGAAACCGCGCAGCGACTGGCCCGACCCGCGCAAACCACGCGCCACCTTGTTGGCCGAATTGGAAGCGGCGGTGGAGGAACTGCCGGGCAACAACTACGAGTTCACCCAGCCGATTCAAATGCGCATGAACGAGCTGATTTCCGGCGTGCGTGCCGACGTGGCGGTGCTGCTCTATGGCGATGATTTGGACACGCTGATGGACGTCGGCCGGCGCATCGAGAAGGTGGCTGCCGGCGTGCCGGGCGCGGCCGACGTGCGGCTGGAACAGACCAGTGGCCTGCCGTTGCTGACCATCACCCCGGACCGGCAGAAGCTGGCCGGCTACGGCCTCAACCCGGGGCAGGTGCAGGCCACCGTTGCCACCGCGATAGGCGGTGAAGTGGCCGGGCAGTTGTTCGAGGGCGACCGCCGTTTCGACATCGTGGTGCGCCTGCCCGAGGCGTTGCGGCAGGACCCGGCGGCGCTGGCCGACCTGCCGGTGTCGCTGGCACCGGCGCTGGCCGACGGCCAGCACGACGAGGCCAGCCGCGGCGCCAGTTGGCGCTCCGGCACGCCGGCCACCGTGCCGCTGCGCGAACTGGCCGGCATCGACAGCAGCGAAGGCCCGAGCCAGATCAACCGCGACAACGGCAAGCGCCGCATCGTCGTCACCGCCAACGTGCGCGACCGTGACCTCGGCGGCTTCGTCGGCGAACTGCAACGGGCCATCGACGCACAGGTGAAGCTGCCGGCCGGCTACTGGGTCGATTACGGCGGCAGCTTCGAGCAGTTGATTGCGGCCAGCCAGCGCTTGGCGGTGGTGGTGCCGCTGACCTTGGCGCTGATTTTCGCGCTGCTGTTCTGGGCGTTCGGCTCTGCGCGCGATGCGGCCATCGTGCTCAGCGGCGTGCCGTTGGCGCTCACCGGCGGCGTGCTGGCCTTGGCGCTGCGCGGCATACCGCTGTCGATTTCGGCGGGCGTGGGTTTCATTGCCCTGTCCGGCGTGGCGGTGCTCAACGGGCTGGTGATGGTCAGCTTCGTGCGGCAACTGCGCCAAACCGGGCATACGCTGGACGCAGCCGTGCGCGACGGCGCACTGGGCCGCCTGCGCCCGGTGCTGATGACCGCGCTGGTGGCCTCGCTGGGCTTCGTGCCGATGGCCTTCAACGTCGGTGCCGGCTCGGAAGTGCAGCGGCCACTGGCGACGGTGGTGATTGGCGGCATTGTTTCCTCCACCGTGCTGACCTTGCTGGTGCTGCCGGTGCTGTACCGCTGGCTGCACCGGCGCGACAATGCCGCGTCATGAGCGGGCGGGAGTTGGCATGAGCGAGTGTTGCGGTTGCGGCAAGACGCTGGAAGTCGAGCGCATGCAGGCGCGGCAGCGGCGCGTGCTTTGGCAGGTGCTGGCTATCAACCTGCTCACCTTCGTGATGATGATGCTGGCGGCCTGGCACAGCGGCTCGGCCTCGCTGCTGTCGGGCAGCCTCGACAACCTCGGCGATGCGCTGACCTATGCGTTGAGCCTCGCGGTGGTCGGTGCCAGCCTTGCCGCCAAGGCGCGGGTGGCGATGCTCAAGGCGGCCTTCATCCTCTGTGCCGCGCTGGCGGTGGCGGCGGGCATCGGCTGGAAGCTGGCGCACCCGCACCTGCCGCTGTTCGAGAGCATGGGCATCGCCGCGTTGCTGAACCTGGCCGCCAACCTGCTGTGCCTGCGCCTGCTGTGGCCGTACCGGCAGGGCGACATCAACCTCGCCTCGGCCTGGGCCTGCTCGCTCAATGACGTTTATGAAGGCGGCGCGGTGATCCTGGCCGCGCTGGCGGTAGGGGCCTTCGGCGCCGGCTGGCCGGACCTGCTGATCGCCGTGGCCTTGCTCCTGCTGTTCCTGCGCTCGGCCTGGCGGGTGGCGCGTGCGGCGTGGCGGGAGCTGCACGCGGCCGGGTGAGGGCGGGCCACGCCCCGTCCTGTGGACAACTTGCAAGGCGTCCCGCGCTGCCGCATAATGCGCGACTCGCTGTGTCCGGTTAAGTCCGGGCGGCGGTGCCGGGAGCACGTCCCCGCACTGCCCAACGCCGGCGTGACCCTTTCCATTCCCTCGACGTGTGGCGGGCAACCGCAGGGGCCGCCCTCTTCCTGGCCAAGGAAGAGACAACCGACATTACCGAGGTGCGCAATGTCCCGAGTTTGCCAAGTTTCCGGCAAGAAGGTGCAGACGGGTAACAACGTCTCGCACGCCAACAACAAGACCCGTCGTCGCTTCCAGCCGAACCTGCACGAGCGCCGTTTCTGGGTTGCCAGCGAGAACCGCTGGGTCAAGCTTCGTGTTTCCGCGCACGCGTTGCGCACCATCGACAAGAACGGCATCGACGCCGTTTTGGCAGAGCTGCGTGCTCGTGGCGAAAAGGTCTGAGGAGTAAATAATCATGGCAGGCAAGCGCGACAAGGTCCGTATGATTTCCTCGGCCGGTACCGGCCACTTCTACACCACGGACAAGAACAAGAAGAACACCCCCGGGAAGATGGAATTCCTGAAGTACGACCCGGTGGTTCGCAAGCACGTGCTGTACAAGGAAGGCAAGATCAAGTAATCCGCGAGGATTGCCCTGCGCCGTTCCGCATGAAACCCGCCGCAAGGCGGGTTTCTTGTTTCCGGTTGCGGGAATCCGTGGATTGACGGCCATTGGTCGGCATGGCATCGCACCTGCGGTCACCCGATCGTCATCAAGCCGCCGGTCGCGCATCACCTACAATCGGCCGATGACGAATTTCGACCAAGCGCAGCCCTGCGATATCGCGATCATCGGCGGCGGCGGCGCCGGCACGCTTGCCGCAATCGGCGTGCTGCGTGGCGCTCCTGCCGGGCTGCGGGTGGCGATCATCGAGCCGCAGCTGCCGCTGGGCCGTGGCGTGGCCTATGCCACCGGCCACCCGGAGCACCTGCTCAACGTGCCGGCCGGCCGGATGAGCGGCTTCCCCGATCGCCCCGATGATTTCCTCGACTATCTGGTCGAACGCGGCGCATTCCCCAGGGTGGCGCGCGATGCACTGGCGCAGGCTTTCGTCCCGCGCCTGCATTACGCCGGCTACCTGCGCCAGCGCTTGCAGCAGGCGGTGGATGCCAGCCCGGCGCAGTTGGACGTGCGCGCCGGCCGGGTAGTGGCGATGGACAAGCAGGCCGGCGGCATCGTGCTGCAACTGGATTCGGGCCAACGGGTGTGCGCCAACGCCGTGGCGCTGTGCAGCGGCAACGCGCTGCGCCCGCTGCCCGCGCGTGGTGCCGGTGCGCTGCCTGCGGGCAAGTGCATCGAGGCCTGGGATTTTGACGCGGTGCGCGGCGTTGCCGCGAATGCGGACGTGGTCATCGTCGGCTCCGGGCTGAGCATGGCCGACAGCGTGGCTTCGCTGGCCGCCACCGGGCATCGCGGCAAGGTGCACGTGCTCTCGCGCCACGCGCTGCTGCCGCTGCCGCACGCCCATGGCGTGGCGGCCGATTACGACCCGCAACCGCTGCTGGCAATGACCCTGCGCCAGCGCCTGCACGTGCTGCGCCGCCATGCCGCCGACGCGGCGGCGCGCGGTATCCCGTGGCAGAGCGTGATGGAGCGTATCCGCCCGCTGGGGCAGGCGTTGTGGCAAACACTGTCTTTCGACGACCAGCGCCGTTTCCTGCGCCACGTGGTGCGCTACTGGGACGTGCACCGCCACCGCATTGCCGCGCCGGTGCACGCACGGCTGGTGGAACTGCAACAGCAGGGCCGCCTGCACCTGCATCGTGGCCGGCTGGAAACGGTGATTGCCGAAGGTGGCTGCGTGCAATTGGGCGTGCTCGACCGGCACCGGCAGCCATTCCAGTTGGACGCGCAATGCGTCATCAACGCCACCGGCGTGGAAATGCGCGCGCAGGCCATGCGCAACCCGCTGCTGCAACACCTGCTGGGCAGCGGCATTGCCCGCCCCGGCCCGCATGGCATCGGTATCGACAGCAGCGCCGATGGCAGCCTGCTCGACGCCGATGGCGTGGTCGATGCACGCATCCGGGTGGTGGGCAGCCTGCGTATCGGCACGTTGTGGGAAAGCCTGGCCATCCCCGAACTGCGCGCGCAGGCCGCGCACGCGGCGCAGGCTCTGCTGGGTGGACTCGCGTAGCAGCGACGCAAGTCGCGATGAGGTTTTTCCGATGAGGCGCGGCCACGGCTTGTGTTGCCCCTGCGATCAGGCACCCGCGGCATCCGGCTAAAATGCACCGATGGATGTTTCCCACCTGCTTGATGGGCTGAACCCGGCCCAGCGCGAGGCCGTTTCCGCGCCTCCCGGTCATTACCTGATCCTTGCCGGCGCCGGTTCCGGCAAGACCCGCGTGCTCACCCACCGTATTGCGTGGCTGCACGAAGTGCATGGCGTGCCGACCCACGGCATCTTCGCGGTGACCTTCACCAACAAGGCCGCCGGCGAGATGCGCCAGCGCATCGACCTGCAACTGCGCAATGGCGCGCGCGGCATGTGGATTGGCACCTTCCACGGTTTGGCGCACCGGCTGCTGCGCTTGCACTGGAATGACGCCAAGCTGCCCGAAGCCTTCCAGGTGATGGATTCGGACGACCAACTGCGCCTCGTCAAGCGCGTGGTGCAGGCGCTGGAACTGGACGACGGCAAATACCCGCCCAAGCAGGTCGCGTGGTGGATCAACCAGCAAAAGGACGAAGGCCGCCGCCCGCAACACATCCAGCCCGAGCCGCACGATGCGTGGCTGGAAGCGATGCGCCAGTGCTACGCCGAATACCAGCAACGCTGCGACCGCGCCGGTTTGGTGGATTTCGCCGAGCTGCTGCTGCGCGCGCATGAACTGCTGCGCGACAACCCGGCGTTGCTGGCGCATTACCGCACGCGCTTCGGCGAGATTTTGGTGGACGAATTCCAGGACACCAACGCCATCCAGTACGCCTTCGTGCGCGTGCTGGCCGGTGATTCGGGCAACGTGTTCGTGGTCGGCGACGACGACCAGGCCATCTACGGCTGGCGTGGTGCGAAGGTCGAGAACGTGCAGCAGTTCCTGAAGGATTTCCCCGGCGCGCAGACCATCCGCCTCGAACAGAACTACCGTTCCAGCGCCAACATCCTCAACGCCGCCAACGCGGTGATCGCACACAACCCCGGCCGCATCGGCAAGCAGTTGTGGACCGACAGCGGCGATGGCGAATCCATCGACCTGTTCGCCGCCTACAACGAGATGGACGAGGCGCGTTATCTGGTCGAGCGCGCGCGGCAATGGGTGCGTGACGGCGGCAGTTATGGCGACGTCGCCGTGTTGTATCGCTCCAACGCGCAATCCCGCGCGTTTGAAGAAGCCTTGTTGTCCGAACAAGTGCCGTACCGCGTGTATGGCGGCATGCGCTTTTTCGAGCGTGCCGAAATCAAGGACGCGCTGGCCTACCTGCGGCTGCTGACCAACCGCAGCGACGATGCCGCATTTGAGCGCGCGGTGAACACGCCCACGCGCGGCATTGGCGAGCGCACGCTGGACGAAGTGCGGCGTATTGCTCGCGCGCAAGCGCTATCGCTGTGGGAAGCGGCCATGCTGGCCACGCAAGGCAACGACCTCACTTCGCGCGCGAAGAATGCGTTGGCCGGCTTTCTCAATCTGATTCACCAAATCAGCGGTGAAACTGCGCAAATGACGCTGGCCGAACGCATCGATCACGTGCTGGTGCGTTCGGTCTTGCGCGAGCATTGGAGCAAGGAAAGCCGCAATACGCTGGATTCGGAATCGCGCAGCGACAACCTCGACGAACTGGTGTCGGTGGCTTCGCGTTTCCTCCGTCGCGAGGATGACGTGGAAGAAGGCGCGCAGGACATGAGCGAACTGGTCGCCTTCCTGTCCTACGCCTCGCTGGAGGCCGGCGAAGGCCAGGCGCAGGCCGGCGAAGAAGGCGTGCAGTTGATGACGCTGCACTCGGCCAAGGGCTTGGAGTTTCCGCTGGTGTTTCTCGCCGGCATGGAAGAAGGCTTGTTCCCCGGCGCGCGTTCGTTGGAAGAAAGCGGGCGGCTGGAAGAGGAGCGCCGCCTCGCTTATGTCGGCATTACCCGCGCCCGCCAGAAGCTGGTGCTGGGCTATGCCGAATCGCGCCGCATCCACGGGCAGGACAACTACAGCTTGCCGTCGCGCTTCCTGCGTGAAATCCCGCGTGAGTTGCTGCACGAGGTGCGCCCCAAGGTGCAGGTCTCGCGCCCCGCCTCACTCGGTGCCAGCCGCAACGCCGGCCACGCCGCGCTGGAAGCGCCGCCGCTGAAACTCGGCGCATTGGTCAGCCACCCCAAGTTCGGCGAAGGCATGGTCACCGACTACGAAGGCAGCGGCGCGCACGCCCGCGTGCAGGTGGAGTTTGCCGAGGCCGGCAGCAAATGGCTGGTGATGGCCTATGCCAACCTGACCGCGCTGTGAGCCGCCGCGGCACGGCGGTAGCGTGAGGGTGGTTGCCGGTAGCGGTTGCTGAACGCGCGCGAGAAGCTGCAACAACTGTCGAAGCCGCAGGCATGGCCAATGTCGGACACCGACAATGGCGTGGAGGCCAGCAACCGGCAGGCGCGTTCCAGCCGCAGGCGCTGGTTGGCGGCCAGCGGGCTTTCCCGGTACAGCGACTGGAAGGTCTTGGCGAAATGGCAGACCGACAGGCTGCTCAGTTCGGCCAGTTCGGCCAAGCGCACGCTGCGGTGCGCATTGCCCTCGAGGAATAGACGCGTGCGTTGCAGGCGCGCCAGTACCTGCAATTTGCGCTGCCGGCTGCGGCCCGGGCAGCGTTCGAGCAGGCCGACGATTCCGGCCTGCAATGGCACCAGAAACGACAGCAGGACGCGCAGGCAACGCTGGCGGCGTTCGTCCATCGCCCGTGCGCCCTGCCGCCACAGGCGCAGCAGGTTGCGCAACTCGCTGGGTGACAGGTGGCTGCGACCGGGCAGCAGCAACACGCCCGCGCCTCTGGCGGCCTGTTCCCCTATCCGATGAATCAGGGCATGGTCCGCAGCGTTGCCTGCACCGCTTGCTGCAACGGCAGCAGCGTGGGGTCGGGGTTCAGGTCGATTTGCGTGTTCAGCACTGCAAGGAACACCAGCAGGTTGTGCCGCCGTGCCAACCAGTCGCGGTCGCGCCATGCCGGGCCGGCTTCCTCCAGCTGTGCGGTGGTGCGCGACAGCCATTGCCGCCAGTCGTTTTCGTCGTGTAGTCCGCGCCGGGCAATGAACAGCACCGGTCGCGCCAGCCGTTCGTATTCGCCTTCGACATAGGCATGCGACGTTGTTGGTACCGCTTGGCTGGCGATGGCGGCGAGCATCCGCTCCAGTTGCGGCTGCGTCAGTGCCGGGTTCAGCGCCAACTGCATCAGCCAGTCGGCACCGTGGGCGACGCCATGGCGCCAGCCTGCGTCCGGGTCGTGGCCGCGGTAGTCGCGTACCTGTTCGAGATGGCGTGCAGCGTGTTCGACCATCGCCGCGCGTTCGGCGTCGTCCATCCATGCCGCGCGGCGGTCCGTGCGGGCGATTTCGGCCAGCGCCAGTGCGGTGAAGGGGGCGGCAAAGCCTTCGGCATCGCCGGCTTCCAGTTGCGCGTAACCGCGTTCGCGCAGGTCACGCAGCGCCGCTGCATCGAGCAGGCCGCCGCGCATCCATGCGGCCAGAGCGGCCAGCGCGGTGTCGTCGCGCACCGTTGGGTCGGGCGATGACAGGCAGGGCAGCAGGGCCAGCGCCAAGGGGCGGATGCGCGCAGCATCACCGACGTCGAAATCCTGCTGGCGGAGCTTGCTCCAGGTAGCGGGCTCGGTGGCGGCCAGCGGGCAGGAGGCCACCGCTGCCGGGGCGAGGCAAATCAGCAGTGACAACAAGGTGGGTTGCATGGCTGGGCGCGCCTGGGAGGAAAGCACCATTGTGCTGCCGGGGGCGCTGGCCGGGACATGGCTGAATCCGGGGAATCGCATGGCAGCAATGCGCGGCTGTTCGATACGTTCTTGAATAGGCACGGCCGGGTGGTGGGGCGCGGCCCCAACACCATTTGATCGAACGCAATGCGCGGCGGTAACGCCGGGTGTGCAATCGTGGTCACCCATCCTTCCGAAGGAGAGTTGTCATGTATGCACGTATCCTGATTGCCACCGATGGTTCCGAACTGGCCGCCAAGGGCTTGAGCAAGGGTTTGGAATTGGCTGCGCAGCTAGGCGCGCAGGTGGATATCGTCACCGTTTTCGAGCCGTGGGCCGCGGGCATGTACGACGCGATGGGCTGGAGCGCGGGTTACCTGGCCAGCGACGAATACAAGCAGGAGCGCGAGGACGCTGCGCAGAAGATTCTGGCGCCAGCGCTGGACGCGGCGACCGCCGCTGGAGTCAGCGACCCGAAAGCCCACCACGTGCTCGACCGCTATGCCGCCGACGGCATCATCGACACCGCCACTGGCTGCAACAGCGACCTCATCGTGATGACCTCGCATGGCCGGCGTGGCATGAGCCGCGTGTTGCTCGGCAGCCAAACCGCTGAGGTGCTGGCACGCAGCACCGTGCCGGTGTTGGTGATTCGTTGAGACAAAGAAGATGCCAGTGGCGCCCGACCGTTGGCCGGGCGACGGCGTATCGCCAATTGTCTGCCCTGTAATGCCCGGCCTTGGCCGGGCGGTAGCACCGGCCACATTCGGCAGCCATCACCAGCTATAAAGCTTCCAATACACCGGCGAAACGCCATCCTTGTTGCCGTCCATGCGGCCATCGCCATTGCGGTCGTACAGGTAGAACGGCGCGCCGCGTGCCGGCGTCACCTTGACCATGCGCAACTGGCCGGCGACGCGGTATTCCTCGATGGTGTCGCCGTTTTCCAGCGCTTTGCGGGTGATTTCAGCACCCTTCACGTCCACTGGTGGCGCGTCGGCATCGTGGCCGGTGGTGGCGCACGCGGCCAGTGCCAGCAGCGGAATCAGCATCAAGTGTTTCATCGCGGCAACTCCTCGCATCGGTAGGTGTCGATTATGGCCCGTGCGCACGGCCCGCGCGCGTTCGCCGCGTAGAATCGGCGCATGAGCAGATTAGTCCTGATTGACGGTTCCAGTTACCTGTACCGTGCCTTCCACGCGCTGCCGCCGCTGTCCAACGCCGCCGGCGAGCCTACCGGCGCGTTGTTCGGCGTGGTCAACATGCTGCGTGCCACGCTGAAGGAAAAACCCGATTACGTCGCCTTCGTGGTTGATGCGCCGGGCAAGACCTTCCGCGACGACATGTACGCCGAGTACAAGGCCAACCGCCCGCCGATGCCCGACGAACTGCGTTCGCAAGTGCAGCCGATGTGCGACATCGTGCACGCGCTGGGCATCGACATCCTGCGTGTGCCGGGCGTGGAGGCTGACGACGTGATCGGCACGCTGGCGCTGGCCGGCGCCGCCGATGGGCTGGAAGTCACCATCTCCACCGGCGACAAGGATTTCGCCCAGCTGGTGCGCCCCGGTGTGGTGCTGGTCAACACCATGACCGGCAGCCGCACCGATTCGGACGCGGCGGTAATGGACAAATTTGGCGTGCGCGCCGCGCAGATCGTCGATTACCTCGCCTTGATGGGCGACACCGTGGACAACGTGCCCGGCGTGGAAAAGTGCGGCCCCAAGACCGCCGCCAAATGGCTGGCCGAATACGCCACGCTCGACGGCGTAATGGCCGCCGCGCCGACGATGAAAGGCAAGATTGGCGAGAACCTGCGCGCCGCGCTGCCACGGCTGCCGTTGAACCGTGATTTGGTGACGATTCGCACCGACGTCGCACTGGAACAAGGTCCGCGCGACTTGCAATTGCGCGAGCAAGACGCCGAAGCGCTGCGTGGCCTCTACAGCCGCTACGGTTTCACTCAAGCGCTGCGCGAATTGGGTGGCGCAGCCGCACTGCCGGAAGTGGCCGAAGCCAACACCGGCAGCCTGCGCGGCACCGCCGCCGGTTACGCCAAAGCCGCCGATGCCGCGCCCATCGGCGAGGTGGATGCGGCACTATCTGCGAAGGGCGAATACGAAACCGTGCTGAGCAGTGAGCAGCTACAGGCATGGCTGCAACGCCTGCACGCCGCCGACGAGTTTGCCTTCGATACCGAAACCGATGCGTTGGATGCCATGCGCGCCAACCTCGTCGGCATCAGCCTGTCGGTCGAGCCCGGCAAGGGTGCTTACATTCCGGTTGGCCACGACTACCCCGGCGCGCCCACGCAACTGCCGTTGACGCAGGTATTGGACGCACTGCGCCCGTTGCTGCAAGACGCGGCGAAGAAAAAACTCGGCCAGCATGGCAAGTACGACATCCACGTATTGCGCCGCTACGGCATCGAGGTGCGCGGTTATGCCGACGACACCATGCTGGAAAGCTTCGTGCTCAATTCCACCGCCACCCGCCACGACATGGATTCGCTGGCGCAGCGCTACCTCGGCTACACCACTACCCGTTTTGAGGATGTGGCCGGCAAGGGTGCGAAGCAGATTTCGTTCTCGCAGGTGGGCATTGACGAAGCCAGCGCCTATGCCGCCGAAGATGCCGATATCACCCTGCGTTTGCACCGTGTGTTATCGCCGCAGCTACAGGCCGAGCCAACGCTGGAAACGGTGTACCACGGACATCGAAATGCCGCTGGTGCCGGTGCTGGCGCGCATCGAAGCCAACGGCGTGTGCATCGACAGCGCGGAACTGCGCCGGCAAAGCGCCGAACTTTCCACGCGCATGTTGGCCGCGCAGCAAAAGGCCACCGAGTTGGCCGGCCACACCTTCAACCTCGATTCGCCCAAGCAGTTGCAAGCGGTGTTGTTCGACGAACTTGGTTTGCCGGCCTTGGTGAAAACGCCCAAGGGCCAGCCTTCCACCAACGAAGAAGCGCTGGAAGCGATTGCCGAACAACACGAACTGCCGCGCGTGATTCTCGACTATCGCGGTTTGGCCAAACTGCGCAGCACCTACACCGACAAGTTGCCGGAAATGGTGAACCCGGTGACGGGCCGCGTGCACACCAGCTACCACCAATCCGGCGCGGCCACCGGGCGGCTGTCCTCGCTCCGACCCCAACCTGCAAAACATCCCGATTCGCACCGACGATGGCCGCCGCATTCGCCGCGCCTTCGTCGCCCCGACGGGGCGCAAGCTGCTGGCTTGCGATTACTCGCAAATCGAGCTGCGCATCATGGCCCACCTGTCTGAAGACCCGGGCCTGATCCATGCCTTCGAACAGGGCATGGACGTGCACCGCGCCACCGCCGCCGAAGTGTTCGGGCGCGCGCTGGAAGAGGTCACACCGAACGAGCGCCGCGCCGCCAAGGCAATCAACTTCGGCCTGATGTACGGCATGAGCGCGTTCGGTTTGGCGAAAAACCTCGGCATCGACCGCGGCCAGGCGCAGGATTACGTGGCGCTGTATTTCAGCCGCTATCCGGCAGTGCGCGATTTCATGGAGCGTATGCGCAGCCAAGCACGCGAGCAGGGTTACGTGGAAACGCTGTTCGGCCGCCGCCTGTATTTGAACGACATCCACGCCCGCAACCAGAACCTGCGCGCCGGTGCCGAGCGCGCCGCGATCAACGCGCCGATGCAAGGTACGGCGGCGGACATCATCAAGCGGGCGATGGTCAGCGTCGATGACTGGCTGGCCGGCCACCGCGCGCGTGCGCAGATGATCATGCAGGTGCACGACGAACTGGTGTTCGAAGCCGACGTCGATTTCATCGACGTGCTGCGCGGCGAAGTGGAAGCGCGGATGACGGCTGCGGCGACGTTGAAGGTGCCGCTGGTGGTGGACAGCGGGGTGGGGAATAACTGGGATGAGGCGCACTGACAACGTCCGTCATAGCCATTCATTTCGCTGGCGCGTGGCGGCGGCCACCGGAAGTGCATGTCCCGCGCGGCCGGCTTCGTGATCGCTGGGGTGGATTTCCGGTTTTTTAACGGGTTTGGGTGCATGAATGGAACGTTGCGTCACGGCGCGCGCATTCAAAAATCGCAATGAAAACATGCGAATGAATCGCTCCTTAATCTTTCCGAAAAACACGCGCATTCTTCACGAACCATCAATGTACGGAGTGGTCATATAGTCCGCGACAGGCGCAACGCCTGTCCCAGATCTCTCCCATCCCCTGGAGCAGATCTCCGAGCGGGGATTCCTCCCCAAGTCTCCGCTCCCGGCCCCGTCGATCCCCCCTGATCGACGGGGCTTTTTTATAGCTCATCTCCCAGCTCCTGGAAAGGCAGCCCGGATCTTGAGGAAGAAGCCGGCGTCATCGCGGTAGCCATGGGCGATGTGCGTGATGGCCTTGATCTGGCTGGCGGCCTGCTTCTGGCGACGACCTTGACGGCAATCAGCCATGCCGTGGGCTGGCTCGCCAGCCGCAGCCGGCGCATGGAGCGGCTGGTCGAAGGCGAGCCGGTGCTGCAGGAAACCAACGGCGACATCACCATCGTGCCGCGCCAGCCATCCTGACTGGCGCGTACAGCGTCACGCCCACTCGCGCGGGACGAGGTACCCGGCCAGCCGCGCCTCGTCGCTGCCGGCTTCCGGTTGGTAGCCATATTCCCAGCGCACGCGCGGCGGCAGGCTCATCAGGATGCTCTCGCTGCGGCCACCGCTTTGCAGGCCGAACAGGGTGCCTCGGTCATGGACGAGGTTGAACTCGACATAGCGGCCACGCCGGTACAACTGGAACTCGCGCTCGCGCTCGCCGTACGGCACGTCCTTGCGGCGCGCGACGATGGGCAGGTAGGCATCGAGGAAGCCCTTGCCCACCGCTTGCAGATAGGCGAAGTCGCGCTCGAAATCGCCTTGCAGGTCGTCGAAGAACAAGCCACCGACGCCGCGCGTCTCGTTGCGGTGCTTGAGGAAGAAGTATTCGTCGCACCAGCGCTTGTGTTCGGCGTAGCGGTCGGCGCCGAACGGCGCGCACAAGTCGCGCGCCACTGCATGCCAGTGCTGCACGTCCTCGTCGAATGGGTAGAACGGGGTCAGGTCGAAACCGCCGCCGAACCAGGCCGCCACCGCCTTGCCGTCGCGTTCGGCCTGGAAGTAGCGCACGTTGGCGTGGGTGGTGGGCAGGTAGGGGTTGCGCGGGTGGAACACCAGCGATACGCCGCAGGCGCGCCACGAGGCGCCGGCCAGCTCCGGGCGATGGGCCGAGGCGGAGGGCGGCAGGCGGGTGCCGGAGACGTCGGAGAAACCGATGCCGGCCTGCTCGAACACCGCGCCATCGCGCAGCACGCGGGTGCGGCCACCGCCGCCCAGGGACGGGCCAGTATCGCGTGAGGCAGGAGGCCGGGAGCGATCGCCGCTCAGGGATGGGCCAGTGTCACCTTGCGCACCGGGCTGAGCGCGTTGCCAGCGATCTTCGATGAAACGGGCTTGCCCATCGGCTTGTTCGATGGCGTCGCAGATGCGGTCCTGCAAACCGGTGAGGTAGTCGCGTACGCGTTCAAAATCGTTCATGTGGATACTCGGGTGCGGGCTGCCGATGGTTGGCGGACGCAAGTTTACTTGCGCGGAGACTTGCGGTTGCTGGCATCGGTGGGCGTTGCGTCTGCTTCAACCGGCTCGACTGCCTGCATCTGCATCAGCTGCGCGTCCAGACCGAGCATTGCCCAGTCGGTGGTTTCATGCAGGTCGCAGGCCACATGCGTGCCTTTGCCGTCCTGTTTGCACAGGGCCAGCAACTTGCCCGGGATGTCCTCATCACCGGTGTTTTCATAAACGGTGCGCAGGTTCTCGCAACCGGCACGCACACCGGCACGGCACAAATTCAGGTAATAGGGGGCGGCGCCATCCCAGTCGCCGGCCAGTGCTTTGTGGTGCCCCAGCGTGTTGCAGCCCTGCAACTTGCCGGCAGCGCAGCAGGCCTGTGGGTCGCTGCCGAGCGGGCAGTCTTGCGGCAGCGGCGTTTCGACGTACTGCACCGGTGCATCGCAGTGGGTTGCGCCGCCGTTGCGCTGGTACAGCGCGTAACGGCTCCATGTATCCACGCCCAGCAGGCGGCCATCGGCCAGCGGTTGCAGCACGAAGTCGCCGCCTTTGTCGTGGCGGATGTGGACGGCACCGTCCTGCAGGCGGGCGCGCAGCACGCCATTGCCGAGCATCGACACCAAGCCTTGATCACCGAAGGACAGCGCATCGATCAAGCCACTGTCGGCGCTGTAGTCGCCGCAGGGCAGGGCTGTTGCCGCAACGGCGACCAGATCGGCAGTGCCAAGTCCGTGCAGGGTCTGCGCGCGTTGGCAGGTGCGCTCCTCGTTGCCGGCAGTGCAGGCCAGTTGCAGTGCGGCGCGAGCGCCCAGGTACTGGCCGGCGTCGAGGTGGGCGTCGGCCACCTTGTTGCAGAAGCCGGCATCGGGGTGCTGCCGGCACAGCTGCAACACCTCCTCCAGTTGCGTGGCGGGCAGCGCTGGCTGCGTGCCATCGGTAAACACGCCAGCCATGGCTTGGGCCAACGCCTGGCCCAGCACTTCGCGCGCGGCAGCGCGGCAAGCGTCTTCGTCGAAGGCCGGCGTGTCCTCCTTGCAGGCGGCAGGCTCGGTCAGATCCGGCTTGGGCAGGTTTGACGCCTGGCTGGCGCGGGCCTGTTCGCCATAGCTGGACAACAGACGCTCGCAGGCGAACGGCAGGTCTTCCTGGCACCACTGCCGCAGCTGTGCCGGGGCCGTGTTGTAGGCGGCATCCATGCAGGTGTCGATGTCGGCGCGGCAACTGTTGGCCGGCGGTGCCAGTGCGGTCTTGCAGCGTGTCGTCTCGTGCAACACGTAATCGCCGGACAGGCCGCCAATGCGCTTGCCATCGGCACTGAGCGTGTAGTCGGCGCCGAAGCCGGCAGACAGGTCGGCGGCATGCAGGGTCTGGCCCTGCTGGCGGATCAGGTAGCGGGTGGGCGCCTGGCCGTCTTGAAGCTGCACGGCCTGCGTGGGGCTTTCGATGACGAAGCGGGCGTCGCGGTCGGCGGCTTGGTAACTGCCGCAGGCCAGCGGCGTGGTGGCCATTGCCGGCAGCGCGGGTAACAGCAGGATGGCAACAAGGGCCGGCAGGTGGCGCGCCCGGTGTGGATGCAGCATGGGAATCCCGAAGACTTCAGCGGAACAAGGTTTGGACGTCGCGACGGCACAGTTTGATGACCATCCAGCCATGCAGCACGGCGAACACCAGGGCGGTGCCGCCGGCGGTGAGTAGCGAGATCCAGCGGCTGGCCTGCAACTGGACGCGCATGTCGCGTGCTTCCGGCGAGGACAGGAAATCGGCCGGAACGATGGCCTGCATTGCGTCGAACATGCCATCGACCAGCGGCAGCATCGCGAAGTTGGCCAGCGCCACAACGACCAGGAACACGATGAAGCCGATGCGACCCCACTCGCGGTGCTTGAGCATTGCCCACGACACGGCAAGCAGGGCCAGTGAAGCCAGCAGCATCAGCAGGGTCAGTGCGGTGGCGTGGCGCCCGGCCCATGCCAGCGATGCCGGCACCGGCAAGCTTTCCCGCTGCATCCAGCCGCTGATGTCCAGCTGCCCCAACGCGAGGACCAGAACCAGTTGCAACAGGCTCCACGCCACGCCCAGCGCGGCCATCAGCAGGGACAGCCTGGCGGTGACATCGACGAAGCTGGTGGCGGTGTCGTGGGAACGGGGAGTCGGGTTCATGCGTGGGCGGTGGGCGGGAACGGTGGCGCACTATCGCCGGGTTCGCGGTGCTTTCCCAGCCCTTCAGGAGCGCAATTGCAGTGCTGCTGGAAGGATATGGTGTTCGCTCAACGGCGCCAGCTTCACGCCGTGCGGCGCCTGCAGTGGAATCCACGCCAGTTCGGCGATCTCGGCCTGCACGCGTGGCGTGCCATCCACTTTGACGAAGAAGGCTTCGCCTTGCACGCGCTGGCCGGGCTCGTTGACCGCGTTTTCCTCGAACGTGCCAAGGGCGCGGGCGCTGGCCATGTGCAGGGTGACGCCCAGTTCCTCGCGCAGTTCGCGCGCCAGCGTCTGCAGTGTCTCCTCGCCGGCCTCGCGCTTGCCGCCGGGCTGGATGAAGCTGTCCGAGCCGTGCTTGCGCACCACCAGCACACGGCCGGCGCTGTCGAGGATCACCGCGGTGACGATGCGGATGGGGGACATGGCGGATCTTTGCGCTCGGTGTTTATTTGTAGCGACGCAAGTCGCGACGAGGCTTTACCGGGAAAGCCCCGTCGCGACTCACGTCGCTGCGGAATGCGGCAAGGGCGGCGGGTGGCCGCTCTTGCCCAAGATCACTTCAACTGCTCCTCGAACAGCTTGAGGATGCGCTTGTACTGGTCCAGCCAGGAGTCGGCGCGCGTATAGCCGTGGCGCTCCAGCGGGTACGGGGCGATGGTCCAGTTGTCCTTGTGCAGTTCGATCAGGCGCTGGGTCATGTTGACCGAGTCCTGGAAGAACACGTTGTCATCCATCATGCCGTGGGCGATCAGCAGGTGGTCCTGCAGGCCGTCGGCGTATTCGATGGGCGAGGACACGCGGTAGGCCTCGGGGTCGATGTCCGGGGTGTTGAGGATGTTGCTGGTGTAGGCGTGGTTGTACTGGTGCCAGTCGCCGACCGGGCGCAGTGCAGCACCGGCCTTGAACGTGCCCGGTGCGCGGTACAGCGCCATGAAGGTCATGAAGCCGCCGTAGGAGCCGCCGTAGATGCCGGCGTGGTCGCGGTCGCCCTGCTGCTGCTCGACCAGCCAGTCCAGGCCGTCCTGGTAGTCCTCAAGCTCCGGGTGGCCCATGTTGCGGTAGATGGCGGTGCGCCAGTTCCGGCCGTAGCCGGCGCTGCCGCGGTAGTCCATGTCCAGCACGATGTAGCCGCGCTGCACCAGCAGGTTGTGGAACATCTGCTCGCGGAAGTAGGCCGGGTAGCGCTGGTGCACATTCTGCAGGTAGCCGGCACCGTGCACGAACATCACGATGGGGTACTTCCGGCCCGGTTCCTTCTGCGCGGGGCCGTAGTACTTGGCCCAGACCACGCCGGCGCCATGCTTGGATGGCACCGCGACGAGCTGCGGCTGGATCCACTCGCGCGCCTTGAACGCCTCGCTGCGGGTGTCGGTGAGCGCGCGCGCGCTGCCGCCCGTGGCCGGCACCACCGCCAGCTGCGCCGGCAGGTAGGCGCCGGAGTAGCGCACCAGCAGCTGGCTGCCGTCGGGCGAGAGCGAGAAATCCTCGACGCCGTTGAGAACGGTGAGTACGCGCACCTGGCCGCCGGCGGCATCGACGCTGCACACCTCGTAGTCATGCGGGGCCTGCGGGTTGCACAGGAAGAGGAAGCCCTTGCCGTCGGCTGACAACTCCGGCGCGGAGGCTTCCCACGTGCCGCTGGTCAGCGCGCGCGGCTTGCCGCTGCCCGACTGCGTGTACAGGTGCGAGTGGCCGCTTTCCTCGGACAGCAGCCACAGCGTGCGGCCGTCGGGCATCCAGCCGAAATCGTTGAAGCTCCAGTTGATCCAGCCCGGGTCGGTGAGGCGGTGGCGGTTCTGCAGGCGGCCGTCGCCGCCGACGCTGACGATCCAGCGGTCCTTGTTGTCGTTGGCGCGCAGCATCACCGCCGCCTGGCTGCCATCGGCGTTCCAGCGGATGCCGCCGCCCATGAAGTCACTCATCACCTGCACGCTGCGGTTGCCCTTCAGCGGCTCCTTGCCGGCAGCCTTGCGCAGCGCGGCCAGCGGATCGGTGGCGATGCCGGGCAGAGCGTCCAGCGCCAGCGGCTTGACCTCGCCCGTCGCGGCGTCGACCAGCCACAGCGCATGCGGCGCGAAGCCGTTGCGGCCGACGCGCTGGCGGGTGTCCTCGCTTTCCTCGTAGCCGGATTCGGTGACGTACAGCGGCATCTTGCCGCCGCGGCCTTCATCGAAGCCCTTGGGCTTGGTCGCCACGATCAGGTGGGTGGCGTCGGGCGAGAGTGCGCTGTCCACGATTTCCACGTCCGCGCCCAGGTAGACCGGGCTTGGCGCACGGGTCGGGTCGCTCTGGCGCCAGCGCTCGCCCTGCTCGCGCAGCGTGTCGCGCTGGGCGCGGTCGCGGCGCAGGGTTTCCAGCGTGCGCAGCTGCTGGTCACGCAGCACGTCGGCCTTGGGCGCGTCGGCGGGGTTCTTCTCGGCCTTGAGTTGGGCGACCAACGCGACCGCACCGCTGCCGGCGTTCCAGTGGTACCAGTTGTTGCCAACGTTCCAGATCAGGCCGCCATCGGTGGCGAAATCCACGCCCGAGGCACGCTCGTTGCCGCGCGTGAGCTGGGTCAGCGCGCCGCTGCGCAGGTCGCGCACGAACACGTCGCCGTTGCGCACGAAGGCCATGCGCTGGCGCTGGCGGTCGTAGGTACGGGCGGCGGTGTCCAGCGTGCCGCGCTGGTCGTCGGCGACCTGCTGCGCCGCGCCGCCGGCCAGCGGCTGGCGGAAGGTGTCGCGTACCGGGCTGGCCTGGCGCTTGAGCGTGTACTCGACCTGCTGGCCGTTCCACGACCACCACGCCGATTCCACCGGCGGCCCGATCCAGTCCGGGTCGGCCATCGCCTGTTCGATGGTGATCGGCGTGGGCGCGGCGTGGACACTGCCGGTGGCGGCGGCCAACAGCAGCAGGGACAGGGGTAGGAATCTGGGCATCGTGGGCACCGGTGGAAGAAAGCCGGCAAAGCCTAGCAGGAGCTAGGAACGAGTGAAGAGGAACGAGGAACGAGAGACAGCAAAAGCCCAAGCAAAAGCTTGGGGCGTCATTCCCGCCTACGTGGAAATGACGAATTGTGAGGCCCGCTTCTGCCTTCTCTCACTACTCGTTCCTCTTCACTCGTTCCTAGCTTTCTCACCCATGCAGGCTTTCGATCTCCACCAGCAATTCGCGGCGGCACACCTCGGCATGCAGCAACAGGCAGGGCGGTGGATGCGGCAGTTCCCGCAGCAGCGCAGCCACTGCCTCCAGGTCGGCGGCATTGCGCACGTACACCTTGAACAGCGCGTTGGCGCCGGGCGTGGTGGCCAGCGCGGGGCGGTGCTGGCGGGCCACGTCGATCAGGCTTTGCAGGTTGGTCAGGGTTTCGCGCAGTTGCTCGGGCAGCGCGCCGATGTGCTGCGAGGCATGGCCGATGATCGCGGCGGTGCCCGATTGCAGCAGCGGCAAGCCGCTGGCCAGCGGCGGCAGCAGCGCGCGCGAGAAGCTGGGTGACTGCCGCCCGTACTGGCGCGGGTAATGCCAGGGGTCGGTCTGGCGCGGATTTCCCAGCGGCTGCCCGGCTTCGCGCCCGCACAGCCAGTACACCTGCAGGCGGCGCACGCCGTCGTGGCGACCGATGCAGGTGGCGGCAGGCAGGCTGTTTTCGTCCAGCGCATGCGTGCCGCGCGCGCGGCCCACGCAGAAGCGGCGGTAACGCTCGTCGTCGCCTTCGCCCTCGGTGACGGCGTCCAGGTAATTCCACGTGCGCAGCAGGTGCGGGTAACCGCATTCGCCAAGGAAGGCCGCCAGCCGTGCATAGGTGGTGGCAGCGGCGGCTTCGATGCCGGCCTGACCTTCGTCGATTTCCAGTGCGCCAAACAGCACCTGCCCATCGTGCGCCCAGGTCACGTCGCCGTCGCGGCCATGCGTTACCGGGCGCGGGCTGCGCCACACTTCCAGCAGCGGTGCGCCGTGGGCTTGCAGGGGCACGCACAAGAAGCGAGGGTCGTCCGCCGCAGGCTGTGGGCAATAGGCGAAACCGAATACCGCCAGCACATGTGGGTCGGCCAGCGCCTGTTCGAGATTGTCGGTGGCGGTGTAGCCAAACACGAAGGCGGAAGATGCGGCGTGCGCCAGCGGGGAACTCATTACGGAGCGGCAGTGCGGAAGGAAAGGCCGCCATGATAGCGTGCGCGCGGCGGCAGCCCGATGGGTTGCCGGTTGTTGGCATGGCGATTGGAACGGAATGATCGGATTTTCCATAACGGAATGGGGCGGCGTGGGCACCGGGGTTGGCGCAGCGCGAGCAGTGGCTGGCGTGGGCGCGGCAGCCGGTGCTGCCGCAGGGTGAACAGACGCCGGCGCTGGCCGAAATACCGGCCATGCAGCGGCGGCGGATCGAGCGCCTGGGGCGCATGGCGATCCAGGCCGCGTGCTGGTGCGAGGACGCCGCCGACGATGCGCAGGTGCCGTTGGTGTTCGCTTCGCGGCATGGCGACGTCGCCCGTTCCGCTGATTTGTTGAACAGCCTGGCCGACGATGCCGCATTGTCGCCCACGGCTTTTGGCCTGTCGGTGCACAACGCGGTGGCAGCGCTGTATTCGATTACGCGCGGCAATTAAAGGGCAGTGGCTTTTCCTGGTGTCGGGTTTCCGACACAATCCCGCGTATTCCAAGCAATACCGGTGCCCGCGAGCGGCATGCACGCCTACGTCTATAAAAGCCAACGCAAGCCGGACACCTATGTCTATCTTGCCAAGCGCGATGATTTCGACGCCCTCCCTCACGAGCTGGGTACGACGTTGGCGCCGTTCAGTTTCGTGCTGGAAGTGGTGCTGACGCCCGAGCGGCGCCTGGCCCAGGCCGACGCCGCACTGGTGCGCGCCAACTTGGCCGAGCGCGGCTTCCACCTGCAACTGCCGCCGCAACCGCTGGCGGCGGTGAAGATCGCCCGCATCGACGGCCGCGATGACTGACGCCTTGCGTACCCGTGCCGTCGGTGCGCTGGTGGTCGGCGCGGCGCTCGCCTTGCTGGCGGGCTTTGGTGGCGTGGTTGCCATCGTCTGCGGCCTACTGGCGCAACCGGTGTTCGCGCTGGGCGCGTCGTGGTGGCGGCGTACCCGCGCTGCTGCACCGTTGCCGGCCCTGTTCAAGCGGGACGTGCCGAGCCTGCTGGCGCTCTGGGTCGGCGGCGTATTGCTGCTGGCGCTGCTGGTGGCGTGGCCGCTGGCAGCGTTGCGCGGCAGCGGCAGTTTGGCCGCGGTGCTGGCGCTGGGCGTGGCGGTGAGTCTGGCGGTGCTGGCGTTGTGGCGCACGTGGTTGCTGTGGCAGGCCGTGGAGCGCGATGGCGGTACGTTGCGCACGCATGCGCCGACGCTCTCCGTGCCCAGCATGGAAAGCTGGCATGGCTTGAGTGCGGCGCTGGCACTGCTTGCCCTGTGCGCGGCGGTCATGCGTTTTTTGTTGGAG
>JAUCDH010000040.1:0-41533 GCA_034675465.1 Stenotrophomonas sp. | reverse complement strand
AAACAACTCGATTGAAAATTTAAAAAATCAAGACTTTCATTCTTTAAAAAATCTTCAATAGCTTCTTTGTCATTCACTTTAGCAAATGAATCGGGTCATGCTGCAGGAGGGAGCACTGCTACTCGTGAATTTTATTTCCAGTTGGAATGCCATTTCTAGTGCTTAAAATGAACTTTTTCCGGCTTCATCGCTATTAAAAGAAAATGACATGATTGGTTTGACGTTTTATAAGACTTAATTGCTCTTCTGTTAAGCTCGTACCGGAAGAAGCTACGACACATATCGACACCGCTTGATGCATGCTCAATACGTCCGATATAGCCTTTAATCAGCACACAGCGATTATTTTGTCGGATGGCTTTGCGTGCTTGATAATAACCATGGCAGAAGATCCGGCTTTTATTATATACTTCCGTTTCAGGAGAGTTTATATACTTTGCTTCCTTCGTATTAGAACGCAGAGACGTCCGCCAAACCGGCGAGTTTCCGGAAGGATTATGGATTGGAAACATAACACGTTCTTGAAATTGATCCAGCAAAGTGCTGTTTCTTCTCTATGGCAAACTGGCTCCAGAACGGGGAGCCTTCTTTATTATAACCGTTTGTTATCGCCCAATCTGGCAAAAGCATCTTTTTCATTAGACACCATCGCAATTGACAAATTGCTGAACTGGTTTTAATCGATAAACCACGTTCTCGCTAAAGAAGGCATTGCAATGGTTTTCGCCTTGATTACCATTTTCAAGTTCATTGGAAAAGAATTTTGTGCTGCTGAAAGTACAATATGTAAACTTTCTCATCATCTTTTATTCTTTTGATCCAGTTTGCTCGGTTTCTTCAATCTCAATATTATATTTTGAAGCTAAATAACGCAAGGCATCAGGGTAACTAATGGACTCAATATCCATAAGAAAGTTCACGCTCTCGACTTTTTGAGGAAGCATTTGTAAAATCCCCTTCACAGGCGATACGGTGAAAGAAGGAGTTTTTTCATTATGGAAAGGACATAACCCTAAGAGGTTCACGCCCTGCTTCCGCAATTTCGACAAAATCGGAAACCACATCTTCTACACGCACCGTTTGTAAAATTCTGATCTACGCTTGTCGAACTAATCATCAGAAAAAAATACTACTTTTGATAAATTCAAATATACTAAAATGCGTTCCTTAAAACTATTTGTATCTTTTCTTTCCGCAATTTTGAAAATTGATGCTCAATCTCTGATTAGTGTTAATGATAAAGATATGCCGAAATCGGAATTATTATGTCCAAATGGAGTAGCACCGACAGCAGATTTTCAAATTAATAAATGAGGAGCAAATCAAACTTGGGATTTCTCACAACTGAAAGCATGGCTCAGATGGCAGATACCTTCAAAAGCATGGCAGATGTCAATCAATTGTATAAACTGTATTTCATAAAAATGTGCCAAATTTGGTAGTGCCGGCCATAAACATCGGATGGATACAGGCATGGAAATTCCCGTAAAAAATCCTTATTCTTTTATTAAAAATGGATCAAAATCGTATGCTATCATAGGTGCCGGATTTGAAATGCAAGGTTTTCCTTTGGCAATAAATTATGAAAAACAAGATGTCGTTTATACTTTCCCTTTAGAATATAAAAAGCAAAAGATCTTCTTTCTCCGCTTTTAGTTTTTATTTCCGTGAATATGTTTTATTACCATCAAGAGCAAATGTGCTACTGGAAAGTAGATGCTTGGGGAAAGATAACCACACCTTATGGAAGTTGGGAAGCATTACGCATAGAAAGAAAAATAAACGCTACCGACAAGTTCAAACGGACACTTTGAAACTTGGTACTAAAATAAAATGTCTGGTATACTGTAGAATACAAATGGATTGCAAAAAATATGGGTCAAGCAGTGATGACCGTAACAGGAAGCATGATAGCAGGTAAATTTGTACCTACGCAAGCAAGTTATTTAGATTCATCAAAAAAATCAATACCAAGCTATCTTCTTTAAGATGAATAAGGAAGCAATTGCACCTGATCCGAACCCTTGCAAAGATGTATTGCACTTTGAAAATAATGCACTAAACGATCTTCAATCCACTTTAAGTGATATTACAGGAAGAAGTATCACGCACATGGCAAATGCCATGATAAAAATATCATAGATGTATCGGGCTTAAAACCGGGGGTCTATTTAATCCAAGTGAATCAAAGCAATGTTTATAAGATTATAAAAACCTTGTAGATTTTAAATATGAGTATATGAGCTAATTGGAAAAGAAGTGTGCTATCGTAATCCAATAGAATATAGCGGACATTATGGCTTTTAAGCACGCATACTTTATTGGCAATTTGAAAGAAAATATCCTGAACCGCTTTTTATATACTGCGTTGTAAAATCCATGGGACATGAGCATTATCATCATTTGTCGGGAAATCAAAAAGAAATTGGAAGGGCATTTTTTCTAAACCTTTCGTTTTTTCACCATCATTGAATTAATTGGTGGAATCATCACCAATAGTATGGCAGTAATTTCGGATGCCATTCATGATTTTGGAGATGCTATTGGCTTAGGTTTGTCCTGGTATTTTGAAAAGATTTCTAAGAAAAAGGAAGAACCCCTGCTTTTTCATATGGCGACCGCATATTTAGTTTTCTAGCGGCATTTATAAATGCGAATATTTTTATAATGGTAGGTTCTATTATTGTTATTTGGCATGCTGTTTCCTCAAATCATTCATCCTGAGCCTGTCAATAAAAAGGAATGATTTTTTTAGCCATCTTAGGGATTGGTTTTAATACACTTGCCATGTTACCATTGAAAAAAGGCAATAATCTGCATTTTTAAAGTCTTAAACTACATTTTTTAAGTGATGTATTAGGTTGGGTGGCGATCTTAGTACCATTGCCATAATCTTGGCTATTTGTGGATTTACCCATTCTTGACCCTATTTTGTCGGTGGGAATTTCATTATCATACTCCGATACAAGCCGCAAAGAATTTAATGAGTAGTCTTAAAATTTTTCTCAAGCAGTGTCCAAGTCCTTAAAAATTGATGAAGTGAAAAGAAAGATTACTTCAAATTCCTAATGTAATTTCAGTACACGACCTGCACTTATGGTGATTAGAAGGGACTTCTACCATCATGACCTCCCATAGAGTCATTGACAGCAGCAATAATCTGCAAGAGGCTGAAAACATCAAAAGGCAGTGCAAAGCTTTATTAGATGAAATGACATCCACCATGCTACAATCGAAATTGAGAGCGAAAAAGGTGGAATGTACTTTATTGGAGTGTTAAGAAATTTAGTAGCTTGTTTTTGTTTATTTTGATAATCAATTGACCTTCAGGTATAAAAAACTATAATCGCAGGTTGAGGTGATGAAATTAAAATTGACATTAGCTGTTGCTTTCAATAGCTCCCCTATTCCCCTATTCAACCTCAACCTTAATTTCACTAAAATCTTTTACTCCCACAAATCTATGGTCTTTTAAAGTGCCTTCTCTTAATAGTTGGCAAAAATCTGGCATCGCCTACGGTATTTGCAGCCTCAAGCTCGGGGCTTATATCAGACAAAAACAATATTTCAAATGCTTGAAAGCCTGTTTCTTTTATTATATTAGAATAAGACTGAGGTTCACGCTTTGGCCCTACTCCGGGAGCATCAAAGTAATATTCAAAATAAGGGTTAAGATTTCCATAATCCGAATAACCAAATAATAATTTTGTGCACGGAATGGAGCCACTGGAGTAAATGCCGAATTTTAATCCCTTTTGTTTCCACTTTTTCAAGGCATCAGGCACATCAGCATAAATATGACCTTTGAAATCCCCGACTTGATAGCCTTCTTTCCAAATATCCAGCCTTGTAATTCTTTCAAGATAATATGTTTGCGGTCTTGCTTAATCGAATCTTTAAAGGTCGAAATAACTTCCGGTAAACAAGCGTTCTTTCCGGATTCCTTCTGTATATCTCAACAGAAACGGCCTTTAGCATTTCTTGCATGAATGCTTCATTCTGGATTTTTGTTTGAATATATGACTCTAACTTCCTGTATGAATATGGAAAAAGTGTATCGTGTACAAAATCTATGGAAGTCGTAGTACCCTCAATATCCGTTAATATTAATTTTATCATGATTTATGAATCCTTAATAAATGGGATTGTATTTCTCATCAATGCGAGATTGTGTGTAATGCGGAACCCAACCGCTCATATCAATAAAAATACGAATGGCTTTTACAAAGGCATTCGCTCCCATATCAAACCAATGCTTGGTATGGGCAGGAACAGAAAGGAGATCGCCTCTTTGACACAGCACATTAAAAATAGGGGTGTTATCCTCTAAATTAAACCAAAAATAGCCTTCTCCATCTACAAAAAAGCGTACTTCATCTTCTGTATGCGTATGTTCTTTAAGAAATTTTTCTCTTAACGCTTGTAGATTCGGCGTTTGCATATTCACATTAATAACATCAGCGGTTTTATAGCCGTTGGCTTCCATAAAAGGCTGTAAATCGGCTTTGTACGCTTCTAAAATTGTATCTTGATCAGCATTGCTGTCAAAAGCAACACCTGCTTGCCATTGATCAAACCAAACACCTTTGCTATTTAAGAAATCTTTGATTTCATTTACATCCGTAATAGTCTTGTTTAAATCGGGTATGTTAATCGTAGCCATATATTCTAAGTTTAATAATACAACTAAATAAAAATTCGAAAGTTTCAACATGTCTTTTTGCTTCGGCTATGGTAGTTCCCCAAGTATAAAGTCCGTGCCCTGCTAACAGAAATCCTTGCATATTTGGCTTAGAAGCTCTGTAGGCTCTAATGGTTTTCGACAATTCTTCCATATCCTGCGAATTGGAGAATATGGGAACCTCTACATATTCTTCATGCGACTGTATGCCCTTAATGCCTTCGAGTAGTTCGTAATTTTTTATACTAATTTACGTGAACGATGTGCCAATGACAACACTGTGTTATCCACAGAATGTGTATGCAAAATGGCATTGATGTTGGGGTCATCATAGATTAACAAATGCAATAAAGTTTCGGCAGAAGAGCGTGCTGAGGGTTCTTCTAAAGGTTTGCCGATTTTGTCAATGAGCATTAAATCTTCTGTTTTAAAATTTCCTTTATCAATTCCCGATCGTGAAATCCAAAAAGTATCTTCATTAGGTACACGAAAAGAATAATTGGAAGAAGTAGCAGGAGCATAGCCTTTGCTGTGCAAAAAATGTATGGTTTCTACCAATTGCTTTTTAAGGGCAGAAACCTCAAATGTGTTAAAATTATTTTCTGACATCTTATTGCAAATATATGTGAAGAATTAGGAACGTAGATAATTATGAACGTAGATAATTATGAACGTAAAGAATGATGAACGCCAATAATGATGTTATGCCCAAGCGTAAAAAGACAGTGCAACCCTGAAAGTGACTACTGAAAAACGGAGATTTTGCAACCTGACAATTTAAGCGGACAGACTTAAAAGCGTTCTTTAACAAACTGACACTTATCAACGAGCCGACACTTAATCCGACCCTAATGTTTTTAAAATTTTTGCCGACCCGCATTTTTAATTTTTTCTTTTACCAGCCGCACATTTTTTAGCACATTTGGTTTTTGCCCAACACACGAGCCACCCCTTCACAAAACCAAAAGAGCTAAAATTTTCCAACGCTCGACTAAAGATGTGTAAAACTTTTTGTGGACTTTTTATGTCCATTTAAAAAGAGTTTTTATCTTTGGACAAAATTTGTCCTGAATGGCAACCGTGAAAAAACATACAACATTTGGAGAACAACTCAGACAACTGAGAGAAACTGCTGGTATGACTTTGAGAGAAGTTGCTGCAAATATTGAAATTGACCCTTCTTTACTTGCTAAAATTGAACGTAACCAGAGGCAACCGACAAAACACTTAATCAAAAATATCGCTGACTTTTTTGAAGTTAACGAAAAGGAATTGCTTGAAGAATTTTTGAGTGACCAGATTGCCTACAAAATATTGGATGAAGAAGCAGATTTGAATATTCTGAAAGTCGCAGAACAAAAAGTAGCGTACATCAAAACATTACGAAATGAGTAAAATAATAAATATCGAACCATTCAAACAAGAACTGCCAAGTGACTTTGCAGACAGGTTAGGTACTTATTACACTCAACAAGTAACAACAACGCACAAAAAAGTCAACGGGCAATTTTTTACCCCTACTTCAATTGCCCGACTTCTAGCTTCCTTTTGCGACCTTTCAAAAACAAGAATCAAAATTTTAGACCCTGGATGCGGTACAACTATTTTGTCTTGTGCTTTAATTGAGCATTTAGTAGAATCACAGAACGGAATTGAGATAATTGACTTAGTGGCTTACGAGACTGATTCTGAATTAATTCCATATTCACAAAAAGCACTTGATTACCTTAAAGATTGGCTTTTAAATAAAGGAATACAATTTAACTACACCTTGCACTGCACCGATTTTGTTTTGGAAAATGCAACTGTTCTTAAAGAAAATAGATTGCCAAGTTTATTTGAGGAAACAAAGAACGTAGATAAAAATTTCGATATAATTATTTCAAACCCACCCTATTTCAAGCTTTCTAAAGATGATAAGAGGGTAACTGTTTCACAAGAGTTAGTTAGCGGACAACCTAATATCTATTCATTTTTTATGGGAATTGCTGCTAAACTACTTTCTGAAAATGGCGAATTAATTTTTATCACACCTAGAAGCTTTGCATCAGGTAACTATTTCAAAGCGTTTAGAGAATTGTTTTTCAATACCGTTCAAATTGAAAAGATACACTTATTCAATTCTCGAAAAGACACGTTCAATCGTGATAGTGTTTTGCAAGAAACGGTTGTAATTAAAGCAATCAGAGAAGAAATAGACTCAAAAAAAAAAGTGCTTGTTTCTTCAAGTGCTGGAATTAAAGACATTTTTGAGCCATCAATAAAATATTTCAATTCTTCGGAACTCATTGACCTTAAATCAAAGGAGAAAATTTTGCATTTGCCGACAAGCGACAAAGAAGAAAGCATTTTGAGTTTAGTTTCTTCTTGGGAAGATGTTTTGACTGATTTCAATATTAAAATTTCAACGGGTCCCGTTGTCTGGTTTCGTGCGTTAGATTATATGCAAAATAATTACGAAATCGGGACAATATTTTTAGCTCCTTTGTTTTGGCTTCACAACGTGAACAAAATGATTTTGGAATGGCCAAAACAACTCAAAGAAAAAGGGCAATTCATAAGAATAGAAAGCGGTTCAAAATCTTTGTTGATTCCCAACAAGAACTATATTCTTTTAAGGCGATTTAGCACCAAAGACGACAAAAGCAGATTGATTGCAGCACCTTATTTCTGCAACTATGCCAAATCGGATTATATCGGAGTTGAAAACAAAGTAAACTACATATATAGGAAGGATGGGCATTTAGACAGAGACGAAGTAGTTGGACTTTGTGCGTTGCTCAACAGTGAATTGTTTGACACTTACTTCCAAATCTTTAACGGTAATGTAAATGTAAGTGCTACAGAATTGAGAGAAATGAGATTTCCACCATTAAACAACATCAAAGAAATAGGCAATAAAATCATACTATCCAATGACTATTCAATGAACAATGTAAACAGCATTGTCAACGAGCTTTTTGAATTGGAAGTAATAATGAACTGATATGAGTAAAATAGAAGAAGCACAAGAGATATTAAGAGCGTTAGGTCTGCCGCCAGCACAATACAACGAAATGGCAGCTTTAACATTTTTAGCGGTTTGTAACATCAAAGAAAATGACAAGTGGGCAAAAGCTACACGCCAAAGTTTAGGAGTTACAAAAGGCATAATGACTTTTGTGAATGAAAACTATGGTAAATCATATGCTCCAAACACAAGAGAAACATTTAGAAGACAAGTGCTTCACCAGTTCGTTCAAGCAAGAGTCGTTGACTATAATCCAGACAATCCAAGTCTTCCCGTCAATAGCCCAAGAGCACATTATGCCTTGACATCTGAAGTTTTGGAAGTCGTAAAAACATACAAAACAAGAAATTGGAAGAAGGCTTTGAAAAACTTTATTGATACAGTTGGTAAACTTTCGGAGGTCTATTTGAAAGAACGAGAATTGATTCAAATTCCAGTAGAACTTCAAAGCGGTGAAATTCTAAAACTTTCAGCAGGAAAACACAATGAAGTTCAAGCCGCAATAGTAGAACAATTCGCCCCACGTTTTGCAAATGGCGGAACGCTTTTATACTTAGGTGACACAGCTAAGAAAGACTTTTTTGTTGATGAGAAAGGGTTGAAGGATTTAGGTATACCGATTGACCAACACAGCAAACTGCCTGATGTTGTAATCTACGACAACAAAAGAAAGTGGTTGTTTCTAATTGAAGCTGTTACTTCACACGGCCCTGTTTCTCCGAAACGACTTTTAGAACTTGAAGATTTTTTAAAAAACTGTAAAGTAGGTAAGGTTTACGTGACAGCCTTTCCCGATATGACAGGATTCAAAAAACACTCAAACAATATAGCTTGGGAAACAGAGGTTTGGCTAATGGAAGTACCTGACCATATGATACATTTTAACGGAGATCGATTTATGGGTCCTGAGATAAGTTTTTGAAAAATGAAAAGAAAATTTACCACCAATTCCAGACTTATTAATGAGCTTTTTGCCAATTACATAAGCACCTTCACTGCATTCTGTGAACTTATTAATAACTCCATTCAAGCAAAAGCAAAAAATATTTGGATTGATTTAGACTATACAAAATCAGATGAGCTTCACCCCTTGCTAATAAAAAGTATCTCTATAAAAGATGATGGATTTGGTGTTCACACTAGCGAAATCGAACAAAAAATACTTGATATAGGAACAGCAAATAAAGACGGTGGAAAAGGTATAGGACGTTTTGCTGCATTTCAAATTGGCAAAACCATTGAAATTGACACTGTTGGTTTTAATTCAGCTACAAAAAGTTTTTCAAGAGCCATCATACCATTGAAATTTGATTATTTCGGCAACAATATTAATGTTTCAGAAATAGATTTAGAAACCAAAGAAGACGTCTTAAATGGCAAACATTCTACTTATTACAAGGTATCAATTTCCGATTTATACGATTCAATAATAACAGAGCAAGAACCTAAGAAGAAAATCATTGATAAGTTTTTAGTGGACAAGATAGAAGATTCAATATTTGAAAGATATCCTCTAAAAACTTTCAATAAGGAAGTTTCCTTTTTTATAAATGGAAAGAAAATTGACCCGAAAGATTTTGTCGTTGGACAACCAATTAAGAAAGCTATTAAGTATATCGATAAAAAGGGAGATGAACATAAAGTGCTTTTCGACTTTATGCAGATAAAAAAAATAGATAAGATAAAAGTTTTCTTGACCACTAAAAATGCCGGAATACAAACCATAGCAAGTGGTTTTGAATATGACGCTTCTTGGTTAAGTCCCAAAATTGGTGGTTGGTTTATCTACATAGGCTCAAACACACTAACTTCTGATATGTATCGGAATGTTGATTTAGATGAACTTGATGAAAATGTAAGGCACTATAAAGATTTCGTTAAAACACAATTAAATGAGTTTTTCAAAAAGAAAAATAGTGAGTTCGATAATTTCACAGATAAACTAAAAAGGGATGAATTTTATCCGTATCGTGAAAAATCAAGTTCAAGGTCGAAAGTAATTTTGTTTGATAAACTTGCATACTTAGTAGAAGATAAATATCACTTACTGAACGAGCAAAACAAACTTCGTGAAATTATCTATCCACTAATTGATAGAACTATCTCAAACGGTGAATTAGATAGAATTCTACGAAGTATATTGAAGCTAAACAATAAAATGCTTTTGAAATTTGATGACCTTTTAGATAAAACTGAATTAGAAAATATTATCGAATTTTCAGATAAAGTTGCAGGCAAATTAGAAAATCTTGAATTCTTAGAAAAACTCGTATATTCTGAAGTGTCAAAAAATATAAAGGAAAGAAAAGAACTACACAAGTTTTTAGAAAAAATGCTTTGGGTTTTTGGTGAAGAGTATAATGACTCAACACGATTACTTTCTGATAAAAACTTAGAAAAAAACTTATTAGAACTAAGAGAAAAAACACTGAAATACAAACCATCTAAGGATGATAATAACATAAACGAACTGAAAGAGAAAAATATTAAGTCCATCACTGACCTATTTCTTTATAGCGAAAAAATTCTTGACCTAAATAAGCGTGAAGTATTAATTGTTGAATTGAAAGCACCGAAGGTTAAAGTTAGCCCAAAAGAACTCGACCAAGTGATGAAATACGCTCAAGAAGTAGAAGAAATGGGGGTTTTTCCTGATAGGTTGAATTACAAAATTATGTTAGTTAGTTCAGACATAAACAAAAGAGCAAAGTTTGACATTGAAGGACGACAAAAGGGGCAAGAAAATCCTTATTTCTATTTTAAGAACGAGCAAGGTAATATTGAAGTTTGGGTAATTAAATGGTCTTCAATTATTGAAAATGTAAAAAGAAAATTAAAATATATGTCACACATTTTAGAGACTAAAGACGTTGATGTTCAAGATAAAGCAAAAAAAGACTTTGAAGACATTGATTTTGGAAAAACTTCATCAACATTAAAAAAGGTAGCTGTTTAAATGCCAACCCCTCACAGTCATACACATTGGCAAGCCCCGCAAGCCGACACGCAAACCAAAGCTTGCCAAAGAGTATGCCTGTCCTACCCTGAAAAGAAAAAATTAAAAATCTCCATCCCTTCTAAAAATTTTAAAAACGCCGACGCACAACCCGACACAAAAACATTCGGACAGTTGGTTGCAAAACTCAATATTGACAAGGGTTGCGAGACACCTACGACAAGAACGCCAGGGCATAACAGGCGTTTGGCTCAATGGCGGGTGACGTGGTTAATTGAACATTCTACCTCGCATCTACTTTTGTGGTGTAATGAAAGTTTTATGCTCCGAAATCCGCCACTGCGCCAGGAGCCAAAGCGAATTATGAATGATGAATTATGAATTATGAATTTTTGGGTTCCGACTTTTATTAACCGCATAGTCGCAAAGAAGACAAAGTGCTTTATCTCCTCTAAAGGCACGTAGTGCTGACATCTTCGTAGAATGAAACATATTTCTGAGGCAAAGGGGCGTAGCCCTGACATCTTAAACTTTTTCACTCATTATTGAACGAAATTTCAGCTGTGTCTTTTGGCTCCAGCGGAGCCTAAGGTTAATAGAAAATACATCTTCTCTTTACTAACTCCCTTAGGAGCACCCTTTTAAAAATAAAATTCAACTTCTCATGCAACCATTTTCGAGTTTGGTCGTCTAATTGTTGATAGGTTATAGTAAAAGCTATTGTTATGATATTTTTAAATAAAATATGGAAATCGGTATATCATCGAATCGTGTCCATAAGACTGCGACGGCTGGTAAGTAAAATTGAGAATAAAATGAATCTTTTGAATAAAGGTTTGTTGCCTACCTCCACCAAAATAGGTGCAAAGAATTAAAAAAAAGAACCCGCCCTTGGTGTAAAAAGGCAGGTTCTTTCCAATTAAAATCCAATAATTAATTGAGTAAGTAAACTTTATTTTCTGTAGATATTCATATACAGAAAATGAGGTTTCTTCATTTTTAACACCTGCTTAATTTTTTTAAGCCATCAACATCCTCAGGTTTAATAAAATCAAATTTAACTAATTTAATCCGATTAAAAACGAAAGATAATATTTTATTTGCTAAAAACATAGCAAAGCTGTAAATAATTTCTTTTTCAAAATTACTATAAGTCAAGTATTTTACTTTTTTAGCACCTCGAGAAATCTCAAAAAGGGGCTTTAGTGCATTTAAAAGTAATAAGATCAAAAAAGTTACTATCACTTTTTCAAACTGAAAGTAACCGGAATTTGAATCTGTACCCGCACAGCTTGTTTATTTCTGAATCCGGGAATCCACTTTGGCATTTCTTTAATCACTCTTAGTGCCTCTTCATCTAAATCCTTATTAACACTGCGAGCTACTTTAAAATCGCTTAAACTACCGTCTTTATTCACCACACAGGCTATATAAACTCTACCTTGTCGGTTCATTACTTTTTCTGACTCAGGATATACTATATGTTCTTTTATAAAATCGTGCATCGCTGAAATGCCTCCTGGAAACTGTGGCAATATATCCACCTTATAATATACTCTGTTAGCAGCATCTGCATCTTCGGTAATACCATTTCCGCTGATAGTGTCCTTGCTCTCGGCAACTGAATCTTTAGTGTCTATTTTAATTTCCGGTTTCTTTTTAGGCTTGGGCTCTTCCCGAATGCTGTCTTGTGTAACTTTGGGAATGACGACCTCGTTTTAGGTGCTGCCGGTGGCGGACTGTAATCTTGCAACTCAATATAAGCCGGTGGCGGCGATATTGGTCCCACTACCGTACCGTTTTTATATCCATATCAAAAAACAGGCTCCTTGCTTAGCCAATTTACCAATATAGGAATCAGAAAAAGCATTAAAGTGAGCGATACCGTAATGGCAAGTCGCTATACTGACGTTTTTATCATAAGATTTGCGCAACTTATAAGCACCATAGAGTTTATTCCTCGTTCTCGAATACAAGTATCAGTTAACTCATTATCTGCTATATTGATTTTTCTAAATTGCACTTAGGAGAAAAAATAAATGCTCTGCATATTGATTTATTAAAAGGCTCAATTTTTATTCCAAATTAAAAAACGGTAAATCAAGCAAAATAGCATATTCCTCAACCTGATATAACGCTTAAAAATGCAACAGCAGAACAATGCTTAATACCAAAAGAGGCTGTCTTTGTTTAGGACAGCCTCATAAGGATATGTTATTTTTAAGAATAAAGGATGCTTATTCTACTAAATCAGCGTACTGAGCAGCAGTCATCAAACCTTCTACTTCTGCCGGGTTGCTTAATTTCACTTTTATCATCCAGCCTTCGCCGTAAGGATCTTTATTTACCAATTCAGGCTCATTTTCAAGTTTCGAATTAAACTCTATTACTTCAGCATTCACCGGCATAAAAAGGTCTGAAACGGTTTTCACTGCTTCTACTGTTCCGAAAATATCACCTTCGTTGAGGCTTTCTCCTACGGTTTCAATTTCTACATACACAATGTCTCCAAGCTCGCCTTGTGCAAAATCTGTAATGCCAATGTATGCTTCATTGCCTTCAGTTCTTACCCATTCATGCTCTTTGGTGTATCTTAAGTTTTCTGGAAAATTTGCCATTTTTTATCTGTTTTTTATGTCCGAATTTACAGTTTATTTTTATCTAACGTAATCATTGTTGATTAGGGCGAAAGAATATACCTCAAACTAAAGCCTACACTGGTAAATGAAGTAGGGTATTGATTTGATGTATATGGCTTATTAGTAGAGTGTTTGATAAATACATCCAGTGTTAAACTTTTGTTTAAGATATATTGAACATTGGGACTAAACTGCAACATTTTTTGTCCATTGGTGGGTTGCACGGTTTTATCATCCAATATTCTTATCAACTGTTTATTGTCTCTAAGAGAAAAATCAAGTCTAAAAGTAAAATCATTTGGCAAATAAGCTCTTTTTCTTCTGATTTTAAAGGGAAGCATCAACTTCGTAGTTCTATATCCTGCCCGGGAAGGTGATTTCTTGTCCATCATTTTCTAACAATCTTTTATCAATGAATGAGAAAGATAAGGTTCTGTCTTTAGAGAAATCAAATCCTGTAGTCCAATTATTTGCCCAACTGATGTCGAAACCAAACAATGGAGAAAAACGCTCTGTGATGACAATTCGGTCTATTTGTAAAGCACTTTCTAAATCCTTTCCAATCGTAGGAAAAGCAAACGGGTCATATCCTAATGTGGATTGATAGTTATTTACATAATATACAGAGTGGTAGCCATGTTTCAGGTTAATGCTTTTAATGTAGGTTTTCATCCATTCTATATTGTTTCCCATTATAGAATAAACAATATCCCAATTTGGGCATAGGCATTTTAGGGAACGGACTGAGCGAAACTTTTGAGGGGTCTTTTCCGGTATAAGCTGCCAAAAAGGATGGGATAAGTACATCTTGATTTATATTTGGTATAACCTAAATAATATTTGGTACTGTCATCTCTGATGCCTGCGGAAAACGGGTTCTCTTCCGATAACTTTTTGGAATAGAAAAGCCTGTTTTCCTCAAATTTATCAAAACGTGGATTCACAATCTCCACGCCTTTAAAGGGCATCGAGGAAGGAAGGCTGAACGAACAAGGCAGCGAAGCTGAAGAAACATAAACATACCGCAAGCTGCGCGGCACGCTCGACGCCGACCTGCCGGGCGATGAAACCATCCCCGAACGCTACCGCCGCCTGTGCCAACACCTGGCATTGGCGCGCCACCGCGGCTACAGCCCGCAACTGGTCGAACACCTGCAGCAACTGATGCAGCGCGGCCACAACCTGCTGTACCGCACGCCGCCGCCGCGATGGCAGCGCGCGGTTGAATTCCTGTTCGCAGATTTCCCGCAGCTGGTGCGCAGCCAGGGCGGCGCGATGTGGGCGGCCTGCGCGTTGTTCGCGCTGCCGCTGGTCGGCATCTTCGTGCTGCTGCAATACCAGCCCGACCTCGTGCACCTGCTGATCGACCCGCAGCAGCTCGCGCAGATGGAAAAGATGTACGACCCGAACGCCGACCGCCTCGGCCGCGACAGCGGCACCGACTGGGCGATGTTCGGCCACTACATCATGAACAACATCAGCATCGGCCTGCGCACCTTCGCCAGTGGCCTGCTGGCAGGCCTCGGCACCGTGCTGGTGCTGCTGTTCAACGGCATCACCATCGGCGCGGTCGCCGGGCACCTGCACCACATCGGCTCCGGCGACCCGTTCTGGCGCTTCGTCGTCGGGCATGCGCCGTTCGAACTGACCGCGATCGTCATTGCCGGCGGCGCGGGCCTGCAACTGGGACTGCGGCTGCTCGCACCGGGCCGCAAGCGACGCATCGACGCGCTGGTCGAAGGCGGCGTGATCGGCGCGAAGCTGTGCCTCGGCGTGGCCTTCATGCTGCTGGTGGCCGCGTTCATCGAAGCGTTCTGGTCGTCGATTGCCTGGGTGCCGACGTGGGGCAAGTTCACCGCCTCCGCCGTGTTGTGGACGCTGGTGATCGCCTGGCTGTGGCGCGGCGGGCACGGAGGCAGCGATGCGCATTGAGCAGCTCGACGTGGTGCTGCGCGCCCGCACGCAATGGGAAGCGATGGAGCTGGGCACCGCGCTGGTGCGCCGCCACGCCGCCGCGATCTGGAAGCCGTGGCTGCTGCTGACCTTGCCGCTGTTCGCGCTGCTGAATCTCGGCGGTTG
Source organism: Stenotrophomonas sp. (assembly GCA_034675465.1). Classification (GTDB taxonomy): domain Bacteria; phylum Pseudomonadota; class Gammaproteobacteria; order Xanthomonadales; family Xanthomonadaceae; genus Stenotrophomonas. Next base: position 26,168 of record JAUCDH010000040.1, on the reverse strand, counting down.
GTGGCTGGACAACTCATGGCTGCCGGGGCTGCTGATGTGGTGGCTGAAACCGGCGTTCGAGCGCATCCCGCTGTACGTGATTTCACGCGGTGCATTCGGCGCCGAGCCCTCCACCGGCGACACCCTGCGCGCGCAATGGCGCTGGGGCTGGCGCGGGCTGCTGGGCTACCTGACGTGGCGGCGCCTCGGTCCGGCACGCGCGCTGCTGATGCCGGCGGATTTTCTGGAAGGCGGCGACGCCACCCGACGCCGCGCACGCCGGCGCGTGTTGAGCAGCGCCGCCTACGGCCACGCCAGCCTGCTGACGTGGGTGTGCTGGCATTTCGAAGTGATGCTGCAAATCGCCGGCATCGCGCTGGTCTTCATGTTCGTGCCTCTGGACGCCCTGCCCGAATCGCTGCGCGCGGCGGCCTCGCTGATCGGCAGCGACACCCCGGCATGGGCATGGATCGGCTACAACCTGTTGGGCTGGGGCGCGATGACCCTGATCGGTCCGTTCTACAGCGGCGCAGGCTTCGGCCTGTACCTCAACCGTCGCACGCAGTTGGAAGCGTGGGACGTGGAAATCGCCTTCCGCCGCCTGCGCCAGCGGCTGGCGCGCAGCGCACCGTTGCTGGTGTTGGCGCTGCTGTGCGCGCCGCTGGCGTTCCCCGCGCATGCGCAGGACGACGATGAAACGCCGCAAATCCAGCACTCCAACCACAAGGGCGCACCATCGCCTGCGCCGGGCGGCACTTCGCCCGGCACCGTGTTCGGACCCGAGCGCGCCGACACCGCCGGCTTCCGCCAGGCCGTCGCGCGTGCCTACGAAGACCCGCAGCTCGGCGCGAGCCGCAGCGTGCAAGGCTGGCAGCGCAAGCCGCAAGCCGAGAAGGAAGAAAAGGAAAGCAAGCGCAACTGGGATTTCCCCGGCGCCGAACTCCTGAACGGCGCCGGCAAGCTGCTGGCGCTGATCGGCGAAGGCGCGCTGTGGATCGTGGTCGGCATCGTGCTGCTGGCGCTGGCGTTCACCGCGCGCTGGTGGTTGCCGTGGCTGCGCGGCAGCGGGCGTCGCCGTGCCAGCGCCGAATCGCCCATCGACGAACAGGCCGTGCAGCTGCCGGAAACGCTGCCGCCGGACATCCTCGCCAGCGCGCGGCAACTGTGGCAGCAGGGCAAGCCGCGCCACGCACTGGCGCTGCTGTACCGCGCCAGCGTCGAGGAACTGGCGCAAGCGCGCCGACATCGCACTGCCGCCGGGCAGCACCGAGGAGCAACGCCTGCGCGCCTCGCGGCGCATGCCGCAGGAAGCCGACCGCGCGTTGTTCGCGCGCATGGTACGCACGTGGCAATACGCCGCCTACGCCGGCCGCCTGCCGACGCAGGACGACTTCGACGCACTCACCGACGCGCTGCACAAGCACTATGGGTGGCCGGCATGAGCCCGCGCACGCGCATCGTCCTGCTCGCGTTGCTCGCCCTGTTGCTGACGGGGCTGGCAACGGTGTGGTTCTTCCACAACTTCGAGCGCGGCAGCAAGGACGTGCACCTGCCGGCCTACGGCGAGCCCACCTACAACCCGCTGTACGCCCTGCGCGAGGCACTGCGCCGCGACGGCGTGCAAGCCGAATCGCGGCGCGCACTGGACCTGCGCGCCATGCGGCTGCAACCCGGCGACACCGTGCTGCTGCTCGGCGACCCGCGCCCGCTCACGCCCGCGCAGGTCGGGCAACTGCTGGATTGGGTACAGGACGGCGGCCACCTGCTGCTGCGCGTGCCCGAGCCCGATGATGAACCCGACACCAAGCAAGACAGCGATACCACCCTGCTCGGCCGCATCGGCGCCGGCCCAGCCACGTAGCCGCCGCGCTGCCAGAAGTGGCGGGTGAAGGGCCAGTCGGAGCACACCGAATTCTGCAGCGGCTCCCGCTTCACCCTTGCCGACGACGCTCGCGCCGAACTGCGCTGGGGCGACCGCCGCGACGACACCATGGCCCACGCCCGCCTGCGCCACGGCAAGGGCCGCATCGACGTGCTGGCCGACATGGATTTCCTGGGCAACGGCGGCACCACGGATGGCGGCCTGCGCGACGTGCAGCACCGCGACCTCACCCGCCTGCTGCTCGCACCGAACTACGGCAAGGGCACCATGCACCTGATCTACGGGGGGGAATCGCCGTCGCTGTGGCGCAGCCTGTTCCGCCACGGCTGGCCGGTGTGGCTGCCGTTGTTGCTGGCCCTGCTGGCGTGGCTGTGGATGCGCAGCCAGCGTTTTGGTTCGCTGCTGCCGTCGCCGCGCGAGGAACGCCGCTCGCTGCTCGAACACGCGCGCGCCAGCGGCGAACACCTGCACCGCTACGGCAAGACGCCGCTGCTTTACGCCGCCGCGCGCCAGGCCTTCCTCGCCCGCCTGCGCCGCCGCGCACCCGTGGCCGCCGCACTCGAAGGCGAGGCGCAGGCACGCGCCATCGCCGACCACCTGCGCCTGCCGCCCGAACAGGTGCGCACCGCACTGCAAGTTCCCGCCTCGCGCGACGACGCCGCACTGCGCGACCGCATCGCCCTGCTGAACCGCATGAGAAACCAGCTATGACCGACCCGACCCTCCCGCCCTCCCTTCCCGGCGTCGCCGCCACCGCGCCGGCACCCGCACCGTCGGCGGCCAATGCCGAATTGATCGAGCGCGTCGAGCGCATCCGCGACGCGGTCGGCCAGGCCTTCATCGGCCAGGGCGACGTGCTCGACCAGATCCTGATCGCGCTGCTGGCCGGCGGCCACGTGTTGATCGAAGGCGTGCCCGGCCTCGGCAAGACCCTGCTGGTGCGTGCATTGGCGCAGGCCCTGGAGCTGGACTACGCGCGCGTGCAGTTCACCCCGGACCTGATGCCCAGCGACGTCAGCGGCCACGCGGTCTATGACCCGAAGACCGAGAGTTTCAAGATCCGCCGTGGCCCGGTGTTCACCCACCTGCTGCTGGCCGATGAAATCAACCGCGCCCCGGCCAAGACGCAATCGGCGCTGCTGGAAGTGATGCAGGAAGGCCAGGTCACCATCGAAGGCAAGGCATTCCCGCTCAACCCGCCATTCCTGACCTTGGCCACGCAGAACCCGGTGGAGCAGGAAGGCACGTATCCGTTGCCCGAAGCGCAGCTGGATCGTTTCCTGCTGAAGGTGTTGATCGATTACCCGCAACTCGAGGACGAGAAGCGCATGGTCGAGGCGATCACCACGGGGCGCAGCGCCGGTGATTTCAACCTGTCGCAGGTGCCGCGGGTGATGAGCGGCACGGAAGTCGTTGAAGTGCAGAAGGCGGTGGCGGCGATCACGGTGGATCCGCAGGTCATCGACTATGCGGTGCGCATTGTCGCGGCCACGCGCAAGTGGCCGGGCATTGCCTTGGGCGCAGGCCCGCGCGGCAGCATCGCGCTGGTGCGCGCGGCGCGGGCGCAGGCAGTGTTGTCCGGGCGCGATTTCGTCACCCCCGACGACGTGCGCGAAATCGCACGGCCCGCATTGCGGCACCGCATTGCACTCGCACCCGAATTGCAGATTGAAGGCCAATCTGCCGACGACGTATTGACAGCGCTATTGGCAAAGGTAGAGGCACCGCGCAAGTGAGCGCAGTTCGCCGCAGCATCGTTGCTTTTTCCCCCTCTCTCGCACACAGTGCGAAGGGGGAGGGTTGGAACGGGGTGCGTTTGTTCCTGCTGTTGCTTCTCCCCTCCCTTGCGCACAGCGCAGGGGAGGGCTAGGGAGGGGTGCTTTCGCTCCTGCAGTTGCAGTTGCAGTTGCAGTTGCAGTTGCAGTTGCAGTTGCCCGTGATTTTGCCGTCGCTGTTGCTTCTAGGCTTTTGACTTCCCCAGCCGTAAAGCGAGCCGAGCACCGCAGCGGGACGGGGGGGCGAAGAGGCGCACGTGTCTGAGCGAAGCGAGTTGTGCGCCGCCGCCCCGTCCCGCGAGGAGCGCAGGGGACCGATGCGGCATAGCCGCAGCGGCTCGCGTCCGGCCGTGCTTTCTTTGGGCCACGTTTCTTTGCACGAGCAAAGAGGCGCTTTTTCAACAGCCGAATGGCTGGTCAAGCACGCCCTGCCTCCGCCGAACCCATGCACGTCGCCCCTTACGGGGTCTTGTCCACCAGCTCCGTCGCTGTGGAAGGGAACCCGAAAATCAAAAGCCAGAACAAAAGCAACAACCACTGCACCCCTCCCCCAACCCTCCCCTTTCGCCTTTGGCGAAAAGGGAGGGAGTAAAAGCGGTGCCCTTGCATGTGGGAGGTCTGCCATGAGGCCCGCCCCACTGCTGATCGCACTGCTGGCTCTCTGGGGCCTGCTCGGCCTGCCTGTCGCGCTGGATCTGCTGCCCACCACCGCTTGGACGGCAACCGCAGCCACCCTCGGCCTGCTCGCCCTCGTCGACGTCCTGTGGCTGTGGCGCAAACCCACCCCGCAAGTACGACGCGAACTGCCCGACACCCTCGCTCTCGGCATCGAGCGTGAAACCTGGCTGCAACTGGACGGCTACAGCCCGCAACGGCTGGATGTGTTCGACCTCGTGCCAGGCGGCTGGGCCACCACCGGCCTGCCGCGTCGGCTGAAACTGGCACGCGCCAGCGAAACCCGCTTCAGCTACCGCCTCACGCCCGACAGCCGCGGCACCTTCAGCTTCGACGGCGTGCAACTGCGCCTGCACTCGCCGCTGCGCCTGTGGCGGCAATCGCGCATCGCCGGCCCCGTGCAGCAGGTGCGCGTCTATCCCAACTTCGTCCCGCTCACCCGGCTGGCGCTGCTCAGTGCGGAAATGGCCTCGCGGCTGGTCGGCGCACACCTCAAGCGCCGCCGCGGCGAAGGCACCGACTTCCACCAGATGCGCGAATACCGCGTCGGCGACAGCCTGCGCCAGATCGACTGGAAGGCCACCTCGCGCGCGCGCAAGCTGATCTCGCGCGAATACCAGGACGAGAAGAACCAGCAGCTGCTGATGATGATCGACACCGGCCGCCGCATGATGGCCGACGAAGGCGGCCTGTCGCACTTCGACCATGTGCTCAATGCCTCGCTGGTGGTGTCCTACCTGGCATTGCGGCAAGGCGATGGCGTCGGCTTGTTCGCCACCGGTGGCGAAAGCTGCTGGGTCGCGCCGCAGCGCGGCATGGGCACCATCGACACCTTGCTGCGTGCCAGCCACGACCTGCAACCGCAGCCGGTAGCCACTGACTACCTCGCTGCCGCCACCGAGCTGTCGTTGCGACAACCGCGCCGCTGTCTGGTGATGCTGGTCACCAACGTGCGCGACGAGGACATCGAGGACCTGCTCGCCGCGGTGCGCCTGTTGCAGAAACGCCACCTCGTCTGCATCGCCAGCCTGCGCGAACGCGAACTGGACGAGGCCCTCGCCCGCGACGTGCAAACCCTGCCCGACGCCGTGCAAGCCGGCGCAATCGCCCGCTACCTGCAACAACGCAACGATGCCCACGAAGCGTTGCGCAGCCAGCGCGTGATGGTGCTGGACGTCACCGCCGAAGAATTGCCGGCGGCATTGGTGGAACGCTACCTCGCGGTCAAGCGCGACGGCTTGCTGTAACCCCCCCGACGCGGGCTTTCCTGGAATCTCGGGGCCGTAGCCCCAGCCTGCTCAAGGCTTCAGGCAACGCGCCAGGAACGCCTCTGCGACGCGATAGCGGTGCAGCGCATTGCTGCCGGACAGGCCATGCTTGGCACCCGGGTAGGTCATCAGCTCGAACGGTTGCCCGCGCTTCTGCAGGGCGCTCATCAGGCTGGTGGAATTGCTGAAAAGCACATTGTCATCGGCCATGCCGTGGATCAGCAGCAGCGGCGAAGTCAGCCCGTCGATGTGGCTGACGATGCGCGCCTCGCGGTAACCCTCCGGGTTCGCCGCCGGCAGGTTCATGTAGCGCTCGGTGTAATGCGTGTCGTACAAACCCCAATCGGTAACAGGCGCGCCGGACACGCCACAAGCGTATTGGTCGGACGCTTTCGCCAGCAGCATCAGTGTCATGTAACCGCCGTTCGACCAACCCTGCACACCGATGCGCGCGCCATCCACCCACGGTTGTGCCTTCAACCACTGCACGCCCTTGAGTTGGTCGGCCACCTCCACCGTGCCTTGCACGCCGTACAGCGCGCCACCGAAGTCGCGGCCACGGCGCGGGGTGCCGCGGTTGTCCAGCGAGAACACCACGTAACCCTGCTGCGCGAGGTACTGGTTGAACAGGTGGTCGCCACGGCCCGGCCAGCTGTCGGTAACGGTCTGCGAGGCAGGGCCACCATAGACATAGACCACCACCGGGTATTTCTTCGCCGGGGTCGAAGCCGGTCGGCTTGATCAGACTGTAGTGCAGCGCGGTCTTGCCGTCGGCGGCGGCCAGCGTGCCGTATTCAACCGGCAACTGCGCGTCGCGGTACTTCGCATAGGGATGCGCGGGGTCGGCAAGCTCGTTCTCCAACAGCGTGGCGATCTTTTCGCCATTGGCGCGATACAACTCGATCTGCGGCGGCGTGACGCTGTTGGACCAGCTATCGACATAGACGCTGGCGTTACCCGCAAACACGGCGCCATGCATGCCGGGGCTTCGCGACAACGGCTTCGGCGCGCCGCCGGCCAGCGACACCGCGTAGATACCGCTGTGCAGCGGCGAATCGACGCCCGCGCGGAAATACACCGTGCCGGCGGTTTCATCGACCGCCAGCAATTCGTCCACCGGCCAGTTGCCGGAGGTCAACGCGGTCAGTTTGCTGCCATCGGCGCTGGCCACGTACAGATGCTCGAAGCCGCTGCGTTCGGACGACCAGATGAAGCGGCCATCCTTCAGGAAGCGCAGGTCGTTATGCAGCGGCACCCACGTTTTGCTGGTTTCGGTAATCAGCGTGCGCTGCTTGCCGCTGTTCAAATCGGCTTCGATCAATTCCAGCGTCTTCTGGTTGCGACTTTGACGCTGGAAGGTCAAGCGCTGCGCGCCACGCCAGTTGACGCGGGCAAGGTAAATATCCTGCTGTTTGCCCAGATCAATCCACGCCGGAGTGGCGTCCACCCGCGGCGCGATGACGCCCAGCTTGACCAACACGTTGGCATCGCCCGCCGCCGGGTAACGTTGTTCAATCATCTCCACGCGGTCGGCGTACATCTCGTAGCGCTTCTGCACCGGCACCTGGCTTTCGTCGATGCGGGCAAACGCAATGGCCGAGTCGTCCGGTGCCCACCAATAGCCGGTGTGGCGGTCCATTTCCTCATCGGCGACGAATTCGGCCACGCCGTTGCCGATCGTCGCGCTGCCGTCATGGGTCAGCTGCACCTGCTCGCCGCCGGCAAGCGCGATCACCCACAGGTTGCGCTCGCGCACGAAGCTGACGAAACCGCCCTTCGGCGACATCTTCGGGTCGGTGGCGAAACCTTCGCCATGCGTAAGCTGGCGCACCGCCTCGCGACCTTGCTTGCCGAGGTCGTACAGGTACAGCTCGCCGCCAAGCGGAAGCAGCAGGGTCTTCCCGTCGGGCGACCACTGGTAATCGACGATGCCGCTCATCGCCGCGATGCGCTGGCGCTCGCGGCGCGCCTTTTCCTCGTCGCTGAGGGTTTCCTCGCCCGGCAGAACCACCTTGGAATCGACCAGCAGCCGGGTCTGGCCGCTGGCAATGTCGTATTCCCACAGGTCCAGCTGGTTGCGGTCGCCGTCCTTGCCGCGCAGGAAGGTCACGCGCGAACCATCCGGCGCGATCTTCGGCTTCATCAATGTCGGCCCGGACAACGCCGCGGGGCCGGTGATGGCTTCAAGCGTCAGTTTTTCGGCATGGACGGCAGGTGTGGCGAGCATCATGGCAAGGGCAAGGAACAAGGGGCGCATGGAAAACCATCATCGACGACGGGAACCGCATCATCGTAGCCGAGCAGCACGATGCTTGCCCCTGTCTTTCGTCGCAACCGGCCCAAGCCGCATGACGCCGCGCGTACGTGGATGCAGCGCGAGTCAAGCCCCAAGCCTGCAAGACAAGCAGTGCCGCCCCTGGAATCCTGGCATCACGCGATGCACGCCGGCCTCACCCTCACATCCACGGCATCAGCCAGTGATCGACCAGCAGGAAGGCGAACAATGCCATCAGATAGACCACCGAGTAGCCGAACATGCGCATGTTGAACATTTCGTCCGGCGGGTTCTGGATTTTCCATGCATACCAGAGGAACACGAGGTTCAGCACGGTTGCGCCACCAAGGTAGAACACGCCGCTCATGTCGATCGCAACAGGCAGCAGCGTCACCGCCACCAGCACCACCGAATAGAACAGGATCTGCTTGCGGGTATGCGGCACGCCATGGGTGACCGGCAGCATCGGGATGTCGGCGCGGGCGTAGTCGGCGCGGCGGAAGATCGCCAGCGCCCAGAAATGCGGCGGGGTCCACACGAAAATGATCAGCACCAGCAGCGAGGCGTAGGCCCAGTCGGACGCGCCTTCCATCCCGGTCACCGCGGCCCAGCCCAGCAGCGGCGGCATTGCGCCGGCCAGGCCACCGATGACGATGTTCTGTGAGGTCGCACGCTTGAGATACACGGTATAGACCACCGCGTAGCCGATCAGCGAGGCGAAGGTGAGCACCGCGGTAATCATGTTCACCCACAACATCAGGATGGTCATCGACAACGCCGTGAGTGCTGCGGCGAATACCAACACCTGACGCGGCGATACTTTGCCCACCACCAAGGGCCGCCACGAGGTGCGCGCCATTTGTGCGTCGATATGCGCATCGAGCAGTTGGTTGATGGACGCAGCCGCCGACGAGGCCAGCCAGATGCCAAGCAAACCGATGCCACCGACCAAGGCGGTGCCTGCATCCGGCCAACCGGGCACGGCGAGGAACATGCCCACCAGTGCAGTGAACACGATCAGGGCTACCACCTTGGGCTTGGTCAAATCCCAGTAATCACGCAGGCTCGCGCTCATTCCATCACTCCGGTGCACGCAGCCGCGCCAACAACGAAACCAACACGAACAGCAGCGCCACCGCGCCGCCGTTGTGCATCACCGCCACCGCCAGTGGCAGCGCGAGCTTGACGTTGAGCACACCCAGCGTGACCTGCGCCACCACCAGCGCGATCAGCGCGCTCGACCAACCGCGCATGCCCGGTAAGCGGAGCATGCGCAGCGACAGCAGCAGCAGGTACAGCGCAACCGCTACCGCCATCATGCGGTGCGCCATCTGGATGGCGATGCGCGATGCGCCATCCAGCACGCCACCTTCGTAGTCCACGCCGATGCCGCGCCACAGTGTGAAGCCTTCGGCGTAGTTCTGCTGCGGCCACCATTGGCTGACACAGCGCGGGAAGTTGTCCAGCGCCGCGCTGCCACCGCCGCAGGCCAGCGCCGCGTAGTTGGCGCTGACCCAGCCGCCCAACGCGATCTGCACCACCAACAGCAGCAAACCAGCACGCAGCCACCAGCGCAGGTGCGGCGCTTCGGCCAGCGTGATCGGCAGGTGCGTGGCCTTCCACGCCATCCACACCAGCAGGCCGAACATCAGCACCGCGCCGAGCAGGTGGCCCATCACCACGATCGGCTTGAGCAGCCACGTCACCGTCCACATGCCCAGCAGGGCCTGGAAGATCACCACCGCCAGCGTCAGCACCGCCGCGCGCGACAGGTCGATATTCGACCAGCGCAGTGCGGCCAACAGCAATATCGCCTCGCCGCCGATGGCCAGCACGCTGGAGGCAGCGTGTTCACCGCGCATGTACAGCGGTATCGCCAGCGCCACCAGGACCGACGCGGTCACCACCTGCGCCACGCCCCAACGGCGCCGGCGCGCGGCCAGCAACGCCAGCACCAGCACTTCCACGCCGAGCAGGCCGGCGAGGAAGCGGTGCACCTGTTCGCGCCATGCCTTGTGGCTTTCCAGCGGGCGGATTTCGCTGGCGACGTGCTGCGCCGCCTCCATCTGCGTCTGCGGCCAGGTGACGCGGCCATAGCAGGTGGGCCAGTCCGGGCAGCTCAAGCCGGCGTCGGACAGGCGCACGAACGCGCCGAACAGGATGGTGCTGGCGGTCATGATCAACGCAAACCACGCCAGACGGTGGAAATTGCGGTGCAGCGCCGGGCGCGCATGGGCGTTCATTCGGGCGGAACTCACTTCAGTTTCAACAGCCGGGCCACATCCGTGCGCAAGCCACCCGGGTCGAAGCCCGGGGCGTAGCGCAGCACCACGAAGCCGTGGGGATCGACCACATAGACCGGCGTGCCGGCCGGGTCATCGACGCCTGGCAACTGCGCGCGGACGGCGGCATCGGCGCGCAGCGCGTGCAACGCGGGCGAAACGGCCGCCTGCGCCGGCGGCGTGCCTAGCCAGAGGATCTCGACATGGTCGGCGTTGTGGCCGAACAGGCGCCAGACTGTATCCAGCTGCTGCGACAACGTGACGCACTCCTGCACGCAGCCGCCAGCCGGTGCCAGAACGATGCGCCAGTGGCGCGCGGCCGGCTCCCATTCGTAGCGCGTGCCATCGGCGCGTTGCAGGCCTGCCTGCCGCCAATCCACCGGCGGGTCGAGCAACTGGCCGTGGTTGCGGCTGATCTGCGGCATCCAGCCGGAGAACCGCAGGATGCCGGCCAGCGCCATCGAACCGAAGAACATCGCGAAGATCAGCAGCAGCACGCGCCGGCCACGGGTGCGCACGGCGAGCTGTTCGGGGGTGAGTGCGTTCATGTGCGGCATTTTCCCACGGCTTGGCGTTCAGCGCCCGCCGCGCCGCCACGTGCGCCACTGCAAGGTGAGCGCAACCACCAGCACCGCCAGCGCCAACCCGAACCACTGCACCGCGTAGCCCAGGTGGCGCGACGGCGGCAGCGTGTTGGGCAGCAGGTCGAGGTCACGCTCGTGGCCCAGCGGCAGGGCCGGGTCCAGCCGCAGTACCTGTTCGGCCAGTGCATCGGCCGGCAAGCCAAGTCGTGCGGCGATCACCGGCATGTCCAGCCGCGTGGCCAGCCATACCTGCGGCTGCGGCGTTGCCGCCAGCGCCGGGCCCAGCGCGATGCCGGCCGAAGGCGGCGGCGCCCACAGCCCTTGCACATCGATTTCGCCTTGCAGCAGGCGGATCGTCGGCAGCGCGCGGTTGGCCGGCAGCGGCAACCAACCGAGATCGACCAATACCACCGTGGCGGGTGTGGCGGCGCGCGCAGCCTGATAGACCTTCACCCCCGCGCGGCCATCGCGCAGCTGGTTGTCCAGCAACACCGTGCCGGGCAGGAAGTGCATGCGTTGCCGCACCCAATGCAGCGTTTGCGGCGCACGCAGGGCTTGCTCCAGCGATACCGCCGACTCCCGCCCCGGCGGCAACTGCGCCAGCAGCGCTTCCTTCTCGTGCATGCGCTGCAACTGCCAAACACCCAAGACGCAAAAAACCGAGGCCACGGCCAATGCCAGCAACCAGAGCAACAACCGCGTGTGCTGGCGCTTCATGACATGCCCGGCCGCAACGGGTGATATAACGCGGCCTTCCCACTCATCGAGCCGCGCATGAACGATTCACTGAAGACCCTGCTGGTAATCGCGTTTCTGCTCGTCATCGCCTGGAACCTGGGCGCCGGCCTGTACTACCTGATGATCGACCGTGGCCAGACCAAGCGCACGGTCAATGCGCTGACCAAGCGTATCGTGCTGTCGGTGGCGTTGATCCTGCTGGTGGTGCTGGGCATCTACAGCGGTTGGATCAAGCCGCATGGGGTCGGCGGCTAAGAGCCGCCAAGGCGGCGTGATTGGTGGATTGGTAATTCGTGATTCGAAAGAGCAAAAGCCATTGGCTTCTCGCTCTCCCAATCACGAATCACCAATTACGAATCCCCGCCCTCAAAGCACATAGACGAACATGAACAACATCAGCCACACCACATCGACGAAGTGCCAGTACCACGCGGCGGCTTCGAAGCCGAAGTGGTTGTCGCGGGTGAAGTGGCCCTTGGCTGCACGGCACCACATCACGATCAGCATGATCGTACCCAGCAGCACGTGCATACCGTGGAAGCCGGTGAGCATGAAGAACGTGGAACCGTAGATGCCCGAGCCGAGGGTAAGGTTCAGCGCGCTGTAGGCGTGGATGTATTCCTCGGCTTGCAGGAACAGGAACACGCAGCCCAGCAGCACCGTCGCACCCAGCCAGATCAGCAGCTGCTTGCGGTTGCCGGCCTTCAACGCATGGTGGGCGATGGTCAGGGTCGCGCCCGAGGTCAACAGGATCAGCGTGTTGATCAGCGGCAGGCCCCACGCCGGGATGGTCTGGAAGGCACCGCCGACGGCGCCGGGGCCATTGCTCGGCCATGCCGCCGAATAGCCGTCCCACAGCAGGTCATTGGTGACCACGCCGTGCCCTTCGCCGCCCAGCCACGGCACGCCATAGGTGCGGGTGTAGAACAGCGCGCCGAAGAATGCGGCGAAGAACATCACTTCCGAGAAGATGAACCAAACCATCCCCATGCGGAACGATCCATCGACCTGCCGGTTGTAGTGGCCGCCTTCCGATTCGCGGATGACGTCGCCGAACCACAGGAACATCGTGAACACCAGCATCGCCAGTCCGACGAAGAAGGTCCAGCGCCCCCAGCTGATGTCGTTGAGCCAACTGGACACGCCAATCATCAGCACCAGCATCGAGATGGAGCCGACGAACGGCCATTTGCTCTTGCTCGGCACGAAATAGACGTTGGCATCGGGCGTGTTGTGGGCCATGGCGTTGCTTCCGGATCGTTGTCAGGGGGCTGCGTGCGACGGGCCGCCGGTCAAGGCCGGCGCCAGTTGCGCGGTCAGCGCATCGTTCTTGTAGAAGGTGTAGGACAGGGTGATGGTTTTCACGTCGGCCGGCAGGTTCGGATCGACGATGAACCGCACCGGCATCTCGCGTTGCTCGCCGGCTTGCAGGGTCTGCGCGGTGAAGCAGAAACATTCGGTCTTGTTGAAGTAGCCGGAAGCGCGTGCCGGCGCCACCGACGGCACCGCGCTGCCGACCAACGCATGGCCGCTGTCGTTGCGGGCGAAATACAGGGCTTCGTTCAACTCGCCCGGCACCACGTCCATCGTCAATTTCTCCGGGTGGAAGGCCCACGGCAGCTTGGAATTGACACCACCGTCGAACTCCACCCGCACCGTGCGCTTCTGCGCAGCCCCCTGTTCCGCGACCGCCGCACTGGCCCCGCGCTCAAGGCGCACGCCGAACACCTTCTCGCAGGCGATGCGGTACAGCGGCACCAGCGAGAAGGTCAGCACGAACACCGCCAGCGCCACGCCGACCAGCCGGACGATGCCGGCATTGCGTGCAGGCGCGGGCGCGGGCGTAGTCAATGCGCGAGCACTCCGGACAGGATGAAGCCGACATAGACCGCCACCGCGACCAGCCCGACGATCACGGCCGTACGCCGCGAGCGGCGGCGGCGCTCGGCCAGGTCATCGGGTTTGCAATCCGGGCGGCTCATGCGCGGCGCTCCGTCAGTGGGTGACGTCGTCATGGGCCAGATCACCCGGCTTGATCACCGGCGGCACGGTAAAGGTATGCGCCGGGGCCGGCGACGGCACCGTCCACTCCAGGCCCTTGGCGCTTTCCCATGCCCGCGCTTCGGCGCGCTGGCCGTTGCGCAACGAGTACAGCAGGATGCCGGCCATCATGAACGGGGTGGCGAACATGCCGAACGCGCCGATCGAGCTGATCAGGTTCCAGTCGGCGAACACCGGGTTGTAGTCCGGGATGCGGCGCGGCATGCCGGCCAGGCCCAGGAAGTGCTGCGGGAAGAACAACAGGTTGACGAACACCATCGTCCACCAGAAATGCACCTTGCCCCAGAACTCGCTGTACATGCGCCCGGTGAACTTCGGCCACCAGTAATAGACCGCGGCGATCAGCGCCAGCACCGCGCCGGTGACCAGCACGTAGTGGAAGTGCGCGACCACGAAGTAGGTGTCGTGGTACTGGAAATCGGCCGGCACGATCGCCAGCATCAGGCCGGAGAAGCCGCCGATGGAGAACAGCACGACGAAGGCAATCGAGAACAGCATCGGCGTCTCGAAGGTCATCGCTCCCTTCCACATCGTGCTGACCCAGTTGAACACCTTCACGCCAGTCGGGATCGAGATCAGCATCGTCGCGAACATGAAGTAGATCTCGCCACCCAGCGGCATGCCCACGGTGAACATGTGGTGCGCCCAGACGATGAACGACAGGAACGCGATGGCCGCAGTGGCATACACCATCGCCTGGTAGCCGAACAGCGGCTTGCGGCTGAAGGTGGGGATGATCTCGCTGATCACGCCGAACGCCGGCAGGATCATGATGTAAACCTCGGGGTGCCCGAAGAACCAGAAGATGTGCTGGTACATCACCGGGTCGCCGCCGCCGGCGGCGTTGAAGAAGCTGGTGCCGAAGAACTTGTCGGTCAGCAGCATGGTCACCGCGCCGGCCAGCACCGGCATCACCGCGATCAGCAGGAAGGCGGTGATCAGCCAGGTCCAGCAGAAGATCGGCATCTTCAGCAGGTCGATGCCCGGCGCGCGCATATTGAGCACGGTGGCGATGATGTTGATCGCACCCATGATCGAACTGATGCCGGCCACGTGGATGGCGAACACGCTGAAGGCGACGTTGTAGCCGCCCTGCAGCGACAGTGGCGGGTACATGGTCCAGCCGCCAGCGGGCGCGCCACCGGGCAGGAACAGGGTCAGCAGCAGCAGGGTGAAGGCCACTGGCAGCAACCAGAACGACCAGTTGTTCATGCGCGGCAGCGCCATGTCCGGCGCGCCGATTTGCAGTGGAATCATCCAGTTGGCCAGGCCGACGAAGGCCGGCATCACGCCGCCGAAGATCATCACCAGCGCGTGCACGGTGGTGAGCTGGTTGAAGAACTCCGGCTTCATGTGCTGCAAGCCCGGCTCCATCAGCTCCCAGCGGATCAGCACCGACATGAACGCGCCGATGATGAACATCACGAAGCTGAAAAGCAGGTACAGCGTGCCGATGTCCTTGTGGTTCGTGGAGAAGAACCAGCGCTCGACGAAGCCCTGTTGGTGGCCGTGGTGATCGGCGTGATCGACTGCGTGATTTGCCATTGCAACTAACCTCGGTTATCCAGTTTCAGGCATCGCGCCGGCCTGCGGCCGACGCGCGCAGCGGTATCAGGCACCGGCCGCCGGTTGTTCGGCGGCGGGCTGGGCATCGGCTTGCGGCGCTTCTTCCTGCGCTGGTTCGGCCACCGGTGCGGCTTGCGCGGCAGGCTTGCGCGAGGCCAGCCACGCCTTGAACTCCTCCTTCGACACGGCCTTGACCACGATCGGCATGAAACCATGGTCCTTGCCGCACAGCTCGGCGCACTGGCCACGATAGACGCCTTCGGTCTCGATGTTGGTCCAGCGCTCGTTGACGAAGCCCGGCACCGCGTCCTGCTTCCAGCCCAGCGCCGGCACCCACCACGCGTGGATCACGTCGTCGGAGGTGATGACGAAGCGCACCTTGGTATCCACCGGCAGCACCAGCGGGTTGTCCACGTCCAGCAGGTAGTGCGGGTCGGACGCCATTGTCGGCACCGCGCCGCTCTGGCGCACCTCGTCCGACTTGCGGTCCAGGCGGCTGGTGAACTCCACGCCCTCGCCGAGGTATTCGTACTTCCACATCCACTGGTAGCCGGTGATCTTCACCGTCATTTCCGAGTCGCGGGTGTCGTACATGGCGATCAACTTGGCCGTGGCCGGCCACGCCATCACCACCAGGATGATGATCGGGATGACAGTCCAGATGACCTCGGCCTTGGTGTTGTGGCTGAACTGCGCCGGCACCACGCCCTTGGACTTGCGGAACTTGAAGATGGCGTAAGTCATTGCGCCGAACACCAGCACGCCGATGACCGTACACACCACCAGCACCACCATGTGCGCGTCCCACGCCATGCGCGCGGTATGAGTGACGCCTTTGCCCATGTTGAGCTGCCACCGCGCTGGATCGGCCGACTGCGCCCATGCCGTCATCGGCAACGCCATTGCCGCCAGCGCCAGCCCAGCCTTGCACACCTTGCCCCACACACTGCTTTGCTTCATTGCCTAGACCCTTGACGTCATCGGTTGCGGCCATCGCTGGCCGCGAGCAAGCCTGCCAGCATCACTGCCAGTTCCCGGCGTTCGGCGGGCGCGAGGAATCTCCCCACTTCGACCCGCCTGCCGCTGGAAACCAGCAGGACCCGTTCCTCCTCGACAACCATGCGCACCCAATGCGGATGCGCGCGGAATGCCGCCGGGCCACCGGCTGCGGGGATCATCTCCACGCAGTCCGATCCCACCCGTACTTCCTCCCGGCGCTCGCCGCTGCGCCACGAGGCACGCAACGCCGCTCCCACCAGAAGGCCATGCAACAACGCGAAAGCGGGGGCGAAAACGTTCCCGGACAACCAACCCAACCCGGCCGAAAACGCCATCAACCCCGCCAACGCGGCAAACAGCAGGACGAACTGCCGGGCGCCAAGCCCCCTTGGGGGGTGCAGCACCAGCTGCGCACGCGAGCCATCGGAAACCTGCCGAAGCATCTCGATCATGTCGCAACCGCGTCCCTACCGCGGAAAACGGTTTCGATGGTAGCCCTGCGCACCGGTACCGGCAAGCTCCCGTTCATTCTTGTGGGATGTTGCGGCGCACACAGGAAACACCCCCCTCGCTTCCGACATCGGCAAATAAAATGACGAAATCAGCATAAATATGAAAGATCCGTCAAATTTCCGTGAAGCGCCCATGCCGCAACGTTTTCCGCCATCACGAAAATGTCGAAAGGGGCTGGGAAATCCACCTCCCCGGATTAAAATGGCCAAATCCAACCGTGGTCACGCGCAATGAACGCAACACCTTCCAACACCACCGACCCACTGCTCTCCCGAGAGCTTCCCGCAGCGCCGCCGGTGCTGCGCCAAGCCATCACCGACGCGTGGCTGAAGGACGAAGCCAGCCACGTCCGCGAACTGCTGGAGCAGGCCCGCCTGCCAGCCACCGAACAGGCGCAGGTGCAAGCCACCGCCGCCGACCTCGTGCGCCGAGTGCGCGCCCGCGCCAAGGACCAGGGCGCAATCGAAGCCTTCATGCGCCAGTACGACCTCGGCAGTGAGGAAGGCGTGCTGCTGATGTGCGTGGCCGAGGCGCTGCTGCGCATCCCCGACCAGGAAACCGCCGACAAACTCATCCGCGACAAGCTCGGCGAGGCCGACTGGAAGCGGCACATGGGCCAGTCCGATTCGGTGCTGGTCAACGCCTCGACCTGGGGCCTGATGCTGACCGGGCATCTGGTCGATCTGGCCGATGCCACCAAGCGCGACGTGCACGGCGCGTTCAAGCGCCTGATCGGCCGCGTCGGCGAGCCGGTGATCCGGTTGGCGGTGCGCCAGGCGATGAAGATCATGGGCCACCAGTTCGTCATGGGCCGCAGCATCGACGAGGCGCTGGCGCGCTCGCACAAGGGCGACAACGGCAACTACCGCTATTCCTTCGACATGCTCGGCGAAGGCGCGCTGACCATGAAGGACGCCGCGCGTTACCTTGACGCCTACAAGCGCGCCATCCACGCCATCGGCAGCGACAACATCGCCCGCGGCGGCAAGGCCGATGGCGACGTGACCCGATCGCACGGCATCTCGATCAAGCTCTCGGCGTTGTACCCGCGCTACGAGCACGCCAAGCGCGAGCGCGTGTTGGCCGACCTCGCGCCCGGCGTGCTGGAACTGGCGCAGCTGGCCAAGAGCTACGGCATCGGTTGCACCGTCGATGCCGAGGAAACCGACCGCCTCGAACTGTCGCTGGACATCATCGAGCGCGTGGTCAGCGACCCGTCGCTGAAGGGCTGGGAAGGCTTCGGCATCGTCGTGCAGGCCTACCAGAAGCGCACGCCGTACACGATTGATTACCTCGCCGACCTCGCACGCCGCATCGGCCACCGCCTGCAGGTGCGGCTGGTCAAGGGCGCGTACTGGGATGCGGAAATCAAGCGCGCGCAGATCGACGGCCTGCCCGGCTACCCGGTGTTCACCCGCAAGCAGAACACCGACGTGTCCTACATCGCCTGCGCCAAGCGCCTGTTCGGCCATGCCGATACGTTGTACCCGATGTTCGCCACCCACAACGCGGCGACGATCGCGGCGATCAAGCAGATTGCGCAAGGCCGCACCTACGAGCACCAGAAGCTGCACGGCATGGGCGACGACTTGTATGCCGAAGTGGTGCCCGCCGACCGCTTGAACGTGCCGTGCCGCGTCTATGCGCCGGTCGGTTCGCACGAAGACCTGCTGCCGTATCTGGTGCGTCGCCTGCTCGAAAACGGCGCGAACTCCAGCTTCGTCAACCGCATCACCGACGAAGACGTGTCCATCGACGATTTGATTCGCGACCCGGTCGAAGCCGTGTCTTCGTTCGCGTCCATCCCCCATCCGAAAATCCCGCTGCCGGTCGACCTGCTGCGCAGCCAGAACCACGACAGGACCAATTCCATGGGCATCAACCTCGCCAACGACAACGAACTGCGTGCACTGGCCGAGCAGCTCAACGCCGCCATCAAGCCGTGGCAGGCCGCGCCGCTGGTGCCGGGCGCGAACGTCACCGCCGCCGCGCAGCCGGTGACCAACCCGGCCGACAACCGCGAAGTGGTCGGCCACTGGCAGGCCGCCGACGCCGCCACCGTGCAGCAGGCGCTGGCGAACGCCGTGGCCGCGCAGCCGGGCTGGAACCGCACCCCGGCCGCCAGCCGCGCCGCCATCCTCGAACACGCCGCCGACCTGCTCGAAGCGCGCATCGCCGGGTTCATGGCACTGTGCGTGAAGGAAGCCGGCAAGAGCCTGCCCGACAGCATCGCCGAAGTGCGCGAGGCGGTCGATTTCCTGCGCTACTACGCCAAGCAGGCGCGCGAGCAGTTCGGCGCGGGCGAGAAGCTGCCCAGCCCGACCGGCGAAAGCAACGAGCTGCAACTGCACGGTCGCGGCGTGTTCGTCTGCATCAGCCCGTGGAACTTCCCGCTGGCGATCTTCCTCGGCCAGGTCAGCGCCGCGCTGGCCGCCGGCAACAGCGTCATCGCCAAACCCGCCGAGCAGACCAACCTGGTCGGCTACTACGCGGTGAAGCTGCTGCACGAAGCCGGCGTGCCGGCCGATGTGCTGCAGTTCCTGCCGGGCGATGGCGCCACCGTCGGTGCGGCGCTCACCGCCGATCCGCGCGTGGCCGGCGTCGCCTTCACCGGCTCGACCGAAACCGCCCGCGCGATCAACCGCGCGATGGCCGCGCGCGATGCCGCCATCGGCGTGCTGATCGCTGAAACCGGCGGCCAGAACGCCTTCATCGCCGACTCCTCGGCGCTGCCGGAACAACTGGTCAAGGACGCGATTGGCTCGGCCTTCACCTCCGCCGGCCAGCGCTGCTCGGCGGCGCGCGTGCTGTTCGTGCAGGACGACATCGCCGACAAGGTGATGGGCATGCTGGCCGGTGCGATGGCCGAGCTGAAAATCGGCAACCCCGGCGAGCTTTCCACCGACGTCGGCCCGGTGATCGACGCTGACGCGCTGAAAATTCTCACCGACCACGCCACGCGCATGGATGGCGAAGCGCGTTTGATTGCCGCCGCGACGCTGTCCGACGAAGCCGCGCACGGCACGTTCTTCGCACCGCGCGCTTACGAGTTGAAGTCGCTGGATCAACTGCACCGCGAAATCTTCGGGCCGGTGCTGCACGTCATTCGTTGGAAGGCTGACCAGTTGGATGCGGTTATCGACCAGATCAACGCCACCGGCTACGGCCTCACCCTCGGCGTGCATTCGCGCATCGACGAAACCGTTGACCGCATCGCCTCGCGGGTCAACGTCGGCAACGTCTACGTCAACCGCAACCAGATCGGCGCGGTGGTCGGGGTGCAGCCATTCGGCGGCCAGGGCCTGTCCGGCACCGGTCCCAAGGCGGGCGGCCCGCACTACCTGCTGCGCTTCGCCACCGAGAAGACGGTGACGGTGAACACCACCGCCGCCGGCGGCAACGCCTCGCTGCTGACCCTGGGCGATTGATCCGGCGCCATCAGTGTTGCACCGAAAAACCCCGCGCAAGCGGGGTTTTTCATGGCGCACATCCCGTGCGCCACTTTTCTTCGGGCAGCCTCGTCGTGAAGACGGCTGCGCTGCCGTTTTTCATGCCCGCCGCAAGCCCGTGATCGTCGCGAACGAAGAAGCCCCGCTTTCGCGGGGCTTCCTCTTTCACGACTCCAGCAGCTTCGATCAGAACTTGTAGTTGATCGACGCGGCCAGGATGTCGCCACGCACTTTGTACTTGCCCTGCAACAAATTGCCGGTGCCGGCGCTGGGGAGCGTGTTGACCGCCGGCTCGTTGGTGAACAGGTGGGTGTAGCCGAAGTTGAATTCGGTCTTCTCCGACGGGGCCCAGCCCAAGCCGAACGACAGCCACTTGCGGGTCACGTCCGGCACGCGCACGTCACGGTGTGCGTAGGTGGTCGGGGTTTCGTCGTAAGCCACGCCGCCACGCAGGGTGAGGGTGTCGGACAGCTTGTACTCGGTGCCGATCGAACCAAAGGTGGTGTCCTTGTAACCGAACTTCAGCACGCTGTCCGGCTGGTTGGAGGCGTAATCCACGGTCACCTGGTCGAACGCGGTGGACCAGGCGGTGCGCGAGATATCGCCCATCACCGTCCAGCGGTCGTTGATGCGGTGGCTGACGCTCAACGTGGCCGAGGCCGGCAGGGTCACGGTGGTCTTGCCGCTGGTGTTGACGAACAGGCCGTTGGCGGCGGTGTTCAACACCACCTGCACGTTCTGCGGCACGTCGAAGGTGGCCTTGCCGCCGGTGATCTTGTGCTCGACCTTGGAGCGGTAGCTCAACGCGATGTTGGTGTCTTCGCTCGGGCTGAAGGTACCGCCGATCACGTAACCGACGGCGTTGTTGTCGCCTTCGATGCTGGTGTAGCCATCGGCGTTGCCCGGCACCAGGCCCAGCGCGGCCATCTGGCCGGCGGCGACCTGTGCGGCGGCAGCGGCCTGCGCCGGGCTGCCACCGGCAGCCAGCACGGTGGCGGCGGCCTTCTGCTGCGCACCGGCATAGGCGACAGCGCCGAAATCGACGGCGCTGGCCAGTTCGATGGTCAGGTGCTCGACGAACACGCTGGCGCCGAAGGACACGTACGGGTTGACGTCATACGAGAACGACGCGCCCAGATCGACCGCCTTCAGGTCGGTGGTGGTGCCGTGGTAGCGGCCCACCCAGTTGTGGTCGTATTCGGTCTTGAAGCCGAACGGCGCGGTCAGCGACATGCCGAAGTGCAGGTTGTCGTTCTCGCCGAACGGCAGGTGGAAATAGGCCGCCGGGACCGGGGCGATCATGCCGGCGTCGCCGCCGTTGCCGCCGCTGATCGGCGTGCCGGTGCCCGGGCCGCCCGGGCCGGCGTTGCGCGCGTTATAGACCTCTTCCATCTTGGCCGAGAAGCTGATCGCGCTCAGGTCGGCCTGGAACTGCTTGCCGTCGAGCAAGCGCATCGAAGCCGGGTTGGTGGCGACGACCGAGGCGTCGCCCCATGCGCTGGTGGAACCGGCAAAGGCGCGGCCCAGGCCCTTGGCGCTGTTTTCCTTCAGCTGGAACGCGGCGCCTTCGGCGTGGCCGACGGCGAGGATGCCGGCGATGCCGACGGCCAGCGCGGTGGCGCGGGCGAAAGTGGAAGCGGTGTACATGTGGAAGCTCTCTCCGAAAGACGGTGATGAATCGCTCGTGCGCCTGCATCGCGGTGCCGCCATGCGGTACCGGACGCGCCGGAGTTTCCCTCCCGACATACGACGCCGTATGCAGTATTACCCAGCGCCCTTAACTAAACAATAACGCCGCCCGCATTCAGTTTTGCGCGCGATCGACCGCCCTCGCCGGCCCACGGCGCGGTAGGCTTGCCGGCCCATGTTCGTCTCCATTCCCTCCCGCAAGAAACCGGGCCTGCGCTGGGCCGTGCCGCTGCTGCTGGCGGCGTTGTGGCTGGCCTTCCTGTGGTCGGTGTCGCGGCCGGACGAGGCGCGGCAATCGTTGTGGCTGGCCTGGGGGGCGTTGTCCACCGGTCTGGAAAACCCGCACGACTGGTGGGCGGCGCTGCGCGACGGCAGCGTGCTGCGGTTGTTCACCGCGCTGTTCCTGCATGCGGACTGGTCGCACCTGCTGGGCAATATGGTGTTCCTGCTGATCTTCGGCATGCCGGCCGAGCGCGTGCTGGGGCCGTGGCGCTTGCTGCTGCTGTTCCTGCTCGGCGGCGCGTCAGCAAACCTTGCCGCGCTGTACGCGATGGGGTCGCCGGACCGCATCATCATCGGCGCCAGTGGCGCGGTATCGGCCTTGCTCGGCGCTTACCTGGCGCTGTTTCCCGGCGCACGGCTGGGCGTGGTGCTGCCGTTGGGCCTGTTCCTCGAATTCGTGCGCGCGCCGGCGTTCCTGCTGATCGGCGTGTGGGCGGCATTGCAGGTGGTGTTCGCCTACATCGGGCCGAGCTTCGGCCGGGTCGCGTGGTCGGCGCACGTGGCCGGCTTCCTGTTCGGCATCGTCTATGGCCTCTATGTGCGCGCGGCCATCGCGCGGCGGCTGCGCAAGCGCCACGGTTTCTGAGGCGGCGCTTCTATAATCGGACGATGAGCGACAAGCCGCTGTACAAGGTCACCTTCATCAACCACGGCAAGGTCCACGAGCTGTACGCGCGGCGCGTGGGTGGCAGCCATCTGTGGGGGTTCAACGAAATCGCCGAACTGGTGTTCGACATGCATGACGGGTTGGTGGTCGATCCCACCGAGGAGCGCCTGCGCGAGGAGTTCGGCAATACCCGCGTGCTGCACCTGCCGATGCAGAGCATCGTGCGCATCGAGGAAGTGGAGAAGAAGGGCCCGTCGTCCATTCGTGACGCCACGACCGGTGAGAACGTGGTCACACCATTCCCGGCGCCGGGCAGGCCACGTTGAATCTACCCTCTCCGTGGCAGGAGAGGGTCGCCGTCACTTGCCCCCGCTGGCGGCCTTCGCTTCGGGTTCCTTTTCGGCATTGGCCGCAGCAGGCGGCACCGCCGGTTTGGCCATCGATCGCGCCACCGTACCGGGTTGTTTCAACTCGCGCAGCGCCGCCCGTACCGGCGCCTCGCCCGGCAGTACCACGCCCGCCGCAGTGCCGGCGGTTTCGTCGTCGCCATGAAGGTGACCGGGCAGCTTCGACTCGCTGAAATCGGCCATGCTGGCAGGCAGGTCGCTGGAGGCCGCGGCCGGGTCCGCTGCGAGTTCCACGTCCGGCACGATGCCGGTGGCCTGTATCGATTTGCCGCTGGGCGTGTAATACCGCGCGGTGGTCAGCTTGACCGAATCGCCGTTGTCCAGCGGCAGCACGGTCTGCACCGAGCCCTTGCCGAAGGTGCGGCTGCCGACGATCCGCGCTCGATGATTGTCGCGCAGCGCACCGGCCAGCACCTCCGACGCGCTGGCCGAGCCGGCGTCGGCCAGCACCACCACCGGCGCGCCCTTCATCAGGTCGCCCGGCGTCGCTTCGAAACGGGCGTCGCTGACCGCGATGCGGCCACGCGTGGTGACGATCACGCCCTCGTCCAGCAGATCATCGGCCACCTGCACCGCGGCGGTGAGCAGGCCGCCGGGGTTGCTGCGCAGGTCCAGCACCAGCCCCTTCAGCTTGCCGCCCGCCTGCGCCTGCAACTGCGCCAAGTGCTTCTGGAAATCGGCGGCCGTATCGGCCTGGAAGGTGCTGATGCGCAGGTAGGCATAGCCGGGTTCGAGCAGCTTGCTGCGCACGCTGGTGACGCGGATGGTTTCGCGGGTGATGGTGACGTCGAACGGCTTTTCCTTGCCGCGCTCGATGGTCAGCACCACCTCGCTGCCGGCCGGGCCGCGCAGCGGCTCCATCGCCTCGACCGCGCTGATCGGCTTGCCGTCGATGGCGACGATGAAGTCGCCGGAGCGCAAACCGGCGCGCGCGGCGGGCGTGTCGTCGATCGGGGCGACCACCTTCAGCACGCCGTCCTGCGACTCCAGTTCCACGCCGATGCCTTCGTAGGCGCCGCTGGCCTGTTCATCGAAGGCTTCGGCGTCTTCCTTGTCGAAATAGATGCTGTGCGGGTCGAGCTCGAGCAGCAGGCCGCGCACCGCCGACTGCATCAGCTTGCCATCATCGACCGGCTCGACGTAGGCGGCGCGCACCGCGTTATAGACGGCGACGAAGCGGCGCACTTCCTCCAATGGCACCCGCGAGGTCACCGACTCCCTGGCATTGGGGTCATCCGCGGACGCGGCCTTCTCCGGGGCATCCTGGGCCAGGCCGAGGGCCGGCGACAGGGCGAACAGCAAGGCGGCAACAAGACCGGCTACGCGCATGAACCACTCCAGACAGGACGGGGACGCGGCGATGCGCGTCGTCACCGATTATGCGCGAAGCGTGGCCGAATTCCCGTTGAACGCATGGCTCTGGCTGTGCCTGCCGTTCGGCTGCGGGTCACTGGCGCTGCAACCAACTGGAAGGATCGACCGGCTGGCCATTGCGGCGCAGTTCGAAATACAGCGCGGCCACGCCCTGCCCGCCGGAGTTGCCGACCCGCGCCACCGCCTCGCCACGACGCACGCGCGCACCGGCGTCGCGCAACAGCGCATCGTTGTGCGCGTACAGGCTCATGTAGCCATTGCCGTGATCGACGATCAGGATCATGCCGTAGCCGGTCATCCAGTCGGAAAACACCACGGTGCCGTCGGCCACCGCCGTGACCGTGCTGCCCGCAGTCGCACCGATCAGCACGCCGCTGCTGGTGCGGCCGTCCGGCAGGCGTCCGCCGTAACGTGCCAGCAAATTGCCCGACAACGGCCAGCCCAACCCGCCGACCTTCGGCGCGGGTGCATTGGCGACCACGCGCGGCGGCGTCTTGCCCGGCGCACTGCGCGCCGAACCCGAGCCGGCTTGCCGCGCCTGCTCGGCCTCGGCACGCCGGGCCGCTGCCCTGCGCTCGGCTTCGGCCCGCGCCGCCGCCGCACGCAGGTTGGCCAACAGGCGTTCGAGCGAACGTGCATCCTGCCCCAGCGCCTTTTCCCGCTCGCTGCGGTCCTGATAGCGCTTGTCGATGTCCGCGACCAGCTGCGCACGCTGGCGGCGGTCGGCCGCCAACGCGGCAGCCTGCTGCCGCTGCTGCTCGCGCGCCTGTTCCAATTCCTTGCCACGCGCGGCGATTTGCTGCTCGGTCGCCGACAACGCCTGCAAATCGTCGGTGAGCGCGGTTATGGCGCGTGCGCGTGCGCGCTGCAAATAACGGTGATAGGCCAGTTCGCGATTCGCATTGGCCACGCTGTCCTGCGACAGCAGCAATTTCAGCGGCGCATGCTTGCCCACCTGATACGCCCCGCGCAGCAAAGTGGCCAATTGCCGGTGTTGCCCGCCGAGGTTCGCCTCCAGCGTATTGCGGCGTTGCTGCAATTCAGCCAATGCCTGTTGCTGCCGGCGAATCGCCGCCTCGGTTTCGGCCACCGCGCGGCCGCTGCGTGCGACCTTCTGGTCGGCAGCTCGCAACTGCCGGGACGCCTCGTCGCGGTCGCCTTCCAGTTGCCGCCGCTCCTGCGCCACGTCCTTCAATTCGCCGCGCAGCTGCTGCAACTTCCTTTCCGCTTCCCGCGACGATTGCTGTGCCTGCACGGCGCCCGCCGCCAGCAGCAACGCCAACGCGGCGCACGTCAGCACCGGGAAACGGGCAATCAAGCGACAATGACGGTACGGTAGCAACGGCATTCCAGTGACTTCAGGCAGATGCGGATTGTAACCAGCGATGCTGCCATCGAAGCCGGCCCTTTCGCTGCCCAGACGGAGAAACGCGATGAAACGATTTTTGCTTCTGCTTGCGCTGGCCGCGTGTGCCCCGACAGCCCTGGCCAACGACGACGTCAGCAAGGTCAATGGCAGCATCCATACCGATGCCGGCGCCAGCTACCGCAACCTGGAAACGGTCAATGGCAGCATCCACCTCGCCGCCGGCGTGCAGGCGCGTGACGTGGAGACCGTCAACGGCAGCATCCCTGCCGACGACAACGTGCAGGCACGTGGCATGCAAACGGTGAACGGCGCCATCCGCGGCGGCTGCAGGCAGCTGCTCGGCGGCGATATGAAAGCGTCAACGGCGGTATCTTCATGACCACGGCAGCCGCAT
>JAUCDH010000039.1:0-37080 GCA_034675465.1 Stenotrophomonas sp. | reverse complement strand
TGTTTATGTTACCTGTACTTGGTTGGTTGGTATTGCTCGGCAAGAAGCTGTATTGCTGGGACGAGGGCGGCAAGCGCACCTGCTCGGACACGCTGCCGCCGGAAGCGCTGAACAACGCGCGCGAGGAATTCAACGCGCGTAGCGGCCTGCGTGTAGCGCCGAGGTGCAACGCGCGCTCACCGCCGAGGAACGCGCCGACGCCGCACTGGCCGCCGCCCAGGCCCAAGTGGACGCCGCCGCCGCCGAGACGCGCAAGCGCACCGAGCAAGCCATGCTGGCCACCTATGGCAGCGAAGACGCCCTGCGCCGCGTGTTCAACGAGCGCGCGGCCATCGTCGACAACAACATAGACCCGCCGCCTACAACGTCGCCAGCCTGCGCGAGGCCTTGGCCACGCAGTTGCAGGTGGCCGGCAACCTGAGCTGTCCGGCAAAAAGGTCACCGACAAGGAGGTCGCCGACATCCGCCAGCGCCATGACGAACTGCAAGCCCAACTGCGCCTGCAAGCTGCGTTCGAGCACCAACGCAAGGCGCTGGAAGTGGAAATCGCCGAAAGCCTGGCCCGCTACCGCGAGCTCAAGGGCATCGCGCCAGCCGAAAGCGGGGCCAGCGCAGCTCCGCAAGGTTGAGCACGCGCCTGCTGGTTCGGAAGACAACGTGGGAACAGGTGCACCACATGTCCATCTTGAAGCTGGTTCTTGCCGTCGTACTCGGGCTCGTCGTCGGCAGCGTCGTCAACATGGCGCTGGTGATGGTGAGCGGCCAGGTCATCCCACCGCCGCCCGGCGCGGACATGACCACGGCCGAAGGCCTGCGTGCCGCGCTGCCGGCGCTTGAACCCCGCCACTTCCTGTTCCCGTTCCTCGCCCATGCGCTGGGAACGCTTGCCGGGGCCTTCGTCGCCGCGAAAATCGCGGTTCAACGCGGGCGACCGGGGGCGTTGATCGTCGGCACGTTCTTTTTCGTCGGCGGCGTGATGGCCGCGCGCATGATCCCGGCGCCGGGCTGGTTCATTGCGCTGGATTTGCTCTGCGCCTATTTCCCGTTTGCATGGCTGGGCCACAGGTTGGCGCGGCCACGCCCGCAATAACCTGCGGGCATCTTGCAACGCGGGCCGGGCTGCTGAAGAGGCCCGGCTCGGCCTGTTGCCGCACCGCGACGCGCTCAACCCGGCCTATGCCAGCCGATGCTCGGTGCCGGCAACACATTGCCCGGTACCTTGCGCGTCACCTCTGCAACTCATGGCCCGGCGCACCCTCCGGGTTTGCCCTCACTGGAGCGCGCCAAACGGCGCGCCGGCACACGTCAGAACGGCAGTTCGGTGTCGGGCAGCAACCGTTGCAGCTGTTCGCGGAACAACGTCTTGATCCGCTCCAGCGCCGTCTCGTCATCGGCCTCGAAGCGCAGCACCAGCACCGGGGTGGTGTTGGAGGCACGCACCAGGCCCCAGCCGTCGGCGAAATCGGCACGCAGGCCGTCGATGGTGGAAATGCGTGCGGCGGCGAACGCGGAATCCTCCGCCTGCGCAGCAGCCACCACCTGCGCCACCCACGCATGCTGGGTGCCTTCGGCCACGGCCACCTTCAGTTCCGGAGTGGACACCGCATCGGGTAGTTCAGCGAACACGTCCGCCGGTTCTTCTTCACGCTGGGCAAGGATTTCCAGCAGCCGCGCGGTGGCGTACAGGCCGTCATCGAAGCCGTACCAGCGCTCCTTGAAGAAGAAGTGGCCGCTCATCTCACCGGCCAGCTCGGCGTCGGTTTCGCGCATCTTGGCCTTGACCAGCGAATGCCCGGTCTTCCACATCATCGGGCTGCCGCCGTTGCGCAGGATGTAGTCGGACAGCTTGCCGCTGCACTTGACGTCGTAAATCACGAGCGCGCCGGGGTTGCGCACCAGCACGTCGGCGGCAAACAGCATCAGCAGGCGGTCGGCGAAGATAATCTTGCCGTCCTTGGTGACCACGCCGAGGCGGTCGCCGTCACCGTCGTAGGCCACGCCGAGGTCGGCGTCGAAGCGCTTGACCATCTGCACCAGGTCATCGAGGTTGTGCGGGTCGCTCGGGTCCGGGTGGTGGTTGGGGAACTGCCCGTCGACTTCGCAGTACAGCGGGATGACGTCGGCGCCGATGGCTTCCAGCAACTGCGGCGCCACCGCGCCGGCCACGCCATTGCCGGCGTCGGCCACCACCTTGAGCGGGCGGTCCAGCTGCACGTCGTCGGCAATGCGTTGCACGTAGTCGGCGATGACCTCGCGCTGCTGCAAGCCGCCCGGAGCGTCGGCGCGGTGCAGTTGGCCGTTGCGGATGCGCTCGTACAACGCGGTGATGGCATTGCCGGACAGGGTTTCACCACCGATGACGATCTTGAAACCGTTGTAATCCGGCGGGTTGTGGCTGCCGGTCACCGCCACGCAGCTGCCGGCACGCAGGTGATAGGCGGCGAAGTACACCACCGGCGTCGGCGCCAGGCCGATGTCGATGACCTCGCAGCCGGCGCGGCGCAGGCCGTCGATCAGGGCGTGGGCCAGTTCCGGGCCGGACAGGCGGCCATCGCGGCCCACCACCACGTCGCGCAGGCCCTGCACCTGCATCTGGCTGCCAATGGCTTGGCCGATCAGGCTGGCGGTGGCGGCATTCAATTCGCTGCCCACCACGCCACGGATGTCGTAGGCACGGAAGATGCCCGGCGCGACGCTGACCGCCGGCGCAACGTGCGCGGCTTCCGCATCGCCGCCGCCAGCGTCGCCCGCGTCTTTCGCGGAGACCTCCGCTTGCACCGGCACCTGCTCCAGCGCTTCCTGCAAGGTCACGCTGCCGCCCTCGTCCGCTTCCTCGCGCTTGCGGCGCAACGGCAGGTTGGACAGGCGCTTGCGGCCCAACAGCACCAGCAGCGATATCGCCAGCAGCAATGCGGCCACCACCGCACAACCGATCGTGCCCAGCCCCATCGGGCCCTGGCTGGCATCGGGCAGCTCGGCGACCACGCGCAGGCCGGTATCGGCCACGGGCCGGGCCAGTGCATCGGCACCGCTGCCGAGGTTGGTGTTGCCACGCTTCACGACGGTGAAATCGCCTTGGCGCAGGCCAAGGAAAGTGCTTTCCGGCGATTGCAACAGGTCGAATACCGTGGTCAGCCGGGCCAGCGGCTGACGGATGTAAACCACCGCCGCGCGGTCCTGCAATTGCACCGGCGCGGCCAGCCCCAGCCGCGCGCCATTGCCGTCGCGCACCACGCGGGCGACCGGCTTGCCTTCGCTCATTGCCAGTTCCAGCAGCGCCAGCCGCGAATAGCCGAAGGCAGCCGGGTCGGCGTAGGCGCTGGTCAGTGCGGCGTCGAGCACCTGCACGTCGTCCACCGTCCACGTTTCATGCAGTGCGGTGGCGGCGGCTTCGGCATTGCCGGCGGCCAGCGCGGCCTTCACCGGCTCGCGTTCGAGCTGCTGGGCCAGTTGCGCGTTCTGTTCGGCCAAGGCCTTGGCCACGGCCTCCACGGCCTGGTCACGGGCCTGTTCCAGGCGGGTGCTGTCATCGGCCTGCTGCCATTGCACGACGGCGCTCCAGCCGAACCAACCCGCCAGCAACGCCAGCAACACGGCCAGCAACGGCGCCGAACGCCCCAGCCCCGGTGTTGAACGCCGGCTCTTTTTCCCCTCGCTCATCGTGCCTCTCCCCCGTCAGCGCACGCCGGTATGGCCGAACCCACCCGTTCCCCGGGCACTGTCCGCGAAAGTATCCACCACCTGCAAGGCCACGCGGGCGATGGGCATGACAACCAGCTGCGCAATGCGGTCGCCCGGCTCGATGGTGAACGGCTCGCGGCCACGGTTCCACACGCTGATCAGCAACGGCCCCTGGTAGTCGGCGTCGATCAGGCCGGTGCCGTTGCCGAGCACGATGCCGTGGCGATGGCCCAGCCCCGAGCGCGGCAGCACCACCGCGCACAACCCGGGGTCGGCAATGTGTATTGCAATGCCGCTGGGCAGCAGCGCGGCGTCGCCCGGTTCCAGCGTCACGGCGGTGTCGATGGCCGCGCGCAGGTCCAACCCGGCGCTGGCTTTGGTGGCGTAGGCCGGCAACGGCCAGGCCTCGCCGAAGCGCGGGTCGAGCAACTTCACCTGCAAGGGGGTATTCATGCGTCCAGCCTCTCGGTGATCAGGTCCAGCAGTTGTTCGGCCAGCTGCGTCTTGGCGGTACCGGGGAAGGCGCGCTGGCCCTCGGCCCAGTAGGCGGTGGCCGCGTTCTGATCGCTTTCGAAACCGCCGCCGGCAATGCCGACCTGGTTGGCGATGATCAGGTCCAAATGCTTGTCGGCCAGTTTGCCGCGCGCGTATTTCTCCACGTCGTGGGTTTCGGCGGCAAAGCCGACCACCAGCTTCAGCGCGTTTTCCTGCGCGGCCACTTCGGCCAGGATATCGGCGGTGCGCACAAGCTCCAGCACCAGCGTGTGGCTGCCGGGGGTCTTCTTCAGTTTCTGTGGCGACACCTGGCGCGGGGTGTAGTCGGCTACCGCCGCCGCACCGATGTAGATGTCGGCCGGCAGCGCACCCAGCACCGCCTCGCGCATCTGCGCGGCCGAGCGCACGTCGATGCGCTGCACGCCGGGCGGGGTGGCAATCTGCACCGGGCCGCTGACCAGCACCACCTGCGCGCCACGGCGGGCGGCGGCGGCGGCCAGCGCATAGCCCATCTTGCCGCTGGAACGGTTGCCGACGTAGCGCACCGGGTCGAGGTCTTCGTAGGTGGGGCCGGCGCTGATCAACACGCGCACGCCGTTCAGACGTCCGGGCGCGGCCGGGGCGGCGGGCGCGAGGTTGGCGGCCAGTGCGGCGACGATCGCATCCGGCTCGCTCAGGCGACCGGGGCCGGATTCGCCCTCGGCCAGCGGGCCGTCCTCCGGCCCGACCACCTGCACGCCACGCCCGCGCAACTGCGCGACATTGGCCTGCGTGGCCGGGTGCAGCCACATGCGGTGGTTCATCGCCGGGCACACGGTCAGTGGCGCGGTGGTGGCCAGGCACAGCGTGGTCACCAGGTCGTCGGCGTGGCCGTTGGCCAACCGCGCCAGCAAATCGGCGGTGGCCGGGGCGATGACGATGCGATCGGCCCAGCGCGCCAGTTCGATATGGCCCATCGCCTGCTCGGCGGCGCTGTCCCACAGCGTGGTGCGCACGGGTTGGCCAGACAGCGCCTGAAAGCTGAGCGGAGTGACGAACTGCTGCGCACCTTCGGTCATCGCCACCTGCACGGCGGCGCCGGCATCGCGCAGCCGGCGCACCAGTTCCAGCGATTTGTAGGCGGCAATGCCGCCGCCGACGCACAGCAGCAGCTTCTGTCCATCCAGTGGCCGGGACGGCGCGTGGACACTCTGGGGAAAGCCGGTCACGTGGGGAAATCCTACCTGCACAGGAACGTTTAGCTTACCCGAAGGGTCCGTGACGACTTATTACCTTGCGTGCGCCCGATGACCACGCTGCACGCATGCACATCCGCGACTGGCCCGACGCCGAACGCCCCCGCGAAAAGCTGCTGGCGCGTGGCGCGAGCAGCCTTTCCGACGCCGAATTGCTAGCGATCTTCCTCGGCTCCGGCCTGCGCGGCCGCGATGCGGTGCAGACCGCGCGCGCGCTGTTGCAGGCCCACGGCCCGCTGCGGCAATTGCTGGACCGCAGCGCGCACGAGTTGATGCAGTTGCCCGGGCTCGGCCCGGCGCGCGCCTGCAAGCTGGCCGCCGCGCTGGAACTCGGCCAGCGCCACCTCGCTTCGGACCTGGAACGCGGCACCACGCTGACCGACCCGGCCGCCGCCGGGCGTTACTTCGCCCAACGCCTGCGGCCACAGCCACACGAGGTGTTCGCCGCCCTGTTCCTCGACACCCGCCACCGCGCGCTGGCCTTCGAGGAGCTGTTTCGCGGCACCATCGACGGCGCGCAGGTGCACCCGCGCGAGGTGGTGCGGCGGGCACTGGCCCACAACGCGGCGGCGGTGATCGTTGGCCACAACCACCCCTCCGGCAACCCGGAGCCCTCCGCCGCCGACCGCGCCGTCACCGTGCGCCTGCAACAGGCGCTGGAGCTGGTGCAGGTGCGCCTGCTCGACCATTTCGTGGTTGGCGATGGCACGCCGGTGTCGATGGCGGCGCGCGGCTGGCTCTGAATACGGGGCGGATGCCCGCAGGCCGCCGCGCCTGCACCCCGTGTTGACCTTGCTGACCGGCCACACACGGGTGTCAAAGCAGGCACCCCGGCGGTCGGGTAAAATGCGCAGTTCCGCGCTTCAAGCAGACCGTCAACGTGAAAGCCCTCCTCCGCGCCCTGATCGGCCAAGGCATCGAAGCCTTGCGCGCCAACGGCACCCTGCCTGCCGATACCCTGCCGCCGGATTTCGTGGTCGAACGGCCCAAGACCCGCGAGCATGGCGACTTCGCCACCAACGCCGCGATGCTGCTGGCCAAGGCCGCGCGCAGCAACCCGCGCGCCGTGGCGCAGGCGCTGGTGGCCGCGCTGCCAGCCAGCGACGACGTGGCCAGCATCGAGATCGCCGGGCCGGGCTTCATCAACTTCAAGCTCGCACCGGTGGCCTACCAGCGCGAAGTGGCCGGCGTGCTCAAGCAGGGCGCGGACTATGGCCGCAACCTCAGCGGCAATGGCCGCAGCGTCGGCGTGGAATACGTCTCGGCCAACCCGACCGGCCCGCTGCACGTCGGCCACGGCCGCGCCGGCGCGATTGGCGACTGCATCGCCCGCGTGCTGGAAGCCAACGGCTGGAACGCAAAGCGCGAGTTCTATTACAACGACGCCGGCGTGCAGATCGAGAACCTCGCCCGCTCGGTGCAGGCGCGCGCGCGCGGCTTCAAGCCCGGCGACGCCCAGTGGCCGGCCGACGCCTACAACGGCGAATACATCGACGACGTGGCCAAGGCCTACCTGCTCGGCCAGAGCGTGGAGCTGGAAGGCAGCACCGTCACCGGCAGCGGCAACGCCGAAGACATCGACTCCATCCGCCGCTTCGCCGTGGCCTGGCTGCGCAACGAGCAGAACCTGGATCTGGCGGCGTTCGGCGTGGATTTCGACATCTACTTCCTCGAAAGCTCGCTGTACAAGGACGGCAAGGTCGCCGAAACCGTGCAGCAGCTCATCGCCTCCGGCCACACCTACGAGGAAGGCGGCGCGCTGTGGCTGCGCAGCACCGACTTCGGTGACGACAAGGACCGCGTGATGCGCAAGTCCGACGGCACCTACACCTACTTCCTGCCGGACGTGGCCTACCACCTCTCCAAGTGGCAGCGCGGCTACGAGCGCGCCATCACCGAGCTGGGTGCCGACCACCACGGCTCGCTGGCGCGGGTGCGCGCCGGTTTGCAGGCGCTGGGCGTGGGCATCCCGCAGGGCTGGCCGGAATACGTGCTGCACCAGATGGTCACGGTGATGCGCGGCGGCGAGGAAGTGAAGCTGTCCAAGCGCGCCGGCAGCTACCTGACCCTGCGCGACCTGATCGACGAGGTGGGCGCCGACGCGGTGCGCTGGTTCCTGATCGCGCGCAAGCCCGACTCGCAGCTGACCTTCGACATCGACCTGGCCCGCCAGCAGAGCAACGACAACCCGGTGTTCTACGTGCAGTACGCGCATGCCCGGGTCTGCTCGCTGCTGCGCCAAGCGCAGGAAAAGGGCCTGGAACACGACCCGGCGCAGGGCCTGGCCGCACTGGCGCAACTGGACGATGCGCTCTCGCTGGAGCTGATGAGCGAGATTTCACGCTACCCGGAGGCGGTGGAAGCCGCCGGCATCGCGCTGGAACCGCACCTGATCGCGCAGTACCTGCGTGAATTGGCCCACGCCTTCCACACCTGGTACCACGGCACGCCGGTACTGGTGGACGACGCCGCCCTGCGCAACGCCCGCCTCGTCCTCGCCAGCGCGGCACGGCAATCGCTGGCCAACGGCCTTGGCATCCTGGGCGTGAGCGCCCCGGAAAAGATGTAAGCGCAGCAAGCAAGGAGAAGTGGCAGACATGGCAGCACGACGCGGCAAAAGCCAGGCACGGCGCAACGGCAGCAGCAACGGCACACCCGGCTGGGTATGGCTGGTGGCGGGCGCGGCGATTGCGGCCGTGGTGTTCCTGGCCGCCCCCGGCCTGTTCAAGAAGGACGGCGACGGCTTCCTGCGCGTGGGCCCGCAACCCAACCCGGACGCACAACCGGCCCCGGTCGCCGATGCCGACATCGACGCCGGCACCGAGCTGCCGCGCCCGGCCACGCGCGATAGCAAACCGGCAGACAAGCCGGCGGCAACCCAGTACGACTTCTATACCTTGCTGCCGGGCAAGGAAGTGCAGATGTCCGACGCCGAACTGGCCGCCAGCGCCCGCGCCGAGGCGCAACGCCGCGCCGCCGCAGAACGCACCGCGCAGAACACCGAAGCGCAGCGCGCACAGGCCGCGCTGGAAGGCCGCCCGTCGCCGGCACCCACCGCAGCGCTGCCCACGCCGGTGAGCGAGGCCCCGCGCCCGGCGGCTCCCACGCTTGCCCCGCAGCAGGTAGCCGCCGCCACACCGCCGGCCACCCCATCGCGCACCGCCTCCGCGCCACCGGCTGTGGCCGCTCCGGCTCCGGCGGTGCCGGCTGCCGCAGAGAACGTGCGCTACATCCTGCAAGCCGGTGCCTTCGGCGCTTCCGGCGACGCCGAGGCGGCCAAGGCCAAGCTGGCGATGATGGGCCTGAGCGCGCGCGTGGAATCGGCGCAGATCAACGGCAACACCGTCTACCGCGTGCGCATGGGACCGTATGGCAGCGCCAGCGAATTGGCCGAAGCCAAGGCCAAACTCAACGGCAGCGGCTTGCAGGCGATGGCCATAAAGGCGCAGTAACACCACTTTGAAAACCCCTCTCCCTCCCGGGAGAGGGGTTGGGGTGAGGGGCAGGGCGAAACCCTCACGACGTTTGGTTGCACGAGGCTTCGCCCGTACCCTCATCCGGCGCTTCGCGCCACCTTCTCCCGGTGGGAGAAGGCCCCCCAGAACCCACGGAACCCGCCATGTCCAAGACCGCTCTGATCACCGGTGCCACGTCAGGCTTCGGCGCCGCCGCCGTGCGCCGCTTCGCCGCTGCCGGCTGGAAGGTGGTCGCCACCGGTCGCCGCGCCGCGCGCCTGCAACCGCTGGTGGACGAATTCGGCGCCGATGCGGTGCACGCCGCCGCCTTCGACATCCGCGACGCCAACGCGATGGAAGCCGCACTGGCCACGCTGCCGCCGGCTTTCCGCAACATCGACCTGCTGGTCAACAACGCCGGCCTTGCCCAGGGCACCGCGCCGGCCCAGCACGCCAGCCTTGAAGACTGGCGCACGATGATCGACACCAATGTCACCGCGCTGGTCACCCTCACCCATCGCCTGCTGCCGCAGCTGGTCGAGCGCCGCGGCGCGATCATCAACATCAGCTCCACCGCCGCGCTCTACCCCTACCCCGGCGGCAATGCCTACGGCGGTACCAAGGCCTTCGTCAGCCAGTTCTCGCTGGGCCTGCGCGCCGACCTGCACGGCACCGGCGTGCGCGTGACCGCGATCGAGCCGGGCATGGCCGAAACGGAGTTCACCCTGGTACGCACCCACGGCAACCAGAACGCCAGCGACCAGCTCTACAAGGGTGCCAACCCGATGACCGCGCAGGACATTGCCGAGCAGATCTTCTGGGTCGCCAGCCTGCCGCCGCACCTGAACATCAATCGCCTGGAGCTGATGCCGGTCAGCCAATCCTTCGCCGGCTTCCAGGTCGCACGCGAAGGCTGACTTCCGCCGCGAACCGCAGGTTCACGCCTGCTGCTCATCGCCTGCATGGATGCGGTAGCCGTTCTTGCCACCGCCCTTGATCTGGTACATCGCGCGGTCGGCGTACTCCAGCAACTCGGCCAAGGTCGTGCCATGCCGCGGGTACAGGCTGATGCCGATGCTTGCGCCCAGCCGGTATTCGCGGCCTTCGATCAACACCGGTTCGGTGAAGGCATTGAGCAGCTTGCGTGCAATGTCGTGGGCGTGCTCTTCGCTTTCCAGCTGCGTGCAGATGGCGACGAACTCGTCACCGCCAATGCGCGCGCAGATATCGGTGCTGCGCGTGGTCGCGCGCAAACGTGTGGCCATGATCTTGAGCACCTCGTCGCCCACGCGGTGGCCGGCACGGTCGTTGACCGGCTTGAAGTTGTCGATGTCGATGAACACCACCGCCACCTGCTGGTGCGGGCGGTTGGCCAGGACCAGCGCATTCTCGAACAGCGTGCGCATGTAGCGCTGGTTGCTCAGCCCGGTGAGCGGGTCCTGGAAGGCCATGTCCAGCGCGCGCGACTCGGCTTCCAGCAGGCGCTTCTGGAAACTCAACAGCACTGCCGCCAACAGCGAGAAGTACTGCACCATCGCCAGCACCGTGCCGATCATGAAGCCTTGGGTGAACCAGTCCGGCATGCGCGCCATGAACGGGAACGTGGCCCAGTGCAGCGCCAGCAGCACGCTGGCCAGCGCCGTGACCAACAGCAGCCGCGGCGCCAACACCTGCCGTCGGCTCAAGACGATCCACCCGGCGTACAGTTGGAAAATGGCATTGAACAGCGCCACGCCGCCATCGCGCAGCAGGGGCGACATGCCGCCGCTCCAAGCCACAACGATCCACGCCTCGATCGCCAGCAATGCGATCCAGAAGCCTCGCAACCGCACCGGCACCTCGAAAAAGCGCACCAGCCCCACCACCAGGCAAAATTTCGCGACTGCGCTGATCGCGGTATAAACCGCCACCGCCGTGTCATGCCCCTGCTGGTCACCAAACACGGTGACAAGCACCAGCCGCGCGGCCAGCGCGAACGCCATCGCCGCGGCCCACCAGCCGGCTCCGGGATTGATCCGTGGCGTGCGCCGCACCCACAGGAACAGCAGGAAAAACACGAAATAGACGGTCGAGCCAATCGTGTGGACGATCTCGTACGGCATACAGGCCCCCCTGTTGTGCCTTCACCCGCAGCGCCTGTCCTCCGCTGGCGGCCGCCCCTGCAAGGTAGCCGCATCCCTCATTACCCCAGCGGCCACTATCTGACCGTTGCCTGCCATCCGCAAGATGGTCGAAGAGTCCATTCAGACTAAAATTCTCCAAAGGGCTAATATTCCCCCAAACCCACCTGGAGCGCCGCCATGACTGCCCTGCCCGCCCTCACCATGCTGGAAAGCCTGCCGCGCACGCCCGCCTCCGATTTGAAGAAGCTGGGCTGGCGCGGGGTGATGAAGTCCGTCGCCCGCCACGGCAAAACCGTGGTGACCAACCACGACGAGCCGGAAGCGGTCATCCTGCCCATCGCCGAATACACCGCCCTGCTGGAAAAACTGCGCGAAGCCACCGCCCGCGACGAAGCCGCGCTGGACACCCTGCGCCGCCAGTTCGACCAGCGCTTGGCCTGCCTGAACGCGCCGGGGGCGGGGGAGGCGCTGGACACGTTGTTCGACAAGCCTTTCAGCTTTGAAGGCCAGCCCTTCACCGGCAACGGTTTCTGAACCGTGGCGCGCCCTCGCATCTTCGTGCTGGCCGGCGTCAATGGCGCGGGCAAGAGCAGCATTGGCGGCGCGGCCTTGCAACGCATCGGGCTGGACTGGTTCAACCCGGACACCTTCACCCGGCACCTGGTTGAAACCACCGGCAGCCCACTGGCCGACGCCAACGCCGCCGCATGGCATGAAGGCGTACGGCGGCTGGACGCGGCCATTGCCCAGCGCAGCCACCACGCGTTTGAAACCACGCTGGGCGGCAACACCATCGCCGCCAGACTGCGGCAAGCCGCCGCCAGCCACGACATCCTGATGTGGTTCTGCGGGCTGGACACGCCCGAGCACCACATCGCCCGCGTGAACTTCCGCGTCCGCCAAGGCGGCCACGACATTCCCGAAGCGAAAATCCGCGAACGCTGCACCGCGTCCATCGGCAACCTCATCACCCTGCTGCCGCACCTCACCAAGCTGCAGGTTTACGACAACAGCATCGACGCCACCCTGGACCAGCCCACACCTGACCCGCGCCTGCTGCTGCAACTGGAAAACGGAAAATTCGCCTGGCCCACCGACGCCAACACCCTCGTGCAAACCCCACACTGGGCCAAGCCCATACTGGAAGCCGCACTGACGCTGGCCACACGCAACGGCTGAGCCCCCAGCGCACATTTGTGGGAGCGGCCTTGGTCGCTCCCACAAGTTTTCTCAGTCAGGTTTTTCGGCTGGGTTTCAGCCCAGTGGTTCGTCGGAGAGGTAGGTGTAGCCGGTAAGCCCGGCTTCCAGCGCGGCGTCCAGTTCGGCGGCGCGCTCGGGGGGCAGGTTGGCGGCGGCTACGCGCTGTTTGTAGGCCACGCGCAGGTCGGCGAGTTTGTAGCCCACGTAGTCCAGCATCACGTCGGTGGTGTCGCCGCGGCGTTGCTGGGCGATGCGGTACTCGCTGCCTTCGACGCTGACTTCCACCGCGTCGGTGTCGCCGAACAGGTTGTGGATGTCGCCGAGGATTTCCTGATACGCGCCGACGAGGAAGAAGCCGATGCGGTAGCTCTCGCCGTGGCGCACGGCGTGCAGCGGCAGGGAGCTGTCGAGGCTTTCGTTTTCGACGTAGGTTTTGACCATGCCGTCCGAATCGCAGGTCATGTCGGCGACGATGCCGCGCCGTTCGGGGCGCTCGTTCAAGCGCTCGATCGGCACGATCGGGAACACTTGGTCAATCGCCCACGCATCGGGAATCGACTCGAACACGCTGAAGTTGACGAAATACTTGTCCACCAGCCGTTCGTTCAATTCGTCCAGCGCCGGGCGGTGGCTTTTTTCGTCATAGCTCAGGCGTGCACGCACGCCGTGGGCGATGGCGTAGAACAGGTCGTCGATGCGCGCGCGTTGCGGCAGGTCGATTTGGCCGAGTGCGTAGGCGCTCAAGCCTTCGGCGTGGAAGTGCTGGGCTTCCTGGAACAGTTCCACGGCGGGGCGCTGGTCCAGCTCACCGAAGATGTCGCGCAGGTGGCGCACGGCCGCCGGTTCGTCTTCGTGCGCTTCCGGCACGCGGCCTTCGGCGGCCTGCTCCACTTCGGACACGTTGGCAATCAGCACTGCGTGGTGCGCGGTCATCGCGCGGCCACACTCGGTGACGATGCGCGGCGGCGGCAGGCCGTTGGCCTCGCAGGCTTCGGCCAGCGGTTGCACGATGTTGCTGGCGTAGGAATTGAGCCCGTAGTTGATCGAGCAATAGCTGCGCGAACGGGTGCCTTCGTAGTCGATGCCGAGGCCGCCGCCCACGT
This sequence comes from Stenotrophomonas sp., assembly GCA_034675465.1. Classification (GTDB taxonomy): domain Bacteria; phylum Pseudomonadota; class Gammaproteobacteria; order Xanthomonadales; family Xanthomonadaceae; genus Stenotrophomonas. The sequence continues at coordinate 23,788 of JAUCDH010000039.1, read as the reverse complement.
CCACATGGCTGATTTTCGCGCCCAGCCGCGACAGTTCGACGAAGTAGCGGGTGGCCTCGCGCATGCCGTTGGCGATGTCGCGCACGTTGCTGATTTGGCTGCCCATGTGGAAGTGCAGCAGGTTCAGGCAATCGGCGTATTCGGTGTCGCGCAGGGTTTTCCACAAGTCCAGCAACTGGCGCGGGGACAGGCCGAACTTGGCTTTGTCGCCGCCGCTGTTCTGCCACTTGCCCGCACCCAGCGAGGCCAAGCGCATACGCACGCCGATGCCGGGTTTTACGTCCAGCGCGCGGGCTTCTTCCAGCACCAGTTTCAGCTCGGAAGGCTTCTCAATGACGATGTAGGTTTGCAAGCCGAGCTTGCGGCCAATCAGCGCCAGCCGGATGTATTCGCGGTCCTTGTAGCCGTTGCAGACGATCAGCCCGCCGGGGCGGCTCAGCGCCAGCACCGCCATCAGTTCCGGCTTGGAGCCGGCTTCCAGCCCGAAGCCTTCACCATGATGCGAAGCCAACGTGCCGGCCACGCCCTGATGTTGGTTGACCTTGATGGGGTACACGGCGGTGTAGCCGCCGGTGTAGTCCCAATCCTGCTGGGCTTGGGCGAAGGCGGCCTGCAATTTGCCCAAGCGCTGGCCAAGGATGTCCGGGAAACGCACCAGCAGCGGCAGTTTGGCACCGGCGGCGCGGGCCGAATCGACGATGTGCGGCAGCGACACCGCCGGCCCTTGCGCGCCGGTGGGGCGCACCACGACATGCCCGGCGGCATCGACGTCGAAATAACCGTCGGACCAGTGCGGGATGGAGTAGGTCTTGCGGGCATGGTCGAGGGACCAATCGCTCATCGGCGTAGCAGCTCGGCTGTGGATAAAAGGAGGCGCATTCTAACGCCTGCCGGGCAAGGCTCCGTTACAATCCGCGCCCGCGCTCCGAAGCCCTGCTTTCAAGCCCCTCTCCCTTCGGGGCGATACCGCACGGCTTACGCGCCATTGGCGCGTGTGCGGTTGAGCGCCCACGCCGCTGGCGTGGGCCGGGGCGCGGAGCGGGGGTTGGGGGTGAGGGGTAACGGCGTCACGATGATTCAACCATCATGGACTGCGTTCACCCCTCATCCGGCGCTTCGCGCCACCTGCATTCGGCACATCCTTGTGCCTCACCCTTCGGGCGGCTTCGCCGTGCAGCCCGGCAGTCCTGCCGGGCTGTCTCCCGAAGGAAGAAGAAACACCCCTTCCCTCCAAGGACTACCACCATGACCACCAACGAAAACTGGTTCATCGAACACTTCCAGCCGACCGGCTCGGCCATCGGTTTCCGCATCACTGGCAAGCTGGACGAAGTGCAGTCGCCGTTCCAGAAAATCGAGATTTACGACAGCGCCGACTGGGGCAAGCTGATGGTCATCGACGGCGCGATGATGCTGACCACCAAGGACAACTTCTTCTACCACGAGATGATTTCCCATCCCGTGCTGTTCACCCACCCGGCGCCCAAGCGCGTGGTCATCATCGGCGGCGGCGACTGCGGCACCCTGCGCGAGGTGCTCAAGCACCCGGGCGTGGAAAGCGCCACCCAGTGCGACATCGACGAGCAGGTCACGCGCATGGCCGAGAAGTACTTCCCGGAGCTGTGCGACTCCAACAACGATGCGCGCGCCGAATTGCTGTTCGACGACGGCGTGGCCTACATGGCCAACTGTGCGCCGGGCAGCGTGGACGTGGTGATCGTGGATTCCACCGACCCGGTCGGCCCCGCCGAAGGCCTGTTCAACAAGGCGTTCTTCGAAAGCTGCTTCCGCGCGTTGAAGGACGACGGCCTGCTGGTGCAGCAGAGCGAGTCGCCGCTGGCGCTGCTGGAGCTGATCAAGGACATGCGTTCGGAAATGGGCAAGGCCGGCTTCCAGAGCTTCAAGACCCTGCCGTTCCCGCAGCCGTGCTACCCGACCGGCTGGTGGAGCGTGACCGTGGCCAGCAAGCAGGCCGGTTTCGGCTTCGGCTTCCGCGAGGCCGACGCGGCCGCCAAGCCGTTCGACACGCTGTACTACACCGCGCCGCTGCACACCGGCGTGCTGGTCAGCCCGCCGTTCGTGGCCAAAGCGCTGGGCGAATAAACGCCTCTCCAAGCTCATGCAAGAACGCCCTGCATTGCAGGGCGTTCGCGTTTTTGGCGGGTGCGGAGGAAATGCCGGCCCTCCGACTCGCTCCTGCCGCTTACAGCGCGTCGGCGTCCAACTCGCCGGTTCGGATGCGTACCACACTGCCCAGGTCATAGACGAACACCTTGCCGTCGCCAATCTTGCCGGTGCCGGCGGCCTTGACGATCGCCTCCACCACCTCGTCGGCCTGCGCATCGGTAACTGCCACCTCGATCTTCACCTTCGGCAGGAAATCCACCACGTATTCGGCACCGCGATACAGCTCGGTATGGCCCTTCTGCCTGCCGAAACCCTTGACCTCGGTGACGGTGATGCCCGCCACGCCGCGTTCGGCCAGCGCCTCGCGCACGTCATCCAGCTTGAACGGCTTGACGATGGCCATGATCATTTTCATCGGTCGTTTCCCTGTGCGGAGTACCGGTGAAGGATAGCCTGCCCTGCCCCCACATGCGCCAAGGGACTATCCTTACCCTCCCACGCAACGGAGCCTGACGGTCGCGGTTGCAGCCGGCACCCACACTGCCGCACCTGCCCTGCGGAGACTGACCATGATCGACCTCAACCACATCGACGCGCTGGCCCGCCGCCTGAGCGAATTGGTGCCGCCGGGGCTGCGCGAATCGCGCGACGAGCTGCAAGCCACCTTCAAGAGCGCGCTGCAAGCCGGATTGGCCAAGCTGGACCTGATCACCCGCGAAGAATTTGAAGTACAGCGCGCGGTACTGCTGCGCACCCGCGAAAAACTCGACGCGCTCGAACAAACCATCGCCACGCTGGAAAATCGCCCGGCCAACGACGCCTGAGGCGTCGGCGATGAGCCTTGCGCTGGTGCACAGCCGTGCCCGCGCCGGTGTGCATGCGCCGCCGGTACGGGTGGAAGTGCACCTGTCCGGCGGCCTGCCCTGCACCCAGATCGTCGGCCTGCCCGAAGCGGCGGTGCGCGAATCGCGCGACCGCGTGCGTGCAGCCATTCTTTGCGCGCAGTTCGAGTTCCCGGCACGCCGCATCACCATCAACCTGGCCCCGGCCGACCTGCCCAAGGATGGCGGCCGTTTCGACCTGCCGATCGCCTTGGGCATCCTCGCTGCCAGCGGCCAAATCGACCGGCAGGCACTGGCCGGCCACGAGTTCATCGGCGAACTGGCGCTGACCGGCGAATTGCGCGGCGTCGATGGCGCGCTGCCCGCCGCCATTGCCGCCGCGCGCGAACAACGCACGCTGGTGGTCGCCCCCGACAACGCCGGTGAAGCCGCGCTCGCCCGCCATGCGCCGGTCAAGGTCGCGCGCACGCTGCTGGAAGTGTGCGCCGCGCTTTCCGGCGAAAAAACACTGCCGGACGCGCAAGCGCCGGTCATTGAACCGGTGCAATTGGCGGATCTGGCCGATGTACGCGGCCAATCGCAAGCGCGCCGCGCCCTGGAAATCGCCGCTGCGGGCGGCCATCACCTGTTGCTGGTCGGTTCACCCGGCTGCGGCAAAACCCTGCTGGCCTCGCGCCTGCCCGGCATCCTGCCTGCCGCCAGCGAAGCCGAAGCACTGGAAACGGCAGCGATCGCCTCGGTCAGCGGCCATGGGGTCGATCCCGCGCGCTGGCGGCTGCGCCCGTTTCGATCACCGCACCACACCGCCAGCGGGGTCGCATTGATCGGCGGTGGCTCGCACCCGCGCCCCGGCGAAGTGTCGCTGGCGCACAACGGGGTACTGTTCCTCGACGAATTGCCCGAATGGAACCGACACGCCCTGGAAGTACTGCGCGAACCACTGGAATCGGGCACGGTGACCATCGCCCGCGCCGCGCGCAGCACCGAGTTCCCGGCCCGTTTCCAACTGGTCGCGGCAATGAACCCCTGCCCGTGCGGCTGGGCCGGTGACCGCAGCGGTCGTTGCCGCTGTTCCGCCGAAAACATCGCCCGCTACCGCGCACGCATTTCCGGACCACTGCTCGACCGCATCGACCTGCATCTGCAAGTACCGCGCCTATCGCCGGCCGAATTACGCAGCGATGCGCCCGACGGCGAAAACAGCGCCGCCGTCCGCGCGCGGGTAATGGCCGCACGCACTCGCCAGCACCAGCGCGCCGGCAAGGCCAACGCCCACCTGACCCCCTCCGAGACGTCGCGCGACTGCGCACTGGCCGCCGCCGAGCAAACCCTGCTGGAACACGCGATGGAACGCCTGCAACTATCCGCACGCTCGATGCACCGCATCCTGCGCGTGGCCCGCACCATCGCCGACCTCGACGCTGCGGAAAACATCCAGCGCCCGCATCTGGCCGAGGCCATCGGCTACCGGCAGTTGGACCGCGCCGCGGAATGATGTCCGCTGTGCAAAACCCGTAGATGCGGGGTTTGCCCCGCATGGCGCTTTCCCGGTGAAGCCCGCTCACGACTGACATCGCTCCCAGGAGGGCTGGCGGATAGCTACACACCGGTCGCCGCCAATGCGACGACAATGGGCGGCGATCGCCTTCCCCCACCGCGGAGCCGGACATGGACAGGATCGAACGCCCGTACTACCCGATCATCTACGTGCGCGGCTATGCAATGACCCGCGCCGAGATCGTCGAGACCACCTCCACCCCGTTCATGGGCTTGGAGGCCGGCTCGACCAAGATCCGCCAGGCGCAGGACGGCTCGGTGGTGAAGTTCGTGTTCGAGTCGCCGCTGGTGCGGCTGATGAAGGACCACGGCTACCGCGACGTCTACGACGGCGGCGCCGAGTTGCGCAGCGGCATTTCGCCGCGCAGCATCGTCATCCACCGCTATTACGACGTGGCCGACCCGGCGTTCGGCGGCGGCAAGGCGCCGTCGATCACCGAGGCCGCCGCCAGCCTCGGCAGGCGCATCCTCGAACTGCGCGACAGCGTGTGCGGCGGCAACGCCACGATGCGCCGCGATTTCCGCGTGTACCTGGTCGCGCAATCGATGGGCGGGCTGATCTGCCGCTGCCTGCTGCAGAACCCGGAGGTGGCCGGCGCCGAGGCGCGCGCGCTGGTGGACAAGGTGTTCACCTACGCCACCCCGCACAACGGCATCGACATCGCCGGCATCAACGTGCCCGACCTGCTCTCGCTCAACGACCTGAACAACTTCAACCGCGGCAACATGGCCAAGTACCTGAAGGTGGCCAAGGACAAGGTCAACACGCTGGGCGACTCCGGCTTCCCGCCGTCGCGGCTGTTCTGCCTGATCGGCACCAACAGCCGCGACTACGCGGTGGCCCGCGGGCTGTCCTCGTTCGCGGTCGGCGCCTTCAGCGACGGCCTGGTACGCATCGCCAACGCCTACGTTGAGGGCGCGCCGCGCGCCTTCGTCAACCGCAGCCACAGCGGCCACTTCGGCATCGTCAATTCGGAAGAGGGCTACCAGAACCTGACCCGCTTCCTGTTCGGCGATACCTGCGCTACCGCGCAGTTGGACATCGCCGCGCTGCCGCTGCCGCCGGAGATCGAAAGCGCGCGCAAGCGCGGCAAGCAGGTGCGTTCCTCGTACTACATCGAGGCCACCGTGGCGCCGCGCGGCGCCTACACCTACCAGCTCACCACGCGCACCCAGGCCAACGAATGCGCGGTGCGCCGCGAGTACGGCGAGCTGTTCGACGGGAACGGCAACCTGCGCCGCGACGCGCGCTCGCCGGTGCTGTTCTCGGTGTTCCTGGACAGCCGCCGCATCACCGCCGGCAGCGAGATCGCCTTCTCCATCGAGCTGGCGGTGTGCAACGCCGGCTACGAGGTCGATGGCGCGTTGTTCCTGAAGAACCACATCCCCGGCGAATACCTGTTCCGCAACACCCTGGTGCTGTTCGCCAAGCCCGGCGAGGACGGCCAGTGGCGGCTGCGCTACGTGTGGGGCGACGACCACTGGGCCGGCGGCCCGAAGACCCGGGCCGAACTGGACAGCGCCCGCAGCCGCGCCATCGGCATCGTCCAGCAGGCGCCGGACGTGTTCTCGGTGCCGCTGTCCTCGGCCAAGGGCTTTGCCGCGGAGTTGAAGCTCGCATTGTCGGCGTGGGCGTGAGTGGGCCACGGCGCCAACGCGAATACCTTCACGTCATCCGCGATTGCAAGAGATGCCCCCAGACCGACCCGGGCGCAAAGAACTCCGTTCATTGACTCGATGGAGCAGGGTCGGGCGACAAGGGGCGTGCCGTTGATGCGCGCACGATCAAGTTGCATTCCAGGGTCAGGGCGCGGGGAGGGATGCCTTCGTCGGGCCGTTCCAATCGGCCCAGCAGGAATTCCGCGGCCAGCTCCCCCTCTTTTCCGTGGGCTGGCTCATCGTGGTCAGGGCCGGAGCAATGAATCCGGCCAAGGGAATATCGTCGAAGCCGGTTACGGAGATATCGCCGGGCACGGAGAGGCCCGCCTCCTTGATCGCCTGGATCACGCCGATGGCCGTGACATCGTTGCGCGCCATGATGGCGGTGGGCCTGGACGGCAGTTGCAGCAAGCGCTTGGCGGCGCGGTAACCGGTCAGCGAGGTCGGGTAGTAGGGTCGCCCGGGCTTTTCATCGCCGATGACCCAGGCCGTCCGGATCTTGATCCTGGCCCGCTGCATGGAGGCCAGGTAGCCACGCAGGCGGCCCACGTGTTATGTCACGTTCGCCTCAAGGTCTAGCATCTGGGCTAAGACCAAGAGCAGGGGGGCTCACAAGGTGAGTTCCCCCAAATGTATCTTGATCGTCTCAGAATCGATAGCTAAGACCCAGATTCACCGAACGGCCGTAGCGGTAGTAGCCCTGCGACAGCAGCGGATTGCCGTTGATGCTGTAGGTCTGCTCGTCGTCCAGCAGGTTCTGGCCTTCCAGCGAGACGCTGAAGCGGTCGTTGAAGCGGTAGGACACGTGCGCGGTCAGCCAGGTGATCGCATCGGCCTGCTCGTTGTAGCCCTCGCCCAGCACGTTGATGGCGGTGACGAAGCCATCGGTGCGGTCGGCGGTGGCACCCAGCGACCACGGACCCTTTTCGTACATCACGCCAAGCGAGTACACCGACGGTGCAATGCCTTCCAGCGGGCGCTCCTGGTCGCCGACGAAGCTCTTCGACCAATTGCGCGTGTACTGCGCGCGGAAGCCGAGCCCGTTTTCCCAGAAATGCTGCAGGCCGGCTTCGATACCGCGCACCTTTGCGTAGTCGCCATTGATCGGGCGCATCACATTGAACAGCGTCGGCCCGAGCGGCTGGCCATCCGGGCCGAGGACCGGGTTGCCGTCGGCATCGGCGATCGGACCCACGCCGATGTCCTGGCCCGGCTCCCAGCTGGTGGTCAGCTGGTTCTCGATGCGCTTGTAGAACACGGCCACGTTGAAGATCGAGTTCTCGCTGAAGTACCACTCCAGTGATGCGTCGCCCTGCTTGGCTTCGTACGGCTTCAGATCGACGTTGCCGCCGTAGATCTGGGTGAACTCGCCCCAGGACACGCTGGCGGTGGTGTTGGTCGGTGCCAGCTTGTCGACCGGCGGCCGCGCCATCGTCTTCGCCGCGCCGAGGCGCAGCTGCAGATCGTCGGTGAAGCGCCAGATGAAGTTGCCCGACGGCAGCGCGTAGGTGTAGTCGCCGTCCTGGCGGATCGCGGTGGGTTCGGCATAGTTGGCGGTGTAGTTGAACGCGCCGTTCTCGGTGATGCTCAGGATCGGCGCGTCCCAGGCTTCGGACGTGGTCTTTGTCTTGACGAAGCGCACGCCGACGTCGGCCGACCAGCGCTCGCCCGACAGGTCCGCCTGCACGTAGAACGCCGTGGTCTTCTCGCTTACGCGGTAGCTTTCCAGCGGATTCCACTGCGGTGCTGCATTGCTGAAATCGTAGGTGCCGCCGCCCGGGCGCGCGTTGCCGTTGTAGGCCGCGAGCGCACGCAGGTAGTTGGGCACGTCGAAGGCCAGGAAGGTGCGCGGGAACGTCGAGTTCACGCCCTCCATGAAGTTGGGAAGCGTGAACGAGTGCGAGATCACGTTGCCGCCCAGCGTACCCACGTTGATCGCGTAGTCGCCGGAGTAGTAGTCGGCGCCGCCATTGAGCGTGTTGTTGATCAGGTCGCGCGACTTCTTGCGATCAGTACCGGTGACGCCGAAGTGCAGGCGGTCCACGCCGAACTGGCCGATGAACCAGTTGCCGCCCAGCGTGCCACCGGTGATCTCGTCCTTGATGTTGTCGCCGCGCAGTTCCATGTAGTGCGTATTGAAGTCGGAACCACCGAACTGGCCATTGGCCAGGCCGCTCGCCAGTTCGCGGCCGTCGTCGAACACCGCCGTGACGTTGGGCACGCCGCCGGTCAGCGTGATGCGTGCGGTGTTGGGCTGGCTCATGCGCAGCACCACGTAGGTGTCCTGCCCACCCGAATAGCGCTTGGAGGTGGAGCGATACACGTCGCCGGTCAGGGTCAGGTCGTCGTTGACCTTCCACTGGGCGTTCGCACCATAAAGGTCGGTATCGACCACACGGTGCTCGGTCATGTTCAGCAGTTCCGGATTCAGGCGCATCTCCGGATCCGGGTTGTCCATCGTGAAGCCGGTGACGATGCCGTTCCGGATGGTCATGTCGGACCAGCGGCCCGGCGCGAACAGCGGGTAGTACGACTGCTGGAAACCCACCTGCGGGGAGTCTAGCCGCGTCTTCAGGCCATCGACGGTCAGCGTGAAGCTGTCGTTCGGGCGCCACTCGATCTTGCCGGACAGCGCGCGCCGCTTCTTCTCTTCCAGGATCGAGCCGACCCGGAACTGGCCGGGACCGATCAGGCCGTACTCGTCTTCATCCAGTTCGCCGTTGCCGTTGGGGTCGATGTGGCCACCCCAGGTATTGCCCCACAACCAGCTCTCGTCGTTCGGGTCGGCATTGCGGCTCCAGCCGCCGTCGTTGCCGGCCACGTCGGTGCGGTCCTTGCGCTTGGCGTAGACCAGGCCGAACAGCACGCCGATGGTGTCGTCGGCGAAGGTGTTGCTGTAGGTCGCCGACAGCTTCTGGCCATTGAGCTTGGACATCAGGTTGCGGTCGCCTTCCAGCCGCACGATGCCCTGCTGGCCCTTCTGGTCGAACGGACTGGCGGAGCGCAGGTTGATCAGACCGCCGATGGCGCCTTCCGATAGCGACGCCTGCGCGCCCTTCACGACATCGGCGCCGCTGATCACGTCCGCCGGCAGCACGTCATAGGCGAAGTCGCGGCCGGCACCGTCGGTGGCGAGGATGCGGCCGTTGAAGGTGGTCAGCGTGTACTCCGGCCCCAGGCCGCGCACGCTGACCCGCTGCCCTTCACCGCCGGCGGTGCGTGAAATCGACACGCCAGTGATGTGGCTCAGCGAATCGGCGACGTTGTCGTCGGGGAACTTGCCCAGCTCCAGTGCACTGATCGAGTCCTGCACAGTGCCGGCATCGCGTTTCAGTTCGATCGCGCGCGCCAGGCTGCCGCGCACGCCGGTGACCACCACGGTGTCCAGCGTCGACGGTTCGCCCTGGCTCTCCTGTCCCGACTGCGACTGGGCCGACGGGTCGGCCTCATCCGCCTGCCGGGCCAGCGCGCTGACCGGCGCGTTCAGAGCCAGGGCAACACTACAAAAGAGCAAATTCCGGTACAGCTGCGCGGTCTTCATGGGTCTCTCCTCAGAAGGTGGCAATTTTGTTACGCAACCAAACGAAACCGAGCCTATAGCATGTTTCGTTTTGTATCAATAGCGAAATGTAACGAAATAATCCATACTGATCACGCTACAAGGAGGTCCCATGTCCGTCACCCGCGATACCAGCCAACGCCGCCTGCAGATCAGTGAGCTTGTGCGCCAGCACGGCAGCGTCCAGGTGGCGACGCTTGCCCGCCGGTTCGGGGTCAGCATGCAGACGGTGCGCAAGGACCTGCGCTACCTGGCCGAGCGCGGCGTGATGGCACGGGCCTACGGCGGCGCGATCGACAGCAGCGTGGTGGGCACCAGCGCCACGTCCGAGCCGCACTACGAGGCCAAGCGCACGTCGCACCTGGACGAGAAGCGCCGCATCGGCCAGCGCGCGGCCGCGCTGGTCAAGGCCGGCGACACCATCGCCATCGACTCCGGCACCACCGCGATCCAACTGGCCGAGTCGCTGCCGAACATCGAGATCACCGTGGTCACCAACGACTTCGGCGTGCTGGGTGCACTCGCCCCGAAGAACAACATCAACATCGTCATGCTCGGCGGCGAACTGCGCCGCAAGAACATGGCCTTCTACGGCGGCCTGACGGTCGAAGCGCTGGATGCCCTGCACGTGGACATGCTGTTCCTCGGCGTGGACGGCCTTGACCTGGAACGCGGCATCACCACGCACTACGAGCCCGAAGCCATGCTCAACCGGAAGATGGTCGAAGCGGCGCGCGTGGTGGTCGCGATCACCGACAGCTCCAAGTTCGGCAAGATCTGCCTGCACCGGATCGTGCCGGCGAGCGACCTCAACGTACTGATCACCGACCGCGGCGCGCCGAACGACATCGTGCAGGCGGCCGAGCAATTAGGCTTCGAACTGATCCTCGCCTAGTTGCGCGGCGCCGTACCGAACACCCGCACCGCATTGCGGTAGTACACCTTGTCGATCACCTCGCGCGGCAGCGCCAGGCCAGGAACGTCGGCGCCAAGCGTGTCCACGCGTTGCGCCTCGCCCGTCGCCAGATAGCGCCAGTCCGCGGTCCAGACCGCATGCGCGGCCGCCCGGAACTCGGCGGGATCGGTATCGGGATTCACGGTCAGGTCGGTGCCGTAGAGCAGCCGGTCCTGGTAGCGGAGGAAGAACGCCCGCACCTTCTCGCGATCGCGCAGCGACTGGTACTGCACCTGGCTCATGCGTGCCGCGAGATCCACCGTCGCCTCCGGGAAACGGTCGAGGAAGGCACCCAGCCGGTCGACGTCGTACTCCAGGCTGCCCATGTGCGCACCGACGAAACGCAGCCCCGAGTGCGCGGCCACGAAGCGATCGCGCGTGGCGATCTGGTCGTCGTAGCTGGGCTGATCCGGATGCAGGTACATGTGGTACTGCGGGTGATTGCGGAAGTACTCGCGATCGTTGTCGGTCGTCATCTGCTCCAGCGGCAGCCAGCAGTTGTGCGGCTCGCCCTGGTGGCCGATCAGCACCAGGTCCAGCGCGCGCACCTGCTCGGCCACCGGCGACAGACCGGGATGGTCGAGCATGATCAGGCGTCCCCCGGCATCCTTCTCGATCATCCCGACGTTCTTCCAGATCTTCACGGCGCGCGCGCCTTCGGATTTCGCCTCGACCAGGCCGGCATTGACGCGCTCGGCCCAACCGGCCTGGCTGAATCCGTCCATCGAGAACGTCGCCGCCCAGTGCAGGCGCGCCGGGTCGCCCTTCGCCAACGCGATGGCGGCCGCATGCTGGTCGGCGATGCTGGGAAAATCCGGGTAGTCGACGTTGATCGACATCAACTCGAAGCCGTCCTCGCGTGCCTGCTGCAGGAACGCGGGATCGTCGACGTTGGCGTGCACGTGGGCATCGAACTTGGGAACGCGTGCGAAATCGTCCATGCCGTATGACATTGACCGCGGCTGCGCCAGTCCGCTGCAGGCCCAGCCCAGTAAGACCGTCGCGACCACCGCTCGCGATGCCTTGCCCATCATGTCACCTGCACCGTAACGAAACCTTAAACGAAACATATCGCAACAAAAGTGTTGCATCACCCTGCGAGCTCGCGCACAATCGGCCGCACCTCAACCGGAAAGCCGCCCATGCCACCCATTGGTCGCCGCACCGTCTTGAAGCTTGCCATCGGCAGCGCCGCCCTCGCGGCCCTGCCCTGGACGCCGGGCCGTGCGCTCGCCGCCGGCAATGCTGCCCTTACGGCCCAGGATGCCCTGCTGTCGCTGCAGTTCGATCGTGCGCTTCGTACCCGCGTTGCCTACAAGGGCAAGACCCTGACACCGTTCCAGGCCAGCGAAGTGTTGCTGCTGAAGGACGGCGGCACCATCGACACGTTTGCCTTCAGCAACGAAGACCGGCAGCCGGTGACCGATGCTCGCCATGGCGCCGGCCTGCGCCACGTCTTTACCGGTGTGTCGAAGCAAGGCATCGAGAAGCAGGTGGCAGTGACCTTCTTCGCGGATTCGCCCGGGCTGGCCTTGCTGCAGGTGCGCTACCGCAACGCCGGCTCGCAACCGGTGGAGGTGGCGGGCTGGCGCTCGGCAGCCCATGAGCTGGCCGATGCTCCGGGTGGCTTCTGGAGCTTCTCGGGCACCACCCACGAGGACCGGCGCGACTGGGTGCAGCCGCTCGGCGCCGACTTCGACCAGCGCAACACGCTGGGCATGGATGCCTCGGACTACGGTGGCGGCACCCCGGTCGCCAATGTCTGGCGGCGGGATGTCGGCCTGGCGGTCGGCCATGTCGAACCGGTACCACGCACGCTCGATCTTCCCGTCCGCAAGACCCGGAAGGGCGCGAGCATCGCGGTGGAAGGCGCGCAGGCCATCACCCTCGCCCCCGGCCAGGCGCTCTCCACCGAGCGTACGTTCCTGACCGCGCACACCGGCGACCACTTCGCGCCGCTGGTGCTGTACCGCGACTTCATGCAGGCCGAAGGCATCGCCGCGCCGCAGGCGCCGGCGTCCGCGTTCGAATCGACGTGGTGCGCATGGGGTTACGAGCGCGACTTCACCGTCGCGCAGATCCTGGCGACTCTACCGAAGGTGCGCGAAGTCGGTTTCCAGTGGGCGGTGCTGGACGATGGCTGGCAGACCAACGAAGGCGACTGGCAGATCGACCGCAGGAAGTTCCCGCGGGGCGATGAGGACATGCGCGCGTTCGTGAAGGCCGTGCGCGCCGAAGGCCTGCGCCCGCGCCTGTGGCTGGCGCCGCTGGCAGCCGACCCTGGCAGCGAAGTGCTGTACAGGCACAGCGACATGCTGCTGCTGGATGAATACGGTTCGTTCCAGAAGGTCAGCTGGTGGAATGCGCTGACCCAGTGCCCGGCCTACCAGCCGACCATCGACTACTACGTCGCGCTGGTGAAGAAGGCGATCGGCGACTGGGGTTTCGAAGGCATCAAGCTGGACGGCCAGCACCTCAATGCGGTCGCACCCTGCTACAACCCCGCGCACAAGCACGCCAGCCCGAACGATTCGTGCGAGAAATTGCCCGACTTCTGGAAGGCGATCCACAAGGCCGCGCACGATATCAATCCGGAGGCCGTGATCGAGCTGTGCCCGTGCGGCACGGCGTTCGCCTTCCACAACCTGCCGGCGACGGATCAGTTCCCTTCCTCCGATCCGCTGTCGTCCTGGCAGGTGCGCAGCAAGGGCAAGAGCGTCAAGGCGCTGATGGGGCGGGGCAGCAGCTACGCCGGCGACCACGTGGAACTGGCCGACGGCCGCGACGACTTCGCGTCCAGTGTCGGCATCGGCGCGGTGATCTCGTCCAAGTTCACCTGGCCGCGCGATACCGACAATCCGACCGCGCCGCTGCCCGAAGGCGGCTACGTGCTGACGCCAGAGAAGGAAGTGCTGTGGAAGAAGTGGGTCGCACTGTACCGCGAGCACCTGCTGCCCCTCGGCGACTACCGCGGCGAGCTGTACGACATCGGCTTCGATGCACCGGAGGCGCACGCCATCGCCAAGGACGGGGCGATGTACTACGCCTTCTATGCGGAAGACTGGAGCGGCACGCTGGAACTGCGCGGTCTCGGCGAGGGCCGCTACCGCGTGCGCGACCTGTTCAACGGCACGGATCTCGGCAGCGTCGACGCCAGGGCCAACACGCTGCGCGCCGGGTTCGACCGCTTCCTGCTGCTGCAGGCCACGCCGGAGGCCGCCGCATGAGCACCGGCGAAGCGACCTCGTGCCGCCGCTGGCTGGCGTACGCGCTGACCACCGTCTCCCTGTGGGGCGTGTGGGGGGCGTTGGCGGGCCTGTCGGCGCAACGCGGCTTTCCCGACACGCTGGTGTACTGCGTGTGGGCGCTGACGATGGTGCCGCCGGCATTGTTCATCCTGTGGCGCGCCAACTGGCGACTCGACCGCTCGCCGCGCGCCATCGCCTATGGCATGGCGATCGGCCTGCTCGGTGCGGGCGGACAGATGCTGCTGTTCAAGGCGCTGACGATCGGGCCCGCGTACTTCATCTTCCCGATCATCTCGCTGTCGCCGGTCATCACCATCGTGCTGTCGTTCGCATTGCTGCGCGAGCGTACCGGCTGGATGGGCGCGCTGGGCATCGTGCTGGCACTGGTCGCGCTGCCGCTGCTGGATCTTTCGTTCGGTGGCGGCGACACGCAGGGACTGGGCTGGTTCGCGCTGGCGCTGCTCATCATGGCCGCGTGGGGCGTGCAGGCCTACTTCATGAAGCTCGCCAACCACTCGGTCAGTGCCGAGAGCATCTTCTTCTACATGATGGCCGGTGCGCTGCTGCTGGCGCCGGTCGCCTGGGTGATGACCGACTGGACGCAGCCGATCAACACCGGCCTGGACGGGCCGTGGATGACGGCGGCGATCCAGGTGCTCAACGCGGTGGGCGCACTCACGCTGGTGTACGCGTTCCGCCATGGCAAGGCGATCGTCGTCGCACCGTTGACCAATGCCGGTGCTCCGCTGGTGACCGCCGTGCTGTCGCTGGTGTTCGCCAGCGTGGTGCCGGGCCCGCTGAAGATGGTCGGCCTGGCGCTGGCACTGGTGGCCTCGCTGCTGCTGGTGCTGGAACCCGAACGCGCCCCCGCGCCGCACGACGCCTGACCGGAACATACGCATGCACGCCCTGCTCGACCTCATCGCACGCCACAAGCAAGGCCTCGCCGTTGGCGTGACCTCGATCTGCTCCGCGCACCCGATCATCATCGAGGCGACGCTGCGCCACGCGGCGGAGAACGCGTCGCCGCTGGTACTGTTCGAAGCCACCTGCAACCAGGTCAACCAGGACGGCGGCTACACCGGCATGACCCCGGCGGATTTCGTCGCCTTCGTGCATGGCATCGCCGAACGTATCGGCTTCGACCCCATGCGCATCGCGCTCGGCGGCGATCACCTGGGTCCGAATCCATGGACCGCGCTCGACGCCGACGCCGCGATGGACAAGGCCGAAGTGATGGTGGCCGCGTATGTCGCGGCCGGCTTCCGCAAGATCCATCTCGATTGTTCGATGGCGTGCGCCGGTGACCCGTCGCCGCTGCCCGAAGCCGAGATCGTGCGCCGCGCCGTGCGCCTGTGCCGCGCCGCGGAAGCCGCCTATGCACGCGCGGGAGGCGAAGCGCCGGTGTACGTGATCGGCACCGAAGTGCCGGTTCCCGGCGGCGCCACGGAAGCCATCGAAGGCCTGGAGACGACCACGCCCTCCGCGGCGCGCGCGACCATCGAGGCGCATCGCGACGCCTTCCACGCCGCCGGCCTGGAAAGCGCATGGGATCGCGTCATCGCGTCGGTCGTGCAGCCGGGTGTCGAGTTCGATCACCATGATGTCGTCGACTACGTCCCGGAAAAGGCCCGCGCGTTGAGCGAGGCCATCGTTTCGATGCCCGGCATGGTGTACGAGGCGCACTCCACCGACTACCAGACACGCGAGGCGCTGCAGGCGCTGGTGCGCGACCACTTCGCCATCCTCAAGGTCGGCCCCGGCCTGACCTTCTCCCTGCGCGAAGCGCTATGGGCGCTGGATGCCATCGAGCGCGACTGGATCGCGCCCGATGCGCGCGCCAACCTGCGCGAGGTCGCGCTGCAGCGCATGCGCGACCAGCCGCAGCACTGGCAGCGCTACTACCATGCCGAAGGCCATGCGCTCGGCGTCGACCTGCAGTACAGCCTCAGCGACCGCATCCGCTACTACTGGCCCGATCCGGTGATCGAAGCGGCGCGTACCCGGCTGTTCGCCAACCTGCGCGCCGATCCGCCGCCCATTCCGCTGGTCAGCCAATACCTCCCCCATGCACTGCATGCCTTCCGCCACGGCCGCGCGACGCTCGATCCGCAGTCGCTGGCCATGGCGCATGTCAGTGCCGTCCTGGATGACTACCATCATGCAAGCCACCCCCATGAAGACGCCTGACCACCTCGGCATTCCCGAATCCGACCTGCTCGCCGGCGGCGCGTTGTGGACCGCGCGCGAGATCGAACAGCAGCCCGTGATGCTGGAACGCACGCACGTACTGCTTGCCGGCCTGCAGGCGCAGATCGAGGCATTCGCCAGCCCGATCACGCAGGATCCGCGCGCCCGGGTGATCCTGACCGGCGCGGGCACCTCGGCCTATATCGGCCAATGCCTCGCGCCGCTGCTGGATCGCCGGCTGCCGGCCCGCGTGGATGCGGTGCCGACGACCGACATCGTCAGTGCGCCGCACCTATATCTGGATCCTGCGCAGCCGCTGCTGCTGGTCTCGTTCGGTCGCTCGGGCAACAGTCCGGAGAGCCTGGCGACGGTCGCGCTGGTCGAATCGCTCGTCGCCGATGTGCGTCATCTGGTGGTCACCTGCAATCCCGACGGCGCGCTCGGCCGCGTGCAGGCGCGTCACCTGCTGACGCTGCAGCTGCCCGAAGAAACGCACGACGCCAGCTTCGCGATGACCTCCAGCTTCAGCTGCATGATGTACGCCACGCTGGCCGCCTTCGTCGGCACCGGCGCAATGCAGGACCGCATCGGCGCCATCGCGCAGGCGATCCGGCAGATCATCGACGGCGCCAACGGCACCACGCAGCAGTGGGCGCTGGCCGGCTACGACCGCGTCGTCTATCTCGGCAGCGGCCTGCTGCAAGGCCTGGCGCGGGAAGCGGCGCTGAAACTCGGTGAGCTGACCAACGGCGCCGTGGCGACCTGCTTCGATTCGCCGCTCGGCTTCCGCCACGGCCCGAAGACCTTCGTGACCCCGTGCACCCTGGTGATGGTGTTCGTCGCCAACGATCCGCTAACCCGGCGCTACGACCACGACCTGATCGACGAACTGCGCGGCGACCGCGTCGCGGCGCGGGTGGTCGAAGTCACCGCCAACCCGCGCGCAGCGGCCACCGATACGCTGGTGCTGCCCGGTCTGGCGGACGCGGAGGATGTCGACCTGCTGTGGCCGGCGGTCGCGGTCGCGCAGCTGTATGCGTTCCATGCGTCGCGCGCGCTCGGCCTGTCGCCCGACAACCCGAACAAGCAGGGCACGGTGAACCGCGTCGTGCAGAGCGTGCGCCTGCATTCGGCGCCATGACCGGAAGCCTCTACCTAGGCGTCGACGGCGGCGGAACCAAGACCCGGTTCGCGCTGATGGACGATGACGGTCAGTTGGTGGCACAGGCGCAGACGGGCACCACCTACCATCCGGAAGTCGGTTTCGACGGCGTGCAGCGGATCCTGACGGAGGGCATTGCGTCCGTCCTTGCACAGGTGGGTGTGGCCGATGTAGGCGCGCTCGCTTACGCGTTCTTTGGCCTGCCGGCGCACGGCGAAGACACCCGCGCCACCGCACGTCTCGACGCGATTCCGGCACAGGTGCTCGGCCATGACCGCTACCGCTGCGACAATGACATGGTCTGCGGCTGGGCGGGATCGCTCGCCTGTGCGGACGGCATCAACATCGTCGCCGGCACCGGCTCGATCGGCTACGGCCAGCATCGGGGCGCGGCGGCGCGTGGCGGTGGCTGGGGCGAGATCTTTTCCGACGAGGGATCGGCCTACTGGATTGCGATGCAGGGTCTGAATGCCTACTCGCGTATGAGTGACGGGCGCCTGCCAAAAGGACCGCTGCATACGCTGGTCAACCAGCGCCTCGAACTGGCGGAAGATCTCGATTTGTGCGCGCGCGTCTACGGAGCCGAGGGCGGTACCCGTGCCGAGATCGCACAACTGTCCCGCATCGTGGTCGACGCAGCGCGCGCAGGTGATGCGGCCTCACAGTCAATCTATACACGTGCAGGCGAGGAGCTCGCCCACATCGTCGTCGGAATTCGCGATCGCCTCGGCTTCATCGAAGGCGAGACCGTCCCGGTGTCGTATTCGGGCGGCGCCTTCAGTGCTGGCGAGCTGCTAATGAAGCCCTTCGCCAATGCCTTGCGTGCGGCATCGCCGGCGTTCGAACTACGTATCCCGTGCCATGAGCCGCATTTCGGCGCAGCACTCTACGCTCGTTTGCTTGACCAGCACCGGATAGGCCAATAGCAAGCCACCGGAACCAGCGGCGCAAGCTCATCCCACAACTTCTGACCGATCAATGCACGTTTCATTGTGCATAGCATCGCTGATTCACGGTTTTGTTAGAAGTTCTAAGGCAACGCTGAAAAAGTCCCACGTAGCTGCGAAGATTGGTGCATAGCCGCCTTGACCGGAAGGGATCGATGAAGCAGCAGACGTTGGCGATGGCCGCCGATCAGGGCGCGGGGTTCGAGCAGCACCGGCGGCCGACGCGGCGGGATGTGTTCCTGGCGACGATGGAGCAGATCGTGCCGTGGTCGGCACTGTGTGCGGTGATCGAGCCGTACTACCCCAAGGCGGGCAAGGGCCGGCCGCCGGTCGGGCTGGAGCGGATGCTGCGGATGTACTTCGTGCAGCACTGGTTCAACCTGGCTGACGAGGCGTGCGAGGAAGCGTTGCTGGACAGCACGGCGCTGCGGCGGTTTGTGGGCATTGACCTGGGCCGGGAGCGGGCGCCGGACGCGACGACGCTGCTGAAGTTCCGGCGTCTGCTGGAGCAGCACGAGTTGGGCGCGGAACTGTTCGCCGAGGTCAATGCGCAGTTGCAGGCGCGGGGGCTGAAGGTGGGCACGGGCACGATCGTGGACGCGACGATCATCGGCGCGCCAAGCTCGACCAAGAATGCGGGCAAGGCGCGTGATCCGGCGATGCACCAGACCCGCAAGGGCCAGCAGTGGTACTTCGGGATGAAGATGCATATCGGCGTGGACAGCCGAACCGGCCTGGTGCATAGCGCGGCGGTGACGGCGGCCAACGTGCACGACAAGCACCTGCTGGAAGACCTGTTGCATGGCGAGGAGCGGCGGGTATACGGCGACAGCGCCTACGCCAGCCAGAAGGCACTGATCCGCGACCATGCGCCGCACGCGCGCGACTTCACCAACCAGCGGGTACGCAAGCAGGGGGGAGGTGGACGAGGCCGAGCGCAGCCGGAACCGCAACAAGTCCAAGGTCCGTGCCCGGGTCGAGCACGTGTTCGCGGTGGTGAAGCGTCTGTGGGGCTTTGCCAAGGTGCGCTACCGCGGGCTGGACAAGAACGCCAACCGCAGCTTCGTGGCACTGGGGCTGGCGAACTTGTACCTGGCGCGTGCCCGATTGGCAGGATAGGTGCGCCCGCTGGGCGCCCAAGAGCCGCGAAAGCGGCCAGTGGCGCCCAAAATCGAGTTTGATATTGCGCTGAAACAGGCCAGAAGCATCCTTCGGGCCGGTCGGCCGGCGATACCGGCACTACAGCTACTTGATCAGCGTTGCCCTAAGGACGGCGTCTACTTTTTTATTCATCGCAAGTATTGCCAACTCTTGCTGTTGTCGAAGACGACGAAGAATTGTGCGAGAAGATTTTGGCGCCGGCGCTACGCAAAGCTGGGTTCGATCAGTCGTGCTTTTCCAATGCCCTTGGGCTTCCTGACCTGGAAATCATGGTGCTTCTTGCGCAAGCAAGACTCGCCAAAGTTGTACGTGGTGGATGTTTCAAGCCTGTACGCAGACAAGTAAGTCCGCGTGCCGCCGGGGCGTCCGGCAGATGTCACGCAACAGGAATCGGCGGGAGCTGTCCGGGGCGAGAGACCAGGGCGCCACCCGAACTCAACGACCATCAGAAAAGGGGCAGCGCAATGCAGTACAAGGGGACCAAGCTTCGCAATGCAATCCTGTTGGCGATCGCGGGCAGCGCATCTGCCAGTGGCGCTGCATTCGCTCAGGTGCAGCCAAGCCCGCAGGAACCAGGCGCTGCAGGATTACCTGTTCCACGTCGAGACCGACCGCGGGGAAACCAAGAACGAGGCGTTCTCCGCCAACCTGACCGGCAGCCTGTGGACCTTGCCGGCCGGCGACCTCGGCTTCGCCGCAGGTGCCGAGTATCGGCGCGAGTCCGGCAAGTTCACCCCGGATGCGTATGCGTCGCAGGGCTTGTCGACCAACCAGGCCGACAACCCGACCTCGGGCAAGTACTCGGTCCGCGAGCTGTATGCAGAGCTGCAGGTGCCGCTGCTGGCCGACCTGCCATTCGCCGACGAGCTGACGCTCAGTCTGGCCAGCCGCTATTCCGACTACGACACCTTCGGCGACACCACCAACAGCAAGGTGGGGCTGAAGTGGAAGCCGATCGACTCGCTGCTGTTCCGCGCCACCGTGGCCGACGGCTTCCGCGCCCCGACCATCATCGATCTGTATGGCGGCCTGTCCGAAACCGCCGGCCGCTATACCGATCCCTGCGACGTGGTGTTCGGCAGCTCCGCCAGCAACCCGACCACGCGCGCCAACTGCCGCAACGCGCTGGGGGCCAGCGCCGACAGCTTCCGCCAACTGAGCCAGTCCGGTGCGCCGGTCACCAGCACCAATGCCTCTGCCGCGGTGCCGTTCTTCACCGGCTCCAACCCCGCGCTGCAGCCGGAAACCTCGCGCTCCAAGGTGGTCGGCATGGTCCGGAGCCCGTCGTTCCTGAACGGCTTCAACCTGGCTCTTGACTGGTGGCACGTGCGCATCGAGAGCACCATCGTGTCGGACTCGGCGCAGAGCATGCTGAACGACTGCTACGTGTTCGGCATTGCCGAGCGTTGCGGCATCAACAAGGGCAACGGCTTCACCCGCGACCCGGCGACCGGCAACATCGACGCCCTGCGCTACGGTGATACCAACGCCGGCTACCGCGAAGTGGAAGGCTACGACCTCGACCTGAGCTACCGCTTCCAAAGCGAGCGCTTCGGCAGCGTGCGCATCGTCTCCAACTCCACCTACAACGTCAGCGACGTCGCCACCAGCACCGATCTCCCACAGTTGCCGGTCTCCACGATCGGCTGGGGCAGCAGTTTCCGCCTGCGCTCCAACCTCAAGCTCGACTGGGACCACGGCGCGTTCGGCGCAGGTTGGACGATGCGCTACTACTCACCGATGAAGGAGGCGTGCCGGTACTTCACGCCTAGCCCGTCTGGCGTCGCCCCCGTGACCGGGCCGCACCTTGAGTGCGACCAGATCGTGTACGCCCCAACCGGCGTGCTCAATCCCGACGGCAGTCCGCAAAGCCAGCTTTCGCGCCGCCGCAACGTGGGCTCCACGACCTTCCACGACGTGCAATTCCGGGTCAGGACGCCCTGGGACGCCACGGTGTCGCTGGGCGTCAACAACGTGTTCAACAAGGTGGGGCCGGTGATGTATTCGGCGCCGTCGTCGGGCTATTCCTACTACGGCGGCTTCGACATCGGGCGCTTCCTCTACCTGCGCTACACGCAAGCGTTCTGATGGCCCGGGCGATGCCGGACATCCGGGTCTGACCGCGCCCCTCGGGCACCACCAGCTCCCCCTTCGAATGGGGGGAGCCTGTGCGCGTTGGCAATCTCTGCTCGAACAAGCGCTCAGCCTCAATGGCCTCCCGTGTTGAATCAAGCATTGCGCACGCCGAGGGACGGCAACAAAACCTGTCAGCGCCCGGGATCGATGGCGGCTTCCATGAGCGAGATTTCCTGGCCCTTGGCGCCCAACCGCTTCGCTTCGTCCGGCCAGGAACGGACCGCCGCACGGACCTTGTCGACGATGACTTGGGCCGCATCAGCATCCAGTCGGAAGTAGGGGTGTTGCGCCATCAGGACCGAAGTGTCGGGCGTCGGGTCGGCGGCATCCAACGCCAGCACGTGCACGTCCTTGTCCGGGTTCGGGTTGACGTCGAATGCGGGCGCCGGCGTCCAGCCGGTGGGCGCACGGAGGAAGCCGAAGTTGCGCAAGTGGTCGTCCCGGTTGCCAACCAGCACGTTGAAGACCGCGCGCCGGAACAGTTCCTCAAGGCCAGCCACCACGCTTCCCGCCGCCGCGTTGTCCTGCACCGCCATGGCCAGGTCCAGGTAACTGGCGCCATCGCTCTCCATGTCGAGCAGGGTCTTCAGGCTGAGGCGTACATCCGCCGACCGGTGCCAACGCGGTCGAAACGCCGGACGGCATAGGTATGGCCGCGCTCCGACAGCGGCAGCAGCCGGGCTTCCGGCATGTCGATACCGGCTGCGATCGACAACCGGTAGGCGATAAAAATCCCACAGGGCCGACATCGATCCGGTCTTCGGTGGAGGGGAACTTGGCCAGCCAGAGCTGGCCATGCTCATCGACGAAGCTGGCCTTGGGCCGCGCGCCGCCAAGCGAGCCACCCGGCACCAGCAACTGCCGGATCTGCTTGTCGAGCTGTTCGCCCGCGCCCTGTTCCACCAGACGGGCAGCCGCCTCCAGTTCCCGCAGCGACGTTGCTGGCGGGGCGCTGGGCTGCAGCGACGCCGCATAGGTGCCGTCGTCCGGGTCGCGCAGGCGCAGTGCACCCATGCGGGTGCCGTCATCGACGCCGACCAGATAGTCCCAGGCACGCAGCGCCCGACGGGGTCGTCCTTTCTCGCGGGCCTCGATCGCTTTCGCGCCGATCCATCAACAGCTTGCCCCAGCGATCGGGCGAGCAGTCCTGGAAGACGCCCAATGGTTGCGAAGGGTCTTGCGCGTGGAAAGGCCCCTCGTGGAGTGGAAGCAAGGGCTCGATCGCGAAGGCGCGGGCATCCGCCAGCCATGCTGCGTCGTACTCGAAGCGGATCACTTCCCCGCGTCGGCCTGTATACCCGGAACAGCCAGCCGGTGCGCACCGGAGCTGCCACGAGCGACGCATCGTCGATCAGGACTTCGATCCGGTTCATGCCTTGGCCCCCGCGGACGGCCTCGGCACCTTCACGGAAGCGCTGCGACGAGTCTGCTTCAGCTCGATGTCCTGCAACTCACGCCCCAGTTCGTCCTGCGCGGCGAGCTTGTCGATGTCCTGCGCCAAACCAAGCGCCTGCAGTACCCGCACCACGGTCGCCAGGCTGGTGCTGGGATCGCCCACTTCCAGCTTCCGCAGCGTAGGCAAGGTGACGCCCACGCGCTCGGCCAGCACGGCTTGGGTCAGCTTGCGCCGGAGCCTGGCCGCACGCAGCCGGTGGCCCAAGGCGGCGAGTTGGCCTCGATGGCGGGGGTGGGTTGGCGGAGTCAGTCGCGGCATGGCAAATATAATTACCATTTAGTAGACAAAAAGCAATTTTATTTGCCAGTTGCATATCTGGATGCCCTCCATGGGACACAGAGGCCGGCTCTGCAGAAGAAATTCAGGCCGAAGTTGCAAAGGCGGTTCCGCCCGGTGACACCGGCCGATACAACCGTTCGACGTGCTTGTAGTTCACGAGCATCCCCGCCTGACGAGGCTTGAGGGGTCATCCCGACGCCATAGCGCTTGTGCTGCGAAGCAGGGCCTGGAACACGTCTTTCGTCAAGGTGAGATTGCGATGCCGGCGGCACACCACAATTACTCAGTGGAACCACATCGGTTCCGCTGGTGCCGTCGCAATCCAGGCACAGATTCGTCACAGAGGAGTTGGCGCGCCCGGAGGGATTCGAACCCCCGACCAATGGCTTCGGAAGCCACTACTCTATCCGGCTGAGCTACGGGCGCGTTGTCTGTTGCGGTGAGGGTTGGTGCCCGGCGGCCCGGCGGGGGCGGGGATGGGGCGGGCGCCGTGTCGCGGGGAAGTCCCCG
>JAUCDH010000038.1:0-47043 GCA_034675465.1 Stenotrophomonas sp. | reverse complement strand
AAGCATTCATCGTCGTCGCGCTCGGCCTTGAGCTCTAGTGGCAGTGCGGCCAGTTCCTTGCGCTTGTCCCAACACCAGCGACTTGACCAAGCTTCGCCGCATCGCCTCACGGAACCGAACTGCTGCAGCACGCGGAACCACACGCGCGCTACGGCTTGCCGCGTCCGCCGCTGACGTTCGTCGTACGGCGTGGCGAGAAATCACCTGCACGAGAGCGGTCTCGGCAATGCGGCTCAGGCTGCGCTGCCACTCCACCTCGCTGCTTTCGCCGCCTTTCTTCAATTCGTGGATATGGCGGGCTTTGTCGTTGAACACCATCAAATCCGCAACTCGGGGACAAACAACACGTTGCCCGCGTGACCAACGCCTGTCCACACGTCCAGCCGCATTGCCGGCGGCGCGTCCCGGCGTCAGCGGCAATACCCGGCTGCAATGACGCGAGCATCGGGTTTTCGCGCCCTCGGCGCACCCCCCCGTCCTCGCTTTCTTGCTCGTCTATTTCCTCGCCCACCCTCACCCACAGTTGTCCATTGGTCAGCGCAATGACGCCATTGCCGGTGGCTTGTGGTCCCACGCTCCCGCCCGGCGCAACCATTGGCCTGCACGAATTGATGCACACGCTCGCGCCGCGCCGGCGGCAGGAACAATCCGCACGGCTTCATATTTCGGTGCCGCCCATGCCCCCCCCACCCCCATCGTGCTCCTTGCCGAGGAAGGCACCGAGCAGCGTTCATAGTAATCCGCCCCGGTGCAACGACGAGCAAACGCCGGGTGAAACGCGCATCGTCGATACCTTCGTCCAGCGCGGCAGTCTTGTCGACCATCTGCCAGCACCTAGCAATGCTTGCAGCACCCATGTCTTGCCGGTGCCGGGTCGCCATTTCCAGGCACCACTTCGGGGTGTGCATGTTTGGGCTGGGAACCCTCGGCCAGCAGGCCGTTTCCAGCATCCCCTTAGCGCACACTTGCTCATACAGGTCTTGCAGGCTGGCGCTTCGCAGCACCCCCCCATGCGCAGTCATGCACGTTGAGGATGGCCTGTCTCCGCCCTTCATGGCAAATTCACGCCCACGCGTGCTGGAGTCCCCTTCACCAAACCACCAGCGCAACAGTTCTGCGGTGGTGGGCGTCACCAGTTCCAGAATGTCGGCGCTGCCGGTGCTCCCCAAACCCATCGCACAGTGTTTGTGCGCGCCTGCCCAATGCCTTCGCCAAGGCCAGTGGCTCGCGCTGGCCGTCCGTCTTTTCCGCGCGGCTCATGCCTGTACCACCTGCACGGTTTCAGCCTCGAAACCAACACGTCCATGCCGCGCATGCAGCATGCGGCGTCTCCTTGGCCCCGCGCGTACGTTGACGTGCTTTTTCATGCCCTCGTGCAGCGCATCACCATCATCGGCGGCGTCGCCGCGATACGCCCGCTCGACCGCAGCGTAACACCTGCCCGTCGTATCCGGGGTCACCCGCCCTAACACCACAACGCCAGGTGCGGCCCTCGTCGATGACCTGTCCAGCTCGCCGCGGTTATCTCGTCGTCAAGGCTGATGGCTTCGCAGACCAAAGCAGCACGTAGTTGTCCAGTTCGGTCCTCATGCGCTCCTCGCCTTCGGCCAGCGGCGCACGGTCATGGATTTGACCTTGAGGATCGCAGCGACGAGACCCGCACCTGCCCGCGCAGAGTTGCCCTTCTCTTGCGCAGTCGGTCAAGCAAGTCCGGCGAACACCAGCACTCGAGGTTCTAGGGAATGCTTTCGCCAATGCCGGTTTGAAGCTCCAGCCCAGCATGCAGAACCCTAGCCCAGCCGCCCATCAGGCTGTCGCGCTGGGCACTGGGACCGCGCAGGGTGGCATCGCCAATCAGCTTGTTCGGCGAATCGGCCAGCACCAGCGTTTTCTTGCCGGCAACCGCAGCACCTGCCCGAGGTCGCGCAGCGGGTTTCCTCCACCCGATGCACCCAAGGCCGTACAGCGAAAGCACGATTTCGGCGAGGTCACCATCGAAACCACGACCCAAGTGGGTCTTGGCACTTTCGACGCGGTAGTCGCCAATGGCCTATACAGGAACGGCTTGGCGTTCTGGTCAATCAGGCGCTGCGCATATCATGCAAGCGGGCTGCCTAGATCGCTGGTTATTCCCCCCCGACAAAAATTCTCGGCCATGCCGCGGTTGTGCCGGAGCCGCCGAAGAAATCGGCAACGACGCCGCCATCAGGAAGATGAGCATTTATAATCCTCTCCACAATTTTTCTGGTTTTTGCGTAGCGTGTTCACCCCGCTCCCCCCAAAAAAAGCCAATGTCTGGCATCTGCCATACCGAGCTCAAAGCCTCGCCTTTTTGGATTCGGACATGTACTGCCTCCGGGTGTTAACTCCAACGCCTCTAAAACCGTACGGGCCTTTCCATCATTTTCTCCCCCCACAAATCGCTCTTCCACGTACTCCTTTTGTGTTGAGCTTATAAACTTTCCTGGAACGCGACCATTCCCGTTTTTGTGAAATAGAAAATCACATCGTGTGCATGAAATCCCAGTGGTTACGCTGTGTCCTCGCCGCCAGCAGGATTGCCTCTGTCCCAGCATAATCTCACGCCTAAAATTACCTCCATCCAAAAATATCGTCCAATGCAGCCTTGACGCACTGCCTAACATGCCAATCTAGATGCACATAGATTGACCCGATATTGGGCGACAGTTTTCGCATCAGCACCAACCGCGGGCACGATCATCCGCAGTGCGAGGCCGCGCCATCGCTCCACTGTATCCGAGTACGCGGAACCGCTCGATCACCGTCGGGCGCCGTCCCAGTTCCGTACCCGCCAGCGAAAACTTCGTCTGGGTAGTCCTCCCCGCCGTCCACCGGCGCGGGTCGATGTAGATCAAAACTACCTTGCCGCTGTAGCTATCCCGTCTGCTCGTCACCGGCCAGCAGCGCCGCCATCGCCAGCAGGTTGTCGCCGTAGGTCTCTCCCCGCGCCAGTCGCCATTGCCGTCACCCTCATCCAACCGCGCGCGTCGCTGGGGGCCTGCGCAATCTACTCGGCGGCGGAGACGTCCTGCTCGGCAACACCCCTATTCACCGACGCCCGGCTTTCCCTTTCGAGGCATTCGCTCGGCCTCCGCCGGCCTTCCTTGACGACTGCAGCTCTTCCAGCAGCGACTTCCCCATGTTTCATGCACTCATGCTTTCATTGAAATGAAAAAAGGATACATTCATTTCAATGAAAGCATAATCGGCAATTAGTTATGCCTGATCGCTACCGGTCCCGCATGGATGCGAAACTGTCGCTGGGCCAGCAAATCAGGCAGGCAATGGCTCGGCGTCAGCCGGCGGCCCACCCGGCGCGGAACTCGCGCGCCGCTACAACGACCACTACCACGACGCACCCATCACCGAACAAACGGAAGCGCATGGCTGCGTGGCCATGCCTGCCGAACGCGGGCAAATTTGCAGGCGTTGAAGACGCCGCTGTGTCCAGCAGCGTATTCAACGCCTGCAAATTTGCCGCGTTCGGCAGGCGTCGGCCACGCAGCCATGCGCTTGCCGTTTGTTCGGTGATGGGTGCGTCGTGGTAGTGGTCGTTGTAGCGGCGCGCGAGTTCCGCGCCGGTGGGCCGCCACTGACGCCGAGCCATTGCCTGCCTGATTTGCTCGCCCAGCGACCGTTTCGCATCCATGCGGGAACGGTAGCGATCGGCATAACTAATTGCCGATTACATGCTTTCATTGAAATGAATGTATATTTTCATTTCAATGAAAGCATGAGTGCGTGAAACATGGGGAAGTCGCTGCTGGAAGAGCTGCCGAAGATCGTCAAGGAAGGCCGGCAGGAGGCCGAGCGAATCCTCGAAGGGCTGGAAAGCCGGCATCGGGTGCGCTTGCAGACGCGCGAATGGGTGTTGCCGAGCAAGGACGTCTCCGCCGCCGATTGGATTGCACAGGCCCAGCGACGCGCGCGGTTGGATGAGGGTGACGGCAATGGCGACTGGCGCAACCGGCTGATCTACGGCGACAACCTGCTGGCGATGGCGGCGCTGCTGGCCGGTGACGAGCAGACGCCTTCGCTGCGCGGCAAGGTGGACTTGATCTACATCGACCCGCCGTTCGACAGCAAGGCGGACTACCGGACGAAGATTTCGCTGCCGGGTACGGAACTGGAACAGCGCCCGACGGTGATCGAGCAGTTCGCGTACTCGGATACGTGGAGCGATGGCACGGCCTCGTACCTGCGGATGATCGTGCCGCGTTTGGTGCTGATGCGGGAGCTGCTGGCCGATACCGGGTCAATCTATGTGCATCTGGATTGGCATGTTGGGCATTACGTCAAGGCTGCATTGGACGATATTTTCAATAGAGATAATTTTAGGCGTGAGATTATCTGGGACAGAGGCAATCCCTCTGGCGGCAAGGCCGCAGCGCAAAATTGGATTCATGCACACGATGTGATTTTCTATTTCACAAAAACGGGGAATGGTGCGCATTTCAGGAAAGTTTATGAGCCGTACACAAAGGAGTACGTGGAAGAGCGATTTGTGCACGATGAAAATGATGGAAAAGGCCCGTACCGTTTGCAAGGCGTTGGAGTTAACACCCGGAGGCAGTACTTGTCCGAATCCAAAGGCAAGGCTTTAACTTCGGTATGGCAGATGCCAGACATTAACGTAATGGCAAAGGAGCGGATTGATTACGCTACGCAAAAACCAGAAAAATTGCTGGAGAGGATTATAAATGCTTCATGTCCTGATGGCGGCATCATCGCCGATTTCTTCGGCGGCTCCGGCACAACCGCAGCAGTCGCCGAGAAGCTCGGTCGCCGCTGGATAACCAGCGATCTCGGCAAGCCCGCTTGCATGATCATGCGCAAGCGCCTGATTGACCAGAACGCCAAGCCGTTCCTGTATCAGGCCATTGGCGACTACCACGTCGAAAGTGCCAAGACCCACTTGGGTCGTGGTTTCCGTATCGGTGACCTCGCCGAAATCGTGCTTTCGCTGTACGGCGCGCTGCCCTTGCCGGTGGAGGAAAACCCGCTGCGCAACCTCGGGCAGGTGTCGTTTGCCGGCAAGAAAACGCTGGTGCTGGCCGATTCGCCAAACAAGCTGACTGGCGATGCCACCCTGCGCCGTGCCATTGCCCAGCGCGACAGCCTGATGGGCGGCTGGGACAGGGTTGTCGTGCTGGGCTGGAACTTCGACCCCGGCATTGGCGAAAGCATTGCCGCATTGGGCGACAAGAACCTCGAAGTGCTGGTGATTCCGCCGGACTTGCTTGACCGACTGCGCAAGAAGGGCGGCATCGAAAAGCTGCGCGGGCAGGTGCGGTTCTCGTCGCTGCAATACCTCAAGGTCAAATCCATGACCCGTACGCCGCTGGCCGAAGGCGAGGAGCGCATCAGCATCGAACTGGACAACTACGTGCTGCTTTCGTCTGAAGCCATCAGCCTTGACGACGATAACCGCAGCAAGCTGCAACAGGTCATCAACAAGGAGCCGCTGGCGCTTGTCGAATATTGGGCGGTTGACCCCGATTACGACGGGCAGGTGTTCCGCTCGGTCTGGCAGGACTATCGCGGCAACACCGCCAATGATGGTGATGCGCTGCGCGTGGTGACGAAGGCGCAATTCAACGTGCCGCACAAGGCCGGGGAACGCCGCATCTGCGTGCGCGCCGTGGACGTGTTCGGCTTCGAGGCTGAAACCGTGCAGGTGGTACAGGCATGAGCCGCGCGGAAAAGACGGACGGCCAGCGCGAGCCACTGGCCTTGGCGAAGGCATTGGGCAGGCGCACGCAAACGCTGTGCGATGGGTTGGAACACGGCAGCGCCGACATTCTGGAACTGGTGACGCCCACCACCGCAGAACTGTTGCGCTGGTGGTTTGGTGAAGAAGCCTGCGGCACGCGTGGCATCAATTTCCATGAAGGGCAGAAGCAGGCCATCCTCAACGTCATCGTTGCGCATGAGGTGCTGCAAAGCACCAGCCTGCAAGACCTGTATGAGCAAGTGTGCGCTGAGGCCCTGCTGGAAAACGGCCTGTTGGCCGAGGTTTCCCAGCCCAAACATGCACACCCGAAATACTGCCTGAAAATGGCGACCGGCACCGGCAAGACATGGGTGCTGCAAGCGTTGCTGGTATGGCAGATGCTCAACAAGACTGCCGCGCTGGACGAAGGTATCGACGATGCGCGTTTCACCCGGCGTTTCCTCGTCGTTGCACCGGGCCTGATTGTCTATGAACGCCTGCTCGATGCCTTCCTCGGCAAGGAGCGCGAAAGCGGTGGGCGTGACTTTTCCACCGCCGATATTTGCCGCCATGCGGATTTGTTCCTGCCGCCGGCGCGGCGCGAGCGTGTGCATCAATTCGTGCAGGCCAATGTTTGCGCCAAGCAGGACATTGGGCTGAAAGCCACCGGCAATGGCGTCATTGCGCTGACCAACTGGCACTTGCTCAGTGAGGTTGGCGAGGAAATGGACGAGCAGGAAAACGAGGACGTTGCCGATGCACCGGGCGCGAAACCCGATGCTCACGTCATTGCCAGCCGGGTATTGCCGCTGACGCCGGGACGCGCCACCGGCAATGCGCTGGACGTGCTGGACAGGCGTTGGTCGCGCGGCAACGTGTTGGCCTTTTTGTCCGAGTTGCCGGATTTGATGGTGTTCAACGACGAAGCCCACCATATCCACGAATTGAAGAAAGGCGGCGAAAGCAGCGAGGTGGAGTGGCAGCGCAGCCTGAGCCGCATTGCCGAGAACAAGGGCCGCCGCTTCGTGCAGGTGGATTTCTCCGCCACGCCGTACAACGAACGTAGCGGCGGACGCGGCAAGCCCGTCACGCGCGTGTGGTTCCCGCATATTGCGGCGGATTTCGATTTGCGTGAGGCGATGCGGCGCGGCTTGGTCAAGTCGCTGGTGTTGGACAAGCGCAAGGAACTGGCCGCGCTGCCGCTGGAGTTCAAGGCCGAGCGCGACGACGATGGCAGCATTCGCCTCTCCGAAGGGCAGCGGGTGATGTTGCGTGCCGGTTTGGCAAAGCTGCAAAAGCTGGAAGCCGACTTCGCTCGCATCGACCCGGCGCGCCACCCGAAGATGCTGGTGGTGTGCGAAGACACGCAGGTCACGCCGCTGGTAGCGCAATTCCTGCTGGATGAAGGTTTGGCTGATGACGACGTTTTGAGCGTGGATTCGGGCAAGAAGGCCGAACTCGGCGAGAAGGATTGGGCACCGCTGCGCCAGCGTTTGTTCGACGTGGACAACCACGCAAAGCCGCGCGTCATCGTCAGCGTGCTGATGCTGCGCGAAGGCTTCGACGTGAACAATATCTGCGTGATTGTGCCGCTGCGTTCCTCGCAGGCGCAGATTCTGTTGGAGCAGACCATCGGGCGCGGCCTGAGGTTGATGTGGCGCGAGCCGGATTACACCGACATCAAGCGTGAAAACCGCGAGCACCTTGGCAGGGGCGAAAGCCCGGATAGTTTGATCGACGTTCTTTCCATCGTCGAACATCCTGCGTTTCAGAGCTTCTATGACAAGTTGATGCGGGATGGTCTGGCCGGCGTCAGCGGTGATGATGAAGATGGCAGTTCGTCCACGGGCGATTTGTTCAATGCCGAGTTGCGCGATGACTTCGCGCCATACGATTTCGCCTTGCCCTTCATCTTGAGCGAAGCCGATGAAACGCTAGACCACGCGCCCATTGAGGTTTCCATCCTGTCCGGGTTCTCCGCGATGGGTCGTGAAAAATTGGCCGAACTGATTGGCAAGGGTGACACCTTCACCTCGCAGGATTTGCAAAGCAGCACCTTGTTCGGCGATTACCGCGTCAACGGCGCAATGATGAACGTCGGTGGCTATAACGAGTTGCTGACGCGGCTGACCCGGCGCATCAGCCAAGGCCTCAGCCGGCCATTGCCGAAGAGCAGCCGCACCGCCGACAACCGACCTTACATGCAGGTGAATACCGTCGCGCTGGCGGCTTCCATCGACGACTACATCCGAGACTTTTTGTTTGGCGCGGGCTTTGAGCCATTTGACGATGAAAACTGGCGCTTGCTGCTGTTGCAGCCGGTGTTCGACCACATCGTCAAGGTGTTTGCACTGGCGCTGGTAAAGGCCGAGGAAACCGGCAGCCTCGGCGAAACCGAGGTGCGTCACCGCAGGCTTTCAGAAGTGATGCGGGTTCCATTGCGCGAAAGCGCGTCAATTGAGGTTGGCAAGTGCATCTACACCCACCAAGGCTGGCCTGCGCGTAGTGGTGGGCTGGAACATGCCTTCATCGAATGGGCGCAGGCCGATGGCGGGGTGCAGGCATTCTGCAGGCTCAGCGAAACGCGGCATGACTTCGCCCGCCTGCGCTATGTGCGTGATGATGGCTTGCCAGGCTTCTATTTCCCGGATTTTCTCGTTCGCACCGAAAGCGCGGTTTATCTGGCCGAAACCAAGGCGCAGCAGCAGGTCAACCATCCCAACGTGCAACGCAAGCTCAAGGCCGCAGCGGCGTGGTGCGATCGAATCAATGGTTTGCCCGCCGAGCTGCGCGACGGGCGAACGTGGCGTTATGCCTTGGTTGGCGAATCGCTGTTTTTCGACTGGAAGGACAAAGGCGCGCGGATGGAAGAGTTGCTCGCGTTCTGTCATGTGCGGCCTGCACCTTCGCGGGACATGCAGCAGGGGTTTGATTTGTAGGAGCGCAGCTTGCTGCGCGTCAGGTGTTGCCGGGAAAGCCCCATCGCGCAGCAAGCTGCGCTCCTACGGGGAGTCCGGGAGCGGATTGCCCTGGCGGTCGATGCGGTAGCGGCGGCCGCCGACCATCGGTACGTGGCCGTCGGCGTCGGGTTCGCCGCGGCGGCAGCCATCGCAGACCAGCGCGCTGCCGTCCTCGAACGGCCAGCCCCAGTCGAAGCGGGCGGCGAAGGCCGGTTGCAGTTCGGTGTCGTAATAGCCGAGCTTGCCGTCGATGACGGCGCGGGCCAGGCCTTCGCTGAAATAATCCGCGCCGTTGTCGAAGGTGATGACCCGCAGGTAATGGCCGTCGCGGCGCAGGTAGTAGAACTGGCCGGCGGCATGCACGGTGGCCAACCCGTCCATGTCGAATTCCAGCGTGGAAAGGGCGGCAGTGGAGATTTCCAGTTTCCCGGGGCCAATGTGCCTGCAACCCTCCAGCACGGGCCGGTCGTCGAAATCCTGCAGCCGGCAGCGGTCGTCGGCCATGGCCATCGCAGGCAGCAGTGCAAGCAGGACGGCCAGCCGACGAGGCTTTGCCATCACTGCGCCTTGCGCTCGAACTTCACTGGTTGCGGCAGTTCCACCGGCACGCCTTGCGCATTGCAGGTGCCCTGCGTGCACAGGCGTTCGCGCAGGCGCGGGGTGGCCTGCACGATCACGTGGTAGATGGCGTTCTGCTCCATCGTGCCGCGCACCGCGTTGCTGCCCGGGCCGCGCGCCCAGATGCCGACGTCCTCACCGCCGTGCGATTCGGCCTTGGCCGGCACCAGTGCTTCCTGCATGTAGTCCGGGTGCTCGGTATCGACGTCGGTCAGGTCCGGGCGGCCATGCGCCGGTTCGTAGCTGCTGGGCGTGTGCGGGAAGGTCTTCGGACCGGCTGGCTGGCGGTTGCTGGCGCCGGTGTAGCCGGGGCCATTGGCGTAGCTGAGGGTGGTGTAGGGCAGGCCGGTGGCGTCGCGCGCCAACTCCAGCCCGCCGATGCCGTCTTCGCCGCCCATGTCCTTGACCTTGCCGAGGATGGGGTTGCCGCGCGTCGGGTAGCCGACGAAGTTCAGCGTGTGCGAGTGGTCGGCGGTGACGATGATCAGGGTGTCCTCGGCCGAGGTTGCTTCGGCGGCGGCGCGCACCGCGTCGGACATGGCGATGGTGTCGCCGAGCGCGCGGGCGGCGTTGCCGCTGTGGTTGGCGTGGTCGATGCGCGCGCCTTCCACCATCAGCACGTAGCCTTCCCTGCTCCTGGACAGGTTGGCGATGGCGGCGCGGGTCAGCTCGGCCAGCGAGGGTTCACCGGCCTTGTCGCGGGCGCGGTCCCGTTCGTACTGCATGTGGTCCGGCTCGAACAGGCCCAGTAGCGCCGGGGCGTTGGCGGCGGCCTTGAGCTGTTCGGCGTTCCACACGTAAGCGCCCTGCGGGTGGGCCTGCTGCCACTCGGCGACGAGGCTGCGGCCATCCAGGCGCTGGCCAACCTTGTCGTCGTACTCGGGGTCGCGTTCTTCGACGGTGGTGAACTGCGCGCGGCCACCGCCGAGGGCGACCTGCGGGCCGCGGCCATAGCGCGCGGTGGACAGTAGTTGCTGTGCGATATCGACGCAGCCGGCGGCCTTGGCGGCTTCCGGCAGGTCGGTATCGTTCTCCCAGTTGCGGTCGGGGGCGTGGGCGTAGGTGGCGGCCGGGGTGGCGTGGGTCAGGCGCGCGGTGGAGACGACGCCGGTGGCCATGCCGGCGCTGTCGGCCAGTTGCAGCCACGTCAGCAGGTGCTTGTTCAGGCTGCCGGCGCAGTCGTTGCGCGGGCCGGCGGAGACGCCGATCGCGCCCATGTGGCTCTTCACGCCAGTAGTGATGGCGGTCATGGTGCCGGCCGAATCGGGGGTCTGCGAGTCGGTGTTGTAGGTCTTGCTGAAGGCGGTGGCGGGGAAGCGTTCCCACGACAGCAGGTTTTCCTCGCCGGCGCTGCCATGGCGCTGGCCTTCGAGGATGCGCGCGGCGGCCACGGTGGTCAGGCTCATGCCGTCGCCAAGGAACAGGATCACGTTCTTCGCCTTGCCGCCCATCGCGCCATTGGCCGCGGCCTGCGCCGCGCCGCTGCGGTACCACCATTGCGGGGTTTCGCCCTGCGGGTGGGTGACGGACGGGACATCCACCGCCAGCGCGGCCGGGGCTTTCGGCGCGGCGGTGCTGGCGCAGGCGCCGAGCAGCAGGGTGGACAGGGCGGCGAGCAGGGCGGGGGCGTGGCGCATGGGGTTGGGCCATGTGGTGGAAACAGGCGGCCATTATGACAACCTCGGAAAGGCATGCCGATGACACGCAGCTTTTCCGCCCGGGGATCGTGCCGCCAGCGGGCTTGCGCTATCGTGCCGGTCCCTTCGAACGTCCCCGGATCACTCTATGAAGCTGGTTTCTGCATGGCTGCGGATACCGTTCTGGCAACGCGTGGTGGCCGGCTTCGTGCTCGGCGCGCTGGCCGGCTGGGCGCTGGGGCCGGTGGCCACCACGTGGTTCGGGCCGCTGGGCGATCTGTACGTCACCCTGATCAAGATGATCGCGGTGCCGCTGGTGTTCTTCGCGGTCATCAACGCCATCGGCTCGCTGCACGGACAGAAGTCGGTGGCGGCGCTGGGCGGGCGCACCTTCCTGTGGTTCATCGTCACCGCCGCGCTGGCGGTGGGCGTGGGGCTGCTGGTCGGCACGCTGATGCAGCCCGGCAGCGGCGGATTGCAGTTGAGCGTCGATGGCGCCTACATGCCGCGCGATGTGCCATCGGTGGCCAAGGTGGTGATGGATGTGGTGCCGTCCAACGTGTTCTACGCGTTGTCAGGTATCGGCACCAAGGTCAACGCAGCCGGTGACACCGTGCTGGCGGCGGGCCGTGGCTCGATCCTGCCGGTGATCTTCTTCGCTGGCCTGCTCGGTTTTGCGATGGTCAAGCTGGGCGAGAAGGTCAGTGAAGCACGCAAGCTGACCGGGCAGCTGAGCGAAATCATGATCCAGGTCACCCGCTTCGTGCTGGAGATGACCCCGCTGGGCACCTTCGGCCTGATCGCCGGGCTGGTGGGCAGCTACGGGTTCGAGAAGCTGCTGCCGCTGGGCAATTTCGTGCTGGCGCTGTACGTGGCCTGCGCGCTGCACATCGTCATCGTTTACAGCGGGCTGCTGCTGGCGCACGGGCTGAACCCGATCAAGTTCTTCCGTGGCGCCGCGCCGGGCATGCAGGTGGGCTTCGTCGCCTCCTCGAGTTTTGCGGCAATGCCGGTGGCGATGCGCTCGATCACCGACAACCTCGGTGTCAACAAAAATTACGCCAGCTTCGCGGTGCCGCTGGGGGCGACCATCAAGATGGACGGCTGCGGCGCCATCTACCCGGCGCTGTGCGCGGTGTTCATCGCCCAGTACACCGGCGTGCCGCTGACCCCGGAGCAATACGTGGTGGTGCTGATTGCCTCGGTGCTGGGCAGCTTCGGCACCGCCGGCGTGCCGGGTACCGCGGTGGTGATGGCCACGGTGGTATTGAGCGCGGCCAACCTGCCGCTGGAGGCCATCGGCTACCTGTACGCCATCGACCGCATCCTCGACATGATGCGCACGATGACCAATGTCACCGGGCAGATGCTGGTGCCGGTGATCGTGGCCAAGGAAACCGGGTTGCTGGACAAGCAGGTGTATGACGGGGCGGTGCAGAAGGCAGCGGAATAAAGCGGTAATCACGCTTGCAGGAGGCGAGGGCATGCGCTTGAACTTGGCTCGTATCACCGTATTTGGTCTGTTGCTGGCAGCGCTAGGCATAGCCATCGTTTGCTTTAGGCAACGCTGAAAAAGTCCCACGCAGCTGCGAAGATTGGTGCATAGCCGCCTTGACCGGAAGGGATCGATGAAGCAGCAGACGTTGGCGATGGCCGCCGATCAGGGCGCGGGGTTCGAGCAGCACCGGCGGCCGACGCGGCGGGATGTGTTCCTGGCGACGATGGAGCAGATCGTGCCGTGGTCGGCACTGTGTGCAGTGATCGAGCCGTACTACCCCAAGGCGGGCAAGGGCCGGCCGCCGGTCGGGCTGGAGCGGATGCTGCGGATGTACTTCGTGCAGCACTGGTTCAACCTGGCTGACGAGGCGTGCGAGGAAGCGTTGCTGGACAGCACGGCGCTGCGGCGGTTTGTGGGCATTGACCTGGGCCGGGAGCGGGCGCCGGACGCGACGACGCTGCTGAAGTTCCGGCGTCTGCTGGAGCAGCACGAGTTGGGCGCGGAACTGTTCGCCGAGGTCAATGCGCAGTTGCAGGCGCGGGGGCTGAAGGTGGGCACGGGCACGATCGTGGACGCGACGATCATCGGCGCGCCAAGCTCGACCAAGAATGCGGGCAAGGCGCGTGATCCGGCGATGCACCAGACCCGCAAGGGCCAGCAGTGGTACTTCGGGATGAAGATGCATATCGGCGTGGACAGCCGAACCGGCCTGGTGCACAGCGCGGCGGTGACGGCGGCCAACGTGCACGACAAGCACCTGCTGGAAGACCTGTTGCATGGCGAGGAGCGGCGGGTATACGGCGACAGCGCCTACGCCAGCCAGAAGGCACTGATCCGCGACCATGCGCCGCACGCGCGCGACTTCACCAACCAGCGGGTACGCAAGCAGGGGGAGGTGGACGAGGCCGAGCGCAGCCGGAATCGCAACAAGTCCAAGGTCCGTGCCCGGGTCGAGCACGTGTTCGCGGTGGTGAAGCGTCTGTGGGGCTTTGCCAAGGTGCGCTACCGCGGGCTGGACAAGAACGCCAACCGCAGCTTCGTGGCACTGGGGCTGGCGAACTTGTACCTGGCGCGTGCCCGATTGGCAGGATAGGTGCGCCCGCTGGGCGCCCAAGAGCCGCGAAAGCGGCCAGTGGCGCCCAAAATCGAGTTTGATATTGCGCTGAAACAGGCCAGAAGCATCCTTCGGGCCGGTCGACCGGCGATACCAGCACTACAGCTACTTGATCAGCGTTACCTTTACGGGCCGGCGTCCCCCCCTTGCCTGTTGACCCTTACGCGGCACCGTGGATTGGGCTGCCGCATGGGGGGATGGATGCCTCGGAATTTGCAACGCGCGAGCTGACTAGCTGGGGTGATTGGAGCCAAGGCGGGCGTTTTGAAACGCTGGCCTATCGATGCGGTAACCCTGAACGCCGCATTGAGGCGGATAAGGAGCGATATGTCGCAAACATAGGCAAGAATGCATGGGGGCCGAGATGGAAGGTCGTCATGGAGGTAGAGCAAGACGACATTGCCATTACGTGGAGTCATGATGGGGGCGCTATTCCGCCGCCGCCACCGGGGCAATCAATGGCTGGCGCATCCCCCAACGCATCGTGCCGGTTGCCCGTATTCGGAAAACCCGTGCCGAAATGGAGAAAATCAGGGCGCTTTGGAACAACGAAGCGTTGTGGCACGCACCGCAGGATGGGGACGCCTTCATGTGCATGGATGGAAACGCCGTGTTTCTCGAAGCTTGTGTCGATGGCCGTTACGCAGGTCGTTTCCGCAACTGCAATGCTTCGACATACGATGCGACCGCCAAGCTTTGGCGCGCCTTCAATGAAGTGTTGCCGCCACCACCCGCCCCGGAATGGCGGTGAGTGGCGAATTCATACCAAAAAGCCGCGACATATATCGCGGCTTTTTCATCAGTGTCGAGCGGTGGCGGGTTACAGGTCCATCCGCCGTGCCTGCATGAATTTGTCGCCCCAATAGCCGCTGAGCAGGGTGTCGGGTGCGCACATCCTTGCCGGTGCTGGGGGCGTGCAGGAAACGGCCGTCGCCGACGTAGATGCCGACGTGATCGACCCGGCCCTTGCGGCCGAAGAACACCAAGTCGCCAGCGACCAGCGCGGCGCGGTCCTTGATCAGTTCATTGCCGGTCTGGCTGGCCATTTCGCGTGACACGCGCGGCAGTTCGATACCCAGCGCGGTGCGGAACACGTAGCCGACCAAGCCGCTGCAATCGAAGCCGGCGTCCGGTGAGGCGCCGCCCCAGCGGTACGGGGTGCCGAGCAGCGCCATCGCGCGGCGCAGGATTGATTGCACCTTGCCGTCGTTGTCGTTGGCCAGTGCGGAATCGGTGGCATTGGCGACGCTGCGGGAAGATGCGTCGTAGGCGGAGAGCAGGCGGCTGAGGTCGCCTGCGAACATCGCCGAGCGGTCCATCAGCGGGATGGTGTCGGTGGCCGCCAGATGCGGGAGCAACGCGGCAAGGGTGGCGCTGGCGGCGGCATCCGCGCGGCTGCGCGGGGCTTCGGGTTTGGCGGAGGCCGTGGCGGGCTTGGTGGCGCCAGTGGTTGCCGGGGCGGCAGATTCGGGAGTGCTCTGGGCGAAAACGGGGAGGCTGGTGAACGCCAGCAGCGCGGCGCACAGCAGCCGGCGGGTGGTGGCGGGAATCCTGAGGTGGGCCGGGCGGGTCGTTGGGTCGATCGTCACGGGACTGTCACGGAAAAATTCAGGGGGCGATGATGCCCTGTGAAGGCGGGGCATAGGTACAAATTTCGTTAAATATTTGTTAGTGCCGTTGATTTGCATCAAGTTTCATCGCAAAACCCGCTTGGCTCCGGTGTAATGCTCGCGCCAGTACGGGCCGTCCAACGGGTCCAGCCGTACCGTGCCGCCGCTGCTCGGGGCATGCACGAAGCGGCCTTCGCCGACATAGATGCCGACGTGCCAGACGTTGCTCTTGTTGCCGAAAAACACCAGATCGCCAGCCGCCAGCCGTTGCGGTTCGATCTTCGGCCCCTGCATGGCCGCCAGCTCGCGTGAAGTGCGCGGCAGATTCAGCGCCAGCATGTCGCGATAGACGTAGTTGACCAACCCGCTGCAATCGAAACCGGATTCGGGGGTGTTGCCGCCGTAACGGTAGGGCGTGCCGACCAGCCCCAGTGCCCGCATCAGCACCGCTGAGGCCGCCGCCGGGTCGGCGGGCGTCACCTGCGGCCAGGCGTGACCGGTGGTTGGCGGGGGCGTGCGTTTGGCAGGGGCATGGCCGCAGGCGGCCAATGCAGCGGCCATTGCCAGCGCGACCGACAGGCGGCAGGAGAGCGAGCGGGAAACTGGCGTGATGTGCATGGAGCCGGGATAATGCGTCGTTTCAGGACGGTCGCCATGATGGCGGCCCACCCGGCGGCCGGCAAGGTCGTCCCATCGCCTGCCAGCCGGCAGCCATCTACAGAGTTGCGCATGAAGATCGAAAAAGACCGCGTCGTCCGTTTCCACTACACCGTCTCCGAGGTTGGCCAGGAGCCGATCGAAAGCTCCAAGGACCGCGAGCCGCTGGCGATCCTGGTCGGCCACGGCAACATCATCCCGGGCCTGGAGACGGCGATGATGGACAAGGAGGCCGGCGAGAGCTTCGGCGTGGACGTGGCCTCGGCCGATGCCTACGGCGAGCGTCGCGAGGGCCTGACCCAGCGCGTGCCGAAGAAGCACTTCGGCAACACCCGCCTGGTGCCGGGCCAGCAGGTGATCCTGCAAACCAACTTCGGCCCGCGTGCAGTCACCGTGCAGAAGGTGGGCATGACCGTGGTGGACGTTGACCTGAACCACCCGATGGCCGGCAAGGACCTGCACTTCGACGTGGAGATCGTCGAAGTCCGCGAGGCCGGTGAGGAGGAAGTGCAGCACGGCCACGTACATGGCGACGGTGGCCACCACCACTGATTGCCGCACGGCAATGCTGATGAACGGCCCGCATCATGCGGGCCGTTTTGTTTTCGCTGGAGGGGCGCGATGGGGCTCTACCGGGAAAGCTCTGTCGCGCGCCACGATGCTCTTCTGCATACATAATCGTTTTCTCCGTTTGCAGAGCTCCGCCACTTGCCCGCCACCACCTTCCAGCCCGTCGCGCCAACCGAGCGCATCGCCACTCTCGACGTGCTGCGCGGGCTTGCCCTCCTGGGCATCCTGTTGATGAACATGGAGGCGTTCAACGGGCCGCTGGATCTGTCCTTCACCGGCATCGATCCGCACTGGCAGGGGCTGGACCGCTGGGCCGACGCCTTCGTCTACGTGTTCGTGCAGGGCAAGTTCTTCACCCTGTTCTCGCTGCTGTTCGGTGCGGGCTTTGCGGTGATGGCGCAGCGCGCCGAGGCGGCCGGGCGCGACTTCACCCGTTTCTACCTGCGCCGCAGCACGGGCCTGCTGGTCATCGGGCTGGTGCATGCGCTGCTGCTGTGGTCCGGCGACATTCTGGTCAGCTACGCCTTGCTGTCCTTCATGCTGCTGGCCTTCCGCGAAGCGCCGCGCAATTGGCTGCCGGCCTTGGGCGCGGGGGGCTATCTGGCTGCGCCGCTGATGATGTTGATGCTGGGCGCGCTGGTGTCCGTGCTGCCCGACACGGCGATGGCGGCGCAAGCCGATGCCGCGCATGCGTCGATCGAGGCGCAGCGGCAGGCTTATGGGCATGGCGGCTACATGCAGGCCACGGCGCAGCGCCTGCGCGACTTCGGCACGGCGCTGGGCGGCTTGCTGCTGGTCGGGCCGCAGGTACTGGGCATGTTCCTGATCGGCGCATGGTTCGCGCGCAGCGACGCGATGGCGCGGCCGGGCGAACATGCGCGCCTGTTCGCCGTGCTGCGCTGGGGCGCGTTGCCGCTGGGGCTGGCGTTGATGCTGGCCAGTGCGTGGTGGCAGCCGCATGTGGCGCCGGGACGGTTCGACCTGCGCGTGGCGGCGGTTTTTGCGATGAACGCAGTGGCCGGTCTGCTGATGTGCCTTGGTTACCTGGCATGGGGCGTGCGTTACAGCCAGCGCCTGCAATGGCTGGCGCCGGTCGGGCGCATGGCGTTGAGCAATTACCTGCTGCAATCGCTGCTGTGCACGCTGCTGTTCCATGGCTACGGGCTGGGCCTGTACGAACAGATGGGGCGGACGTGGCAGGTGGTGTTCGCCATCGTCTTGTTCACCGCGCAGGTAGTGACCAGCCAGCTGTGGTTGAAGCACTTCCGCTTCGGACCGCTGGAATGGCTGTGGCGTGCTTTCACCTACATGCAGTGGCCACCGTTGCGGCGCGGCAGGCCCGCCACGGCATGACGCCGCCGGGCCGTTCGCCGCAGCATGCTCACGCTTGATTCGCCGCGGGGCGTGGCATGCTCGGCATTCATGCCATGGGGAGGTGCCCGATGACGAAGCGGCAATACGACGTGGTGGTGCTCGGTGGCGGTTCCGGCGGTCTGGCCGCCGCCTTCCGCGCCGTCGCGCATGGTGCGAAGGTGGCGATGCTGGAGCCGTCCGCATTGGGCGGCACCTGCGTCAACGTCGGTTGCGTGCCGAAGAAGGCGATGTGGCTGGCCGCCGATCTGGCGGAGCGCATCGCGCTGGCCTCGGCGCTGGGGTTCGACGTGCCGGCCCAGCCCTCCCTGGCGTGGCCGCAATTGCTGCAACGACGCCGGCAATACATCGACGGCATCCACGCCAGCTACCGCAAGCGACTGGACGAAACCGGAGTGGCGCACATCGCCCGGCGCGGCCGCTTGCTGGATGCGCATACGGTGGAGTGCGATGACGGCGTGCGCCTGCATGCCAGGCACATCGTCGTCGCCACCGGCTCGCATGCCGTCAAACCCGAATTGCCCGGGGCCGAACTGGGGGGCGTATCGGACGATTTCTTCGCCTTGCAGGCCGCGCCACCGCGCGTGGCCATCATCGGTGGCGGCTACATCGCGGTCGAACTGGCCGGCGTGCTGCATGCCCTTGGCAGCGAAGTGGCGTTGCTGGTGCGCGGCCAGCGCCTGCTGGACAAGTTCGACGCCGAGCTGACCACGCAACTGGCGGAAAACCTGCGCATGCAGGGCGTGGCGGTGTCTTTCGGTTGCAAGGTGCAGGCACTGGAACGCAATGGCGGGCGCATTCGTGCGCAATTGTCGGACGGCCCGGCCGACGCCGCATTCGACACGGTGTTGTTCGCCACTGGCCGCGCGCCGAACACGCGGGGATTGGGGTTGGAAGCGGCGGGCGTGGCGCTGGATGAGCACGGCGCGATTGCCGTCGATGCTTGCCAGAACACCTCGGCGCCCGGCGTTTTCGCGGTGGGCGATGTGACCGGGCGGGCGATGCTGACGCCGGTGGCGGTTGCCGCCGCACGGCGCCTGATGGACCGCCTGCATGGTGGCGAGCCGGAGGCGCGCCTGGATTACGACAACGTGCCCAGCGTCGTGTTCTCGCACCCGCCGTTCGGCAGCGTGGGCTTGAGCGAGGAGGCCGCGCGCGCGCGTTTCGACAAGGTGGCGACGTACCACAGCCGCTTCCGGCCGATGGTGCAGGCACTTGGCGGTGGGCAGGGGCGCACGGTATTCAAGCTGGTCTGCGCCGGCGAGGACGAAAAAGTCGTCGGCATCCACCTGCTCGGCGAAGGCGCCGACGAAATCCTGCAAGGCTTCGCGGTGGCGCTGAAGGCGGGCATCACGCTGCGACAGATGCGCGAGACGGTGGCGATCCATCCGACCGCGGCCGAAGAAGTGGTGCTGGCGCGATGAAGCCAAATGGCAGGGCAATCCACACGCCGGGCAAGAAGGCCGTGCCGCCGCGCCGCGATGCAGCGCCTGCCGACCCTGCGGAAAGCCGTGCCCGCATCCTCGACGTGATCCGCCGGATTCCGCGCGGGCAGGTGATGGGCTATGGCGAAGTGGCGGCCAGGGCCGGCTTGCCGGGCCGTGCGCGCCTGGTGGCGCGGTTGCTCGGCGACAATGATGATCCGGCGCTGCCGTGGCACCGGGTGCTGCGTTCGGATGGCCGCATCGCGATGCCCGAAAGCTCGGCCGGCTGGCGCGAGCAGGGCCAGCGCCTGCGTGCCGAGGGCGTCGTCGTGGAGAACGGCCGGGTCAAGCGCGCCAAGCCGGTGCGCAGCCTCGATGCGGCGATCTGGGGGCCGGGATAACGTCGGTTACTGGCCGGCAAGCGCAATGACAATGATTCCCGGGGCTGCCGGCCAGCGGCCGGTGCTACCGGTTATATCCGGAGGAAAGCCCCCTGAGTCAGTGAGCGGCCGCGAAGC
This sequence comes from Stenotrophomonas sp., assembly GCA_034675465.1. Taxonomy (GTDB): domain Bacteria; phylum Pseudomonadota; class Gammaproteobacteria; order Xanthomonadales; family Xanthomonadaceae; genus Stenotrophomonas. The sequence continues at coordinate 27,332 of JAUCDH010000038.1, read as the reverse complement.
GGCGGGGGTATGGATGAGCGAGATGGGGCCCGCGGTTTGCAACGCAAATCGTGGGGCGTCAGCGCGAAGGCGATGACGCATCCCCTATCATGGCGGCAACCCTCACGGATGCCGCCATGTTCCCGCGCTTGCCCACCGTCACCAAGACGCTGCTGATCGCCAACATCGCCCTGTTCCTGCTGCAGATGCTGCCGCAGACCGCCGGCGTTTTCGAGCAACTGATGCTCTGGCCACTGGGCTCTCAGGACGTGAACCCGTATTCGCCCGGTTTCGAACCGTGGCAGTTGCTGACCTACGGGTTCCTGCACGGCGGCCTCGGCCACCTGTTCTTCAACATGATGGCGCTTTTCATGTTCGGCGCGCCGCTGGAACTGACCTGGGGCGAGAAGCGTTTCCTCACCTATTACCTGGTGTGCGTGGTCGGTGCGGGCCTGTGCCAGTTGCTGGTGACGGCGTGGGCCGGCGAATACGGCCCGGTATTGGGCGCTTCGGGCGGCGTGTTCGGCCTGTTGCTGGCCTACGGCATGCTGTTCCCGAACCAGCGGGTGATGCTGCTGTTCCCGCCGATCCCGATGAAGGCGCGTACCTTCGTCATCGTGTTCGGCCTGATGGAGCTGGTGCTGGGCTTCACCGGCTGGCAGCCGGGCGTGGCGCACTTCGCGCACCTGGGCGGCATGTTGTTCGGCTGGTTGCTGATTCGTTATTGGCGCGGGCAACCGCCGTTCAACAAGCGTGGCGGCGGGCGGCCGAATCACCTGCGCCGGGTGAAGTGACGCGCAACGCGCGTCACGCAGGAGCGCAGTGAGCTGCGCCCCTGCGCGCGGCAATGGGAAAAGAAAAGGCGCGGAATTCCGCGCCTTTTCCGTGCTGCGGGTTGGCCGCTCAGCGCCAGATGCGGATCTGCTCGGCCTCGGCGCGCTGCATCGGCTGGCCCGGCTTGCACTGGAACGCCGTGCCGAAGGCCGGCAGGTTCGACAACGGGCCATTGGTGCGCCAGCGGCCCGGTGCGCGGATTTCAGAGGTCAGGCGCTGCAGGGCTTCGTTCGGCGACAGCTGCTGCGGCCACAGCGAGGCCCACGCGCGGAAGAGCGCCTGCTGCTCGGCCGGCTTGGCGGCGGGATGGGCGGTGGCGAAGGCATCCCATGCGATTTCCACGCCGGAAATGTCGGCCATGTTCTCGTCGCGGGTCAGTTCGCCGTTGACCTTGGCGTCCTTCACGCCGGGGAACGCATAGGCGCCGTATTGCGCGGCGACGCGGTTGCCGAGCAGCGTCCACGCGGTCTTGTCGGCCGGCGTCCACCAGCTGCGCAGTTCGCCCTTGGCATCCACCAGCGCACCCTTGGCGTCGATGGCACGGCTGATTTCGTGCGCGACCAGCGCGCCAAAGGCGCCGAACTTGCCGGCCTCGCCGTTGGCGTCGGCGAAGATCGGCCCCTGCAACGCGGCGGCGGTGACGATCAGGCGGTTCTGCGCCAGGTCGTAGGCCAGCGCCGGCTGCTGCGGCAGCACGTCCCAGCGACGGTCGGCGTTGCCCTTGCCGATGCGCTTCATTTCCTCGCGGTGGCGCCAGGTGGAGGCGATCAGCATGTTGCCACCGAAGCTGCCGCGGCCCATGGGCTGCACGCTGTAGTCGAGGTCACGCAGTGGCTTGCCGATCTCGATCTTCAGCGCGGCCAGCTTGGCCTCGGCCTCGGCGCGTGCTTCGGCGCTCATCCACGTGTTGCGCTTGACCGCGGCGATCTGTGCTTCGCGGACCTGATCGACCATCAGCCCGGCCTGGCGCATCGTGTCGCGGCTGACGTAGGCGGCCGCGTATTCGTGGCCGAGCATCGGGCCGGCGGCGACGTTGATCGCGTCCAGCACCTGCTCACGGCGTGCCGGGGCGATGACCTGCCCGCGCAGCACGCGGCCGCGGAATTCGAATTCGGCGTCGCGGTAGGCCTTGGACAGGTACGGGGCCATCGCATCGCCCACGCGCCAGCGCAGGTAGGCCTTCCATTGCTCGGCCGGCAGGCGGGTGACCATGCCGTTGAGCTGCTGGAACAGCGCCGGGTCGGCCAGCGAGACGAGGTCGTCGTTGACGCCCTGCGCCTTCAGGAAGGCATCCAGTTGCAGGTTCTTGTAGCGGCCGGTGAATTCCTTGGTGGAAACCGGCGCGTAGTTGTTGAACGGGTTGCTGATGCCGGCCAGCGACTGCGCGGTGCGGGCCAGTTCGGTTTCCAGCTGGATGACCTGCGCGGATTCGGTGTCGAGCTTGTTGGCCGGGGTGCCGGTCAGCGCGAGGATCTGCTTGACGTAGGCGCGGTAGCGGCCCATCAGCGCGATGGTGTCGGCGTCGGTGCGGGTGTAGAAGGCCGGGTCGGGCAGGCCCATGCCGCCCTGCATGAAGTAGCCGATGTGGCGGTCCAGTGCTTTCAGATCGACGTCCGGGGCGAAGTTGAACGCGACCGGGATGCCGACCTGGTGCAGTGCGGCGATGGAGGCCGGCACGTCCTTGGCCCTCTTGATCGCGTTGATGCGGCCCAGCAGCGGGGCGATCGGCGCCGAGCCGTCGGCTTCCACGGCCGCTTCGTCGAGGCCGCTGGCCCAGAAGTCGCCCAGCAGCTTCTGCACGTTGCCTTGCGGCGCGGTCATCGCGCGGTCGAGCAGTTGGCGCTGCTGGTTGCGGGCGTTGTCGGCCAGCTGGCCCAGCGCGCTCACCGCGCCGGTCTGCGGCACCGGGTTCGCCTTGAGCCAGTCCGCGTTGCCCAGTTCGTGGAAATCGGTGCAGGCGGGGCTGACCACGGGGGCAGGGGCCGCCTTCTTCTTGCGGGCCGCGTCGGCGTCGGGCGTGGACAGCACGGCCACGAGGCCGAAGGACAGGGCAAGGGCGAGCGGGCGGACGTTGGGCATGTGCAGCGAATCCGTGGAGGATTGAAAGTGCGCGGAGTTTAACAAGCCGGGGCGGGGCGAGGATGCGGTGGCTGCGGCATTTCCGGCAGCGGCTCCAGGGGGTGCTTGGGCATTGATCGGGCGGTGGGCCCTGGCCGACTTCAAGAACGAAGGCCCGGAAAATCCGGGCCTTCGTCGTCAACACGGCAATTCAGCTGTGGCTTACCAGATCACCACCTGCTTGCCGCCTTCGCGCACCATCGGCGCGCCGGCCTTGCACTGGAACGCGGCGGCGAAGGTCGGCAGGTTCGACGGCGCGCCCATCGCGCGGAACTGCGCCGGAGCGTGCGGGTCGGTGGCCAGGCGGACCTTGAGGTTCTCCGGGGTGTACTTGGTGCGCCACACCGTGGCCCAGTTGAAGAAGAAGCGCTGGTCGCGGCTGTAGCCTTCCACCATCGGGTCTTCCTTGCCGGCGCTGGCCTTCTGCAAGGCGTCGTAGGCCGTGGCCAGGCCGCCGAGGTCGGCGATGTTCTCGCCCAGGGTCAGCTCGCCGTTGACGTTCTGGCCGCCCACCTTGTACTCGTTGAACTGGTTGATCAGCTTGCCGGTCAGGCCCTGGAAGCTGTTCTTGTCCGCCGCCGTCCACCAATCCTCGAAATTGCCGGTCGGGCCGAACTGTGCGCCCTGGTCGTCGTAGCCGTGGGTCATCTCGTGGCCGATCACCGCGCCGATGCCGCCGTAGTTAAGCGCGTCGTCGGCGTTCGGGTCGAAGAACGGCGGTTGCAGGATGGCCGCCGGGAACACGATCTCGTTCTGCATCGGGTTGTAGTAGGCGTTGACCGTCTGCGGGGTCATGCCCCATTCGGTCTTGTCAACCGGCTGGCCGATCTTGCCCAGCGCCCACTTGTAGTTGAACGCGGTCGCGGCGCGGATGTTGCCGAGGTAGTCGTCATGCGTGGTGCTCAGGCCGCTCCAGTCGCGCCACTTGTCCGGGTAGCCGATCTTCGGGGTGAAGGTCTCCCACTTGGCGATGGCCTTGGCCTTGGTTTCCGCGCTCATCCACGGCAGGTTCTCGATGCGCTCCTTCAGCGCGGCGGCGAGGTTCTTCACCAGCCCTTCCATCTTGGCCTTGGCTTCCGGCGAGAAGGCGACCTTCACGTACATCTGGCCGAACGCATCGCCGGCCTCGCCCTCGATGGTACCCAGCACGCGCTTCCAGCGCGCCTTCAGCTCCTTCTGGCCGTTCAGTTCCTTGCCGTAGAACGCGTAGTTCTCCTGCACGAAATCGCTGCTCAGGTACGGCGAGGCGCCATCGACGGTGTGGAAGCGCAGGTAGGCGCGCCAGGCGGCCGGGGCGGTATCGCCCAGCATCTTGCTGACTTCCTGATGGAAGGCAGGGATCGCCAGCGAGAACGTTTCCGGCGCGGTGATGCCCTGCGCATTGAAGAAGGCGCTCCAGCTGAAGTTCGGGGTCAGCTTGTCGGCATCGGCCACGCTGACCGGGTTGTAGTACAGCGAGACGTTGCGCGACAGCTCGACGCTGGACTTGGAGGCCTTGGCCAGACGGGTTTCGAACTTCACCACGTCCTCGGCCTGCCTGGCGGCGTCGGCAGCGGCCACGCCCGAAAGTTCCAGTACCTTGGCCACGTGCGCCTGGTAGGCCTTGAGCTTGTCGGCCTTGCCGGCATCGGTGTAGTAGGTGGTGTCCGGCAGGCCCAGGCCGCCCTGCATGGCATAGGCCATGTTCATCGACGAATTCTTGAAATCCGCCTCCGGGCCGAAGCCGAACAGAACGTTCTCACCCTTGGCGGCGGTGCTGCGGATATAGCCGGCGATGGCGTCCTTGTCCTGCAAGGCGTCGATGGCGTCCAGGTCGGCCTTCAGCGGGGTGATGCCCAGCGAATCGATCCGGGCCTCGTCCATGCCCGATGCCCAGAAGTCGCCGACGATCTTTTCCACGCCGGTGGCGTTCTTCATCGCCGCGGCCTGTTCGGCCAGCTGGTGCTGCACGGCCACCGAGCGCTCGTCGAGGATGCTGAAGGCGCCCCAGCTGGTGCGGTCGGACGGGATCTCGTTGGCGGCCAGCCACTTGTCGTTGACGTAGCCGCCGAAGTCGGTGCAGGCGTCCTTGCTGGCGTCGAGGTCGGCCACGGTGAAGGCGTTGTAGGCCGGCAGCTTGGATTCGTCCAGCTTCAGCTCGGCGGCGGCCTCCGGGGCCGGAGCGGCGGCGGTGGCCGCCGGGGTTTCGTCTTTCTTGCAGCCGACCAGCGCGGCCGAGACGGCCAGGGTCAGCAGGAGCAGCTTGGGATTGCGTGCGATCACGTCAGTGGCCTCCGGGCCGGAATCAGGGCAATGAACAAGGCCCCGAACCGGGGCCGCCTGCGGAAAGATACGCCTGCAACCGTCCGGGCAAGGGTGTCGAAGGTCATGGCGGCCGTTGCGGGATGCTATACAGCCGGCATGACGAACGATTCTTCACGGCCGTGGGACGCGGTGCTGGTCGGCGGCGGCCACAACGGCCTGGTGTGCGCGGCCTACCTGGCCAAGGCCGGCCAGCGCGTGCTGGTGCTGGAACGGCGCAATGTGGTGGGTGGCGCGGCGGTGACCGAAGAGTTCCATCCCGGTTTCCGCAATTCGGTGGCGTCCTACACCGTGTCGCTGCTGCAACCGAAGGTGATCGCCGACCTCGAACTGGAACGCCACGGCCTGCGCGTGGTGCCGCGCCGGATCAACAACTTCCTGCCGCTGCCCGCCGGCCAGTACCTGCTGGCCGGCGGCGGCCGCACCGCGGAGCAGGTGGCAAAGTTCTCCGCACGCGACGCGCGACGCCTGCCCGAATACGAACGGCGGCTGGAGATCTTCGCCGACGTGTTGCGCGCGATGGCATTGCAACCGCCGCCGAACGCGACCGAAGGCGGCTGGTTGCGCGCGCTGCCGGAGCTGTGGAAGGCCGGCAAACTCGGCCGACAACTGGCGACGCTGGACAACGCCTTGCGGCAGGAACTGCTGGACCTGTTCACCATTTCCGCCGCCGAATACCTGGACCGCTGGTTCGAGAGCGAACCGATCAAGGCGCTGTTCGGCTTCGACGGCATCGTCGGCAATTACGCCAGCCCGTATGCGCCCGGCACGGCTTACGTGCTGCTGCATCACGTATTCGGCGAAAGCAACGGCGTCAAGGGTGCATGGGGGCACGCGATTGGCGGCATGGGCGCAATCACGCAGGCAATGGCGCGTGCGGCCCGCGAGGCTGGCGTTGAAATACGCACCGGCACGGGTGTCGAAAAAGTGCTGGTGGAACAGGGCAGTGCCTGCGGCGTGGTGACGACGGACGGCGAAGTGATACGCGCTCGCTCGGTCATCGCCAACGTCAATCCGAAACTGCTGTACGAACGCCTGCTTGCGCCCGACGAGGTGCCTGCGGCCACTCGCGAGCGCATGGCGAATTGGCGCTGCGGCTCCGGTACCTTCCGCATGAACGTCGCGCTGTCGCGGCTGCCGGAATTCCCCGTGCTGCCGGGGCAGGGCGACCACCTGACCGCCGGCATCATCATCGCCCCCAGCCTAGACTACATGGACCGCGCATGGCTGGACGCGCGCCGCCATGGCTGGTCACGCGAGCCGGTGGTGGAAATGCTGATTCCCAGCACGCTGGACGACTCGCTCGCGCCGCCGGGCCAGCACGTCGCCAGCCTGTTCTGCCAGCATGTCGCCCCGCAGCTGCCGGACGGGCGCAGTTGGGACGACCACCGCGAGGAAGTGGCCGACCTGATGATCGCCACGGTCGAGCGCCACGCGCCGGGTTTCGCAGCCTCCGTGCTGGGCCGGCAGATCCTCAGCCCGCTGGACCTGGAACGCAGCTTCGGCCTGATCGGCGGCGACATCTTCCACGGCGCGCTCAGCCTCAACCAACTGTTCAGCGCCCGCCCGATGCTCGGCCAGGGCAATTACCGCGGCGCGATTCCCGGCCTGTACCTGTGTGGTTCCGGCACCCATCCGGGTGGCGGCGTAACCGGGGCGCCGGGGCACAACGCGGCGGCGCTGGTCATCAAGGACATCGGCCGCTAGGAGCGGCCGATGCGGAGTTCAGGGTTTGCCGTCCAATTGGGGCATCGTGTCCTCGGTTTCCGGTTCCTTGGCATCAATGATCGGGGCAACCTCGGGAATGCGACTTTCCAGTTCCGACTGCTGGATTTGGGTCAATTCGCCCACATCGACCTTGGCAATACGCGGCTCCATCCAGATGTCGTCGTGCCATTGCATGTACTTGTCCGGGTTCCAGTAACGGTCGTCGTAGAATTTGGAGCCGTCGATCGCTATCCCTTCGCCATCGGGACCCGCGACATAGATCTTGAGGTTGCCGACGGTACCCAGCCGGCTGCCGGTCATGCGCATGCGCTCACGCCGCAAAACGGTGGCTAGTCGTGGCTTGGCTGCGTTGTCACCATAGCTCGCGTAGATGGCTTGTCCTTCTTCCACGGCGCGTGCACGCTGCTGCTCATCCAGTTTGGACCAGTAGCGTTCGCGCAACCCGGTAAAGCCCTTGTAGCCACGCTCGGCAGCCAGATCCATCCAAGCATAGGCGAGGGCGGGGTCGGCTTCGGTTCCTTGGCCGTTCCACAGCATTTCCGCGACCATGCCCTGCGAGGGCTTGTCCGAGTAGTAGGCAGCGCGCTTGAAGAATTCGAAGGCTTCCTTGGTCTTGCCGTCGCGCATACGTTCCATGCCCAATAGGCGGTAGCGCAGGTCGGGATGGCTGGAGAGAAAGCCGGCGGTGGTCATGATCGGGTCGCGCGTGGGATCCGGTGGTGCGGCGGTGCCATTGGCAGCAAAAGACGCGGGTATTGCGCAGGCAAGCGTCAGCATCAGGGCCATCGTGGCGATGGTAGTTCTGCGAATCATTCGAGAATCCTTGCGTGGTCCGTGTCGTGGGCGGCATGGTCGCCGGAATGGCGATTGTCGGGGAATAGCCATAAGTCATTGGTAAAACAACGAAGGGGGGCAATACGTGCCCCCTTCGTTGCTCGGTTATCAGGACGTGATGGCGGTCCGAATGTGACTTCGGGTTACTCGTCCTGAGCGCGAGTCGCTTCGCCGACGCTGACCTTGCCTTCGCCGATGTGCCGGTTGAAGAACTTCAGCATCTCGGTGTACAGGTTCACACGGGCCTCTTCGTCGTAGAAACCGTGCATTTCCCCGGGCTGGATAATCATGCCCTCGGGGCGGTTGCCCGCGGCGATGAGCGCCTTGTTCATCAGCTCGGTTTGCTCCGGTACTGCGCGAGCGTCACGGGCGCCGGCGGCCAGATAGACAGGGATCCTGACTTCGGCGGCACGCTGTGCCGGCGAGGCACGCGTCCAATCGGCCTTGTCGCTGCCGTGGGTTCGACGCAGGTAACGCAGGCCCGAATCACGCCCGGGAATGTCACCCTTGGTGAACAGCATCGGTACGTCATAGACGCCGACGTAACCGAATGCGCACTTGAACAGGCCCGGCTCGCGGATTGGTGCCATCAACGAGGAGTATCCACCGAAACTGCCGCCGTAGATGCAGATTCGCTCCCTGTTCACATATCCATGATCGATGACCCAATGGGTAGCGTCGAGAATATCGTTCTGGATGCCCTCATCCCATTGGCGGTGACCTGCATCCTGAAACTCATTGCCGTAACCGCTGGAACCGCGGAAGTTGACCTGCAACGTAGCATAGCCACGGCTGGCAAACAGCTGGGCTTCCGGGTTGAACGACCAGTCGTCGCGCGGCCCGATCGGGCCGCCATGCGGATTGACGATCAGCGGTGCGCGTTTGCCGTCCGAACCCTGTGGCAGGGTCAGGTAGGCATGGATCAGGCGACCATCGCGAGCGGTGAAGGAGAAGGGCATGGTATGCGCCATCTTCTTCTGATCAATCTGCGGTCTGCGCGCCAGCAGCGGGCGGGCTGTGTTTGCATCACGGTCGAACAGGAACAGCTGGCCGGGATTGCTGTCGCTGACCACAAACGAGGATCTTCCTGCCATCGTTGGTGTAACTGGCGAAGTCCACTTTCTGCCCCTCGAATGCCGAGGCCAGAGACATATAGAGCGCGGCATCCGGGTGATCCTCGTCCAGCAGGGTGACCTTGGGGGCGCCAGCTTCGGTCACCACGCCGAGCAGCGTGGTCTGATCGGTGGACCAGATCAACTGGGACACCTCGGCGATCGGGTCGCTGAACAGTTGTGTGTATTCGCCGGTACTGGTATCAAGGGTGCCAACCGAGGCGGGCGACTTGTTGTCACTCTGCATCGCGTAAACCGTTCCGTTCTCGGTGGTGCGCAATACACTGAGGTGCTTGCCCGCAGTCTTGGATGCATTGACCAGAGTCCATGACTGGCCATCACGGCGGATACAGTTCGGTTCGTTCTTCATACTCGCCGGAATTCGTCCCGGGTTGAAGAACACACTGCGAATCGCGGCTGCTTGGCGGCATCCAGTGTGATACTGCAGTTTTCCTTTGGAGCGCGGCCCAGTGGCGTTCTGCGGCCACTAATCACATCCATCTTCACCAGTTCGGTGCCGACGCCCTCAGTAGAGCGCGCAGTGGTAGCCGACATGATGACGTATTGATCGTCGTCGCGGAGCGTATCCACCAGCGAGTACCGCTCATTGTTGCCCACTGCCTTGTTTGCCTGAGTGGCATCCCGGGTTCCATAAAACACCAGCGGTCGCGGTTGGCTACCGTCAGCATTGACCGCGTACCACTCGCCGGTGCTGAATGGCTGGGCATAGCCTCCCATTTTCTTGACCGCGGTGAACATCAGCCGTTCAGAACTTACCCAGTTAAAGCCGCCAATACTTTTCTTGTCCGGTAGCTGGTTGATCTTGACGGGCTTCATGTCGGTGGTACGCAGCACCACCAGTACATCCTGCTCACCCTTGTCCACGGTCATGGCCAAGTAGCGGCCATCGGGCGATATCTTGGCCGTTCCGTAGGAAGGGCGACCAACGAAATCAGCGATTGGTTGTTCGGCAACGGCCACGGCGGGGGCGCAGCAGGCTGCCAAGCACAGTAATACTTTGCTGCGAACGTTCATGTTTGCTCCTTGCGATCTTTTGTCTTGAAAAGAGATGCTGGTGCATGCCTACCGAGGGGCGGCGTGGGCACGTATCACATGCGTATGAGAGAAAGCCCGGCAGTGCCGGGCTTTCTCTTTGTTGCCAAGTACCTTGAACGATCAGAACCTGTAGTTCAGTTCTGCCGAGATCTGACGGCCCACTGCCGAGTAGGCGCGCCAGAAGTACGGGTACGAGTTGTAGGTGTCGTCATTGCCGCCAGCCTTGTCGAACACGTTGACGACCTGGATACCCACCGAAGCCTTGTTGGTGATCTTCTTGTTCACCGTCAGGTTCCAGGTGAAATACGGTGAAACGCGGGCGGTTTCAGCCCAGTTCGGCAGCGAGCCGGAACGGGTGCCGTACACCGACGCGCTCCAGTCATCCTTGCTCCATGCGGAGTTCAGCGTGACCCTGCTGCGGTAGTTGAAGTACTGCATGTGGTCGCGGACGTTGACCAGCTCGCTATCCGGCAGATCACGTTCTTCCAGCGTCAGGACGTGGGTGTACTTCATGCCGAAGGAGAAGCGGCCCCAACGATCGGTGTCGAACTTGTAGTCCAGCGTCGCATCGATGCCCGAGGTGCGCATCATGGCCTGGTTGAACGGAACCGACAGCTTTTCGGTCACCTTGTTGCGCCCCAGAGCCGTGTCGTCACGGGTGATCAGGCTGGTGAAGTACTGGCACGCGTTGGAGTTGCCATCAACCGCATTGCCGTTGACGTCTTTGCCCAAGCGGCAGTCTGCTTCGTTGCGGAACAGGTAGTCGCTGTCGATGTCGGAAACGGCACCTTCCAGCTTGATGTTGTAGTAGTCCACGGACATCGCCAGATTGTCGATGATGTCCCACACGAAGCCGACGGTGAACGATTTGCCGGTTTCTTCTTCAAGCGCACGGCTGCCCTGACGGGTGCTGAACACCTGATAGTTGTAGTCGGAGTTGCCGGTGCAGGCGGTGGACTTGGGGTCCAGGCCGGCTTCGCGGCAGCGCAACTGGTCAACGATGGAGGAATACGAACCCGACGGGCCAGCGAACACGTAATGCATGTCCGGCGCGCGGAAACTGGTGGAGTAGTTGCCACGCAGCAGCAGGCTGTCGAACGGACGCCATTCCAGGCCAGCCGACCAAGTGCCTGCTCCATCTACATTGGTGACGTCGTCGTACTTGTCGAAGCGACCGGCAACGCTTGCCTTGAGCGAATCAAAGATCGGAATGCTCAATTCCAGACCTACGGCGTAGCGATCACGCTCGCCACCACCGCCCGTGGAGGTCAGGTTGTAGATCTTGTCCGCACCCGTGTAGGTGACGGTCGAGCGGATGTCCGGGGTCAGCGAGTATTCCTGAGTCGCTGCTTCCAGGATCAGTGCTGCGCCCAGCGGGCCGGCGGGCAGGTTGAACAGGTCACCGCTGATGCTGAAGCTGCCGGTGGTGTTCTTCGACGAACCGCTATTGCTGACGTTGGTGATCAGCGAGTTATAAGCCTCGGGAGTCATCGGGCTGAACAGACGACCCACATTGAAGCTGTAAACCGGGTAGCGGCCTTGGGTGCCCAGCCTGGGACCCATGAAGTAATCGTTGATCTTGTTGGTCAGGAAGCGCGGGCGGCTGGTGTCGTAGTCGAACTTGGAGTGCGAGATGCTGGCATCCCAGTCAAACCGGTCGGCAAAGATGCCGCGGATGCCACCGACGACATTGATCGAGGTTTCGTCATAGGTGGTAGCCTGCGGGCCGCCGACTTCCTCCGGGGTAAAGATGCGCTGGGCCTGAATGTAGCCCAGAGTCGGGTCATAGACGTAACCCGGGGTCTGCCAGAATTGCGTGGAGCTGTAGCCCTTGTTGCTGCTGTCGGTGATCAACGCCTGAGCGTAGGCCTGTGTGCCGTTGCTGAAGTCATAGGTGCCGGCGATGTAGCCAGAAACCTTGTTGAAGGCGTTCTGCACCGACTGGGTTGCCGGATAGCCGAAATAGCCGCAGCGGTTCGGAGTGCTGTTGGCGACGCTGGCTGACGTGTTGTACGGGGTGAACTAGGACGAGGTGGCCGCGCAAGCTTCTTGCAGATTCTTTACCGAATTATTGATGCTGCCGTCGGAACCCTTCCATACGTACTGCGCGCCAGTGTTGCGGTACAGGTACACGCCGCTGGCGGCGGTGGCGTAATCCGGGCGGCCCTTGAAGTCCGGGTTGTCGTAGTACGAGTCCATGAAGTCGCGCTGCGACGCCAGAATCTCTTCACGGTTCAGGTACTCAGCCGCGTAGGTGACACTCCAGTTGTCGCCGCTCTTGCCGCCGGTGAACTGGAACAGGCCGGTATCACCGCCGCCACGGGTAGTGGTGCCGGCACGGATCTTGACGGAGTTGCCGTCGTAGTTGCTCTTCGTGATGATGTTCACAACGCCGGCCACAGCGTCGGAGCCGTAAATGGCCGAGGCGCCGCCGGTCAGCACTTCGATGCGCTCAACTGCTGCACCCGGGATGCTACTCAAGCTGACCGCATTGGAGCGGCTGTTGTAGGGCTGCGGGTAGTCCGCCATACGCTTGCCGTTGATGAGGATCAGGGTGTAACCCGGCCCCATGCCACGCATGTTGAGGAATTGGGCGTTAGGAGTGAAACCGCTCTGAGTCAGCTCGTTCTGCACGTCGCCAGTGATCTGGCTCAGGGTGGTGAGCGCCTCATAAACAGTGTTGTAACCTTCCTTCTCGATGTCCTGAGCGGTAAGCACGATCACCGGAGCCGGGCCTTCGACTTCTGCGCGCTTGATGCGGGAACCCGTGACGGTGACCTTGTCCAGATTGGTGGCCGGTTCGTTTCGCTGGCTCTGGGTAGCTGCGGACTGGCCCGCGTCTTGAGCCAGGGCGATGCCCGGTAGCACAAGGGCGGTCAGCAGGGCGCTGGTGAGGGCGCTACGCTTGATGTTGGAACGGTTGCGGGTCTGCACTTGTTGATTCCCCTACAGTGACTGGAATGGCTGTGTCCACATGGTCGCTTTGCCTGAATGGGAGCGGAACTTGATGTGAACGTAACGCGACTTTAACCAAACTTTTGCCTAAAAGTACATACGTCTGTAAAGGTTTCATAGGAAATTTTGTGATATGACCGCTACTCGCTTGTCTTCACCGGTGCCGGCTCACCGCGTCCAGAAGGGGCTTGCCCCCCATTCACGTATCCGCAACGTCATTGCGGTGGGCTCCGGCAAGGGCGGGGTGGGCAAATCGACCACGGCGGTGAACCTGGCTCTGGCATTGCGCCAGCTGGGCGCGCGGGTCGGGGTGCTCGATGCCGACATCTACGGGCCCAGCGTGCCTGCGATGCTGGGGCTGAGCGGGCGGCCGGAGAGCCCGGACAACAAGTCGATCGAGCCGATGCGGGCGTTCGGGGTGGAAACCATGTCTATCGGGTTCCTGGTCGAACAGGATTCGCCGATGATCTGGCGCGGGCCGATGGCAACTTCGGCGCTGACCCAATTGTTCAACGACACCCGCTGGGATGATCTGGACTATCTGTTGATCGACCTGCCGCCGGGCACCGGTGACATTCAGTTGACCCTGGCGCAGAAGATTCCAGTGGCCGGGGCGGTGGTCGTGACCACGCCGCAGGACATCGCCACGCTGGATGCGCGCAAGGCGCTGAAGATGTTCGAGAAGGTCGAGGTGCCGGTGCTGGGCATCGTCGAGAACATGGCGGTGCATGTCTGTTCCAACTGCCAGCACGTCGAGCACCTGTTCGGCGAAGGTGGCGGGCAGCGCATGGCAGAGCAGTACGGCGTGCCGCTGCTGGGCTCGTTGCCGCTGGAAATCGGCATCCGCGAGCAGGGCGATGCGGGCACGCCGATCGTGGCGGCGGCCCCGGAATCGGCGGCGGCCAAGGCGTATGTGGCGGCCGCGCAGCGGCTGGTGGAAGAGTTGGGCAAGCGGCCGCGGGCGGGCATTCCGATCGTTTCCTCGCTGGCGTGATTGCGGCGAGAGCGCGCCACGCCGCGCTCCCACCGGCTAGAATCGCGCGTCTTCCCCGCCCCGTCAGGACCCCGAATGAGCATCAAGAGCGACCGCTGGATTCGCCGCATGTCCGAGCAGCACGGCATGATCGAGCCGTACGAACCGGGGCAGGTCAAGCAGGTCGATGGCCAGCGCATCGTCAGCTACGGCACGTCCAGCTACGGCTACGACGTGCGTTGCTCGCGCGAGTTCAAGGTGTTCACCAACATCAACTCGACCATCGTCGATCCCAAGCACTTCGACCCGGGCAGCTTCGTCGATATCGAGGCCGACGAGTGCATCATCCCGCCCAATTCGTTCGCGCTGGCGCGCACCGTCGAATACTTCCGCATCCCGCGCGACACGCTGGTGGTGTGCCTCGGCAAGAGCACCTATGCGCGCTGCGGCATCATCGTCAACGTGACGCCGCTGGAGCCGGAGTGGGAAGGGCACGTGACGCTGGAATTCTCCAACACCACGCCGCTGCCGGCGCGCATCTACGCCAACGAGGGCGTGGCGCAGATGCTGTTCTTCCAGGCCGCTGCCGACGATGTTTGCGAAACCTCGTACCGCGACCGTGGCGGCAAGTACCAGGGCCAGACCGGCGTGACCTTGCCGCGCACTTGAGTGCGGCGATGCGGGTGCGGTGATTCCCACCTGTTGATGCGAAGAAGCCGGCCATTGCGGCCGGCTTCTTCGTTTGGGGCGCGTGCTTACTTGCGGCGTACCAGCAGCCGGTAGCTGCCGTTGGCACGCTGGTCGAAGCTGTGCGCCATCAGCACGTAGCGGCCGGCTTCCAGCTCGACTTCCATGTACGGGTCGAGGCTGGTGTCGCTGTCATCCTGCGAGGCGATTTCCTCGCCGTCGCGCATCAGCGTGAGCATGCCGTCCAGCCCGCCGTTGCCGGTCATGCTGATGGCGTAGCGGCCCTTGCGCGGGATCTCCAGCGTGTAGAGGTTGCGCATGCCCGGGCTGAGTTGCCCGGGTAGTTCCTTGCCCAGCGCCAGTTGCGGGCGGGTCGGGCCGTCCGGCGCCGGTGCGGTGCTGGTGGCGATGCGGAACAGGCCGCCACGGCTGTTCATCGAACGCACGCTGACGTTGTATTCGCCGGCGTCGAGCACCTGCGACAGGCGCGCGTTGACACCGCCGCCGCCATCGTCGTCGCTCAGGGTGATGTCCGTGCCCTGCAGGGTCAGGTAGGCGTCGAGGTCGTTGCTGCTGGCGTCGATCTGCACGCGGCTGCGCTCGGGCAGGGTGAGCACGAAGCTGCGCGTGCCATCGTTGCCGACGAAGCTGCTGAGGGTGTCGTCGATGGGCAGGGCATGGCCGTCCTCGAACACCACGCCTTCGGTCAGGTCGGTGCGCTGCACGTCGAGGTAGAACGCACCTTCGCCGCTGTAGAAGGTGTTGGCTTCGATGGTGTAGCTGCCCGGTTGCAGCGGGGCCACCAGCCGCGCGTCCGTACCCTGGCCGCCGTCGTCGTCCTGCATGTTCACGCCGTTGCCGCTCAATTCGAGGCGGGCGTCGAACTCGCTGGATTTCAGGTCGATGGTATAGAGGCCGGCGCTCTCCACTTGCAGGGTGTAGCTGCGGCCGCCATTGACCAGCCAGTCGGTGATGTGGGCCTCGCCTTTCAGCGGCTTGCCATCGTAGGCCTGGATCGGCGTGGCCGACAGCTGGAACGGGCCGAACGCGCGGGCGTCGGCGCCGCTGACCGCCACCAGGTACTGGCCGGCCTTGTCGGCGCGGAAGCCCAGTTGCGCGGTGCCGTTGGAGCAGTCGCAGGATCGCGAGCGGCTGACCAGCATGTCCTGATGGAACACGGAAATCACGCCGTTCAAGGCGCCTTCGAGTTTCAGCGACACCGCCTGGTTGGCGCTCATTTGCAGGGAAAACAGCTGGCTGCGGCTGCCATCGCTGTAGTTGATCGTGGTGGCGGAGGTGATCTCGCCGCGCACGTCGCCATTGCTGGCCAGCGTGCGGATGGGGGCGGCGGCGTGTGCCGGGGCGTTGAGGCTGGCGGCGATCGCCAGTGCCAGCAATCCTGCTGTCAGTCGCTTCACTTCGGTTTTCCTTGCAGTGGGGGAGGTAGGGGGATGCGCAGGTGCGAGCCGGGCTGCCGGGCGGGGTGGCCCGGCGGCCGTGGCAGGACCATCAGTCGGCTTCTACTGCGGCCTCGGCAGAGGCGTCCCCGCCCTTGCGGTTACCGTTGGCAGAGCTGCCGGCGTTGCCGCCCATGTCGGTGGTTTCCAGTTCGAACATGCCTTGCGAGCTGCCGAGGCTGGAGACTTCGACGGTGTAGCGGCCCGGGCCCAGCGGCAGCAGCAGGCGGGCGTTGAGGGCGTTGCCGCCGTCGTCGTCCTCGGCGTCCACGCCGGGGCCGGTGATGCGCAGCTTGGAATCGAAGTCGTCGGTGATGGCGTCGAACTGGATGCGGCGGGCTTCGTCGAGGTTCAGCACGAAGCTGCGGCGGCCGCGCGCGTCGATCATGCCTTGCGTGGTCTGGCCGATGGTCAGCGTGGTGCCGTCGCGGGTGGCGATGTCGCCGTTGGTCTGGGTGAGGGCGATGCCGAGCTTGAACGAGCCGCTGTTGCCGTTCACCGCCGACGCCGTGAGGGTGTAGTCGCCCGGCTCCAGCCACGTGCGGATGCGCGGGTCGAGGTTGCCGCCGGTGTCGTCGTCCTCCAGCTCCACGTTACGGCCGTTCAGGCGCAGGTAGCCGTCGAACGCGCTGGATTCCAGGGTGATCGAATACAGCCCGGCCTTGTCGATCTTGAGCTTGTATTCCTGCTGTTCGCCGATCAGCCAATCCGTGGCCTGGCTGCCTGCGGCCAGCGGCTTGCCGTCATACGGCACCACCTGGGTGGCCTTGAGCTTGAACGGGCCGAAGCTGTCGGCGCTGATGCTGTTCACCGCCACCAGGTAGGTGCCATCCTTCGGTGCGCGGAAGGCGAGGCTGACCGGGCCGGAGGCGGTGGCTTCGCCTTCGCCCTCCATGCCGTAGTAGCCGGTGTTGGCCTTGGCGATCAGGTTGCCGCCGTCGAACACCGCCAGTTGGCCGCTGAGCGAACCGCCCAGTTCCAGCGACACCGCTTCGCCGCTCTTCAGGGCGATGCGGTAGTCCTGGTGGCGGCTGCCGTCGTTGTGGTTGAGCGGGCTGGTTGAGGTGATTTCGCCGGTGGCGGTCGTGCCGACGGCGAGCTGGGGCGCCTTGTCGCCGGGGGCGGCGATGCTGCCCAGCTTCTGGCAGGCGGCGAGCGCGAGGGTCATCGAGAGGGCGGCAAACAAACGGGTGGGGCGGGTGTTCAAGCGCGGTGCCTTCGTGGGGTCGGGGGGGCCATTCCCGCATGCGCGGGACCGGCGGCGATTCTAACGGCAAGCGGCGGCGCGCTTGCGTGCTTCGGCGCGTTTCTTGCAAGCAGCGGTGGGCGATGGCGCCGGATGCTAGAATCGCCGGCTTGCCTGCATAGCCATCGAGCCGACCATGATCGAACTGAATCCCGTCCGCCAGCGCATCGCCGATCTGACCGATCGGGTGGTTTCGCTCAGGGGGTATCTTTGACTACGACGCCAAGAAAGAGCGTCTTGAAGAAGTAACCCGGGAGCTGGAAAGCCCCGACATCTGGAACAACGCCGAATACGCGCAGAACCTCGGCCGCGAGCGCTCCATGCTGGAGAAGACCGTGGTCGGCATCGCCAGCGTGCTCGACGGCATGGTCGAGTGCAGCGAACTGCTGGAACTGGCCGAGAGCGAGCAGGACGAGGACACCGCGCTGGCGGTGGTCGCCGACCTTGACAAGTACCAGGCCCAGATCGAGAAGCTGGAGTTCCAGCGCATGTTCTCCGGGCAGATGGATTCGGCAAACGCCTTCGTCGATATCCAGGCCGGCGCCGGCGGCACCGAGGCGCAGGACTGGGCCGAGATCCTGCTGCGCATGTACCTGCGCTGGGCCGAGAGCCGCGGCTGGAAGGCCGAGTTGATGGAAGTCTCCGGCGGCGAAGTGGCGGGCATCAAGTCGGCCACGTTCCGCGTCGAGGGCGACTTCGCCTACGGCTGGCTGAAAACCGAAATCGGCGTGCACCGGCTGGTGCGCAAATCGCCGTTCGACTCCGACAACCGCCGCCACACCAGCTTCACCTCGGTGTTCGTGTCGCCGGAAGTGGATGACAGCATCGACATCGACATCAACCCGGCTGATTTGAAGACCGACGTCTATCGTTCTTCCGGCGCCGGTGGCCAGCACGTCAACAAGACCGAATCGGCGGTGCGCATCACCCACGTCCCGACCAACACGGTGGTGGCTTGTCAGACCGAGCGCAGCCAGCATGCCAACCGCGACCGCGCGATGAAGATGCTGGCGGCTAAGCTGTACGAGCTGGAAGTGCAGAAGCGCAACGCCGAACGCGATGCGCTGGAAGCCACCAAGTCCGACATCGGCTGGGGCAGCCAGATCCGCAACTACGTGCTCGACCAGAGCCGCATCAAGGACCTGCGCACCGGCATCGAGCGCAGCGACACGCAGAAGGTGCTGGACGGCGACCTGGACGAGTTCGTCGAGGCCAGCCTGAAGTCCGGCCTGGAAGCCGGCTCCAAGCGCATAGATGCCTGAAAGCCGTGATTTGTGATTGGGGATTCGTGATTGGTAAAAGCCAAAGCGAGTCCCTGAGAATCCTCGGCATTGCAGCTTTCATCGAATCACCAATCACGAATAACCAATCCCCCTTCTAAAGCCATGACCGACCAGACCGCCACGCCCACGCCCGCCGACGAGAACAGCCTGATCGCCGAGCGCCGCGGCAAACTCACGGTGCTGCGCGGGCAGGGCATCGCCTATCCGAACGACTTCCGCCGCGAGCACTTCGCCGGTGCGTTGCTGGAGGAGTTCGACGGCAAGGACGGTGAAAAGAAGGAGCAATGGCCCGCCGAGGCGCTGGAAGCCACCGGACGCACCGTGAAGATGGCCGGCCGCCTGATGGCCAAGCGGGTTATGGGCAAGGCCAGCTTCGCGCAGATCCAGGACGAATCCGGCCGCATCCAGCTGTTCCTGCAAGCCACCGCGCTGGACGAGGCCTATGCCGCGTTCAAGGGCTGGGACGTGGGCGACATCATCGCGGTGGAGGGCGGGTTGACCCGCACCAAGACCGGCGAGCTGTCGGTCAAGGCCACGTCGATCCGGCTGCTGGTCAAGTCGCTGCGGCCGTTGCCGGACAAGTGGCACGGGCTGGCCGACGTCGAGCAGCGCTACCGCCAGCGTTACGTCGATCTGATCGTGACGCCGGAGTCGCGCGAGGTGTTCATCAAGCGCTCCAAGATCATCCGCGCGATGCGTGCGTGGCTGGACGCGCGCGACTTCCTCGAAGTCGAGACGCCGATGATGCATTACATCCCCGGCGGTGCCACCGCCAAGCCGTTCACCACCCACCACAACGCGCTGGACCTGGATTTGTACCTGCGCGTTGCGCCGGAGCTGTACCTGAAGCGGCTGGTCGTCGGCGGGCTGGAGCGCGTCTATGAAATCAACCGCAACTTCCGCAACGAGGGCGTGAGCACCCGCCACAACCCCGAGTTCACGATGATGGAGTTGTACGAGGCCTATGCCACGTACAACGAGGTGATGGACCTGACCGAAGGCGTGATCCGCGACGTTGCGCAGCAGGTGCTGGGCACCACGGTCGTTGAATGGGACGGCGCGCAGATCAACCTCGGCCCGGCGTTCCGCCGCTGGCGCATGGATGAAGCGGTGCGCCACTACAACCCGGAAATCAGCGCCGCCGACTGCACCGACCGCGACGCGCTGCTGCGCCATTGCGAGCGCTTGAAGATCCGCGTCAAGCCGTCGTATGGCTGGGGCAAGCTGCTGCTGGAAATCTTCGAGGCGACGGTGGAGGGCAAGCTGATCCAGCCGACCTTCATCACCGACCACCCGGTCGAAGTCTCGCCGCTGGCCCGCGCCAGCGACGACGCGCCGGGTTATACCGACCGCTTCGAGCTGTTCATCAACGGCAAGGAGATTGCCAACGGCTTCTCCGAGTTGAACGACCCGGAAGACCAGGCCGCGCGTTTCCGCGCGCAGGTCGAGGCCAAGGACGCCGGCGACGACGAGGCGATGCACTTCGACGCCGACTACATCCGCGCGCTGGAATACGGCATGGCCCCGACCGGCGGTTTGGGCATCGGCATCGACCGGTTGGTGATGTTGCTGACCGGCCGCGCCTCGATCCGCGACGTGCTGCTGTTCCCGTACATGCGCCCGGAAGCCTGAGCGCAGCTTCGATGAGGCAAACGAAAGGGCCTTGCCGGAATGGCAAGGCCCTTTTCGTTTCTGTTCATCCGTGTAGGTCGGGGCTACGCCCACGACGACGTGAACCCGCAAGCGCCGGGGGGGCTGACCCCGGCCTGCTCGGCGGTGCGCGCCGTCGCCCGACCAACGGTTGGGCGCTACCGCGGGATGGGTTCATCCCGTTAATTGGCGAAGAAACAAGAAAAAGGCCTCGCCGTTGCCGGCGAGGCCTTTTGATGTTGCGTTGGCGGTTCGCTCAGCCTTCGGCCAGTGACAGGAAGCCGAAGTGGAACGCGGAGACCTGCGCCAGTGCGATGCGGCAGGTCACCGTGCCCACGCTCGGGGTGGGCGACTGCCCCGGCGAGAAGTAACGCACGTCGCGCAGGTGGATGTAGCGGCGGCGGCCGTCGTCGGCTTCGGCGTCCTCGCCGATCTGGCTCAGTGCCTGCTTGATGCCTTCCTCGATGCTGGCGGTCAGCCAGTTTTCCTGCATGTAATCCTCGCGGCTGATGACGCGCCCGGAAATCAGCAGACCACCCACGGCGAGGGTGACCGGGATGTCGATTTCGGGGCCGGTTTCGGCCAGTTTGACGATCACTTCCAGTACGGGGTCACTCATGGCGGTTCCTGTCGATGGG
Source organism: Stenotrophomonas sp. (assembly GCA_034675465.1). Taxonomy (GTDB): domain Bacteria; phylum Pseudomonadota; class Gammaproteobacteria; order Xanthomonadales; family Xanthomonadaceae; genus Stenotrophomonas. The sequence continues at coordinate 6,481 of JAUCDH010000038.1, read as the reverse complement.
ATGGGTCAGGCTTGCGATGCGGCGTCGCGCAGCTCGCGGCGCAGTATCTTGCCGACGTTGGTCTTGGGCAACTCGGTGCGGAATTCGACGATGCGCGGATGCTTGTAGCCGGTGAGGTTGGCGCGGGCGAATTCCTTGACCTGTTCTTCGGTCAGGTGGGGGTCCTTGCGGACGATCACCACCTTGACCACCTCGCCGGACTTCTCGTTCGGCACGCCCACCGCGGCCACTTCCAGCACGCCGGGCATCATCGCGATCACGTCCTCGACCTCGTTGGGATAAACGTTGAAGCCGGACACCAGGATCATGTCCTTCTTGCGGTCAACGATGTAGAAGAAGCCTTGCTCGTCCATGCGCGCCATGTCGCCGGTGTGCAGCCAGCCGTCGGCGTCCATTGCTTTGGCGGTCTCGTCCGGGCGGTGCCAGTAACCCTTCATCACCTGCGGGCCGCGGATGCACAGCTCGCCCACTTCGCCGGTGGCCAGCGTCTTGCCGTCATCGTCCTTGACGCAGGCCTCGGTGGATGGGATGGGCAGGCCGATGGCGCCGTTGTAGTCGGCCAGATTCAGCGGGTTGATGCAGGCTGCCGGCGAGGTCTCAGTCAGGCCGTAGGCTTCAACCAGGGTGACGCCGGTGACCTTCTTCCACTTCTCGGCCACCGCGCGCTGCACTGCCATGCCACCGCCGAGGGTGACCTTGAGCGCGGAGAAATCCACCTCGTCGAAGCCGGGGGTGTTGAGCAGGCCGTTGAACAGGGTGTTGACGCCGGTGATGGCGGTGAAGCGGGTGCCCTTGAGCTCTTTGACGAAGCCTTTCATGTCGCGCGGGTTGGTAATCAGGTAATTGAGCCCGCCGAGCTTCATGAAGACCAGCCCGTTCGCGGTCAGCGCGAAGATGTGGTACAGCGGCAGCGCGGTGATGATGATTTCCTCGCCCGGCTTCACGCCGGAGGCGCTGATCCATGCCGAAGCCTGCTGCATGTTCGCCACCAGGTTGCGGTGGGTGAGCATGGCGCCCTTGGCCACGCCGGTGGTGCCGCCGGTGTACTGCAGGAAGGCGATGTCGTCGTGGCCGACTTCCACCGGCGGCAGGGTGTGGCCGCTGCCCAGACGCAGCGCCTCGCGGAAGCGGACGGCACCGGGGATGCGGTAGTCCGGCACCATCTTCTTCACGTACTTGAGCACGAAGTTGACGATCGCGCCCTTGGGGAAGCCGAGCATGTCGCCCAGGCCGGTGGTGACCACCTGCTTGACCGGGGTGTCGGCGATGACCTGCTGCACGGTGGCGCCGAAGTTGTCCACCACCACCAGCACCGACGCGCCGGAATCGACCAGCTGATGCTTGAGCTCGCGCGCGGTGTAGAGCGGGTTGACGTTGACCACGGTCAGGCCGGCACGCAGCACGCCGAAGGTGGCGATGGGGTATTGCAGGCAGTTGGGCATCATCAGCGCGACGCGGTCGCCCTTCTTCAGCTGCAGCTCGCCCAGCAGGTAGGCGGCGAACTGGTTGACCAGTGCATCGGCCTCGCCGTAGGTCAGCACCTTGCCGAAGTTGGAGTAGGCGGGGCGGTCACGGAATCTGGCGACGGATGCATCGAACACAGCGGCGACGGAGCGGAATTCCTCGACGTCGATCTCGGCCGGTACGCCGGCGGGATAACTTTGCAGCCACGGACGTTCCAGATTCATGATTTCTCCCCTCCAGAGATTTGCATGGATGTATTTCGTTCGAATGAGCGCCGCCGCATGGCGACGCCGTTGGTGGCAGCATACCGTCCAGAATGGAAAAGGCGAAGGGAGAGTGAAAATGGCTCGAACCGTATGGAACTGCATGCGTATTGCATTGATCGTCCTGGCTATAGCCGCCTGCGCGCGGCAAGCGCCGGAACAGCGGCTGCGCGCGGAGGTTGCGGCGATGCAGGCGGCGGTGGAAAACGGCGAACCCCGGGCGTTCATGGCGAGGGTTGCGCCGGATTTCATCGGTAACGAGGGGCTGGACCGCGACGGGTTGGAGCGGATGCTGCGTGGCCAGATGCTGCTCAACGCGAAGGTTGGCGTGCAGGCGGGGCCATTGGAAGTCGAGATGGGGCAGGGCACGGCCACCGTTCGCTTCACTGTGCTGTTGACCGGCGGCGACGGCCGTTTCCTGCCCGAGCGTGGGCAGATGCAGCAGGTGACCAGCGGTTGGCGCGAAAGCGACGGCCAATGGCAGCTCTACAGCGCCAGCTGGAACACCCGGTAGGTCGGAGCTTGCTCCACCGGCGCTGCGCCGGCAAAGCCTTGCAGCGAGTAAGCCCTGCCCTGCGTGAACTGATGGACAGGTAGATGAATGGACGCCGTGGGCATCATCGCATCGTCATGTGCGGATCGCGCCGGACTGTTTATCCTGCCGGCGCGTTCCCCTGCCGGCGGCGCCGGCCCAGTGAAGGAGATTTCCCGATGAACACCCGCACCACCATTCGCAACATCTCCATCGGCTTGATGGCCGCCGCCGTGCTTTCCGCCTGTGCCACCGGTGGCTCCTATGTGCAGAGCGACCAATACGGCAACACGACCCAGCAGCAGAACCGCACCGGCAAGGGGGCGCTGATCGGCGCTGCCATCGGCACCGCCGCAGGCCTGCTCAGCGGCGACAGCGCCACCGAGCGCCGCCAGCACGCGATGATCGGCGCCGGTATCGGCGCGCTGGGCGGCGCTGCGATTGGCAACTACCAGGACCGCCAGGAGCGCGCCCTGCGCGAGCGCACCGCCAACACCGGCATCGACGTGCAGCGCCAGGGCGACAACATCACCCTGAACCTGCCCGACGGCATCACCTTCGACTTCAACAAGAGCACGCTCAAGCCGCAGTTCTACGGCGCGCTCAACGGCGTGGCCTCGACCCTGGCCGAGTACAACCAGACCATGATCGAAGTGGTTGGCCATACCGACAGCATCGGCAGCGACGCGGTGAACAACCGCATTTCCAAGGAACGCGCCGACGCCGTGGCCGCCTACCTCACCGGACAGGGCGTGCAGCGCGCCCGCATCGAGACGCTGGGCGCGGGCAAGAACTACCCGATCGCCAGCAACGACACCGATGCCGGCCGCGCGCAGAATCGCCGGGTCGAGATCCGGGTGATCCCGCTGCGGTCGTGATTTCGCCGCTGCAAGGCCGTGACGAAAGAGCCGCGCAAGCGGCTCTTTTCGTATCCGGCAAGGCCATATCAAGTGCTTGCTGCGAACGCAGCGTGATAACGCACCTCGGCTTTCGGCACTGCATCAGCCAGCGGCAATGCGTGGAAATACTCCGCAGGTACGCCGGGTAGTACCAGTTGTTCGTATGGTTTGAAATCGAAGCGCGCGTAGTAAGCCGGTTCACCCAGTAGCACGCAGCCGGCGCTGCCCATTGCCTTGAGCCGGGCGATGGCTTCGCTCATCAATGCCGTACCGATGCCGTGCCCTTGCCGGTCCGGGCGCACTGATATGGGGCCAAGCCCATGCCAGTGGGTGTCGCCGGAGGACAGCGTGACTGGCGACACCGCAACATGGCCGACGAGATCGTTGCCTTCCAGCGCCACCAGCGAAACGCTCAACTGCTCGGCCTTACGCAGCGCGGCGACGATGAAGTGTTCGGTGTGACTGGAGTGTAGTGCGTTGGCGAATGCAGCTTCGGTGACGTGGGCGATGGCGTTCACATCGCTGGGGTGTTCGTCGCGGATAAGCAGATTCATGGGTTTGGACTGAGTTGGGGTAGCCAATCTTGGTTTCGTGCCTTGATTTGCGCAGCGTCTTGCCCTGTTTTGCAGGTGCCGGGCTTGTGTTTGCATCCCGCCTGGGGCCCGGTGTGAGGCTTTCGCGACAAGGGCTCATGCGGGGCAAGTTCAGCAGGTCATGCAGTTCCGCGACATGCCGGAAATCGACTGCATCCCATGAAGGTGGTTCCGGTTTGCCGATTACGTCGTTCCACCATTCCAGCACCACATCGCGGGCAGTTAGGGGCGTACGGGGGCGTTGCGGGTTCTTTTTGCGGCGTTGGTGACAGGTGGAGTGGCTTGGACTTCGCGAATCATTGCCAGCAGTTCTTCACCAGCAATCAACTCGATAGGCTTGTCTTCGATGAATGCCTTGGCCGCATCGGTGTAGCTGCCGGTGGTGACGATCTTCACCGCATCCGCGTTGTGATGAATGAGCAGGCCATACATTTCACGGACTATGGCGACGCCTACCTGCTGGTGTTTCCATTGTTTGCATTGCACGAGGATGCGGCGGCCATCCTTGTGAAGCACCAGATCAATGCCACCATCAGGGCCGCTCTGGTCGTTTTCATCGACGGCGTAGCCTTGGCGGCGGAAAGCCTCGCCGACCAGCCGCTCGAAGTTGCGCCAACCAGCGGCAGATAGGCTTTCCAGGTTGGTGCGAGTGTCGAGCAGATGCTCGCGTTTCTTGCGTTTGAGGGCCGAGGCAAGCGCGCCGAGCAGGCTGGCTATCAGCCAGATGAATGCAATCAGTTTTCCCAAGCTCGATGCCAATGGCCCGAGGAGCCAAGGGAACAGCGCGAAACGGAGCAACAGGAATCCAATGATTCCCAATGCTACGCCTGCGGGCCACGGCATTGCCGCGATACCGTCAAGCAAGGCTTCAATCAAGCCGCGCCGGTTGCGTCTGTGTCCCATCTTTCCCCTCATGTCAGGGCGCGACGATAGCAGGGAGCATCGGTGTGATGTTCAACTTGCAGTGCGGTTGCTCGTCACAGTGGGAGCTTGATGGAGCCTTGCAGCGAAATCCATGCACCAGGCTATAAGCCGAGTGTCTGCGATATGGATGACGCAGATGTGGGAGCGGCCTTAGCGGCCTTTGGCCGCGCAGATGCTGACAAACCCTGGCGCAAGCCGGGGTTTGTCGTTTTAATGCTTCATGCTCGAGACGCCGACACCCACGCAGCAACATCTGGAGATGGTGACTCTGGAGATGCTGGTGCCCAAGGACCACTTGTTGCGGAAGATCGACGCGACGGTGGATTTCGAGTTCATCCGGGCGCAGGTCGCGCATTTGTACTGCGCGGACAATGGCCGCCCGGCCTTGGATCCGGTGGTGATGTTCAAGCTGTTGTTCGTGGGCTACCTGTTTGGCGTGCGCAGCGAGCGGCAGTTGATGCGCGAGGTGGCGGTCAATACGGCGTACCGCTGGTTTGCCGGCTTTCGCCTGACCGACAAGGTGCCGGATGCGTCCACATTTTCGCAGCATCGGCGGCGGCGCTATACCGACCCGGCGGTGTACCAGAGCATCTTCGACGCCATCGTGCGGCAGGCGATGGGGCATGGCTTGGTGGGCGGTTGGGTGCTCAGCACCGACAGCACGCATTTGAAGGCCAATGCCAACAAGAAGAAGTTCGATGCGGTACAGCTGGAGCAAACACCGTCGGCGTATCTGGCCGAGCTGGACGCGGCGGTGGACGCCGACCGCAAGGCGCACGGCGAGAAGCCGCTGCGGCGCGACGATGCCCCGCCTGCCCCCAAGAAAACCAAGGTCAATCGCACCGATCCGGACAGCGGTTACCTGATGCGCGAAGGCAAGCCGGAAGGTTTTTTCTATCTGGACCACCGCACGGTGGATGCGCGCCACGCGATCATCACCGACACCCATGTCACCGCTGGCAACGTGCATTACAGCCAGCCGTATCTGGAACGGCTGGACCGGCAACGCGAGGTGCTTGGGTTGGATGTGGAAGCGGTGGGGCTGGATGCGGGCTATGTCACCCCGCGCGTGTGCCAAGGTTCAGAAGAACGCGGCGTACTGGGAGTGATGGGCTACCGCCGCCCGAGCCACAAGGCCGGCTTGTTCTACAAGCGCGAGTACCGCTACGACGCCGAAGCCGACGTGTACGTCTGCCCGAACGGACAAGCGCTGTCGTATCGAACGACCAATCGACAAGGCTACCGGGAATACAAATCCGATCCGGCCCTGTGCCAACACTGCCCGTTGCGCCAGCAATGCACACGCAGCGCCAATGCCACCAAGGTGGTGACGCGCCACGTCTGGGAAGCCGCCAAGGAACGTGTCGATGCCAGGCGTCTCACCGCATGGGGTAAACGCGTGTATGCGCGGCGCAAGGAAACGGTCGAGCGCAGTTTTGCCGACGCCAAGCAATTGCATGGTCATCGCTACGCCCGCATGCGCGGCTGGCTACGCGTGACAGAACAATGCTTGCTGGCCGCCGCCGCGCAGAACGTCAAGAAGATCGCACTGCTACTGGCGCGGCTTTATTGGCTGCTGAAAGGCCACCCATCGGCGCAATCGCGCTGGATAGCCCGTCTCCACGCCATTGCCGCCCTGTTTATCGGAAATCCGACCAACCGAAGGCTGGCCATCCCGGCGTAGGTTCCCGCAATGAAAAACCCCGTGTTCCGGAAAACACGGGGTTCGTCAGCAGTCTGAGCGGCCTTTGGCCGCGATGCTTTGCAGACTTTCAGCCAGAAGCATCGCCAGCAGGAGCTGGCTCC
>JAUCDH010000037.1:0-77604 GCA_034675465.1 Stenotrophomonas sp. | reverse complement strand
CCTGAAGGACGCGGCCGAGCGCGCCAAGATCGAGCTGTCCAGCGCGCAGCAGACCGAAGTGAACCTGCCGTACGTCACCGCCGACAAAGCGGCCCCGAAGCACCTGAACATCAAGCTGACCCGCGCCAAGCTGGAAGCACTGGTCGAAGACCTGATCGAGAAAGATCGATCGAGCCGTGCCGCACCGCGCTGAACGATGCCGGCCTGCGTTCAAGCGACATCAATGAAGTGATCCTCGTCGGCGGCCAGACCCGCATGCCGAAGGTGCAGCAGGCGGTGACCGAGTTCTTCACAGAGCCGCGCAAGGACGTCAACCCAGACGAGAAGCCGTGGCACTGGGTGCCGCAATCCAGGGCGGCGTGCTCGGCGGCGACGTCAAGGACGTGCTGCTGCTGGACGTGACCCCGCTGTCGCTGGGCATCGAGACCCTGGGCGGCGTGTTCACCAAGATCATCGAGAAGAACACCACCATCCCGACCAAGGCGTCGCAGACCTTCAGCACCGCCGAAGACAACCAGAGCGCAGTGACCGTGCACGTGTTGCAGGGTGAGCGCGAACAGGCCCGCTTCAATAAATCGCTGGCCAAGTTCGACCTGTCCGGCATCGAGCCGGCCCCCGCGCGGCATGCCGCAGGTGGAAGTGAGCTTCGACATCAACGCCAACGGCATCTTGCACGTCAGCGCCAAGGACGAGAAGACCACAGGCCAGGAGCAGAAGGTCGAGATCAAGGCTGGCTCGGGCCTGTCCGAGGACGAGATCAACCGCATGGTGGCCGACGCCGAAGCCAACCGTGAGGAAGACAGGAAGTTCCAGGAGCTGGTGCAGACCCGCAATCAGGCCGATGGTTTGATCCACGCCACCCGCACCGCCATCACCGAGCATGGCAGCAAGGTGGGCGGTGATGTCATCAGCAAGGTCGAAGCGGCGCTGGCCCATCTGGAAACGGCGATGAAGGGCGACGACAAGGCACAGATGGATCGCGTTCGAAGGCGCTGGAAGAAGCCGGCCAGTCGCTGTACGCCGCGGCGGCTGCTGCCGAGCAGGGCGGCGGTGCCGCGCCGGGTGCTGGTGCTTCCGGCGCCGCTGCGCACGACGACGTGGTGGACGCCGAGTTTACCGAGGTCAAGGACGATCAGAAGCCGTGATTGGTGATTGGTAATTCGTGATTGGAAAAAGCGGAGTTCCGGCTCCGCTTTTTTCAGTTACGAGTCGCCGAGCAGCTCGCGCCTTTTCGAATCACCAATAACGAATCACGAACCCGAATCCCGGCTCCATGAGCAAACGCGACTACTACGAAGTACTGGGTGTGGCCCGCACCGCCAGTGACGATGAACTGAAGAAGTCCTATCGTCGCTGCGCGATGAAGTTCCACCCGGATCGCAACCCCGGCGACGCTGCTGCCGAAGCCTCCTTCAAGGAGTGCAAGGAAGCCTACGAAGTGTTGTCCGACGGCAACAAGCGGCGCATGTACGACGCCCACGGCCATGCCGCGTTCGAGCACGGCATGGGCGGCGGTGGCGGTGCCGGTGGGCCGGACATGAACGACATCTTCGGCGACATCTTCGGCAACATCTTCGGTGGTGGCGGTGCGCGCCAGCCGCGTCGCGGTGCCGACGTCGGTTACGTGATGGAACTGGATCTGGAAGAAGCGGTGGCTGGCGTCGAGCGCCGCATCGAAATCCCGACGCTGGCCGAATGTGGCGACTGCAAGGGCAGCGGCTCGGAAGACGGCAAGGTGGAAACCTGCACTGTCTGCAAGGGCCACGGGCAAGTACGCATGCAGCGCGGCATCTTCGCGATGCAACAGGCCTGCCACCACTGTGGCGGGCGCGGGCAGATCATCGCCAAACCGTGCAAGACCTGCCACGGCAATGGCCGCGTCGAAGAGGACAAGGTGTTGTCGGTGAAGGTGCCGGCTGGCGTGGACAGCGGCGACCGCATCCGCCTGCAAGGCGAGGGTGAGGCCGGCCCGCCTGGCACGCCGTCGGGCGACCTGTACGTGGAAGTGCGCGTGCGTGAGCACGCCATTTTTACCCGCGACGGCGACGACCTGCATTGCGAAGTGCCGATCCGCATTTCGCAGGCCGCGCTGGGCGACACCGTGCGTGTGGCCACGCTCGGCGGCGAAGCGGAAATCCGCGTCCCCGCCGAAACCCAGACCGGAAAACTGTTCCGCCTGCGCGGCAAGGGCGTCAAGTCGGTGCGCAGCCGCACCGAGGGTGACCTGTACTGCCGCATTCTGGTGGAAACCCCGGTCAACCTGACCCCCGAGCAGCGCAAGCTGCTGGAGCAGTTCGAGGCCACCTTCGCCGGTGAAGAAGCGCGCAAGCACTCGCCGAAATCGGCGACCTTCATCGATGGCGTCAAGGGTTTCTGGGATCGGATGACGTCGTCCTGAAAGCCCTTCTCCCGAGGGGAGAAGGGAAAAACCAAGGCGTGCTCTTGCAGTTCGTCATCCCCGGATTGGTTGCGTGCGCATCCATGCAGCCGGCCGCCGTTGCCGCAGGCGTAAAATGCGGCGATGAACGAAACCGACCACAGCCACCTCGTGCACGGTCGTCGGCAACGCCCGGATGGGCCGTCGCCGGTGGACGTGATTGCCGTGCAATCGCAACTGGTCTACGGCCATGCCGGCAACAGCGCAGCGGTACCGCCGTTGCGTGCGCTGGGCCTGCGCGTGGCGGAAATTCCCACCACCTTGCTCAGCAACGCGCCGTTCTACGACACCCTGCGTGGCCGCGTGCTGCCAGCCGACTGGTTCGCCGACCTGCTGCTGGGGGCCAGTGAGCGCGGCTTGCCGCAGCGCGCCGGGGCACTGGTTTCCGGCTATTTCGGCAGTGTCGCCAATGGCACGGCGTTCGCCGATTGGCTGGACGCCACCTTGCCTGCCTGCCCGAACCTGCGCTATTGCCTTGATCCGGTGATCGGCGATACCCACACCGGTCCCTACGTAGAGCCGGGGCTGGAGTGCATCTTCGCCGAGCGTTTGCTGCCGCATGCGTGGCTGGTGACGCCCAATGCCTTCGAGTTGGGCCGGCTCACCGGCATGCCGGCACTGGAACAGGCAGATGCCATCGCCGCTTCGCGCAAGTTGCTGGAACGCGGCCCGCAGTGGGTGATTGCGCACTCGGTATCCGGCAATCCCGGCGAGCTGGTGACGCTGGCGGTGGGCCGCGATGAGGTCTGGCGCTGGACATCGCCGCATTTGCCGGTGGATGTGGCCGGTACCGGTGATGTGCTGATGTCGCTGCTGGTGGCCTTCCTGCTCAAGGGCCACGCGTTCGATGACGCGGTGAGCCGCGCGATTGCCGGCGTGCACGCGGCGCTGGAAGCGACGCTGGCACAGGGCGTGGAAGAGTTCGACGTGTTGGCCGCCGCACCGGCAGCGCTGGGTACGCCGTACCGCTTCCGCGCCGAGCGGCTGGCATGACGGCGCTGCGCCCGCTCATCGGCATCGTCGGCAGCGGCGGTGCGTATGGCCGCTGGTTGCGTGGTTTTTTCCAGTCGCGGATGGCGCTGGAGGTGATTGGCCACGACCCAGCCGATGCCGCTTCGCAGACACCGGAGGAGTTGCTGGAACGCGCCGACGTGCTGTTGTTCTCCGCGCCCATCCGGTACACGCCCGCATTGATCGGCGAGTACGTGCGGCAATCCGCTGGCCGCGAGCGTGGGCGGCTGTGGCTGGATGTCACTTCGATCAAGTCCGCGCCGGTGGCCGCGATGCTGGAATCGCAGGCATCGGTGGTCGGCCTGCATCCGATGACCGCACCACCGAAGGCGCCTACCTTGCGCGGCCGGGTGATGGTGGTCTGCGAATCACGGCTGGATGCGCGCTGGCAGCCGTGGCTGGCGCAGCTGTATGCGGCGCTGGAAGCAGACTGCGTGGCCGCCACGCCCGAGCACCACGACCGGGTGATGGCCCTGGTGCAGGCCATGGTGCACGCCACCCACTTGGCGCAGGCCGGCGTGTTGCGCGACTACGCGCCGCTGCTGGGCGAATTGCAGGCGCTGATGCCGTACCGCTCGACTGCGTTCGAAATGGATGCAGCAGCAATTGCGCGCATCCTGTCGCTGAACCCGGCAATCTACGAGGACATCCAGTTCGGCAACCCGCATACAGTGGAAATGCTCGACCGGCTGTTGCAGCAGTTGCAGCAGCTGCGTGCGTTGGTTGGGGCCGGCGGCGACGCGGCACGCGCGGCGTTCCGCCAGCAATTCCTGACCGACAACCGCGAGGCAATCGACGCGGCGACCTTGCAGGCGGGCAATTACAGCTTCGAGCGGTTGGGTTACCTGTTGGCCGATTTGAGCGAACGGCGTGCGATCAGCGTGCATCTGCCGCAAGACCGTGCCGGTTCGTTGCGTGAATTGCTGCACGTGTTCGAGCGCCACGGCATCAGCCTGGCTTCGATCCATTCCTCGCGCACGCCGGCGGGCGAGGTGCATTTCCGCATCGGTTTCGACCACGAATACGCAGCGGAGATCGTCGATGCGGCGGTGTGCGAGATTGACCGTAGCAACTTAGGCCGGGTGCTGGAGCGTTGAGCATGCGCATTCATCCACAGCCGGTGTGGATGAGTTGCGCACAAACCTGTGGATGAATGCCGGCGGCCGTTGTGGCGCAATGCTGACAAGAGGCGTGGTGAATGTTTCACCAGTGCGCAGGCTGGGCAGGGTGAAACGAAGCCCAGCGTGAGGTCGTGGGCTTCCTTCGTCGGCGCAACCTGTGGGCTGGCGCCCGCCGGAGGCGTCAAATCGTCAGCCGCATCTGCCCATCGCGGGTGACGAACTCGCGCGCGTTGCGTTGCAGGTGGCGGCCATCGTCCAGTTCATAGCGTGGCGTGGCCATCTGCTCTTCGGCAGTGCCGCTGGTTTCGGGCTTGAATTCGATGATGATGCGGCTTTCGCCGTTGGTGTCGGTAGCGGGGAATTGGCGGAACGACATGACGAACCTCCTGCTTGGCATGCAACCCGGTGTGACGGGGCGAGCATGCGCCCGGCAGCGTTAGCCGCGCGTTATCAGTCGATGAACTGCAACCGCGCCAATTCCGCGTACAGGCCACCTTCGCGCAGCAACTGCTCGTGCGTGCCCTGGGCGACGATGCGGCCGTGGTCCATCACCACGATGCGGTCGGCCTTGAGCACGGTGGCAAGGCGGTGGGCGATGACCAGCGTGGTGCGCCCGGCCATCAACCGCTCCAGCGCTTGCTGTACCGCACGCTCGCTTTGTGCGTCCAGCGCGCTGGTGGCTTCGTCCAGCAGCAGTACCGGCGCGTCCTTGAGCAGCGCACGGGCGATGGCGATGCGTTGCTGCTGGCCGCCGGACAGGCGCGCGCCGCGTTCGCCCAGTTCGCTGGCATAGCCTTCGGGCAGGGCGCGGATGAACTCGTCGGCCTCGGCGGCACGCGCGGCGGCGTGCAGTTGTTCGTCGCTGGCATCCAGCCGGCCATAGCGGATGTTGTCGGCGGCGCTGCAGGCAAACAGCGCCGGCTGCTGCGGCACCAGCGCCACCTGCTCGCGCAGTGCAGTAGGGTCGGCCGTGCGCAGGTCGATGCCGTCGATGCTCACCGCGCCGGCATCGGGATCGTGGAAGCGCAGCAGCAGCGACAGCACAGTGCTCTTGCCGGCACCGGAGGGGCCAACCAGCGCGATGGTTTCGCCCGGTTGCACGTGCAGGGTGAAGCCATCCAGCGCAGGCGTCGCCGGACGCTGCGGGTAGTGGAAGACCACGTTGTCGAAACGGATATCGCCGCGCAATGGCAGCGGCAGGGCTTGCGGTGCCGCCGGTGCGCGCACGCCGGGTTGTTCCTGCAACAACTCGGCAATGCGGCCCATGCCGCCGGCCGCGCGTTGCAGTTCGTTCCACACCTCGGCCAGTGCGCCCACCGAGCCGCCGCCGATCAGCGCGTAGAACACGAACTGGCCCAGTTCGCCCTTGCTGATGCGCCCCCCGATCACGTCATGCGCGCCCGACCACAGCACCAGCACTACCGCGCCGAACACCAGAGTGATGACGATGGCGGTGACCAACGACTGGGTGCGGATGCGGCGGCGCGCGGTATCCACCGCCACGCGCACCGCGCTGGCGAAGCGGCCGGTCTCGTAGCCTTCGCGCGCGTGCGCCTGCACGGTGCCGATGGCGCCGAGGGTTTCGCTGGCAAGGTTGTTGGCGTCGGCGACGCGGTCCTGGGTGGCGCGCGAAGCCTTCTCCAGCCGGCGCGCGCCGAGGATGATCGGCAGCCCCGCCAGCGGGATGCCGACCAAAGTAAACGCGGCCAGCCGCGGGCTGGTGACGAACCAGCATCGCCAGGCTGCCGACCACGGTGACGGTGCTGCGCAGCGCCACCGACATGCTGCTGCCGACCACGCTGCGCAGCAGTTCGCTGTCGCCGACAGCCGCGACACCAGTTCGCCGCTGCGGTTGCGGTCGTGGAATTGCGCGTCCAGCGTGACCAGATGCGCGTACAACTGCCGGCGCAGGTCGGCCACCACCTTTTCGCCCAGCAGCGAGACGAAGAAGAAGCGCGCCGCGCTGGCCAGCGCCAGTACCACCACCACTGCGAACACCAGCAGGAATACCTGGTCGATGTTGCCGCTGCTGCTGAAGCCATCGTCGATCATGCGCCGGAATGCGACCGGGAAACTCAACGTTGCCACCGAAGCCACGGCCAGCGCTGCCAGCCATGCCATGAACAGGCCCATGTGCCGGCGCACGAACGGCCACAGGGCGCGCAACGTGCCGAGTTTGGCTTTGGTGCGGCTGGGGGCTGGGTCGGTGCTGGGTGTGTTGGTCATTTAGCTAGGAACGAGTGGAGAGGAACGAGGAACGAGAGACAGCAACAGCAATAACGTGAGTTTGCAAGTATGGGTGAGAAGGCGCGGGAACGGGCTTTTACTCGTTCCTCGTTCCTCTCCACTCGTTACTGATTTTCAAATCGCACCCTGCCACGGGTGGCGTCGCGCAACTGGATTTTCAAACTTCCCACCCCGCTCGGCGGGCAGTTCGATGTGCAATTGCGCGCCTTGTTCGTCGAAGGTTTCGCCGAGCTTGTCCACGGCGTGTGCGGCCAACAGGGTGTGCACGCTGCCGAGTGCATCGAACGGACAGGACAGTTGCAGTTGCGTCATCGCAATCAGCGGTTGCCGTGATGCCAGACGCAGGCATTCGGCGGCGGCACCACCATAGGCGCGTACCAGTCCGCCAGCGCCAAGCTTGATGCCGCCGTACCAGCGGGTGACGACCACGATGATGCGGTCATAGCCTTGGCCGTCGATGGCGGCAAGGATCGGCCGCCCGGCGGTGCCGGCCGGTTCGCCATCGTCGCTGGAACGGTATTCGCCGCCGTGGCGGTAGGCCCAGCAGTTGTGGGTAGCGTCGGTCACCGACACCGCCGCGATGAAGGCCAACGCATCGGCGGCATTGCCGATGGGGGTCGCATGGGCGAGAAAGCGGCTGTGTTTGACCTCCAGTACGTGGCTGGCAGGTGCGGCTAGGGTGTCGGGCATTGCGCCCATTCTAGGCGAGCGCGCCGGATGTGGATGCAGGCTGTGGGAGTTGCCGGGGCGCGGCTCACTCTTTCAGCAAGGGCCGCAGGTCGCGCGGGATGCGGGTTTTCGGGTGGGTTTCGATGAAGCGTTGCAGGCTGGCGCGTGCGCCGGCGTCGTCGCCCTCCTTGTGCCGTTGCCGGATGCGTTGCAGCCATTGCCGCGCGGGCAGGGCGGTGTCGGCTTTGATGTCCGGGGGGGGCGATGTCGCCGATGAAGGCGGCAGGTGCGGCGGCCAGTTGGGCGCGTTCGGCGCTGGCGGGAGCGGGCAGGACAATGGCCGTTTGCGGAGGCGGTGGTGGGGCTGCCATTGCGGGTGCGGGTGGCGCGGGTGGCGCTGGCGGTGCCACTTCCCGCGCGCGTTGCTGGCCGGCGTTTGCGGCGGCGGCTTTTGCCACACGCGAGCCGGTGACGGTGATCTGCTGTGGTGGGCTGGCGGTGTGCGTCGCGGGTTCCGCCGGCATGTCAGTGGCCGGCACCGATGTACGGGATGCGGGCGGCGCTGCGCCCCTGTTCGGCTGCGCAGGGTTGGCCATACGCGCTGCGGGGTTTGCCGGTGCGCTGGCCGTTTCTGCCACAAGCGGCGGGGCAGGCAGCGGCATCGCGGCGGGAAGCGGCGGGGCTTCGGCCATGGGCGCGACATCGCTGGCGACCTCATGCGCCTCCATTGGCGGCAAATTGGGCCGCAATTGCCAGGCCAGGCCAACGACCAGTACCAGCGAGGCGGCCATGGCCAAGGCCGGCATCATGCGGCGGTGTCTGCCGTGCCGGGGGGCGCAGCGCGCTGGCAGGGGCAGATGAAAGCGGTGGGCTGGCAGGCGTCGCCAGCGGCTGTCGTGCCATTTCGGCGATGGCCGCGTCGATCCGTGCGCCCGGTGCGAGGGTGGCCGATGGCCGCCCCAGCAAGCGGGCCAGTTCGCGTTCTTCCGGGGTCAGGAAATCGGAGATGTTCATTCGCTCAACCTCGCGCGCAGCTTGTCCATCGCATAGCGCAGCCGCGACTTGACGGTTTCCCGGCCGACGCCGGTGATCTGCCCGATTTCCTCCAGGCTCAATTCCTGTTCCAACCGCAGGATCACCACCTCCTGCTGTTCCGGCGGCAGTTCGGCCAGCGCGCGCCGCAGTTGCAGCCGCTGCGCCTGTTCGTCGGCCAGCAATTCCGGGGTGCAGGCATCGGCGATCCGTGCGGTGCGCTCGTCGGCGTCGTCCGGCACGGCCGGGCGATGGCGGGCCGCGCGCCAATGGTCGTTCAGGCGGTTGTGGGCGATGCGGAACAGCCAAGTGGCGAACGCCGCCTCCGGTTTCCAGCCGGCGCGGGCGTGGACCACGCGTTGCCAGATGTCCTGGAACAGCTCTTCGGCCAGCGGGCGGTCGCGCAGTTGGCCCAGCAGGTAGTGGAACAGGCGGGCGCGGTGGCGTTCGTACAACTCGGCGAACGCCACGCCGTCGCCGCCGGCATAAGCCAGCATCAGGGTTTCGTCGCTCGGGGGGTGCACGGCGGTATCCACGCGCCGCAGCCTAAGCATTCGCCGGCCCGGTGCCTAGCCGGGCGTTGCGCGGGCGACGCGCGTGGTTCAGGAAATGTCGGTCGGGACACGCTGGCGGCATTGGCTGGCGTTATGCTGCAGCGGGGGGAGTCCCGGGTGCCCGGGGCCGGATTCAGGAACTGGAAAAGCATGGCAGACGATCCACGCGGTAGCAGCGCTGCAGGCATGCCCGCAGAAGCCGATTCATCCGTCAACCTGATTAGCCCCGACCCTCAGCCATGAAAGTTGCTCGCAGCACGCAACCGTGGCTCCGGACAAGGGATGCAGCGCATCATTGCCGTTGCAAGTCGCGGCAGCATTTGGCGCAAGTGGAACCGGCGGTTGAAGCGGTAGGCCGCTTCGGCCAGATAGCGCCGTGCGTACTTGGCTTGTCTGATGGCGTGGTAGGTGCCGCTGATCGCGCGCTTGAGGTTGCCCAGCACGACGTTGACCCATCGCGCGCCGGGCACTTCTGTCGCTGCGCGACCGCCACCGGTGACGAGTGTGGTGTGGGCGTGCCCGGCGTCTTCGAGTCGGCGAAAGCAGGCCAGGCCATCACTGTAGACCTCGCACTCTGGCGCAAGGCGACGTGCGATCCAGTCTTCGAGCGAGGCATTGTCGAAGCTGCGCACCGGCTCGATCACGGCGAAGCTGGGGTGCTGGTGATCTTCGTTGGTCTGCACGGCGATCACGAATGCCTGCTTGTTCTCCGAGCCGCGCCCGGGCTTGCCGCCGTTGCGCTCGCCACCCAGATAGGCGTCGTCGAGCTGCACGAAGCCGTTGAGTCTCCGGGATTCTTCGCGCTCAGCCATCGCTTGCATGACCTTGTGTTTCACGCGCCAGGCGGTCTTGTAGTTGACGCCCAGGTGCCGCATCAGCTCCAACGCCGCCAGGTTGGTCTTGGTCGCGGTCAGCAGGTGAATGGCCAGCATCCAGGTGCGCAGTGGGAGCTTGGTGCCCTCGAACAGGGTGCCCGCGGTCAGGGTGGTCTGGTGCCGGCAGGCTCGGCACTGGTAGTACATTGTCGTGCCGCGCTTGAAGCGCGATCGGGCGCGCCCATGACAGCCCGGGCAGCGGAAGCCTTGCGGCCAACGCCACTTGTACAGGGCGCGGTAGCACTTGGCCTCGGTGCCGTAGCGCTGGATGAACGCGCTCATCGACATCCCCGGCTGGAACTGCACGGCATTGATGCTCATGACCCCACCTCGTTGCACTCAGGTGGCTCCATGCTGTGCCGCCGGAGACGCAGATCCTGCGACTGGCGGCTGAGGGTTGGGGCTAATCAGGTCCGTCAATGACGTGGTGACGCCGCTGCATGGCCTGTTGCCTGCCGGCAGTTCGGTGGCCCTGGTTTGGGACGATGCCTTGCTGGGCAGCGGTTGCCGCACCAGCCCGCCGAACGAGGCGCGGCTGGGTGAGGCTGCCCGTGCCTTGCTGGGCGGCGACAAACTGCCGGTTGGCCTGCAACAGCCGTTGTGGGAAAGCTGGACCCACGCCGAGAGCGGCGCGCGCATCGTGGTGCTGGCCGAAGTGCCGGCCACCTTCTCCGAAACCCAGCGCCGCGCATGGCTCAGCACCGCGCGGGCACTGGTGGCGGCAGTGCTGGTGTCGATGCGGCAGGGGCGGCAGATCGAGCAGCTGGAGCGCGCCAAGCGCTTGCAGCAGGCCTTGTTCGCCATCTCCGACCTTGCTGGCAGCGACCAGGAAATGGAGGAAATGCTCAGTCATTTCCACCGCATCCTGTCCACGCTGATGTATGCGGAGAACTGCTACATCGTCGAATGCGACGAAACCCAGAGCAGCTTGCGCTTCCTGTATTTCTTCGACACCCAGGACGACTTCGCGCCGGACCCGGAACACCGCATCCACTACGACGACATGCAGGACAGCCTGACCTTCGCGCTGTTGCGTGGCGGCCAGGTGATGCACGGCCCGTCGCGCGTGCTGCTGCGCGAGCTGGACCAGGCGCATTCGGTGCAAAGCGGCCCGGACAGCAGCGATTGGCTGGGTGTGCCGATGTGGCGCGACAACGTGGTGTGCGGTGCCATCGTGGTGCAGAGCTATGAGCCGGGTGTGCAATACGGCGACGAAGACCGCGCGGTGCTCAACTTCGTGGTCAAGCACATCCTGACCACGATGGACCGGCGCCAGGCGCACGTGCAGTTGGAGCAGCAGGTGCAGCGGCGCACGCTGGAGCTGGAGCATGCCAACGCCAGCCTGCGCGCCGAAATCGTCGAGCGCGAGCGCGCCGAGGCGTTGCAGGCGGCGTTCTTCAACATTTCCGAGCTGGCGATGAGCAACATCGGCCAGAAGGAATTCCACGCCGAGGTGCACCGGGTCATCGGCGATTTGCTGGATGCGCGGAACTTCTACATTGCCCTGGTCAACGAGGCCCGCGATGGGCTGGATTTCGTCTATTCGGTGGATGAATACAACCGCGTGCGTGACTCGCGCAAGTTCGGCGGTGGCCTGACCGAATATGCCATCCGCAGCGGCCAGCCCTTGTTGGCCACGCGCGAGCAAATTGACGGTTTGATCCGCAGCGGGCAATTGAGCGAGTTCGGCGCCAAGTCGCAATGCTGGCTGGGCGTGCCGTTGTTCAGCGATGGCGAAGTGGTGGGCGTGATCGCGGTGCAGAGCTACGACCCGAAGGTCAGCTTCACGCTCGACGACCAACGGTTGCTGGCCTTCGTCGCGCACAACATCGGCAACAGCCTGGCCCGGCAGCGCGACCGCAACCGGCTGCTGCAGGCTCATGCCGAGCTGGAGCTGCGTGTGGATGAGCGCACTCGCGAGTTGGGTGAGGTCAACCAGGAATTGCTGGGACAGATCGGCGAGCGCATGCGCGTGGAGCAGCGCCTGAGCCACCAGGCCATGCACGATTCGCTGACCGGCCTGCCCAACCGGCTGCACTTGCTGGAGAAGCTGGAAGAGGCCATCGAACATGCACGGCTGGGCATCGGCCCGGTATTCGCGGTGCTGTTCCTCGACCTGGACCGCTTCAAGTGGGTCAACGACAGCATCGGCCACGCCGCCGGCGACCGCATGCTGGTGGAAGTGGCGCAGCGCTTGGTCAGCATGCTGCGCGGCGACGACGTGGTGGCGCGGTTGGGCGGCGACGAGTTCGCCATGCTGGTGCGCTGCGATGGCGGCGCAAGTGCGGCGATGGAAGTGGGCCGGCGCCTGCTGCGTGCGCTGGAGCGCTCGATGTGGCTGGAAGGGCGCGAATTGTTCCCGTCCGGCAGCATCGGCATCGCCTTGTGGAACCCGCATTACGGCACCGGCGCCGAGCTGTTGCGCGACGCTGACGCGGCGATGTACCGCGCCAAGGGCATGGGCCAGGACCGCTGCGTGGTGTTCGACGAGGTGATGCGCGAGCAATCGCTGCAAAGCCTGGAGTTGGAGGCCGATTTGCGCCGCGCCATCGGCAACCGCGATTTCCTGCCGTTCTACCAGCCGATCGTGTCATTGCACGACGGGAAGGTGGTCGGCCACGAGGCGCTGCTGCGTTGGCAGCACGAACGGCGCGGGCTGCTGTTGCCGGGCGAGTTCATCAAGCTGGGCGAGGAAAGTGGCCTGATCGAGCAGGTGGATTGGCTGATCTACGGGCAGGTGGCGCGTGACCTTGCCGATAGCGCGTCCGGTTACATCTCGGTGAACGTCTCGCCGCGCCATTTCCGCGTGCCGGAATTCGCCGCGCGCCTGTTCGGGCTGCTGGACGAGGCGGGTGCCGATGCCTCGCGGCTGCGCGTGGAATTGACTGAGACCGCCTTGCTGGAGGACGCGCCGCGCACGCTGCGCATTCTGCACCAGCTGCGCGAGCGTGGCATCGTGGTGCAGCTGGACGACTTCGGCACCGGCTACTCGGCGCTGTCCTACCTGCACCGTTTCCCGATCAGCACCTTGAAGATCGACCGCAGCTTCATCTCCGGCCTGCACTCGGAAGGCAGCAAGAACACACAGGCGCTGGTGGAAGGGGTGGTGTCGCTGGCGCGCACGCTGGGTATCGAGACCATCGGCGAAGGCATCGAAACCGAGCCCCAGCAGCAGGTCTTGCTGGAAATGGGCTGCAACTTTGGCCAGGGCTACCTGCTGGGCTACCCGATGCCGAAGGAAACGACGCTGGACAAGATGGCGTAGCGGTAACGGGTTCGATGCTCAACGTAGCGGTGCGAGCGCCACGCATCGTGTCGCTGGGCGTCCATGACCTCTGCAACGTGGTGCGCTTTTTCTCGTCGAACCGCGCCATGCAGGCAGCAAGGCGCCGGCCATGTTCGCCGCGTCGCCACGCGCCGGTGACTTACCGCAGTGCGTTGCGCTTTTTCTCGTCGAACCACTTGTCCGCCTGCGCCGGCGAATACGCCCGCATCCACTCCAGCATCCGCGTGGGGTCTTCGCCGTGCCACAGGTCGTCGCGCTGCTCCGGGTGCAGGAAGCGTTCGACCACCATGTGATCGATCATGCCGATCAGCTGCGCATAGAAGCCATCGATGTCGAGGAAGGCGCAGGGCTTCTCGCCGATGCCGAGCTGTCGCCAAGTCAGCATCTCGAAGATTTCCTCGGCGGTGCCGAAGCCGCCGGGCAGGGCGAGGAAGGCATCGGACAGGTCGAACATACGCGACTTGCGCTCGTGCATGGAGCCGACGACCTCCAGCGTGGTCACGCCTTGGTGTGCCACTTCCATATCGACCAAGTGCTGCGGGATCACGCCGGTGACCTCGCCGCCGGCGGCCAGCACGCCATCAGCCACAGCGCCCATCAACCCGGTGCGGCCGCCGCCATAGATCAGCCGCAGGCCTTCGCTGGCGATCAGCCGGCCCAGTTCGGTGGCGCGTTCGACATAGACGGGCTTGGCACCGGGGTTGGACCCGCAATAGACGCAAATGGATTTCATGGGGATTGGTGATTCGTGATTGGTGATTGGTGATTGGGAAAAGCAAACGCCGGGCTTGCGCCCGGCGTTGTGCAGTTGGTCGGTGGGTAACAGGTGGCAGGCGTCTCGCTTTTACGAATCACCAATCACGAATCACCAACCCCGGCCAACCTCAGTTGGCCTTGTGAATCGCCCGCTTGCTCACCGCCATCGCCGCATCATGCACGGCTTCGGACAAGCTGGGGTGGGCATGGCAGATGCGAGCCAGGTCGTCGGCGCTGCCGCTGAACTCCATGGTCAGCACGCCTTCGTGCACCAACTCGCTGACGTTCGGGCCAATCAGGTGCAGGCCGAGCACGCGGTCGGTTTCCGCATCGGCAATCACCTTGACGAAGCCGGTCGGTTCGGCCATCGCCACTGCGCGGCCCACGGCGGCGAACGGGAAGCTGCCGGCCTTGTAGGCCACGCCCTCGGCCTTGAGCTGCTGTTCGGTCTTGCCGACCCAGGCGATTTCCGGGCTGGTGTAGATGACGTAGGGAATGGTGTCGAAGTTGACGTGGCCCGGCAGGCCGGCAATCAATTCGGCCACCGCGATGCCTTCCTCGAAGCCCTTGTGCGCCAGCATCGGGCCGCGCACGCAGTCGCCCACTGCCCACACGCCGTTGACGCCGGTGTGGCAATGGTCATCGACCACGATCTGGCCGCGCTCGTTGACCTGCACGCCGGTGCCGTCGGCCAGCAGGCCACGGGTGGCGGCACGGCGGCCCACTGCCACCAGCAGCTTGTCCACGGTCAGGGTCTTTTCGCCTTCACCGTCGGTGTAGGTGATGACCACGCCTTGGGCGGTCACTTCGGCCTTGCTGACCTTGGCGCCGAGCTTGATGTCCAGGCCCTGCTTCTTGAACTCGCGCGCGGCGAGCTTGGACACCTCGGCGTCGGCAGCGGCGAGGAAATCCGGCATGGCTTCGAGAATGGTGACGTCCGCGCCGAGGCGCTTCCACACGCTGCCCAGCTCCAGGCCAATCACGCCGGCACCGATGACGGCCAGACGCTTCGGCACTTCGGTGAAGTCCAACGCGCCGACGTTATCGACGATGGTGTCGCCGTCGAACTTGGCGAACGGCAGTTCAATCGAATCCGAACCGGCGGCGATGATGACGTTGGTGCCTTTCAGCTCAACGATGCTGCCGTCGTGCTGGGTGACCTTGACCACGTTGCCAGCCTGCAACTGGCCGAAGCCGTAGTAGGCGGTGACCTTGTTGGCCTTGAACAACTGCGCGATGCCGCCGGTGAACTGCTTCACGATGGCGTCCTTGCGGCCCACCATGGTGCCCACGTCGATGCCGGCGTCCTTGAAGCTGATGCCGTGCTGCGCGAACTGGTGCTGCATGTTGTGGTACTGGTGCGAGGAATCCAGCAGCGCCTTGGACGGGATGCAGCCCACGCGCAGGCAGGTGCCACCGAGCGCCGGCTTGCCGTCCTTGCCCAGCGCCGCGTCGATGCAGGCGGTCTTCAGGCCCAGCTGCGCGGCACGGATGGCGGCGTGGTAGCCGGCCGGGCCGGCACCGATGACAACGACGTCGAAGTTCTCAGACATGTGCGTGGTATTCCCTGTTCAATTGCTTGGTGACAAGGAACGAGAAACGAGAAACGAGAAACGAGAGAAAAGCCTTGCTTTCACTCGTTCCTCGTTCCTCTTCACTCGTTCCTGACGTGAGTCTTACAGGCCGAACAGCATCCGGCCCGGGTTTTCCAACTGGTTCTTGATGTCCATCAGGAACTGCACCGCGTCCTTGCCGTCGATGATGCGGTGGTCGTAGGACAGCGCCAGGTACATCATCGGCGCGATCACGACCTGGCCGTTCTCGGCGATCGGGCGCTCCTTGATGGTGTGCATGCCGAGGATGGCGCTCTGCGGCGGGTTGACGATCGGGGTCGAAAGCAGCGAGCCGAAGGTGCCGCCGTTGGTCACGGTGAAGGTGCCGCCCTGCAGGTCGTCAAGGCCGAGCTTGCCGTCGCGCGCCTTCTTGGCGTATTCGGCGATGCCCTTCTCGATGTCGGCGAAGGACATGCGCTCGACGTTGCGCAGCACCGGGGTGACCAGGCCCTTGTCGGTCGAGACGGCGATCGAGATGTCGGAATAGCCGTGGTAGATGACGTCGTCGCCATCGACCGAGGCGTTGACGATCGGGAAGCGTTGCAGCGCGTTGGCAGCGGCCTTCACGAAGAAGCTCATGAAGCCCAGCTTGATGCCGTGGGCCTTCTGGAAGTCTTCGCCCAGCTCCTTGCGCGCGGCGGCGACCTTGGCCAGGTTGACCTCGTTGAACGAGGTCAGCATCGCGATGGAGTCCTTGGACTGCATCAGGCGCTCGGCGATGCGCTTGCGGATGCGGGTCATCGGCACGCGCTCTTCCGGACGTGCGCCGCCGGCCTTGCCGGCACCGCCGTTGCGGGCGAAGTTGACGATGTCTTCCTTGGTCACCGCGCCGCGGCGGCCGGTGCCTTCCACGTCGGCCGGGTTCACGCCTTCGGTGATCGCCGAGAAGCGGGCGCCCGGCGGCAGGCTGTCTGCGGCCGACTTGGCGGCCGGGGCCGGTGCGGCAGCGGCGACCGGAGCCGCCGCTGCGGCGGCCTTCGGTGCTTCGGCGGCGGCTGGAGCCGGTGCGGCGGCGACCGCGCCTTCCTCGATGATCGCCACGACCTGGCTGCTGGTGACGGTGTCGCCTTCCTTGAACTTGATCTCCTTCAGCACGCCATCAACCGGGGCAGGCACTTCCAGCACCACCTTGTCGGTTTCCAGATCGAGCAGGTTCTCGTCGCGCTTGACGGCTTCGCCCACCTTCTTGTGCCAAGTGGCGATGGTGCCGTCGGCGACGGATTCGGGCAGTACCGGGGCTTTGACTTCGGTGGCCATGCGTGAGGTTCCTGATTCGTGTCTATTCGTGAAAGGGGGTAATTATTCAGCGACTTGGTCGTTGAACGGGTTGACCAGTGCGTCGGCGACCAACTGCTGCTGCTCGCGCACGTGGTCGGCCATGTGGCCAACGGCGGGCGAGGGCGAACGCGAACGACCTGCGTAATGCAGCGCCTGACCATCGGCCAAGCAGGCTTGCAGGTGGTGGCGAATTTGGTACCACGCGCCTTGGTTCTGCGGTTCTTCCTGACACCACACCACGTCGGTGGCCTTGCCGTACTTCTTCAACTCGGCGGCCAACTGCGGGCGCGGGAACGGGTAGAGCTGTTCCACACGCAAAATGGCAACGTCGTCTTGGCCGCGCTTGGTCTGGTCTTCGAGCAAGTCGTAGTAGACTTTGCCCGAGCACAGCACCACGCGCTTGACCTTCTTGGCGTCGGCAGTGGCGTCACCAATCAGGTGTTGGAACTCGCCGTTGGCCAGTTCGTCCAAGGTCGAAACGGCCAGCTTGTGGCGCAGCAGCGACTTCGGCGACATCACCACCAGCGGCTTGCGGGTGGTCATGCACAACTGGCGGCGCAGCATGTGGAAGGCCTGCGCCGGGGTCGAAGGCACGCAGACCAGCATGTTTTCCAGCGCGCACAGTTGCAGGAAGCGCTCCAAACGCGCCGAACTGTGTTCCGGGCCTTGGCCTTCGTAGCCGTGCGGCAGCAGCAGGGTCAGGCCGGAAATGCGGCCCCACTTGGCTTCGCCGGAGGCGATGAACTGGTCAATCACCACCTGTGCGCCGTTGGCGAAGTCACCGAACTGGCCTTCCCAAATGCACAAGGTGTTGGGGTCGGTGGTGGAGAAGCCGTATTCGTAGGCCATCACCGCTTCTTCGCTGAGCAGCGAATCGATGATGGTGGCCTGTTCCGGCGACTGCACCAATTGGCGCAGCGGCAGGTAGTAAGCGTCGGTCTTCTGCTCGTGCAGGATGGCGTGGCGGTGGGTGAAGGTGCCACGCCCCACGTCCTGGCCGACCAAACGCAGGCCGTGGCCGGCGTCGAGCAAGGTGGCGTAGGCGAGGTTTTCGGCAAAGCCCCAGTCGCCCGGAATTTCGCCAGCGGCCATCTTGCGGCGGTCGTCATACACCTTGGCCACGCGCGAGTGCAGTTCCACTTCGGCGGGGACAGTGTTGATGAGCTTGGCCAAGCGGGTCAGCTCGGCCATCGGCACCTTGGTACTGACCGGGTCGGACAGCTTGCCGGCCAGCAGCTTCGGCCAATCGACGAACAATTTGCTGCTCGGCTGGGTCTTTTCGACCGTGGCCAGCTCGGTGGTGACCTCGCCGGAATCGAGTTTGTCGCGGTAGGCATCCACCAGCGCCTTGCCGCCGCCCGCCGGAATCACGCCTGCGGCTTCCAGCTTCTCGGCGTACAGCTCGCGGGTGGTCTTGTGCTTGCGAATCACCTGATACATCAGCGGCTGGGTGATCGCCGGCTCGTCGGCCTCGTTGTGGCCCCAGCGGCGGTAGCAGACCAGGTCGATGACCACATCTTTGTGGAACTGCTGGCGGAAGTCATAGGCCAGCTTGGCGGCAAATACCACGGCCTCCGGGTCGTCGCCGTTCACGTGCAGCACCGGCGCGCCGACCATCTTGGCGATGTCGGTGCAGTACAGGGTCGAGCGCGAATCGTCGCGGTTGGAGGTGGTGAAGCCGACCTGGTTGTTGATGACGATGTGCACGGTGCCGCCGACGGCGAAGCCACGCGCCTGCGACATCTGGAACAGCTCCATCACCACGCCCTGGCCGGCGAACGCGGCGTCGCCGTGGATCAGGATCGGCATCACCTGGCGGCGCGCGGTGTCGCCACGGCGTTCCTGGCGCGAACGCACGGAACCGGCGACCACCGGGTCGGCGATTTCCAGGTGCGAGGGGTTGAACGCCAGCGCCAGGTGCACCGGGCCGCCGTCGGTGGCGACGTCGGCGGAGAAGCCCATGTGGTACTTCACGTCGCCGGCCACGGCGCGGTCGTCGTGCTCGAAACGGCCTTCAAATTCGTCGAACAGCTTGCGCGGGTTCTTGCCGAGGGTGTTGACCAGCACGTTCAGGCGGCCACGGTGGGCCATGCCGATGATGACATCTTTGACGCCATCCTTGCCGGCGCCACGGATTACCGTGTCCATCATCGGGATCAGCGAATCACCGCCTTCCAGCGAGAAGCGCTTCTGGCCGACGTACTTGGTGTGCAGGTAGCGCTCCAGGCCTTCGGCGGCGGTGAGGCGCTCCAGCGTGCGGCGCTGGGTGTCGGTGTCGAGGGCATAGTTGCCGCCGGCCGCTTCCAGCCGCTGGTACAGCCACTGGCGCTGATCGACTTCGGCGATGTACATGAACTCGGCACCGATGGAGCCGGTGTAAGTGGCCTTCAGGCGTGCCAGCAGGTCGCGCAACTTCATGCGCGGTTGGCCGCCGACGCCGCCAGTGCTGAACTCGTCGTTGAGGTCGGCGTCGGACAGGTGGTGGAACGGCAGGCTCAGGTCGGGCGGGTTGACCGGCGGGGTCAGGCCCAGCGGGTCGAGTTTGGCGCCGAGGTGGCCGCGCGAGCGGTAGGCGGTGATCAGGCGGCCGACGTTGCGCTCGCGCTCGTCGCCGCTGCCACCGGCAGCCGCGCCGGAAGCTGCGTTGCGGCCAGCCTCGGCGATGTGGGCAATGACCGCAGAGTGCGGGACATCACCGGCCTCGCGGCCCTTGAAGCCGTCGAACCAGGACTTCCATTTGGGATCGACACTGTCCGGAGAGACGAGGTACTGCTCGTACAGGTCCTCGATATAGGAGGCGTTGCCGCCGGCGAGTTGCGATGACTGCGCAAACTGCTTCAGTAGATTGTCCACGATGGAGAGTTGGATTCGCTTGTGGGGGATAACTCGGGGAACCGGCGGAGCCTTGCGGGAGGGCGCCGCACGGGCGTGATGAATCCGCCGAATTATACCTGCGCAGGGACAGGAAGGGGCGCTTCGGCTGTCCGCCGGATTAATGTTTGGCCATTGCCTGTCCTGCCTGGACCAAGCTCAGATGCCGAGGGCGCGAAGGCCGGGACAGTCCTGCGAGTGCTCCCACAGCCGCTGGAATCGGGCTTCCTGCGGACGCGCGCGCGACGGGGCATCCAGCGACAGCTCGCCATCGATGCGTTCGCCCATTGGACGAAAGTAGCAGTCGCCATTGTCGTTGATGAACGCGGCCGGGCCCGGCTGCGCGTCGGACGGATCAAGCGGTGTGCGCAACTGGAACACGCTGGGCAGGCGTTGCATCAGCGCCTGCAGCGCGGCCGGCAGTGCTTGCAGGTCGCCATCTTGCAGCAGCACCAGCGCCTGTTTGTCATGGCGGGCGCTGGCGAAATGGCGCAGCGCCTGCAACAGTGCAGGCTGGCCAAGCAGGGCGGCGTCGCTGCCGCGGCATTGCAGCAGCAGGCGGCGGCGCGCGCGATGGACCACGGCGGTGGCCGCTGCGCCGGCCTGGGCCAGGTCCTGCACGTGCATCGGGCCGTCCAGGCGGCGGCGCATGCTCTGGTGGGTGAGGCCGGCTTCCTCGAACTCCGCGCCTTCGGGCAGGAAGCCGTTGTGGATGTAGAAATCCTTGGCGCTGATCTGCGCGTGCAGGGTCACTTCACCCCAGCCACGGCGCGTGGCCTCGGCCAGCAGGGCTTGCAGCAGCGCGGCGCCGACGTCGCGGTTGCGCCAGCCGGCGGCCACCGCCATCCGGCCGATGTGCTGCTGCGGCGTCAACCGGCCGGTGCCGACGATCTGGCCGGTGGCAGTCAGGGCGATGACATGGTGGCTGACCGGATCGAGTTCGTCGGTCTCCAGTTCCGCGGCAATCCGTTGCTCATCGACAAACACCGCCCGCCGCAGTGCGTGCAGTTGTTCGTGCTGGCGGGGGTAGTCCGCAGTTTCGATGCGGATGGCGGCGTTATTGTTCATGTGGGGTGGTTCAGTGCGGTTATTGCGCTTCGTCGTCGCCGCAGATCACCACGACCTCGACACCTTCTTCGTTGACCTGCACGGTTTCCACGGCGGCGCTGGACGGCTCGCCTGCGCCGGCTTCGGCGTATTCGATGACCTCGATTTCCAGCTCGGGGGCATCGTCGTCCTCGTCGCCGAAATCCGCGGCGAAGGCTTCTTCCATCACTTCCAGCGCATCCTGCTCGGCCTGCATCGCCGCCAGCGTTTCGGCGTCCAGCAACTGGTAGTGGCCGCCGGCCAGCAGTTCCAGCACCGTGGCGCGGCCCTTGGCCGAGAGTTTGGCGAAGGCGGTGTCGTCGATCTGTTCGGACGCGGCAAGCACCTGCGCGTCCTTGACCGACAGCGCGAAATTGCGGCCCGAGCAATACAGGCTGGCGCCCTTGCTGGCGCGTCGCCACGCCAGCCGCGCCCACGGGTGGCGTTCGAGCAGGCCGCCTTCGGACAGCGCCGTTTCCACGTCCTGCGGTGCGGGCGGCGCCTGCGAGGGGAGGATGTCGCCGGCGGCGCGGTAGGTGGTGATGAAACGGCCGAACCAGTCGCCGAGACGATCCGGGTCATTCATGCGCAGCGCATTGAGCGCGGCGACCACGCGCTTCATCGCCGCGTCGTCGATTTCGTTGGCATCGGCCGGCAGTTTCAGGTCCGGGTCCTGGTAACGGATGGCTTCGTCGGCGTCGCAGACCAGATCGTCCAGCCAGTCGCTGATCAGCTCGGCCGAGGACGGTGCGCGCATGCCGAAGGAGAAGGTCAGGCAGGGATTCACCGCGACGCCGTCATGCGGCACGTTCGGCGGCAGGTACAGCATGTCGCCCGGCTCCGGCGCCCCAGTCGTGGGTGGGTTTGAAGGTCTTGAGCAGTTTCAGTTCGACATCGTCGCGGAAACCCAGCGGCGGGCGCTTGCCCTTGATGGATTCACTGGCGTCGATCTTCCAGCGGCGCTGGCCAAAGGCCTGCAGCAGGAATACGTCGTATTGATCAACGTGCGCGCCGACGCCGCCGCCGGTGGCGGCGAAGCTGATCATCACGTCGTCCATGCGCCAGCGCGGCAGGAAGCCGAAATTGGCGAGCAGGGCGCGCACGTCGGGGTCCCACTTGTCCACGTCCTGCACCAGCAAGGTCCAGTCGTGGTCGGGCATGCCGGGGAAGTCTTCTTCGTTGAACGGGCCGGTACGCAGCGCCCATTCGTCGGTGGCCGGGTCATGGCTGACGATGCGCGCCAGCGCGCCTTCCTCGCAGGCCAGCCCGGCGAGGTCTTCGGGCAGCACCGGGGTTTCGAAATCGGCGAAGGCACCACGGACCAGCAGCGGGCGCTTCTGCCAGTAGTCGCGGAGGAAGCGTTCTGCGGGCATGCCCAGCATCTGCCCCGGGCGGGCCTGGACTTCGATGGGGAAGGTTTTTGGGCTTGGCGGTAGCCATGGGGAATCCTTGGTAGATGCGGAGGCGACTTCGGTGGACATCCCGAAGCTCGGGGCTTTTGCCCCCTCCCTCTTTCGGCGAGAGCCGAAGGGGAGGGTTGGGGAGGGGTAGGTTTTGAGGCTTGCGACAAGCAACAGCCAAAGCACCCCTCCCCAACCCTCCCCTTCGTGCGTTGCACGAAAGTGAGGGGGCGGGAAGCAAGTCAGATGGCCTTGGCCAACGTTTCGGCCAGGCCGGTGTAGCTGCCCGGGGTCATCGCCAGCAGGCGTTGCTTGTCCTCGGCGGGCAATTCCAGCCCTTCGACGAAGGCGCGCATCGATGCGGCGGTGATGCCCTGGCCGCGGGTCAGTGCCTTCAGTTGTTCGTAGGGGTTGGGCAGGCCGTGGCGGCGCATCACCGTTTGCACGGCTTCGGCCAGCACTTCCCACGCCGCGTCGAGGTCGGCGTCCAGCCGCTGCGGGTTCACTTCCAGCTTGCTCAGGCCCTTGGCCAGCGAGTCCAGCGCCACCTGGCCGTGGCCGAAGGCGGTGCCGAGCGCGCGCAGCACGGTGGAGTCGGTGAGGTCGCGCTGCCAGCGGCTGATCGGCAGTTTGGCCGAGAAATGCTCGAACAGGGCGTTGGCGATGCCGAAGTTGCCCTCGGCGTTTTCGAAGTCGATGGGGTTGACCTTGTGCGGCATGGTCGAGGAGCCGACTTCGCCTTCCTTGAGCTTCTGCTTGAAGTAACCCAGCGAGACGTAGCCCCAGATGTCGCGGGCCAAGTCAACGAGGATGGTGTTGGCGCGGCGCGCGGCGTCGCCGATTTCGGCAATGTTGTCGTGCGGCTCGATCTGGGTGGTGTAGGGATTGAACACCAGCCCCAGCGAAGTGACGAAACGTTCGGCGAAGGCCGGCCAGTCGATGTTCGGGTAGCTGGCGACGTGGGCGTTGTAGTTGCCGACCGCACCGTTGATCTTGCCGGTCAGCTCGACCGCGCCGATCTGCGTGATTTGCCGTTCCAGACGGGCGACGACGTTGGCGATTTCCTTGCCCAGCGTGGTCGGCGAGGCGGTCTGGCCGTGGGTACGCGAGAGCATCGGCTGCGCCGCCTGCGCGTGGGCCAGCGTGCGCAGCGTGGCGGCGATGCCGGAATAGGCCGGCAGCAGCACCTTTTCGCGTGCTTCGGCCAGCATCAAGCCGTAGGACAGGTTGTTGATGTCCTCGCTGGTGCAGGCGAAATGCACGAACTCCAGCGCCGGGGCCAGTTCGGCATCGTCGCGCAGGCGTTCCTTGATGAAATATTCGACCGCCTTGACGTCGTGGTTGGTGGTGCGCTCGATCTCCTTGACCCGCGCCGCATCGGCCGGGCTGAAGCCCTCGGCCAGCGCGCGCAGGGTGGCCTTGCCGGCGGCGGAGAAGTTGGCCAATTCATCGATGCCCGGCTCGGCAGCCAGCGCCAGCAGCCATTCGACCTCCACCTTCACCCGCGCACGGATCAAGCCGTACTCGGAGAAGATCGGGCGCAGCGCATCCACCTTGGAGGCGTAGCGGCCATCGAGCGGGGACAGGGCGAGCAGAGCGGAATCGGTCATGGGGGCGGCCGGGGGAGTTGGCGGTGGGGGCCATATTCTACGGCAGGGGCGGGCCGCTGCCGGCCCCGGTAGGAGCGCACCTTGGTGCGCGACCGAGGCTGTCATGCAGATTCCTCCGCAACAGCCCGTACATCCCTGCGCGGGGATTCAAAACGGGAAAGCCCCATCGCGCACCAAGGTGCGCTCCTGCGGGGGCACGGCGTATCCTTCACGCAGCCGCCAGCACGGTGCCAGCCGCTGACTTCCTTCCACTATTTTGGAGACAAGCGAATGAGCGAGAAATACCGGGTTGAGCACGACAGCATGGGCGAACTGCAGGTGCCGGCCGAGGCGCTGTGGGGCGCGCAGACCCAACGCGCGGTGCAGAATTTCCCTGTGTCCGGGCAGAAGATGCCGCGTGCCTTCATCCGTGCGCTGGGCTTGGTCAAGGGCGCGGCGGCACAAGTCAACACCGAGCTGGGCTTGTTGCCGAAGGCCGTGGGCAAGGCGATTGCGGCGGCAGCTGCGGAGGTGGCGGCCGGCGCGCACGACGCGCATTTCCCGGTCGATGTTTATCAAACTGGCTCGGGCACCTCGTCGAACATGAACGCCAACGAGGTCATCGCCACGCTTGCCAACCTTGGTGGCAAGGCTGGCAAGACCCATGTGCATCCCAATGACCACGTTAACCTCGGGCAGAGTTCCAACGACGTGATCCCCACCGCCATCCGCGTCTCGGCGCAACTGGAAACGGTGGAAACCCTGCTGCCGGCGCTCAAGCACCTGCGCAAGACCATCGACAGGCGCGGGCGTTCGCTGGGCAAGGTGGTCAAGACCGGGCGCACCCACCTGATGGACGCCATGCCGCTGACCTTCGCGCAGGAGTTCGGCGCGTGGTCGGCGCAACTGGCGTCGGCGCAGGGCCGTATCGAGGACGCGCTCAAACGCCTGCGCCGGCTGCCGTTGGGCGGCACCGCCATCGGCACCGGCATCAACGCCGACCCGCGCTTTGGCGGTAAGGTCGCGCGGGCGCTGTCAGCCAGTACCGGGGTCAAGTTTGAAAGTGCGGCCAACAAGTTCGAAGGCCTGGCGGCGCAGGACGATGCGGTGGAATTGTCCGGCCAGTTCAACGCGCTGGCGGTGGCGCTGATCAAGATCGCCAACGACCTGCGCTGGATGAACGCCGGGCCGCTGGCCGGGCTGGGCGAAATCGAATTGCCTGCGTTGCAGCCGGGCAGCTCGATCATGCCGGGCAAGGTCAACCCGGTGATCCCGGAGGCAACCGTGATGGCCGCTGCGCAGGTCATCGGCCACCACGCCGCCATCACCATTGCCGGGCAGGCCGGCAATTTCCAGTTGAATGTGGCGCTGCCGTTGATTGCGGCCAACCTGCTGGATTCGATCCGGCTGCTGTCCAGCGTGATGACGCTGCTGGCCGATTCGGCCATTGCCGGGTTGAAGGTGCGGCAGGACAAGGTCAAGGAAGCGCTGGACCGCAACCCGATCCTGGTCACCGCGCTGAACCCGATCATC
Organism: Stenotrophomonas sp.; assembly: GCA_034675465.1. Lineage (GTDB taxonomy): Bacteria > Pseudomonadota > Gammaproteobacteria > Xanthomonadales > Xanthomonadaceae > Stenotrophomonas. The sequence goes on along the minus strand of JAUCDH010000037.1, from coordinate 52,246 downwards.
GGTTACGAGAAGGCCGCGGCGATCGCCAAGCGTGCCTACAAGGAAGGGCGGCCGGTGCTGGAGGTGGCACGCGAAGACAGCGGCTTGCCGGAGGCCGAGTTGAAGCGCTTGCTGGACCCGGCGACGCTGACGCAGGGCGGCATTCAGGGGTGAGTGATAAGCGGTTCCCTTTTCCCATCGGGAGACGGTGCCCGAAGGGCGGATGAGGGGCGAGCGAAGTTCGTGGTGCCTGAACTGTCTGGACTCCCTTGCCCCCTTGCCCCGGCCCATGCCAGCGGCGCGGGCGCTCAACCGCACGCACGCCAGTGGCGCGCAAGCCGTGCACTTTCGCCCGATGGGAGAGGGGCTACAGCCTCAGCGCACCGCGCGCGGGTTGGCCAGCGCTTCGCCGTACTCCTTGAATTCGGGGATACGCTGGGCGATGTCCACCGGGAATACGGGTTGCCCGGTCGGGACCTGGATCGGCACGCTGCGCTCGCCGGCCTTGTCGGTCGTGGCGGCGTCGGTCAAGGTGTTCTGGCGCAGGACCTGCAAGCGGGCAAAGCTGTCCTGCAGCACCGCGCGCTGCTCGGCTTTCAGCGGGATCTCGATGTCATCCACCAGCAGCCGGCCGTCGGGCAACACGGTCAGGTTGGGGTAGGGCGCGCGCCGTATCGCGACCTGCTCGGCACTGACCTCGGCCTTGGGCTTGCTGCGCTCGGCGCGGTGGGCGGCGTACTTCTCGCGGTCGCCGCAGCCGGCGAGCAGCGTGGCGCAGGCAATCAGGACGGGCAGCAATTTCTTCATGGCGGCAGGAGCAAGCGCGGCGGGAGCGGTATTTTAGCGCTCCCGCCGCAGATGGCGGCGTAGCTTGGGTGGGCGAAGAAAGCCCGCCATCGCCATGTTCGATGCCTCATGGTGCTGGGCCTCGCTGCGCTCGGCCCCACCTGCGCTTGCGAGCGCTTGCCTGTTACCGCAGTTGCACATGCCCTTTGCGGCACTCGTCGATGTCGTCCTGCCCCATCGTCGCGTAAGGCTTGAACTCGGGAATGGCCGTGGCCAATTGCTGTTGGGTGGCGAGCATGCCCGGCATCTGGTCGCAGATTTTCAGCGCACTTTCCTCCAGCTTCTTCGCCTCGGCGTTGACCCGTGCTTCGATCTGGTCGGTATTGCCGGAGAAAATGCCCTTGATCGCCTCGCCGGCGGCGCGCGCACCGAGGTTGGCGCCTTGCACGCCAATCTCGATGCCGGCCTCGGCCACCTTCACCATTTGTTCGCGGTATTGCAGCAGCAGCCGGCGCTGGGCGACGTCGATGGCGATAGCATTGCCGTCGATCAGCAGGTCGCCGGTCGGGCTGATTTCCACCTTCACGCCGTCCTTGCTGGAAACGCTGATGTTCTTCTCGGCTAGCTCCTTGCGCGCCTTGTCGGTGGCTTCACGAACCTTTTGGCCGAGGGTGGTGTCGGCATCGGGCGCATCGGCGTGCGACGGGCGTTCACCGCAGGCGGCCAGTGGCAGGCACAGCAACAGGACCAGCAGGGGGGCGTTGAAGGCTTTCATGGCTTGTGTTCCTTGGTCGGGGATGGGGAGTCAGCGTTTGCGCGGCAGGTCGATGGTGCCGGATACGCCGGCATGGCGGACCGAGCCGCTGCCGGTGCGCTGCACGTTCAGGCCGCCGGCATTGCGCACGTCCAGGTCGCCCGAGCCCAGCGTGCCGAGGCTGACCGTGCCGCGCACGTCGCCGAGTTCGACGTCGCCCGAGCCGATGCTGTCGATCTGCACCGCGCCCTGTACGCCGTGCACTGCCAAGTCGCCGGAGCCGACCGTGCCGACCCTGGCGTCGCCGCGCACATTTTTGACCTTGATGTCGCCCGAGCCCAGCGACACCACATGCAGTGCGCCGACGCGGTCGAGCTCGACGTCGCCGGAGCCGACCGCAATGGTCGCTTGCCCGTGGATGTCGCGGGCCTTGACGTCGCCGGAACCGACGTCGGCGCTCATCGCCCGTGCGCCGGCCAGCGTGGCGTCGCCGGAGCCGACCTTGAGCTGCACCAGCAGCGTGTCCGGCACGGTGCCGCGGATGTCGAGCCGTGCGTAGGTGTTGCCGAGGTTGATGTTCAGCCCCTGGTTGCGGCGTTCCAGCGTGACAATCAGCTTGTCGCCGGCCTTGCGCTGGGTCAGTGACAGCTGCTCCAGCAAGTCCTGCGTCGAGGCGCAGGCGCGGCCAGACAGCGCGCCCGGCGCGCCGGGGCCGGCTTGCAGTTCCAGCTGGTGGCCGTGCACTTCGAATACCACCGCCCTGGCGCCGACGAGGTCGAGGTCCAGCGCCTGTGGGCGGCTGAACGTGCAGTGGTCGCCGGCAAGGGCGCTGGCCGGCAGCAGGGCCAGCGAGAGCAGCAGGGATACGGTCTTCATCGGCATGATTTTCATCAGGAATCCTCGTGAGTGCTCAGATTTCGTCGCGGCGCTGCCGCAACCAGATGGCGGCGACGACGAACAACACGCCGACCACTGCACCAATCCACAGTTGCGGGCTGGTCAAGGTTGCCCACTGGGCGGCTGGGGCGAAGCCGTGCAGTACCGATTCCAGCGATTGGCCTTGGGTGGCTTCCGCTTGATACGCCATCTCGATACCGGGCACGGTGCCCAGCAGCAGGCGGCCGACCGCGTGCGCCCAGAACCAGCCGGTATTCAGCGCAAACAGCTTCATCAGCCCGAACCAGCTAACGATGACGCCCGCAAATACCGGCAGCATTACCGCCCACAGGAACGGTTTGCTCTTGGCCCATGCCGAGCACAGCAACAGCCAGCCCACCGTCGGCAGCGCCCACAAGGCGTACACCGGTATCCAGCACAGCAGGCCGGCGGTGATGGTTAGCGGTTCGGCTGGCCCCCAAATCAGGGCCATCGGGCTACCGCCGTGGGCCAACACCACCACGCTAATCATCAGCAGGAAGCTGTACATGGTCAGGATGCCCGCCAGCGATGCCAATACCGGCGCAACCACGATTGCGCTGGCCAATTTGGACAACACGGTTTGCGTGTCCGACAGCGGCATCGACTTCCAGAACAATACGCTGCGGTCGCGGCGGTCGTCGTACAACGCGCCAAGGCAGTAGAAGAACACCACGAAGGCCAAGGTAATGAACGGCCACGCGCTACTCAGCAGCAGGGTGAGGTTCATGCCATCGCCCAGGCGGGCCATGTCTTCGGGCGACATTTGGCGGGTGAGGGCGTCCAGATTCAAGCCGTTGATTTTGACGCCATCAACGTGCAGATCAGAGCGGTGGCTCGCCCACAGCCCGGCAATGATCGCCATCAGCGTCAGCAGCAGCGAAATGCCGCCCGCAACGATGGGCGCGCGCAGGAAACCGCCGCGGTTTTCCCAGTATTCACGCTTGAGCAGCCACTTGAACTTGCCCAGCGGGGTGATGTGGTGGACGGCGTTCATGCGTAGGTTCCCTTCATGATGGCGACGAACAGGTCGGCGAGGCCGGGCGTGCGGGTTTCGCCCAGTGCTTCCAGTTGCGCTTGCTCAACACCGTCGTACAGCAGCACGGTCTTGCCGAACGGCAATGCGCGCTCGTCGATCGGGCGCAGCTCGCGCGCGGCCTGCACGGTGTCGGCCGAGGCCAGTAGCTCGGTGTAGCGGCCGGACAGGCTTTCCATGTCGGCCGACAGCACGATCTTGCCGTCGCGGATGAACAGCACGTCGGTGAGGATGTGCTCGATCTCCTCGACCTGGTGGGTGGTGATGACGATGGTCTTCTGCTCGTCGAAATAATCTTCCAGCAGGCGCTGGTAGAACTCCTTGCGGTACAGAATGTCCAGACCCAGCGTGGGTTCATCCAGCACCAGCACGCGCGCGTCGATGGCCATCACCAGCGCCAGGTGCAGCTGCACCACCATGCCTTTGGAAAGCTCGCCCACGCGCTGCTTCGGCTGCAGTTTGGTGTTGGCGAGGAAACGCTCGCAGCGGGCGCGGTCGAAGCGCGGGTGCACGCCGGCGACGAAGTCGATGGCCTCCTTGACCCGCAGCCAGCGCGGCAGTACCGCCACATCGGCGATGAAGCAGACATCGTTCATCAGTGCGTTGCGCTGGGTGCGTGGGTCCATGCCGAGCACGCGCAGCTCGCCTTCGAACGCGGTCAGGCCGAGCATGGCCTTCAGCGCGGTGGTCTTGCCGGCGCCGTTGGGGCCGATCAGGCCGACGATGCGGCCCGGGGCAATGGTGAAGCTGGTGTCGTCCAGCGCCGGTTTCTGCTTGTAGGCCTTGCGCAGGCCGCGGGCGGAAACGACGGTTTCGGCAGTGGCATTCATGGTGTGGTCCCCGGGGGGCAGCAGTTCGTCCAAGGTCAGGCCCAGGCGCTGGATGCGCGCCAGCACGCCTGGCCACTCTTCGTTGAGAAAACGTTCGCGCTCGCTGCCGCGCAGTTTCAGCGCGGCCTCCTCGGTCATGAACATGCCGAGGCCGCGGCGCTTCTCGACCAGGTTCTCGTCGGCCAGCTCCTGGTAGGCGCGCGAGACGGTGATCGGGTTCAACTGGTATTCGGCGGCCACCTGCCGCACCGAGGGCAGGGCGTCGCCCGGCTTCAACAGGCCGTCCAGCATCATCGCGATGACGCGATCCTTCAACTGGCGGTAGATGGGAGCGCCATCGCTCCACTGGATATCGCTCATGGTCAGCTCCGTGGGTTCAGCGGGCGTGCGAACGAGAAATAGGGCAGGGACAGGCTGGCACGCACGCGGCGGGCTTGGCGGCGCGGTTTTTCCTGCGAGGGCGTTTCGTCGGCCAGCATGGCGTCGGGCGAAGAGGCCGCGTCGCGGTTGGCGGGCATCGACAGCGTGCAGCCCAGCAGCAACAGCGTGCCGGCCGCGGCGAGGGCCGGGAAGGCAAGTCGGCAGTGCTTCGGGTTCATTGCGGCTCCCCATGCGTGGGTGACTGGTGTTGTACGCAACTATAACACCGATGCGCCAACATGCAACTCCCTGCTGGCCCAACTGATGGCCTAGTCTTTTGTCCCTGATGACTGTCACCCCGGAGAACCCCGATGAAACTGCGCAACCTGTTGATGGGTATCGCGATTGCCGCCGTCGTGGCGGCCCCGGCCATTGCCGCCGGCCCGGTCTTGCTGGACCGCGACTATCGTCCGCTGGCCGGTAAGGAGCCGGTCAACCTGAACCATGCTTATGGCGGCAAGGTCCTGCTGCTGGTCAACACCGCGTCCAAGTGCGGTTACACCCCGCAATACGAAGGGTTGGAAGCCTTGCACCGGGAACTGGGCGGGCGCGGCTTTGCGGTGCTGGGTTTCCCGTCCAACGACTTCAAGGGGCAGGAGCCGGGCACCGAGGCGGAAATACAGGAGTTCTGCACGCTGACCTACGGGGTGAAATTCCCGATGTTCGAGAAGGTGCATGTGGTCGGTGACGACGCCACGCCTCTGTACCGCGACCTCACCCGCCTGGCCGGCGTCGCGCCCGGGCTGGAATTTCCACAAGTACCTCATCGCGCGCGACGGCACGGTGGTCGCGCAATTCCCCAGCAAGGTGCGCCCGGATGACGCCGAACTGCGCGCGGCGATCGAGCGCGAGCTTGCAAAACCGGCGCCGCACCACCATTGACCGGCGGTGGCGCGCACCTCGACATCAGCGGTGCGCGTGCGACAATGGCGCCCCTCGCGCCGACGGCGGCGTTTGTTCACTTCCAGAGAATGCAGCGAATGAAGATGGGAAAGCGTGGCGCCACGGCGTCGCTTCTGATTCTGGCGATGGCGGCCACTGGTGCCGTGGTCGCGCAACAACCTGCCGCTCCGGCGGCGACCAAGGAGAAGTCTGTTTTGACCTCGGAACGTGAAAAGATCGGTTACGCCATCGGCGTCGATGTGGCCAATTCGTTCGAGCCGATCGCCGCGGAAGTTGATGTCGCCGCGATGCGTCGCGCCGTCGAAAACGCTTTTGCCGGCGGCCAGCCACTGTTGTCTCAGGCCGAGGCTCAGCAGACCGACCAGGCGCTGCGCACGACGATGATGATGCGTTCCGGCCAGCAGGTGCCGGGCATGGCGCCGGGTAGCCAGCCGCCGGCTCTGGATCGCCAGAAGGTCGGCCTGATGCTGGGCAGCTATGCGGTGGGCCCGTCGCTGGCGCCGATCCAGAAGGACCTCGACCTGGATTCGGTGTTCCAGGCCATCAGCACCGTCCTCGCCAAGGGCACGCCGTTGATGAACCGCGAGCAGGCGCAGGCGACGTTGCAGGCATTCAGCACCGCCAAGGCCGCCGAAATGCAGGCGCAGCAGGCAAGGCAGGGCCAGACCAACCGTGAGGAAGGCAATGCTTTCCTTGCGAAGAACAAGGCACAGCCGGGCGTGGTGACCACCGCCTCGGGCCTGCAATACCAGGTGCTGCGTGCCGGCAGCGGCGAGCGCCCGACGGCCACCAGTCGCGTGCGCGTCAACTACGAAGGCAAGTTGCTCAGTGGCGAAGTCTTCGATAGCAGCTACCAGCGCGGCGAGCCGATCGACTTCGGCCTGAACCAGGTCATCAAGGGGTGGACCGAAGGCGTGTCGCTGATGCCGGTGGGTTCCAAGTACCGCTTCTGGATCCCGTCCGAGCTGGCCTACGGCGAAAACGGCGCAGGCGGCCAGATCGGCCCGAATGCGACGTTGACCTTCGACGTCGAACTGCTGGGCGTCCTGCCGTAACTGCCGGGGCGCTGCGCATGTCCGACCTGTTGTCGAGCGAACGCGAACAGGCGCTGGAAGCGCGTCTGGTCGAGCTGGAAATGCGCGTGTCCTTTCAGGAGCACGCGCTGGCCGAGCTCAGCGAGGCGCTGGCCGATGCGCGCATGCAGGGCAGCCGCAATGCCGACGTATTGCGGCTGCTGCTCGAAGACCTGGGCAAGGTGCGCAACGCACTGAACGCCTCCGACCCGGCGAGCGAGCCGCCACCGCCGCATTATTGATGGAGACGCCGTGATCGGTGGTTCGTGATGGGGGCGGGAATGGCAGGAGCCTGCCATTCCGGGTTGCCGATACGAGAACCAACGGGCGCGGTCTTTGTCGAATCCCCCAATACGAATCACTGCATCACCATGAGCGACACACTCCGCGACCAACTGCTCGGGCTGGGTTTCAAGGCCGCACCGAAGCCGGAGCGCAAGCCCGAAACCCGCCGCGATGGCCGCCCGCAAGGCAAACAGGGCCAGCATGCCGGCAACAAGCCGGGCCACGCTGGTAAGCCCGCGCACGGTGGCAAACCGGCGCAGAGCGGGAAACCTGCGCATGCCGGGCAGCCGGGCGTCCGCAAGCCGCGTTCGCAGGAGGATATCGACCTCGCCAAGGCCTATGCGATCCGTACGCAGCGGGAAAAGGACGAACGCATCGAGGCCGAGCGCCAGAAGCAGGAAGAAGCGCGCCTGCGCCGCGAAGCCAAGGCGAAGCTCGACGAGCTGATCAAGGACAAGGGGTTGAACGACCCCAATGCCGAGATTGCCCGCCACTTCCCGTATGGCGGCAAGATCAAGCGCATCTATGTCACCGCCGACCAGCTCAAGGCGCTCAATGCTGGCCAGCTCGGCGTGTTGCAGCAGAACGGCCGCTACCTGCTGGTCAGCGCCGAAGTGCTGGCCGAAGCCGAGCGCATTTTCGCCGCAGCGGTTGCATTGAAGGTTGATCCCAACGCGCCGATTGCGGACGACCCCTACGCCGACCCGATGTACCAGGTGCCTGACGATTTGGTCTGGTAGGTGCTGGTGAGGAACGAGCGGAGAGGAACGAGGAACGAGTAAACGCAACGTCAAAAGCAACAACCGGTTTTGGCGGCTTTTGCTTTCTCTCCTTCCTCGTTCCTCTCAACTCGTTCCTCGCTTCTGAGGCACGAACCACCACGCAATCAACGCCCCGGCCAGCGCAAAGCAGCCGCCGGCGATGAAGGCGACCTTGCCGTCGCCGAACCGCCACAGCTGGCCGGCGACCAATGCGCCCAGCACGCCGCCAAAGCCAGACGAAAAACCATAGAACAAGCCCTGTCCGTGGCCATTGAGCTTGCCGGGGAAATAGCGTGCCAGCAGTTGCATCGCCGAGGCGAAGAACGCGGCGAAGCCCAGGCAGTGCGTGGCCTGTGCAGCCAGCATCACCGGCAGGTTTTCCGGCCACAGTGCGGTGGCCCACCAGCGCAGCGCGGCGCTGGCCATCGACACGATCAGCAGCCAGCTGGCGTCCCAGCGGCGGAAGAACCCGGCGATCAGGAAGAACACCGCCACCTCGAACACCACGCCCACCGTCCACATCAGGCCAAGCATCGCCGTGCCGTAGCCACGGTGCTCCATGTAGATGGAAAAGAACGTGTAGTACGGCCCGAACGAGAGCTGGGCGAGAAAGGCGGCGATGAAAAACGCCAGTACCGGTGGCCGCCGCACGATCGCCCAGAAGCCCTGCACCGGCGTGGTGTGGTTGCCCACGTGGCGCGCATAGCGGTTGAGAAAGCCGGAAGCCGCCATCAGCACGAACAACGGCAGCATCCACCACGGCAGTGCCGCTGCGCCGTGGCGTTCGATCAGCCAACCGAACAACATCACCACGACGATGAAACCCAGCGAGCCCCATACGCGAATCATGCCGTAGCGGTGGCTGTCGCTGCCTAGGTGGGTGAGGGTGATGGACTCGAACTGTGGCATCACCGCGTTGTAGAAGAAGCAGAACGCCACCATCACCACGTACAGCATCCAGTGCGGTTGCGGTATCAGGAAGCCGGCAAAGCTGATGACGGTCAACACGCAGCCGGCGTGCAGCCAGCGGATGGGTTTGGGTGACACCGCCGCCAACGATGTCCACGTACTCGGCGCGATGACGCGGGTGGCGTACCACAGGCTCATCATCACGCTGATCGCGGCCACGCTCATGCCGCGCGATTGCAGGTACAGGCTCCAGTACGGCGTGAACGCGCCCAGCGCGGCGTAGTAGAAGAAATAAAAGCTGGACAGCTTGGTGACGGGAATCTGCGGAACGGGCGAATCGGCGGCGGAAGGCATTGGGCGGGGGCAGGCAAGGGCGAAGCGCGTGCTGCGCGGTCGCGTGGTGACGCCGGCAAGGATGACAGATGGTGTCGCTTTTCTCCTCCCCTGAGGGTGTGCGGAATTCTGTGTAAACGGGATTTCGGTTTACAGCAGAGAGAGTCGTCCCTCGAACTGGATCGTAAAGCGGTTCAGTGCGGCCTCCCAGTCGCGGATCGGCATCGTCCACTTCTTGCTGATGTTGCTCTCACAAGTGCAGTGGTTATTCAGGGTCGTAGTCGAGGTTGGAGGCCAGCCAGCGTTCGGCCTGCGCGCGGTCAACGCCCTTGCGTTTGGCGTAGTCGCTCACCTGTTCTTTCGACACGCGGCCAACAACGAAATACTGGCTTTGCGGGTGGCTGAAGTAATAGCCGGACACCGCCGCCGCCGGCAGCATCGCGAAGCCTTCGGTCAGGATCATGTCGGCATTGCGTTCGGCATCGAGCAGGTCGAACAGCGTGCGCTTTTCGCTGTGTTCGGGGCAGGCCGGGTAGCCGGGGGCGGGGCGGATGCCGCTGTATTTCTCGGCGATCAGCGCCTCGTTGTCGAGCGCCTCGTCCGCCGCGTAGCCCCAGAATTCGGTGCGCACGCGGTGGTGCAGGCGTTCGGCCAGCGCTTCAGCCAGGCGGTCGGCCAGCGCCTTGAGCAAGATGGCGTTGTAGTCGTCGAACTCGGCGCGGAAGCGTTCCAGATGCGGCTCGATGCCAAGGCCGGCAGTGACGGCAAAGCCGCCTATCCAGTCCTGCTTGCCGCTGCTTTCCGGCGCGATGAAATCGGCGAGGCAGAAGTCCGGGCGTTCGGCCGGCTTGTCCACCTGTTGGCGCAGGAAGTGCAGGGAATGGGGAATGGAGAATCGGGAATGGGAGGGCACCGATTGCTCGCTTTTCGATTCCTCATTCCCTGATTCCGATTCCCGGTGCTCCGCAAGGAGCACCACATCGTCCCCACGGCTATTGGCCGGCCACAACCCAAATACTGCCTTGGCCGTCAGCCACTTCTCCGCAATGATTTTGTCCAGCATCGCGCGCGCATCGCGGTACAACTCGCTGGCCTGCGTGCCGACGATTTCGTCAGTGAGGATGGCTGGGAACTTGCCCGCCAACTCCCACGCGCTGAAGAACGGCGACCAGTCGATGTACGGCACCAAATCATCCAGCGGCCAGTCGTTGAATGCGTGCAGGCCTGGTTGTTTCGGCACCGGCGGGTCGTATTGCGACCAGTCGCAGGTGAAGCGCTGGCCGCGTGCGTGTTCCAGCGACACCAGCCGCTTGGCGTCGCCGCGGTTGCGATGACGTTGACGGATCTCGGCGTAGTCGGCCTCGTTGGCGGCGACGAACGGGCCGCGCAGTTCCTCGGAAATCAGTGATTGCGCGACACCGACCGCGCGCGAGGCGTCCTTCACCCAGATCGTCGGTGATTTGTAATGCGGGTCGATCTTCAGCGCAGTGTGCGCGCGCGAAGTTGTGGCGCCGCCGATCATCAGTGGGATGCTCAAGCCTTGCCGCTGCATCTCGCGCGCGACGTGGCTCATCTCCTCCAGCGATGGCGTGATTAGCCCTGACACGCCGATGATGTCGGCGTTCTCGGCCACGGCGGTGTCGATGATTTTCTGCGCCGGCACCATCACCCCGAGGTCGATCACCTCGAAGTTGTTGCAGGCCAAAACGACGCCAACAATGTTCTTGCCGATGTCATGCACGTCGCCCTTGACCGTGGCCATGACGATCTTGCCGTTGCTCTTGCCAACGTCGCCGGTGCGCAGTTTTTCCGCCTCGATGAATGGCAGCAAATAGGCCACCGCCTTCTTCATCACCCGCGCGGACTTGACCACCTGCGGCAGGAACATCTTGCCGGCGCCGAACAGGTCGCCGACCACGTTCATGCCGTCCATCAGCGGGCCTTCGATCACGTCCAGCGGGCGCGTGGCCTGTTGCCGGGCTTCCTCGGTGTCTTCCTCGACCCACGCATCCAGCCCGTGCACCAGTGCGTGCGCCAAGCGTTCGCGCACCGGCTTTTCGCGCCAGCCGAGGTCTTCGGTTTTCTTCTCGCCCTTCTTGCCTTTGTAGCGCTCGGCGATTTCCAGCAGGCGTTCGGTGCCGTCCTTGCGGCGGTTGAGGATCACGTCCTCCACGCGCTCGCGCAGTTCCGGTTCCAGCTCGTCGTAAATCGGCATCGCGCCGGCGTTGACGATGCCCATGTCCATACCGGCCTTGATCGCGTGGTACAGGAACACCGAGTGAATCGCCTGCCGCACGGTTTCGTTGCCACGGAACGAGAACGACACGTTAGACACGCCGCCGGACACGTGGCAGTGCGGCAAGGTCTGTTTGATGATGCGGGTGGCTTCGATGAAATCCACCGCGTAGTTGTCGTGTTCCTCGATGCCGGTGGCGACGGCGAAGATGTTGGGGTCGAAAATGATGTCCTGCGGTGGGAAACCGACCTGCTCAACGAGGATGTGATAGGCGCGCGTGCAGATTTCCACCTTGCGCGCGCAGGTGTCGGCCTGGCCTTCTTCATCGAAGGCCATCACCACCGCGGCGGCGCCATAACGGCGCACCAGCCTGGCGTGCTCGATGAAGGCCGCTTCACCTTCCTTCATCGAGATCGAGTTGACCACGCTCTTGCCCTGCAGGCATTTCAGGCCGGCCTCGATCACGCTCCACTTGGACGAATCCACCATCACCGGGATGCGGGCGATGTCCGGCTCGGACATGATCAGGTTGAGGAAGCGGGTCATCGCTTTCTCGGAGTCGATCAAGCCTTCATCCATGTTGACGTCGAGGATCTGCGCGCCGCTGGCGACCTGCTGGCGCGCGACTTCGACGGCTTCCTCGTAGCGTTCTTCCTTGATGAGTTTCTTGAACTGCGCACTGCCGGTGACGTTGGTGCGCTCGCCTACGTTGACGAACAACAGGTCGGGCGTGATGACCAGCGGTTCCAGCCCGGACAGGCGGGTGTAGGGCGTGGCACTCATGCGGCTTGCTCCTGCGCTTGCGGCAAGGCGCGCGGGGCGATGCCGGCCACCGTTTCGGCAATGGCCTTGATGTGCGCCGGCGTGGTGCCGCAGCAGCCGCCGACCAGATTCAGCAAGCCGGATGTGGCGAACTCGTGCAGCGTGGCGGCCATCTCCTCCGGCGTTTCGTCGTATTCGCCGAACGCATTGGGCAGGCCGGCGTTGGGGTGGGCGCTGACGTAGCCGCTGGACACCTGCGCCAGCGTCTCCACGTGCGGGCGCATGTCGGTTGCGCCGAGCGCGCAGTTGAAGCCCACCGACAGCGGTTGGCCGTGCGCGACCGAGGCGTAGAAGGCTTCGGCGGTCTGCCCGGACAAGGTACGGCCCGAGGCGTCGGTGATGGTGCCGGAGATCATCACCGGCAGCCGCCCGCCGCGCGCGTCGAACACTTCCTCGATCGCGAACAGCGCGGCCTTGGCATTGAGCGTGTCGAAGATGGTTTCCACCATCAGTGTGTCGGCGCCGCCGTCGATCAGGCCGTCGATGGCTTCGCGATAGGTGCCGCGCAACTCGTCGAAACTGGTGTTGCGGAAACCGGGGTCGTTGACGTTGGGGCTGATAGAAGCGGTGCGGCTGGTCGGGCCAAGCACGCCGATGACGAAGCGCGGTTTTTCCGGCGTGAGCGCTTCGATGGCGTCGCAGCATTGCCGCGCCACCTGCGCGCCGGCCTTGTTCAATTCATAGACCAGGTGTTCAAGGTGGTAGTCGGCCTGGCTGACCGATGTGGCGTTGAAGGTGTTGGTTTCGACCAAATCCGCACCGGCTTGCAGGTATTCGGTGTGGATGCCGGCGATGACTTCGGGTTTGGTTAGCAGCAAAAGGTCGTTGTTACCTTTCAAGTCATGGCCGCAACCAGAACTATGCACATGAGTGCTATCAAAGCCTTCGACGAAGCGCTGCCCACGATAGTCGGCTTCTTCCAAACCATGCCGTTGAATCATCGTGCCCATTGCGCCATCGATAATCAGGATGCGTTCGGCCAACGCACGCAGCAATTTTTCCACGCGCTGCGGATGCAGCCACGGCAGCGAGAACGGAGAGGGCGTCATACGCCAATCCTCCGCGCTGCACCGCTGTTGCTTTTACCGATTCCCAATTCCCGATTCCCAATTCCCGGCTTCACCGCAATCAGCGAGATCACTTCGAAATGCGGCGGGCGCTTCTCGCGGGTGACGGTTTCCAGACTGGATACGTCCAGCCCGGCCTTCTCGACGAACTTGCGCAGTTCCTTGCCGGTGAAGCCGAGGTTGACGTGACCGTAGGCTTCCACCGCGGCCTTGTGCTCGTGGCGGGCAAGGCTGCACAGCATCAGCCGGCCGCCGGGGCGCAGTACGCGCGCGCATTCGGCCACGGCCTTGGCCGGATGTGTGGCATAGGTGAGGGCGTGCATCAGTACGACGAGGTCGAAGCTGCCATCGTCGAACGGCAGCGTGTGCATGTCGCCTTCGCGCACCTCGACGTTGGGTAGCTTGCGCAGGCGCTCGCTGGCGGCGGCGACTACACGGGCGCTGGTATCGACACAGACGTAGCGCTGCGCGTGCGGGGCCAGCAGTTCGGCCAGCACGCCGTCGCCGGAAGCGATGTCGAGCACGTCGCCAGTTTCCAGCAGCGGCAGCGCACTGCGCGCCATCGCCTCCCAGGTGCGGCCCGGTGAGTAATGGCGCTCCATGTCGCCGGCCACGCTGTCGGCCCAGTTCTGGTCGGCTGCGCGCATTGCCAGCACCGCCGGCACGCGTTCGGCGTCCTGGCGCAGCAGCGGGTCGTCGCTGCCGTTGCTGAGTGCGTGCCACAATGCACGCTGCGCCGGATCCAGCGCAGCTTCGTCGAAGCGGTAATAGGCGGAAACCCCGGCACGGCGGTCGCGGACCAGCCCGGCTTCCTTCAGGCGGGCCAGATGGGTGGACACGCGCGGCTGCGCCAGCGTGGTGATGGCCGACAGCTCGGCCACGGTCAATTCTTCCTGCTCCAGCAGGGTCAGCAGGCGCACGCGGGTGGCGTCGGCAAACACCTTCAGGCGGGTTGACCAGTCTTCCAGATCCATGAATATCTACCTATCGCGATATAGAGATATTTTGCTGTCGCGATGCGGCAGGGTCAAGGCGCCAGGAACGAGTGGAGAGGAACGAGGAACGAGAGAGGGCAAGGGCAAAAGCCGTGGGGGCCTTTGCTTTTATTCGTTCCTCGTTCCTCTCCACTCGTTCCTCGCCACAAAGTTACAATCGCAACTTCGTCATGCCCTGGGAGGGGTGCAGTGGATTTCAGCTTCAACGAAGAACAATTGATGTTGCAGGACGTGGCCCGCCGCATCGCCCAAGAGAAGATCGCGCCCAGCGCCGAGCATCACGACGCCACCGGCGAATATCCGCTGGAGAACATCCGCCTGCTCGGCGAGAACGGGCTGATGGGCATCGAGGTGCCGGTCGAGTACGGTGGCGCGGGCATGGACCCGGTGTCGAGCGTGCTGGCGATCATCGAGGTGTCCGCCGCCGATGCCGCGCACGCCACCATCATGTCGGTCAACAATTCGCTGTTCTGCAACGCCGTGCTCAACCACGGTAGCGAGGAACAGAAGCAGGTGTACGTGCGCGCGATTGCCGAAGGCCGCGAGATCGGCGCGTTCGCGCTGACCGAATCGCAATCCGGCTCCGACGCCACCGCGATGCGTTGCCGCGCGGTGAAGCAGGCCGATGGCTCCTGGGTCATCAACGGCCAGAAGAGCTGGATCACTTCCGGCCCGGTGGCGCGCTACATCGTGTTGTTTGCGATGACCGACCCGGCGCAGGGCGCGCGCGGCATCACCGCGTTCATGATCGATACCACGCGCCCGGGTTTCGGCCGCGGCAAGACCGAGCCGAAGCTGGGCGTGCGTGCCTCGGCCACCTGCGAAATCGAGTTCCAGGATTACGTAGCCCGTGCCGAGGATGTGCTGGGCGTGGAAGGGCAGGGCTTCAAGATCGCGATGAGCCTGCTTGATTCGGGGCGCATCGGCATCGCCTCGCAGGCGGTGGGCATCGCCCGCGCGGCTTATGAGGCGTCGGTGGCTTACGTGCAGGAGCGCAAGTCGTTTGGTGCACCGATCGGCAGCTTCCAGATGATCCAGGCCAAGATCGCCGACATGAAGTGCAAGCTCGACGCGGCGTTGCTGCTGACCTTGCGCGCGGCGTGGACCAAGGCGCAGGGGCAGCGTTTTTCGACCGAGGCGGCGGTGGCCAAGCTGACCGCTTCGGAGGCGGCGATGTGGATTGCGCACCAGGCCGTGCAGATCCACGGTGGCATGGGCTACTCGAAGGAAATGCCGCTGGAGCGCTATTTCCGCGACGCCAAGATCACCGAGATCTACGAAGGCACCAGCGAGATCCAGCGCATGGTGATTGCGCGCAACGAAACCGGTGTGCGCTGAAGCCTGAACCCTGTGGGAGCGTGAAAAGAAGAAGCCCCGGCATTGCCGGGGCTTCGTCGTTTCCACTCAGCGATCCTGCTGCATGCTACGCACCTTGTGCTGCTCGATGTATTGCGGCGACTGCTCGTCCAGCTTGTCGCCCAGCACGCGCCTCACCACCACGAAGAACAGTGGAATCAGCAGCACGCCGATGACGGTGGCGAACAGCATGCCGCCGATGACGCCGGTGCCCAGCGAGTGGCGGGCGTTGGCGCCGGCGCCGCTGGAAATGGCCATCGGCAGCACGCCGAGGATGAACGCGAACGAGGTCATCAGGATCGGGCGGAAGCGCAGGTGCGCCGCTTCGATCGCCGCTTCGCGCAAGGTCTTGCCGGCGGCGCGCTGTTCGACCGCGAATTCCACGATCAGGATCGCGTTCTTCGCTGCCAAACCAATCACCGTGACCATGCCGATCTTGAAGTACAGGTCGTTCGGCAGCCCGCGCAGCAGCGAGAACACCACCGCGCCGAGGATGCCTAGCGGTACCACCAGCAGCACCGACACCGGGATCGACCAGCTTTCGTACAGCGCTGCAAGGCACAGGAACACCACCACGATCGACAGCACCATCAGCAAGGTGGCGGCGTTGCCGGCGAGGATTTCCTGGTACGACATGCCGCTCCAGTCGAAGCCGAAGCCGTTGGGTAGGTCGTCGTGGACGATGTTTTCCATACTCGCCATCGCCTGCCCGGAGCTGCCACCCGGTGCGGGTGCGCCGACGATGTTCACCGCCGAATAGCCGTTGTAGCGGCTCAATGCCGGCGGGGCGTAAATCCAGTCGGACTTGACCACGGTGCTGAGCGGGATCATCGAGCGCTGGCCGTCCGCGTCCTTGCTCAACGCGCTGGGCACGTAATAGCTGCGCAGCGATTCGGGGCCGGTGCGGAACGCCGCATCGGCCTGCATGTTCACGCGCTTGATGCGGCCTTCGTAGAAGAAGTCGTTGACATATACCGGGGCCAGCATCATCTGGATCGCGGTATAGACGTCGTTGACCGACACGCCCATCGCTTGGGCCTGCACGCGGTCCACCTTCAGTTGTAGCTGCGGCGAATTTTCCAGCGTGTTTGGGCGCACGCCGACCAATGATTTGTCCGCAGACGCGGCACCGAGCAGGGTGTTGCGCGCCTGCATCAGGGCTTCCTGCCCGGCGCCGGCGCGGTCCTGCAGCCACATGTCGAAGCCGCCGAACTGGCCCAGGCCCTGCACGGTGGGCAGGTTGACGAAGAATACCTGCGCATCCTTGATGCCGACGAAAGCCTTGCCGTTCATCTTCTGGATGAATTGCGGTGCGGTTTCCTCGCGCTTGCTCCAATCCTTCAGGCGCACGAAGGCCATGCCGACGTTCTCGCCGGAACCGACGAAGCTGAAGCCGGTGATCTGCATCATGCCTTCGAACGCGGGCTCGTCCTGCATCATGCCCAGCATTTGATCGAACACCGCGCTGGTGCGGGCCTTGGTCGCGCCCGGCGGCAGCTGCACGATCGCCAGCGCATAGCCCTGGTCTTCTTCCGGCAGGAAGCTGCCCGGCATGCGGGTGAACAGCACGCCGCACAGCACGATCAGCAGCGCGAACACCATCAGCCAGCGCGGGCTGTGGCGGAGGATACCGCCGACCCAGCCGACATAGCTCTTTTCCAGCTTGCCGTAGTACTTGTTGAAGGTGCGATACACCCGATTCGGGTTGTCGTTGTGGGTGGGCTTGAGGAAGGCTGCGCACAGCGCCGGGGTGAAGCTCAGCGCCAGCAGCGCAGAGAAACCCATCGACATGGCGATGGTCAGCGCGAATTGCTTGTAGATCTCGCCCGACGCGCCAGGCTGCATGGCGCTGGGGATGAACACCGCCGCCAGTACCACGGTGATCGCCACCACCGCGCCGGTGATCTGGCCCATCGCCTTCTGCGTGGCCGGTTTCGGGTCGAGCTTGTCCTCACTCATGATGCGCTCGACGTTCTCGATCACCACGATCGCGTCATCCACCACGATGCCGATTGCCAGCACCATTGCGAACAGGGTGAGCTGGTTGATGGTGAAGCCAATCGCCAGCATGCCCATGAAGGTGCCCAGCAGCGCCACCGGGATCACCAGCGTCGGGATGATCGTCGCGCGGAAGTTCTGCAGGAAGATCAGCATCACCAGGAACACCAACACGATGGCTTCGACCAGCGTGTGGATCACTTCCTTGATGGAAATGTTGACGAAGGTGGTGCTGTCGAACGGGGTGAACCAGCTCACGCCCTGCGGGAAGCTGCCGGCCAGGTCGTCCATCTTGGCGCGCACCGCGTTGGCCACGTCCAGTGCGTTGGCGCCGGGTAGCAACTGGATGGCGAAGGCGGCCACCGGCTTGCCGTTGTAGCGGGTGTCGAAGCCGTAGTTGGATGCGCCGATGGCCACGCGCGCAACGTCTTTCAGGCGCACCACGCTGCCGTCGGCGTTCGCCCGCAGGATGGTGTTCTCGAATTCCTCCGGAGTGCTGTAACGGCTTTCAGCGGCGACGGTGGCGGTGAAGGCCTGGCCCTCGGGGGCCGGGTCACTGCCCAGCGAACCGGCGGCGAATTGCACGTTCTGGCTGCCGAGGGCGGCATATACATCGGTTGCCGACAGATGGTAGCCCTGCAACTTCTCCGGGTTCAGCCAGACGCGCATCGCGTATTCGGAGCCGAACTGCTGGGTGCTGCCGACGCCGGGCACGCGCGCGATCTGGTCGAGCACGCGCGAGCCGACGATGTCATTGAGCGCGTCGCGATCAACCGTGCCGTCGTCCGATCGAACGCCGACGGCCATCAGGAAGCCAGCGTTGGCCTTGGCCACCACCACGCCTTGCTTGGTCACCTCGGCCGGCAGGCGCGGCGTGGCCAGCGACACCTTGTTCTGCACCTGCACCTGGGCGATGTCGGCGTTGGTGCCGCTGTCGAAGGTGAGGGTGATCGACACGCGCCCGGAGGAGGATGAGGACGAGCTGAAATAGACCAGGTTGTCGATGCCGGTGAGCTGCTGCTCGATCACCTGCGTGACCGCCTGTTCGGCAGTGGCGGCGTTGGCGCCGGGGTAGGTGGCGTTCACCGTGATCTGCGGCGGGGCCACGCTGGGGTAGGACTCCACACCGAGGTTGAGGATGGAGATCACGCCGCCAAGCGAGATCAGAATGGCTACCACCCACGCGAATACGGGGTGTTCGATGAAGAATTTGGGCATGGCGCGGCTCCGTCCTTACTTCGGCTGCGCCGGCGCGGCGGCGGGCTTGGCGTTGGCCGGCCGCCACGGCACCGGCTTGGCCGGTGCGCCGTCCTTCACCTTCTGCAAGCCGGAGGCGATGACCTGGTCGCCGGCGGCCAAGCCGGAGGAAATCAGCCAGTTGCCGTCCTGCTGGCCGTCCAGCACCACGTTCTTGCGGGCGACGTTGCCGTCCTTGCCGACCACCAGTGCATAGCTGCCTTGCGCATCGCGCAGCACCGCCTGCTGCGGCACGAGGTAGGCGTTGCTGCGCTCGCCGAGATTGGCCTTGAAACTGACGAACGCGCCGGGCAGCAGCGCGTGGTCCGGGTTCGGCAACTGCGCGCGCAGCGACACCGCGCCGGTGGCCGGATCGACCGTGGTCGCCGAGAAGTCCAGCGTGCCTTCGTGTGCATAGGTGCTGCCGTCAGGCAGGTTGACCTGCACCGTGGTCTTGCCGTCGCCGGCCAGCGCCACCGCGCCCTTGTCCTGTGCGGCGCGCAGTGCGGCCAGTTCATCGGCGGTCATCGAGAAGTTCACGTACAGCGGGTCGAGCTGATCGATGGTGGTCAGCAAAGTGGCTTCGCCCTGGCCGACCAGCGCGCCTTCGGTGACCTGCTGTTTGCCGGCCTGCCCGCTGATTGGCGCGGTGACATTGGCGTAGCCCATGTTGATGCGGGCGCTGGCGACGCTGGCCTGCGCCTGCTGCACGGCCGCGGCACTGCTGCGCTCGGCCGCTTCGGCGTTGTCCAGGTCGGCGCGCGAGACGTAGTTCTGCGGCGCCAGCGTGCGTGCGCGGTCGGCGGTGGCCTTGGCATTGGCGTGGGTGGCGCGGGCCGAGGCCAGCGCGGCTTCGGCCGAGGCCAGCGACGCGCGCAGCGGCGCCGGGTCGATCTGGAACAGCGGCTGGCCTTGCTTGACCGCATGGCCCTCTTCGTAAAGGCGCTTGAGTAGCACGCCGGAAACGCGGGCGCGCACGTCGGCCGAGCGGAACGGCGACAGCCGGCCGACCAGTTCGCGCTGCAACGGCAGCGTCTGCGGCGTGGCTTCGATGACGCCCACTTCCGGCGGCGGCGGGGCCTGCGGTTCCGGGGCTTTCTTGCAGGCGGCAAGGCCAAGGACGAGAGCGCCGGCGAGGGCGAGGGGGCGCAGCGGGAAGGTCATCGGGAAAACTCCGGTGAATGTTCAGCGGGTGCCGGGGATGCCGCTTGGTGGCGCCGGGAAGGCGCGCAGAAAGGCATCGACGGCGAATTCGGCCCATTGGCGACGTTGCGTTGGCTGGTCGCGGTGGGGGGGGCGTGGAAACGTTGGCGTTCGAAATCCTGACCGGAAATCATGCTGACCAGCATCTCGGCGATGAAATGCGGATCGTCATGGATGATGCGCCCGCGCGCCATTTCGGTGCGCATCCATTCAGCCAGCTGGTCGCGCAGCGCCCCGGCGCTGCCACTGTAGAGCGCGCAGGCTTCCTCACGGAATTCGGCGACGCCGGTGACGATCAATTGCGCGGCTTGACGGGCGCGGGGCTGGTTGCGGTGCTCCAGGTACTGCACGGCGAAATCCAGCAGGGTTTCACGTAGTGGGCGGTCGTCGCCACTGGTCAAGGGCGCGGTGGCGAGCGAAGCGCCGTGTTGCATCACCCGGCCCAGTAGTTCGCGCTTGCAGCCGTAGCGGCTGTATAGCGTTTGCTTGGAACAACCGACGTGCGCGGCCACCGCGTCCATGCTCAGGTGCATGCCGTGTACCGCCAGCAGCTCGCGCACGTCGTCGAACACGCGCTGGTCGCGTGCCTCTATGGGCGCGGCTTTGGGGGGCTGGGAGTTCACGGGTTGGACTATACCGTCCAGTTCATAATTTGTGAAGCGGCGCGAAAATGCTGGCTCCGGGGCTGTTCGGGAAGATTTCATGAAAATGTTTTGACGACATGAAACTCCTTGTTAAACATTGGCTTGCATGTGGTTTCGAAGTGTTTTCAGGGCCGGTATTGCGGCCTTGCAACAAAGCCGTCGTGGTTACGAGGGATACAATTTCGCTTCCTTTCGGGCCTCACGAAGCTCAACCATGAAACCGCAAAAAAACGCTGCCAAATCCGCAATGACGAAATCCCGCGCGGCTGCCGCCAAGCCGACTGTTTCCGATGCCGGCCTGTCGCTGGAGCCGGTTTTTGCAGCGTTGCGAACGCGCTACCCGGCTGCCGCGCGCGCCGAGGCCGAGGCATTCGCCGCGGCGTTCTACCGCCGCATGGAAACCGATGAGTTCACCTTGCACCAGGCCGAGGACTGGGCGGTGCTGGCGGCGGGCATGCTGGAGTTCGCCCGCGTGCGCAAGCCGGGCAAGGCCAATGTGCGCGTGTTCAACCCGACGCTGAAGGCCGATGGCTGGGAGTCCGGCCACACCGTGCTGCAAATCGTCAATGACGACATGCCGTTCCTCGTCGATACGGTGACGCTGGCGCTGGCCGAGCAGGGTATCGGCGTGCATGTGCTTGGCCATCCGGTGCTCGACATTGCCCGCGACAAGGCAGGCAAGCTGACCGGCGTGGGCGAGGGCAGCCCGGAATCGGTGATGCTGCTTGAAATCGATCGCCAGCCGGCCGAAGCGCTGGCGGCGGTGGGCAAGCGCGTCGCTGCGGCGCTGGAAGACGTGCGCGCCATCGTCAAGGACTGGGCGCCGATGCGCGAAAAGGCCGTGGCGCTGGCCGACGACCTCGGCAGCCGCCCGCTGCCGGTGGGCAATGACGCGCGCGAGGAAGCGCAGGAATTCCTGCGCTGGGCCGCCGACAACCACTTCACCTTCTTCGGCTACCGCGAATACAAGGTCGAAAAGCAAGGCAAGGAAGAAGTGCTGGTCGCGCAGAACGGCACGGGGCTGGGTCTGATGCGCGGCAAGGACACCTCGGTGGCGCGCCCGGTCAAGGGGCTGGCGGCGCAGGGGTTGAACACCAGCGGCAGCCTGGCCGATGCGCTGATCCTGACCAAGACCAATGCCCGTTCGCGCATCCACCGCGGCGGCTACATGGATTACATCGGCGTGCTGGAGTTCGACGCCAAGGGCAAGATCATCGGCGAGAAGCGTTTCCTCGGCCTGTTCACCTCCAGCGCCTACAACCGCCGCCCGTGGGAAATCCCACTGGTGCGCCTGCGCTACGAGAACGTGATGAAGCGTTCGGGCCTGAGCCCGTCCAGCCACAGCGGCAAGGCGCTGCGCCACATCCTCGAATCGCTGCCGCGCGAGGAACTGTTCCAGTCCAGCGAGGACGAGCTGTTCCGCACCGCGATGGGCGTGCTCGGCCTGCAAGAGCGCGTGCGCAGCCGCCTGTTCCTGCGCCGCGACAAGTTCAGCCGCTTCCTGTCGGCACTGGTGTTCCTGCCGCGCGAGCGCTTCAACACCGATGTGCGCCTGCGCATCGAAAGCATGCTGCGCGACGAATTGCAGGGTGAATACGTGGATTCCAGCGTGGTGCTGGGCGATTCGCCGTTGGCGCAGGTGCACCTGATCGTGCGCCCGAAGGCCGGGCAGAACCTCGAGCTGGACATCGACAGCCTCGAAAAGCGCCTCGCCCATGTGCTGCGCAACTGGCAGGACGACCTGCGCGAAGCCTTGGTCGCCACCCACGGCGAAAGCGAAGGCCTGCGCATTGCCTCACGCATCGGCAAGGCGCTGCCGGCCGGCTACATCGAGGATTCCAGTGCCGAAATCGCCGCCGCCGACGTCGCCCAGCTCGACGCGCTGACCGGCCCGGACGACCTGCGCCTGAGCCTGCAGCCGATCCGCCGCGACGGCGTCGATGGCCTGCGCATGAAGCTGTACCGCCAGCTCAAGGACATCCCGCTGTCCGACGTGCTGCCGATGATGGAGAACATGGGCCTGCGGGTGATGGCCGAGCGCCCGTACCGCCTGATGGTGGACGACGCGCCGGTCTACGTGCAGGACTTCGAGGTTGAATCGATCGTCGGTGCGATCGACGCGGCTGCCGCCAGTACTGGCTTCAGCGACGCCTTCGCCCGCGTCTGGCACGGGCAGGCCGAGAACGACGGCTTCAACCGGCTGGTGCTGGCTGCCGGCCTGGACTGGAAGCAGGTGTCGGTGCTGCGCGGCTACTGCAAGTACCTGCTGCAGATCGGCGTGCCGTTCTCGCAGGCCTACGTCGAAGGCACCCTCAACCGCTATCCGCTGCTGGCACGCCTGATCGTCGAGCTGTTCGAAGCCCGCTTCGATCCGGCCCCGGCCACCGACAAGGCGACGCAGGACGCGCAGTTGGCGCAGTTCAAGGCGCTGGCCGGTGATGACGCGGCCACCGGCAAGCTGCTCGACGGCGTGGTCAAGGCACGCGCCGGCAACCGCGATGCGCGCATGGCGCTGGTGCACGACACACTGGTCAAGCTGCTCGATGGCGTTTCCAGCCTCGATGAAGACCGCATCCTGCGCAGCTTCATCGGCGTGATCGAAGCCACGCTGCGCACCAGCTACTACCTGCCGCGCAAGGACGGCGTGCGCGCCGACGGCGGCCCGGCCGACTACATCAGCTTCAAGCTGGACGCGGCCAAGGTGCCGGACCTGCCCAAGCCGCGCCCGTACCGCGAAATCTGGGTGTGCGGCCCGCGCGTGGAAGGCACCCACCTGCGCTTCGGCCCGGTGGCGCGCGGCGGCCTGCGCTGGTCGGACCGCCGCGAGGACTTCCGCACCGAGGTGCTGGGCCTGGTCAAGGCGCAGATGGTGAAGAACACCGTCATCGTGCCGGTCGGCTCGAAGGGGGGCTTCTTCGCCAAGCAGTTGCCGGACCCGGCCATCGATCGTGACGCATGGTTCGCCGAGGGCGTGGCCTGCTACAAGCGCTTCATCAACGGCCTGCTCGACATCACCGACAACATCGTCAACAACAAGATCGTGCCGCCGCAGGGCGTGGTACGCCACGACGGCGACGACCCGTACCTGGTGGTCGCCGCCGACAAGGGCACCGCGACGTTCTCCGATACCGCCAACGGCATCGCCCGCGCGCACGGCTTCTGGCTCGACGATGCGTTCGCTTCCGGTGGCTCGGTCGGTTACGACCACAAGGGCATGGGCATCACCGCGCGCGGCGCGTGGGAGTCGGTCAAGCGCCACTTCCGTGCGCTGGGCCGCGACTGCCAGAAGCAGGATTTCACCGTGGTCGGCATCGGCGACATGTCCGGCGACGTGTTCGGCAACGGCATGCTGCTGTCCGAACACGTGCAGCTGGTCTGCGCGTTCGACCACCGCCACATCTTCCTCGACCCGAACCCGGTGGCGGCCAGCTCGTTCAAGGAGCGCGCACGCATGTTCAAGGTGCCGCGTTCGAGCTGGGCGGACTATGACGCCAAGCTGATCAGCAAGGGCGGTGGCATCTACCCGCGCTCGCAGAAGTCGATCGAGATCACCCCGCAGGTGCGCGAGGCGCTGGGCATCGACGCCGGTATCAAGGCGATGGCTCCGACCGACCTGATCAACGCCGCGCTGAAGGCACCGGTGGACCTGCTGTGGAACGGCGGCATCGGCACCTACGTCAAGTCGGCGGCCGAAACCAATGCCGACGTCGGCGACCGCGCCAACAATGGCCTGCGCGTCAACGGCGGCGAACTGCGCTGCAGGATCGTGGGCGAGGGCGGCAACCTGGGCATGACCCAGCTCGGCCGCATCGAGGCCGCGCAGAATGGCGTGCTGCTCAACACCGACTTCATCGACAACTCGGCCGGCGTGGACACCTCCGACCACGAGGTCAACATCAAGATCCTGCTCAACGACGTGGTGCGTGCCAAGAAGCTCACCGTCGAGCAGCGCAACAAGTTGCTGGCGTCGATGACCGACGAAGTGGCCGGGTTGGTGCTCAACGACAACTACCGCCAGAACCAGGCGCTGAGCCTGATGGAGCGGATGAGCACCAAGCGCCTGGGTTCCAAGCAGCACTTCATCCGCACGCTGGAACAGCAGGGCCTGCTCGACCGCCAGATCGAGTTCCTGCCGTCCGACGCCGAGCTGTCGGCACGCAAGCTGCGCGGGCAGGGCCTGACCCGCCCGGAACTGGCGGTGATCCTGTCCTATTCCAAGATCGTCGCCTTCCAGCAATTGCTGGAGTCGGATATCCCGGAAGACCCGTACCTGTCCAAGGAGCTGCTGCGCTATTTCCCGCAGCCGCTGCAGACGAAGTACGCCGACAGCATGCAGGGCCACCGCCTGAAGCGCGAGATCATCGCCACCGCGGTGACCAACCAGACCATCAACCGCATGGGCGCCACCTTCCTGATGCGTATGCAGGAAGACACCGGCCGCAGCGTGGCCGAGGTCGCCAAGGCCTACACCATCAGCCGCGAGACGCTGGATGCGCGTGCGCTGTGGACGCAGATCGACGCGCTCGACGGCACCCTGCCCGAAGCGGTGCAGGTCGATGCGCTGGAAGTGATCTGGAAGCTGCAGCGCTCGTTCGTGCGCTGGCTGCTGAACCGCCCGGGCGCGATGCCGGGCATCACCGCCGCGGTCGAGCGCTACCAGGGCCCGTTCAACGACATCCGCGTCGCCTCGGGCGTGCTGCCGGATTCGCAGCGCCCGGCCTACGAGGCCAGCGTCAAGCAATGGAAGGAGAAGGGTCTGCCGGCGGCGTTGGCGCAGCAGTTGTCCGAACTGCAATTCCTGGAGCCGGCGTTCGACATCATCGAGCTGGCCCGTACCCGCAAGCTCAAGCCGGTGGACGTGTCCAAGGTCCACTTCCGATTGGGTGAAGCCTTGCAGATGCCGTGGCTGTTCGAGCAGATCGACGCACTGGAAGTCAATGGCCGCTGGCATGCGGTGGCCCGCGGTGTGCTGCGCGATGAATTGGCCGCGCACCAGCGCGTCCTCACCGGGCAGGTGCTGTCGGTGAAGGGCGGCAGCGCCGATGCCAAGCTCGCCGCATGGCTGGGCCGCGACGACAGCAGCTTGCGCTTCACCCTGGCAATGCTGGCCGAACTGGCCGAGCAAAAGACGCTGGACTACCCGACCGTCTCGGTTGCGGTGCAGCGTTTGGGGCAGCTTGCGGCGCACGGGGTATAAGCCGCGCGTGGTAGATAAAGCCCCTCTCCCTGCGGGAGAGGGGTTGGGGTGAGGGACGAACGAAGCAGCGAGCTTCTGGCAACCGGTAAAGCCGGCTGTAACAAAAGGGTAGGTGCTGGCCATTGGCCGGCACTCCCCGGACAAAGCCATCACGGCCAAGGCCGCTCCCGCAACAAAAGCAGCAGCGCTTTGGTGGGAGCGGCCTTGGCCGTGATGGCTTTCTGACAACAAAAGACCTGCAAGCAGCAGGCCAAGGCAACCTCCGCCATTGCGGGTTATCCTCGGCAACCTCATTCAGGACCGGCAACGGCATGTCTCCCCGCATCGCCTTTCTCGCCAGCAATACCGATGCCGCGCAGCAGGCCCGCGCACAGATGGTCGCGCGCCATGGCGACCACACGCCCGACGCCGCCGACATTCTGTGCCCACTCGGCGGCGACGGCTTCATGCTGCAAACCCTTCATCGCCACGGTGACAAGGGCAAACCCGTGTTCGGCATGAAGCTCGGCACCGTCGGTTTCCTGATGAACCATTACCGCGATGACGACGACCTGCCACAGCGTTTGGCGCTGGCCGAACCAGCGCACCTGCGCCCGCTGGAAATGATTGCGTTGACCGAGTCCGGGGCCAGCACTGGCTCGCTGGCCTACAACGACGTTTCAATGCTGCGGCAGACGCGGCAGGCCGCACACATCGGTATTGACCTCAACGGCCAGCAGCGCATCGAAGAGCTGATCTGCGATGGCGTACTGGTATCGACGCCCGCCGGCAGCACCGCCTACAACTACTCCGCACATGGCCCGATTTTGCCGTTGGGTTCCAACACCATTGCGCTGACGCCGCTCGCACCGTACCGCCCGCGCCGCTGGCGGGGGGCAATTTTGAAAGCCGACACCGAAGTGCGCTTCCGCGTACTCGATCCCTACAAGCGCCCGGTCAGTGTCACCGCCGACTCACACGAAACCCGCGACGTGGTGGAAGTGACCATTCGCGAATCGCGGCAACGGCAAGTGACCTTGCTGTTCGACCCGGAGCACAACCTCGAAGAACGTATTCTCAGCGAGCAGTTCGAATTTTGAGGGCAGCCAAAGAAACAACAGCAGGACGCAGAGCGGCAGCGGTTTCTGGACAACGTGCACCGGCAGGCCGAAGCCGCTGACTGCCAACGCCAGCGCGAGTTGGAGCAACAGCGCTTGGCCGGGGCGGTTGGTAAACGCGATTGACGAAGATGCCGCCGCGTTTTGGCGCCGGCGCGGCTTCATGGCAACCCGCGATCCCCCGTGGGCCTTGTTCCGTTCGATGGCGGATATCGCAGCATCGGTCGGGGAGGTGCACGGGGCCTGCCATCGTTGCTGAACCGGCAAGTTGTTTGACTGAGCCGGCGTGGTTACGCTCTGGCCCCTTCTCCTGATTTCCGCACGCTGATGATTCGTTCGCTCCTGCTTTGCACCTTGCTCGCCACATCTGCGCCGCTGCTGGCTTCCAGTTTTGCCGGTACCACCGCAGGCTCGGCGGCGGGGGCTTCGTCCAAGGGGTCCAGCAGTTCCTCGGGCGACGACAAGATCATCCAGGCCGCGCGCGAGGAAGCGGCCGGCTTCGTCGCCAGCAACGGCAAGCTGCGTGGCGCGCGCCTGCAAGCGGCGCTGCAACACCTGCGCCAGAACGATGCCGGCACCGCAAACGCCAGCGACATGGAACTGGCGCGGGCCATCCTCGCCCGCTGATGCATTGCAAGGCATGGCCTCTTGTTACGTTGCTGCTGGCCAGCGGTGGCGGCCATGCCTTGGAATTGCAGTTGGATACGGCGGGCCTGAACCCGCTACAGCAGCAACAAGCTCACGAGTTATTGGCACACGCCCAAGCCGCCTTGCCCGAGCGCTGGCGTAATGACCCGCGCCGTTTGTCGTTGCGGTTTGATGCACAGCTAGCGGCCAACGTCGCTGGCAGACATCAGCGCGGTGCGCTGCGGCTTTCGCCGCAACTGCTGCAACACGCCCCCACGCAAGATGCACACGACGTGGCGCGCGCCACCGTGCTGCATGAAATCGTCCATGCCTTCGACCGCGGCGAAGGCGGCGGCTGGTCGAGGCAAACGCAGTTCCGCCGCCTTGCCGGTTGGGATAGGCGCGGCGGCAACGCTTACACCTTGCGCAGCCCGGATGATTACGAACGGCATAGCCCCGCCGAAGCATTCGCGGTCAATGCCGAGTGGTATCTGCTTGACCCGCACTATCACTGTCGTCGCCCCGCATTAGCGGCGTGGTATCGACAACACCTCGGCCCTGCGCCGTTACCAGAAGCGACCTGCGACGAGGCTTTGCCATTATTGGTAGCCGGTGCCAACGCAGCGCAACTGGAACTGGAAACGCTGGCCCTCAGCCGCGTTTATGCGGTGGATTACCTGCTGGCCGGCAGCGGTGATGCAGCGATGAGCCGTTTCGGCCACGCCATGCTGCGGCTGGTGGTCTGCGCACCGGGCCACGCACCCGGCCCGCAATGTCGGATGGATCTGGCTTACCACCGCGTGCTGTCGTTCCGCGCCTTCGTCAACGACGTGCAGATTTCCAACTGGCGCGGGCTGACCGGCGCTTACCCGGCGCGGTTGTTCGTGCTGCCGCTGAATCAGGTGATCGACGAATACACCCGCGTCGAATTGCGTGACCTGCAAGCGTGGCCATTGGCGTTGCAACCGGAGCAGATTCACGCGCTGCTGCAAATGGCCGCACGCGCGCACTGGAGCTATGACGGTCGCTACCGCTTCGTCGGAAACAACTGCGCGGTGGAAAGCGGACGCCTGCTGGATCTGGCGCTGACACCGCAACAACGGCGCGTGCAAGCCATCACGCCGCGCGGCGTATTGCAGCGGCTGCAAGCTACCGGTTTGGCGAACACGCAGCCGCCTTCGACACGCAGTGAAGACGGGCTGCATTTCGCCTCGGCCCGCGAGGACTACCGGCAATTGCTGCGCGGCCTGCAACAGGCGGGGCTGACACCGCGCCTGCCGCTGGAGCACTGGCTGGACAGCCCGGCGCAGCGACGTGGTGCGTTGCCGGCGGAACTGGCGCTGGAGCCGACGGCGGCGTGGTGGGTACTGGAAACGGCTGCCCTGCGTCGTGCCGAATTGCGCGCCACAGCCCATCTCAAACGCAGCGCCGGGCAGGATGCCGTTGCCTTGCAGATGCGGCTGGACGACTGGCGCAACTTCCTCGGTTTATTCGATGCACCTGCCTCGCTGTTGCCGGCAGGTGGCTACGGCATCGCCCAGCCCGATGAACTTGGCGCCCTGCGGCAGGCGTTGTCACGGCATGGCGATGAAGGCCAGGCGCAATGGTTGGCCCTGCGCGAGGCTGCCGAGCAGGCATTGCCGGCGGCCCAGCGCCACGAACTGGAGCAGACCCGGCAACGGGTGCACTGGCTGGCCGAGCGGATGCGCCGACTGGCGGCAACGGTGGATTGATTCCGTGGATTTATTTCATCGAAAACCGTATCGGCGTCGTTCTTGACCTTGGTCAGGGCGGCTCCGGCACGGCGGCCTAGCATGGGCCGTGTTTCCCATGATGGAGTTGCCAATGCCTGCTTCCCTTGCTCCTGAACCGCATGTCCACGTCTTCGATGCGCGTGGCGTGGCCCGCCGCTTCCGTCATTCGGCGATCTTCGGCGCACTGAGTGCGTTGCGTAATGGTGAAACCATGCGCTTCGTCAACGACCACGACCCGATTCCGCTGCTGAGCCAATTGGCCGAGCGGTTTGGCGAATATCTGACCGTGCAGTACGTCCAGCGCGGGCCGGACGCGGTAGTGATCGACTTCGGAATCAACGGTTTGCCGGGTGAGTAAGCACGCCATCGTTGCGTTATTTACGGGAGCAGGCTGCGCTGCGGCCTGCTTCGGCTTCAGTAGTCGTAGCTCAGGCTGAAGCGGTTTTCCCAATAGTCGGAGCGACGCTGGCGCTGGCTTTGCACTGCCAGCGCGTTGTGCAGGCTCCAGCCTTTCAGTGCTCCAGCGAGGCGGTAGCCGACGAAAGCCATGTATTCACGCTGGCCAATTGAAGCCTTGCCGGCAGCCGGGCTCAGGTCCATGTACGACCAGCGCGCTCCCCAACGCAGCTGTGGCGTGGCGGCCACTTCCAAATCTGCCGACCAAGCATTGCCCGTGCCCAGGTCCTGGGTGCTGGTCAGGTAGGGCTGGGCGAACAGCGGGCCGGAGGACTGGTAGCTGGCATAGGGCGTCACCGACGCGCCGTTGCGGAAGGCATTTGCGCGGTGCGGCATGTGGTTGTGGTTGAGCGTGGCGGTCATGCGTGTGCTGCGCAGGCCCAGCCGTAGCCCCCAGGTGCGGTTGTCCACCGGCCCGAGCAGGGCCGCGCCTTGTTCGTGCTGGCGGATGAACTGCACGGCGGCGAAGGGGCGCAGGCCGTCGCCGCTGGCCGCAACTTCGGCTTGGGTGAAATACAGGTCGGCATAGTCCAGATAGCGAATCAGCCATGCCTGAGCGTTGACGTCGAACGCGCCGAATTGCGTGCGGCCGGCACCGCCCAGCGCCCAGAAGCCACCAGTGCTTGCATCGCCGGCATTGGGTGGAAACGGCGAGAAGCGGCGGTTGTAATTGGTGCTGCGCGAGAACGATTCGTCGATGCGCGACTTGTAGCGGAACATGCGCACCGCACTGAAGTAGGTGCCGCTTTCGCCATAACGCAGGCGCATGCCTTGGTAGAGCTGTGGAACGATGCGGAAGTCGAAGCTGGAGGTGAACGGCACCTCGTCCAGCTGCTGGTTGCCCGCGCGCAGCAGCAGCTTTTCGCCCTGCCATTGCAACCACGTCTCGCCCATTGCGGTGAGGTGGCCGCCAAGGTCGCGGTCACGGCCGGTGCCGGTATGCAGCAGGTTGTGTTGCAGGTAGCCGCTGGCGCGCAGCGAAACGCCATGCTGTGGTGCGGTGGTGAAGCCGACCTTGCCGCCGACGGCGACGGTGTCGCGGTCAACGCCGTCGGCGAAGAAGGCATTGCCGGTGCTGTAGTACAGGCCGCGAAGATTTCCGTCGGTTTGGCCTTGGCTGAACATCTGCGCAAGGTCTTGCGCTGGTTCCGGCGTGGCGGCCAGCGCGGGGAGGGCGGTGGCGGTCAGCAGCAGTGCGAGCAGGGAGCGGGCGGCATGGGGCATCGGGGCTTGCCTTGTCGGAAGTCGGGTCGCACCGGCCTGTGGCGCTGGCAAGGCGATGCCGTTGTATCGGCAAGGCGTGGCAGGTCTTCAATAACAACAACGGCACCCATCGGGTGCCGTCATCGACCATGCTCCGGGGCGAATCAGTCGGCGCGGCCGCCGAACTCGCCGGTGGTGGTGTTGACCAAGATGCGTTCGCCGTTGGCGATGTATTCGGGAACCATGATTTCGATACCGGTGTTGAGCTTGGCCGGCTTCGGGCGCTTGGTGGCGGTGCCGCCCTTCAGTTCCGGTGGGGTTTCCACCACTTCCAGCGTGACGTGCTGCGGCATCTGGATGGCCACCGGCGGTTCGTCGATCACCTGCACGTAGATGCCGGTCAGGCCCTCGGTGATGTAGCCGGCGTCGTCGCCGACCACGTCTGCGTCCAGCGTGTACGGGGTGTAGTCCTCGTCATCGATGAACACGAAGGCGTCGCCATCCATGTAGGAGAAGGTGGACTGGCGGCGCAGCAGTTCGACTTCCGGCAGGTTGTCGTCGGCGTCGAAGCTGGCGTCGAGCTTGTTGCCGCCCGGCACGCTGTACATGATGAAACGGAAGCGGACATTGCCGCCGCGGCCCTGCGGCGAGCTGCGCTCGATGTCACGGATCTGATAGACGCCGTTGTTGTATTCGACGACGTTGCCCTTCTTGATGTCGGAGGCTTTCATGCTCGGAAAGTCGGTTGGGGTAAGGGGGAATGGAAGCGGGCGCCTTGTGGGCGCCCGCGGGGTGGGTTACTTGGGCGCCAGGCGCACGGCGCCATCCAGGCGGATGGTTTCGCCGTTGAGGTAGGGGTTGCCGATGATGTGGCCGACCAGCGCGGCAAAGTCGTCCGGCTGGCCCAGACGCGACGGGAACGGGATCGAGGCGGCCAGCGATTCCTGCACGTTGGCCGGCATGCCGTCCACCATCGGCGTCCAGAACACGCCGGGGGCCACGGTCATCACGCGGATGCCAAAGCGCGACAATTCGCGCGCCATCGGCAGGGTCATGCCGACCACGCCGCCCTTGGAAGCGGAATAGGCGGCTTGGCCAATCTGGCCTTCATAAGCAGCGACCGAAGCGGTGTTGATGATCACGCCGCGCTCGCCGTCGGCATTGGCCTCGTTGTGCTGCATCAGCTCGGCGGCGGCCTTGGCGACGTTGAAGCTGCCGACCAAGTTGACCATCACCGTGGTCTGGAAGTTGGCCAGCGGCATCGCCGCCTCGCGGCCGAGCACGCGGCCGGCGCCGAGGATGCCGGCGCAGCTCATCACCACGTTCAGCCCGCCGAGGAACTCGCGTGCGGCGGCGAGGTTGGCGGCCACGCCGGCCTCGTCGGTGACGTTGGTGGTGAAGTAGCGGGCGTTGTCCGCGCCCAGTTCGGCGACCGCCGCCGCGCCTTTTTCGTCATTGAGGTCGAACAGGGCGACCTTGCCGCCATTGGCGACGAGGAAGCGGGCCACGCCAAGGCCAAGGCCGGAGACGCCGCCGGTGATGACGGCGCGGACGGAGGACAGTTGCATCGGGACGATCCTGCGGTGGATGAAAGCGGCAATTCTAGCCGATGGCGGGGAACTGCTTTGGCTTGAAAGTCCCTCTCCCTGCGGGGCGCAGAGCGGGGGTTGGGGGGTGAGGGGCGATGGAGTCCTGATGGTTCAGGCATTACTGACTCCGTTCACCCCTCATCCGGCGCTTCGGGGCACCTGCATTCGGCACATCCATGTGCCTCACCCTCCGGGCGGCTTCGCCGTGCAGCTTGGCAATCCTGCCAAGCTGTCTCCCTGAGGGAGAAGGGGAAGCACTATCCAGCCATCGCCTTGCCAACCTTGCTGCCATTCTCGCGCCCCAGCACCGCCGACAACCAGCGCCCGGTTTCAGCCAACGCCGGCAAATCAACCCCGGTCTCCACACCCATGCCGTGCAGCATGTAAACCACATCCTCACTGGAAACATTGCCGCTGGCGCCGCGCGCATACGGGCAGCCGCCAGTGCCGCCGACCGCCGAGTCCACCACGCGCACGCCTTCCTCCAAGCAGACCGCGATGTTCGCCAACGCCTGCCCATAGGTATCGTGGAAATGCACCGCCAGCGCCGCCATCGGCACTTCGGCGGCCGCCGCGCGCAGCATCGCGCGCGCCTTCAGCGGCGTGCCGACGCCGATGGTGTCACCCAGCGAAATCTCGTAGCAGCCGTTATCAAACAGCGCCCGTGCCACCCGCACCACGTCGGCCAGCGGCACCTCGCCCTGATAGGGGCAGCCGAGCACGGTGGAAACGTAGCCGCGCACCTTGACGCCATCGGCCTTGGCCCGCGCCAGCACCGGGGCGAAGCGTTGCAGCGATTCGTCGATGCCGGCGTTGGTGTTTTTCAGGTTGAACTGCTCGGAGGCGGCAGTGAATACCGCCACTTCCTGCGCGCCGGCAGCCAATGCGCGCTCGTAGCCTTGTTCGTTCGGCACCAGCACCGGGTAGGCGATGCCGGGGCGGCGGGCGATGCCGGCCATCACCTCGGCGGCGTCGGCCAGTTGTGGCACCCACTTCGGGCTGACGAAGCTGGTCGCCTCGATGCTGCGCAGGCCGGTGGCCGAAAGACGGTCGATCAGCGCCACCTTGTCGGCGGTGGCGACCTGCTGCTTCTCGTTCTGCAAGCCATCGCGCGGGCCGACTTCGACGATGCGGATGAAATCGCTCATGGTTTGCCCGCCCAGCGCGGCGCGCGCTTTTCGAGGAAGGCGGAAAGCCCTTCGCGGCCCTCGTCCGAAGCACGCAGCCCGGCGATCAGCCCGGCGTTGGCCGCGTCCAGCGCATCACGGTCGGCGCCGAGTGCCAGCACGTCGCGCACCAGCACCTTGGCCGAGGAGGCGGCCACCGGGCCGGCCTTGCCGAGCAGGGCCAGTTGCGCCTGCACCGCCGCATCCAGCGCATCGGCGGCCACCACTTGGTGCACCAAGCCCATCTGCTGCGCGGTAGTTGCATCGAAATGCTCGCCGGTGGCGAACCAGCGCCGCGCTTGGCGCGGGCCGATGGCGGCGATGACGTAGGGCGAAATCACCGCCGGCAGCAGGCCCAAGCGGCTTTCGGTCAGGCCGAAACGCGCGCCCTCGGCGGCGATGGCGATGTCGCAGCAGGCCACCAACCCGACGCCGCCACCGAACGCAGCGCCATGCACGCGGGCGAGGGTGGGCTTGGGTAGTTCGTCCAGCGTGCGCATCAAACGGGCCAGAGCGAGGGCATCGCGGCAGTTTTCGTCCTGCGAGGCGGTCGCCATCGCCCGCATCCATTGCAGGTCGGCCCCGGCCGAGAACGACGGCCCTTCGCCAGCCAGCACCACCATGCGCACCGCCGGGTCGGCGCCCAAGGTTTCCAGCGTGGCGGTCAGGCTGGCGATCAGGCCGGCGTCGAAGGCGTTGTGCAGCTCGGGCCGGTTCAGGTGCAGCGTGGCTACCGCGTTGTCGTGGTGCACGCGCAGGGCGTCGCTCATCGGGCGTTCCATGAATTGTTGGCAATGCAACCAATGATAGCGGCGCGCCCCCGGCCCGCCATGACGCGGCGCGGCGATGCTAGAATTGATAACAATTCTTATCAGCAACATGAGCGCCCATTTCGTGACGTTGACGGATTTGCCGCTGAACGCCACCGCGCAGGTGGAAGACGTGCAGGACTTTCATGCCAATGACGCAATCGCCCGGCGCTTGCGTGAGCTCGGTTTCGTGGCGGGCGAGGACGTCAGCGTCGTCGCCCGTGGCCCGTTTGGCAGGGAGCCGCTGCTGGTGCAGGTCGGCTTCACCCGTTTCGCCCTGCGCCACAGCGAGGCGGGGCGCATCCGCATCCGCCCGGGGGTGGAGGCATGAGCGCAAGCAAGGCGGTGATGCGGCTGGCCTTGGTCGGCAACCCTAATTGCGGCAAGACCGCACTGTTCAATCAGCTCACTGGCAGCCGGCAGAAGGTGGCCAACTACGCCGGCGTCACGGTTGAGCGCAAGGAAGGGCGTATGCGCGGGCCGTCCGGCCGCGAGTACGCGGTGCTGGATTTGCCCGGCGCCTACAGCCTGCACCCGGCCAGCCTCGACGAGGCCGTCACCCGTGACCTGTGCCGTGGCTTCTACCCCGGCGAGGCCGCGCCGGACGCGCTGGTCTGCGTGATCGATGCCACCAACCTGCGCCTGCACCTGCGTTTCGCGCTGGAAGTGCGCGAGCTGGGCAAGCCGATGATCGTCGCGCTGAACATGGCCGATGCCGCGCGCCGCCGTGGTATCGAAATCGACGTGGCCGCGCTGGAACAAGCCCTCGGCGTGCCGGTGGTGGAAACCGTAGCGGTGCGCCGCAACGGTGCCGCCGAATTGGTCGAACGCATCGACGCGATGGCCCCGCAACTGGCCTCGGTGCCGGTGCAGCCGGCGGAGGCGGGCGGCGACTACCACGCGCAGGTGCGCGACATCCTCGCCAGCGCGGTGACGATGCCCACGCGCACGGCGAAAATTGACGACGCGCTAGACCGCTGGCTGCTGCACCCGGTATTCGGGCTGCTGATCCTGGCGGTGGTGATGTTCCTGATCTTCCAGGCGGTCTATGCCTGGGCCACGCCGTTGATGGACGGCATCGAGGCGCTGTTCGGCTGGCTCGGCGAACTGGCCGGCACGCACCTGCCGGAAGGACCGCTGGCCAGCCTGATCACCGATGGCATCATCGCCGGCGTCGGCGGCGTGGTGGTGTTCCTGCCGCAGATCCTGATCCTGTTCTTCTTCATCCTCGCGCTGGAGGAGTCCGGCTACCTGCCGCGCGCGGCGTTCCTGCTCGACCGCATGATGGCCGCCGCCGGCCTGTCCGGGCGCTCGTTCATCCCGTTGCTGTCCAGCTTCGCCTGCGCGGTGCCGGGCATCATGTCCACGCGTTCGATTCAGGATCCGCGCGACCGGTTGGCGACGATTCTGGTCGCCCCGCTGATGACCTGTTCAGCGCGGCTGCCGGTATATGCGCTGCTGATCGGTGCGTTCATTCCCGAAAAGACCGTCTGGGGCATGTTCAACCAGCAGGGCCTGGTGCTATTCGGGCTGTATGCGGCCGGCATCGCCAGTGCGCTGTTGATGTCATGGACGATGAAGAAGTTCCGCCGTGACAAGGGTGAACACCCGCTGCTGCTGGAACTGCCGTCCTACCGCTTGCCGCACCCGCGCGATTTGGCCGTGGGCCTGTACGAGCGCGGCATGATTTTCCTCAAGCGCGTGGGCGGCATCATCCTCGCACTGACGATTTTGCTGTGGGTGCTCCTGTCCTTCCCCGGCGCGCCGGAGAACGCGACGATGCCGGCCATCGACTACAGCTTCGCCGGCCAAATAGGCCATGCGATGGCGGTGCTGTTCGCGCCGCTGGGCTTCAACTGGCAGATCTGCATTGCATTGATCCCCGGCATGGGCGCGCGCGAGGTGGCTGTGTCGTCGCTGGCGACGATTTATGCCTTGTCGGCAGCCGATGACGATGCCGCCATTCAGGCGTTGACCCCGGTTATCAGCGATGGCTGGACGCTGGCCACCGGCCTGTCGCTGATGGTGTGGTTCATCTACGCGCCGATGTGCATTTCGACGCTGGCGACCATCAAGCGAGAAACCGGCTCGTGGAAGCAGATGGCGTTCGCTACCGTGTATCTGTTCGCAGCAGCATATCTGGCCGCACTGGTCACCTATCAGGTGGCCGTGGCGCTGGGGGCGGGCTGATGGATCGCGGGCTGCTGCTTCAATACGCCGTCATCGCGCTGGCAGTGCTGGCCAGCGCGTGGGTCGTGTTGAAAAAGCAGTTCCCCCGGGGTCGTGCGCAAGCTGCGCGGAGCGCTGGCACTGTGGTTGGTGAAGCCGCAGCACTCGCAGCGCCTGCAAGCGCTTGGCCGCAAGCTCGCACCGCCGGTGATGGGCGGTGATGGCGCTTGCGGCAGTTGCAACAATTGCGGGCCGAGTACCCCGAAGCAGCATTGAAGGGAGCGCCGGCCGCTGGCCGGCATCTGCATGAACCCATGTAGGCGCGCACCTTGGTGCGCTCCTACGGGGGCATGGCAAGAGGGGCGAGCGTTGGCACCAGCCCCCGTTCGACGCTTGATCCCTCTCAGCGCCCGACAGCCCCCAACCGCGCAGCCTTATCCAGCCAGCGTTCGATGCGCGCGGCGCTGGCGCTGCGCACCGGCCCCAGCGCGGTGATGCGTACCGGGCGGATGCCGCAGAATTCGAGGATCGTGCCGCGTATCTGGGCGTGGCCCGGCGCGCGGTAAAACCAGCGGTAATACCAAGGCGGCGTATCCATCGTGGTGAACACGCGGGCGCTGCGCCCGGCCAGCAGCTTGTCCCACCATGGCGAGTCGCGCCGGTAGCGGTAGGCGTAGCCGGGCAGCAGCACGCGGTCGAAAAAGCCTTTCAGCAAGGCGGGCATTGCGCCCCACCAGGTGGGATAGACCAGCACCAGATGGTCACAGCGGCTGATGGCGTCGGCGGCGTCCTGCAAGTCCGGCTCCAGCGGCTGCGGCTGGCGGTAACCATGGCGCAGCAGCGGGTCGAAATCGAGTTCGCCCAGCGCGATCGTCCGCACGTGATGGCCGGCCTGTTCGGCGGCTGTGGCATAACGGTTGGCCAGTGCGCCGCACAGGCTGTTGCGGTCGGGGTGGCCCAGCAGGATCAGGATGGAACGGGGCATGGCGGTCTCGGCTGT
The DNA here is from genome assembly GCA_034675465.1 of Stenotrophomonas sp. GTDB lineage: Bacteria > Pseudomonadota > Gammaproteobacteria > Xanthomonadales > Xanthomonadaceae > Stenotrophomonas. The sequence continues at coordinate 14,638 of JAUCDH010000037.1, read as the reverse complement.
CGGAAAACGCCGGACGTTCCGCTATGCCCCTGGGGCAGAGTCAAACGCCGGAGGAGCAGCCGGCCATGTCCAGCGAACAGTCGCCGCCGTCTTGCAGCCATTGCTGCAATTCCGCGTGCACTTGTTGCAGTTGAACTTCCGCCACGCCCAGTCGCTCGCGTTCGGTGGCGATCCGAGCGCGCTGCCGGTCGAGCAGGGCAAGCAAGCCAGGCCCGTCGAGTTGACCGTCGGCGCGGCGCAGGCGCGACACCTCGGCCAGACCGATGCCCAGCGCCAGTGCCTGGCGGATCAGTTGCACCCGGGCCACGTCCTGCACGTCGTAGTCGCGGTAGCGGTTCAGCCGCGGCACGGGCGGCAGCAGGCCGCGCGCCTCGTACAGGCGGATTGCCTTGGGGCTGGCACCAGTGCGGCGGGCGACTTCGGAGATGCGCATGGTTTCAGTCCCGCGCCAGTGCGCCATTCATTCCCGGCCCCGAACCGGTGATGGCGTGCGCCGATGGCGAGGCGAGGAGCGAAGTTGCAGTGGCGAACCGTTTCGGCGTGCCACGGTTGGCGCAGATGGCAGGTGGCTGCATTTCGGGCATCCGCGAGGCGTCGTGGCGAGGGCGTGCAAGCCTAGCAGCGATGCAGCGCGATGGCTCCGGCTGCAACCCGTACTTGTTTCCCGCCGCGCTTGTACGTAGCGTGCCGGCCATGAACCAGACTCCCACACGTTTGTTGATACACGGTGCTTCCGGGCGCATGGGCCAGGCCTTGCTGCGGCTGGCAGCGGAAGATGCGGCGTTGCAGGTTGTGGCCGCGGTGGTGCGCAAACCACCGGCGCAACGGGTGATCGATGGCGTGCCGCACTTCGCCGCCAGCGAATTGTCCGGCGCGCCGGCGTTCGACGTGGCCATCGACTTCAGCCTGCCGGAAGGCTTTGACCCGGTGCTGGCGCTGTGCGTGGCGCGCGGTGCGGCCTTCGTTTCCGGCACTACCGGCATCAACGCTGCGCAGCAGGCTGCGCTGGATGCTGCATCGGTGAGCATTCCGCTGGTGTGGGCGACCAATTTCAGTCTCGGCGTGGCGGCGTTGGCCGAGCTGGTCGAGTGTGCCGCCGCCAGCCTGCCGGGCTGGGATTGCGACATCGTCGAATCACACCACGTACACAAGAAAGACGCACCTTCCGGCACCGCGCTGACTTTGGGCGAAGCGGCAGAGCAGGGCGGGGCGCAGCCGCGTTATGCCAGCCTGCGCGCCGGCGACATCATCGGCGAGCATTTCGTGCAATTCAGCGGGCTGGGCGAGCGGGTGGAACTGGTGCACCGCGCGACCAACCGCGACATCTTCGCCCGTGGCGCGCTGCACGTTGCCAAGCAATTGGCGGGCCGTCCGGCAGGCCGTTACCGGGTGCGCGATCTGGTTGGCGTTTGATGGCGCCACAAGCGGGGTGAGGCGGGCGTGAATGCGCTGCATCGCGATGCTGGCGCAGAGAGGGGGCTTGCCCTTACAATTCCCGCTCGCCGAATCACGTCAGCCGGGCCGGTTCCCACCGCAGCCCGCGCTTTTTTGCAACCGGTTTTTGCCGTGAGCGCAGGCGTGGCTTCGGTGCCCCCTCGGTAGCCAAAGTGAGATTCCCGTGACCCAAGCCGCAATCCTCGTGCTCGAAGACGGCACCGTATTCGAGGGCGAATCCGCAGGCGCGCCCGGCCTGTCCGTAGGTGAGGTGGTGTTCAACACCGCCATGACCGGTTATCAGGAAATGCTGACCGACCCGTCCTACGCGCGGCAGATGATCACCCTGACGTACCCACACATCGGCAATACCGGCATGAACGCGCAGGACGACGAGGCCGCGAAGGTGTGGGCCGCCGGCCTGATCGTGCGCGATGTGCCGCGCCGCCCGAGCAGCTGGCGCAACCAGCAGCCGCTGCCGGAATGGTTGCAGCAGCGTGGCGTGGTCGCCATTGCCGGCATCGACACACGCAAGCTCACCCGCATCCTGCGCGAGCGCGGTGCACAAAACGGCGCGCTGATGGCCGGCGACGATATCGACGTCGAAAAAGCACTGGAAGCCGCGCGCAAATTTCCCGGCCTGAAAGGCATGGATTTGGCGAAAGTGGTCAGCACCGACAAGCCCTATCCGTGGCGCGAAGGCCAGCTTGACCTCGACAGCAACCAGTTCGTGCAGGCCGAACCCAAGTTCAAAGTGGTCGCCTACGACTTCGGGGTGAAGACCAACATCCTGCGCATGCTCGCCGAGCGCGGCTGCGAGCTCACCGTGGTGCCGGCGCAAACGCCTGCTGCCGAGGTGTTGGCGATGAACCCGGACGGCGTGTTCCTGTCCAACGGCCCCGGCGACCCGGAACCCTGTGACTACGCCATCACCGCAATCAAAGAGTTTTTGGCGAAAAAGGTCCCCACCTTCGGCATCTGCCTCGGTCACCAGTTGCTCGGCCTGGCTTCCGGCGCGAACACGATGAAGATGGGCCACGGCCACCACGGCGCGAACCACCCGGTGCAGGACATTGATACGGGCCGGGTGATGATTACCTCGCAGAACCACGGCTTCGCCATCGACGAAGCCACGCTGCCGGCCAACGTGCGCGTTACCCACCGTTCGCTGTTCGACCAAACCATTCAGGGCATCGAGCGTACCGACGTGCCCGCCTTCAGCTTTCAGGGTCACCCCGAAGCTTCCCCCGGCCCCCACGATGTCGCGCCGTTGTTCGACCGGTTCGTCGCGTTGATGGAGAAGAACTGACATGCCAAAGCGTAGCGACCTCAAGACCATCCTCATCATCGGCGCCGGCCCGATCGTCATCGGCCAGGCCTGCGAGTTCGACTACTCGGGCGCCCAGGCGTGCAAGGCACTGCGTGACGAGGGCTACCGCGTGGTGCTGGTCAACTCCAACCCGGCCACGATCATGACCGACCCGGAGATGGCGGACGCGATGTATATCGAGCCGATCAACTGGCAGACGGTCGAGAAGATCATCGCCAAGGAGAAGCCCGACGCGCTGCTGCCGACCCTGGGCGGGCAGACCGCGCTGAACTGCGCGCTGGACCTGGCCGACAACGGCGTGCTGGAGAAGTACGGCGTCGAACTGATCGGTGCCAAGCGCGAAGCGATCCGCATGGCCGAAGACCGCCAGCTGTTCAAGGACGCGTGGCGATGCAGGACATCGGGCTGGAAGTGCCCGAAGGCCGCCGTCGCCCACACGCTGGAAGAAGCGATGGAAATCCAGACCCGCGTCGGCTACCCGACCATCATCCGCCCGTCCTTCACCATGGGCGGCAGCGGCGGCGGTATTGCTTACAACCGCGAAGAACTCATCGAAATCGTCAACCGTGGCCTCCACACAGTCGCCGACCACCGAGGTGCTGCTCGAGGAATCGGTCCTGGGCTGGAAGGAGTACGAGATGGAGCTGGTGCGCGACACCGCCGACAACACCATCATGGTGTGCTCGATCGAGAACGTCGACCCGATGGGCGTGCACACCGGCGACTGGATCACGGTCGCCCCGGCGCACACCTTGACCGACAAGGAATACCAGCGCCTGCGCGACATCGGCATCGAGGTCATGCGCAGGATCGGGCGTGGACACCGGCGGCTGCAACATCCAGTTCGCCGTCGACCCGACGACCGGCCGCGTGGTCGTGATCGAAATGAACCCGCGGGTGTCGCGTTCCTCGGCGCTGGCGTCGAAGGCCACCGGCTTCCCGATCGCCAAGATCGCGGCCAAGCTGGCGGTCGGCTACACGCCTGGACGAAATCCCCAACGACATCACCGGCGGCCTGACCCCGGCCTCCTTCGAGCCGACCATCGACTACGTGGTCATCAAGGTCCCGCGCTTCGCCTTCGAGAAGTTCCCGGCGGCCGATGCGCGCCTGACCACGCACCATGAAGTCGGTGGGCGAGGCGATGGCGATGGGCCGCAACTTCAAGGAAGCGCTGCAGAAGGCCCTGCGCTCGCTCGAGAACCGGGGCATCGAGCCTCGACCCGACCGGGCTGGATTTGCGACGACGACAGCGACCACGCTAGCAAGCGCGAGTCGAAGGGCCCCCGATCCGAGGGCCGCATGTTCGACGTCGGTGCAGCAGGCGCTCCGCGCCGGCATGCGACGTCGACGACGTGTTCAAGGCCTGACGGTCATCGATCCCTGGTTCCTCGACCAGATCGAGCTCATCAACGAGATCGCCCGGCAGGTTCGGGCCGAAGGCATCCGCAGCGCTGGACGGCGAGCTCCTGCGTGGCGCAAGCACCACGGCTTCTCCGACGCCCAGCTTGCCCAGCTGACGCGGCCTCAACGAGGCGAGCGGTCCGCGGCCTGCGCCATGCACACAAGGTGCGCCCGGTCTATAAGCGCGTGGACACGTGCGCGGCCGAGTTCCCCGCCCTCACCCCCTACCACTACTCGACCTACGACGACGAGACCGAGGTCAACCCGAGCGACCGCGACAAGATCGTGATCCTGGGCTCCGGCCCCAACCGCATCGGCCAGGGCGTCGAGTTCGACTATTCGTGCGTGCACGCGGCGTTGGCGCTCTCGCGAGGCTGGCTACGAAACCATCATGATCAACTGCAACCCCGAAACGGTGTCCACCGACTACGACACCACCGACCGGCTGTACTTCGAGCCGCTCACCCTCGAAGACGTGCTGGAGGTGATCGACGCCGGAACAGCAAGGGCCAACTCGTCGGCGTGATCGTGCAGCTCGGCGGCCAGACCGCGCTGGGGCTCGCGCAAGCGCTGGAGGCCGCAGGCGTGCCGATCCTGGGCACCTCGCCGGAGGCGATCGACCTCGCCGAGGAGCGCGAGCGCTTCGCGGAAGCTGGTGCAGGACCTCGGCCTGATGGCAGCCGCCGCAACGGCACGGCGCGTCGACCGCCGACGAGGCGCTGACGCTGGCACGCGAAATCGGCTACCCGCTGCTGGTGCGCCCCAGCTACGTGCTGGGTGGCCGCGCCATGGAGATCGTCTATGGCGAAACCGACCTCGCGCGGCTACTTGCGACCGATGCGGGGAAGGTGTCGGCCCCGATTCGCCGCTGCTGGTCGACCACTTCCTCGACGAGGCGATCGAGATCGACGTGGACGCCCTCTGCGACGGCGACGGCAACGTCCTGATCGGCGGCGTGATGGAGCACATCGAGGAGGCCGGCATCCACTCGGGCGACTCCTCCTGCTCGCTGCCGCCGTATTCGCTGTCGCCGGCCACGCAGGAAGAACTGCGCCGGCAGGTGCGCGAATTGGCCAAGGCGTTGAACGTCATCGGCCTGATGAACACCCAGTTCGCGATCCAGACCGATGCCGACGGCAACGACGTCATCTACCTGCTGGAAGTGAACCCGCGTGCCTCGCGCACCGTGCCGTTCGTGTCCAAGGCCACCGGCGTGGCGCTGGCCAAGATCGCCGCCCGCTGCATGGCCGGCATGACCCTGGTCGAGCAGGGCGCGACCAGTGAGGTCGTGCCGGACTACTACTCGGTGAAGGAAGCCATCTTCCCGTTCGCCAAGTTCCAGGGGGTCGATCCCATCCTCGGACCGGAAATGCGCTCCACCGGCGAGGTGATGGGCGTAGGCCGCAGCTTCAGTGCTGCCTTCGCGCGCGCGCAGGAAGCCGGCGGCATCAAGACCCCGCCGCTGGGCAAGGCTTTCCTCTCGGTGCGTGACGCCGACAAGCCGCGCGTGCTGCCGGCGGCGCAGGGTCTGGTCGAGCGCGGCTATTCGCTGGTCGCCACCCGCGGCACCGCCGCGTGGCTGCAGGAGCAGGGGCTGGCGTGCGAAGTGGTCAACAAGGTGGCCGAAGGCCGCCCGCACATCGTCGATAGCATCAAGAACGGCGAGATCGTCTATATCGTCAACACCACCGAAGGCCGCGCCGCGATCAACGACTCGTTCTCGATCCGCCGCGAGGCCCTGCAAAACCGCATCACCTATTCGACCACGGTGGCCGGCGCGAAGGCGCTGGTGCAATCACTTGAATTCCGCGGCACCGGCCCGGTGTGGTCGTTGCAGGAACTGCACGAGGAATTGAACGCATGAGAGCCCCGATCACGATGAAGGGCGCGCAGCGCCTGCGCGACGAACTGGAACACCTGAAGTCGGTGAAGCGGCCGAAGGTGATCGCCGCAATCGCCGAAGCGCGCGAGCACGGCGATCTGAAGGAAAACGCCGAATACCACGCCGCGCGCGAGGAGCAGGGCTTCATCGAAGGCCGCATCAAGCAGCTGGAAGGCGAGCTGTCGCATGCCGAAGTCATCGACATCAGCAAGCTCAACGCCGGCAGCAAGGTGGTGTTCGGCGCGACGGTGACGCTGGCCGACGTCGAGACCGACGAGGAAAAGCGTTACCAGATCGTCGGCGACCTGGAAGCGGACATCAAGCTGGGCCTGATCGCCATTTCCTCGCCGGTGGCGCGTGCATTGATCGGCAAGAACGAGGGCGACACCATCGCCATCGCCGCTCCGGCCGGCCAGCGCGAGTACGAGGTCGTCAGCGTCGAGTACCTCGACTGACCTTCCAGGACGCCGAAGGATACGAGCCCTCTCCCTGCGGGAGAGGGGGTGGGGTGAGGGGCAATGGAGTCCCGATGGTCCAATCATAATGGACTGCGCTAACCCCTCATCCGCCCCTTTGGGGCACCTGCATGCGGCACATCCCTGTACCGCACCCTTAGGGCGGCTTCGCCGCGCAATTCGGCAATCCTGCCGAATTGTTCTCCGAGGGGAGAGGGAACAGCAGAGCAAGCAATGACCCACGCCAAAGCCACCCTGCTGCTTCCTGCCCGCAGCCGCTTTCCGAGCGGCGCGCTGCCGGCACCGGTGGCAACCGCCCTCGGCCGCGCCGACCGCAGCAAGGGCGAAGCTGGCGAATCGGCACAATTGCGCCGGCATTTCGACGTGCAACCGCAGGCATGGTCGGCGGCGGCCTTGACCCGCCAGTACGATGCCCATGACGCCGGCGGCAACCTGTGGCTGCGTGCCGACCCGGCCAACGTGATGCCGGACATGCAGGGCGCACGCCTGATGGCCGCGGCCGAAGCGCTGCGTTTGGAACAGGACGACGTCGCCGCCTTGCTGCCAATGCTGCAACCGCTGTTCGCCGGTTTCGGCTTCCAGCTTGATGCCCCCACGCCCTCGCGCTGGTACCTGCGTCTGCCCGACGACACTCCGCTGCCCATGTTTGCCACACCGGAAAGCGTGTTGGGTGATGACTTGTTCGAGCACTTGCCCGAAGGCGAGCACGGCCGCCGCTGGCGCAGTTTGCTGACTGAAGCACAAGTGCTGCTGCACCAACACCCGTGGAATGTGCAGCGCAGCGTGCAGGGCAAGCGTGCGGTCAATTCGCTGTGGTTCTGGGGCGCGGGGCGCTTGCCAGAAACTGTGCGCACCGCACACGCACAAGTGCGCAGCCGCGATGCACTGCTGCAAGCACTGGCGCAGTTGGCCGGTGTGCGCTTTGATGGCGAACAGGCGGTTGATGCATTGGTGGATTTGCGCCAATTGCGTTCGTTGGAACAACTTGTCAACGACGCTATCGCGCCACTGCTTGATGCCATCAAGCATGGTGAGTTGCGCGAATTGCAGCTCGATTTCGAGGATGGCACGCAATACCGCATCCATCGTGGCCAACGTTGGTATTTCTGGAAGAAACCGCAGCCGATGCTCATCAATGACTGATTCATTGAAGATTGTCCGCCGTTCTGCCGTCGATGGCGGGCAGTGGGACGAACAAACCCTGCCATTGCTGCGCCGCCTCTACGCCGCGCGCGGCGCGCTTTCGCCGGAACAGGCGCAACCGAAGTTGGCGCAATTGCACGCGCCGGAACTGCTGGGTGGCATGCAGGCGGCGGTGGAACTGCTGGCCGCTGCAATTGCCGCGAATAAACGCATCCTGGTCGTCGGTGATTTCGATTGCGACGGTGCTACTGCCTGCGCGGTCGGTGTGCGCGGCCTGCGCTTGCTCGGCGCGCGCGACGTGGTGCATGCGGTGCCGAACCGCATGGCGCATGGCTACGGTTTGTCACCATCACTGGTGGCGGAGCTGGCCGCGCTGGAGCCGGATCTGCTGGTGACGGTTGATCACGGCATCGCCTGCCACGCAGGTGTCGCCGCCGCCAAGGCGCTGGGTTGGCAAGTGCTGGTCACCGACCACCATTTGCCGGGCGAAAAACTGCCGCCTGCCGACGCCATCGTTGACCCCAACCTCAATGACGACGCCTTCCCAAGCAAGGCGTTGGCCGGCTGCGGTGTCATCTTCTACGTGCTGATGGCCTTGCGGCGGAAGCTTTATGGCGATCATCCTGATCGCGAAAATCAAGAAGCGGCCATTCATGGCCGCACTTCTCAACAAGCACGTCCCGATCTGGCGTCGCTGCTCGACCTCGTTGCGGTCGGCACCGTCGCCGATCTGGTTGCACTGGACGACAACAACCGCGCACTGGTCGCTGCCGGCCTGCGCCGCCTGCGCTCCGGCAAGGGCTGCGTTGGATTGCGTGCCCTCATTGAAGCCAGTGGTCGCGATGCGCGCAGGCTGACCACTAGCGACATCGGTTTCGCGCTGGGGCCGCGCCTGAACGCAGCGGGCCGGCTGGAAGACATGGCGCTGGGCATCGAATTGCTGCTCACCGAAGATGCCACGCAGGCGCGCGAAATCGCCGCGTTGCTGGAGGAAATCAACGCCGAGCGCCGCGCCGTGCAGCAGTTGATGACCGACGATGCTGAGCTGGTGGTGTCGCGCGCCTTGCTCGCCGACGATGGCCAGCGCCCCGTCGCGGCCTGCCTGTTCGATGCCGAGTGGCATCCCGGCGTGGTCGGGCTGGTTGCGTCGAAAATGAAAGACCGCCTGCATCGCCCGGTAATTGCGTTTGCTCCCGCCGAACCCGGCGCGGCGATGCTGCGCGGCTCGGCGCGTTCGATCCCCGGCTTCCACATCCGCGATGCGCTGGCCGCCGTCGATGCGCGCCACCCCGGCCTGCTCGAAAAATTCGGTGGTCATGCAATGGCGGCAGGCATGAGCTTGCCATTGGAACGGCTGGATGCCTTCCGCAGTGCCTTCGAGCAGCAGGTATTGGCGACGCTGGACCCGGCACTGCTGCAACAGCAACTGCTCAGCGATGGTGAATTGTCCGCCACCGAACTCGATTTTCACCACGCCGAGGCTCTGCGTCTGGCCGGCCCGTGGGGGCAGGGCTTCCCCGAACCCCTGTTCGACGGCCATTTCGAAGTATTGAAGTGGCGCGTGCTGAAAGAACGCCACCTGAAACTGGAACTGCGCCTGCCGGGCATGGCCACGCCGCTGAACGCCATCCACTTTGGCGGCTGGACTGGCAACGAGCCGGGCCGCCACGTGCATTTGGCCTATCGCTTGGTCAGCGATGACTACCGTGGCGGCGGTGCGATCCAATTGATCGTGGAGCACTGCATGCCAGCGTGATGCCGTCGGTATCGCAGGGGGCTTGTCCCACCCTGCAGAGACTGGCCATGCACCGGCGGCCCGCTTGTGTCGAACATTGCGAAGCTCGCAGGTATCGGTGAAGTCCCTGGCCTCTCGCGTCAGCCCGGCCTGCTGGCCGATGGCAACCCGAACAGCGGCCGCAACCAGCCAATGCGGCGTATCACTTCATACCCGGCCAGGCACAACGCAAACGTCGCCACGACCAGCAATGGGCCTTCCAGCAATGGCGGCAGCGCTGCCGGACGCAGATTCCACGCCAGCAGCACGATCACGGTCTGGTGCAGCACATAGACCGGAAACACCGCCGGGGTCAGGTAGCGCAGCAGGGCGCTGTCCGCATTGCACCAGCGGCAGGCAAAACCGAACACGGCGGCGATGGCGCACCACTGGTCGATGGCCCAGGCCACGCGCAGGGCCATGCGCAGCGCATCCGGCGGCGGGTGGTCGTCGTTGTAGCCGGCGAAATACCAGGCGCCTACCAGCATCGCGTAACCGGCAACGGCGGCAGCCAGCGCAAACCAACGCCAGCGGTGCAGCGATTCCCAGAAGCAGGTGGAGAACGCGATGAAATAGCCCAACAGGAACATCGGCAGGTATTGCGCGTGGTTGTACCAGTCATCGACCAGATCGTGAGTCGATTCGAAATGGGCCACCAACAGCAATCGTGCTACCGCCAGCCACAGCACGGGCCACAGCAACGCCCCGATGCCCGACAGCCGGCGCTTGACCCCATGCGCCAACGGCCAGCATTGGCCGTGGCGCCACTTTCAGCAGCAGCCACAACACGACCGTATAAGCCCACAGGTAGGCGAGGAACCACAGGTGGTTCCAGGTGGGGGCGTCGATGCAGTCGTTGGGAGCCATGCAGTAAAAATCACCGCCGCGCAGGTAGGTGGCCATGAAGGCGGCATAATCGGCGTGGTAGCCGCCGGGCACCTTCCCGGCCAGTTCCAGATAAAGCTGCGGCGGTACCACCACGTACATGCCGAACAGCAAGGGCACCAGCAGCCGCCACGAACGCGGACCGAGGAAACGGGGCCGGGCGACAGCGTTGGCCCGCCGCAGCAGGAAGGCAGTGGCGACACCGGAAATGACGAACAGCAGCGACATCCGCCACGGGCTGGTCAGCAGCATGAATGGCTCCAGTGCGGTGCCGGCGGCCGGGCTTTTCACGTGCCAGTCCCAGCTCACGTAATACATGCCAACGTGGTACAGCACCAACAACCCGAAGGCGCAGACGCGGACCCAGTCCAGATCGTGGCGGCGGTGCATCATGGTTTGTCCCTGTCCTGCAAGAAAGACAACCAGCCTCGCGGCGATGCGCCCTCCAAACCATCGCGAAGGGACGACCCGTGGCGGCGAAGGGACGAATCGCGGGCGACGTGGGACGGGGCGGAAGGGCGGGGCGGCTAGAATGCGCCTGATGCGCGAAACCGAACCCATGCCCTACGAACGCTACCTGCCGTGGAGGCGCTGGGTCGAATATGGCTTCTGGCTGATGATGATCGGCGGCAACTGCGTCGCCAACAGCATCGTCGTGCTGATGGAATTGCGCCGCGATGGTTCCGGCATCGAACCGTGGAAGCCAGTGGTATGGGAACTCAGCAGCGCGCTGCTCTGGCTGCTGCTGGTCTTGCCGGGCATGGCATGGTTCACCCGCCGCCATCCATTCCAGTGGGGTGGGTGGGGGCGACAGGCGCTGCGTTATCTGGGCGCAAGCGTGGTGGTTTGCCTGCTGCACGTACTGGGCATGGTCGCGCTGCGCAAGCTGGCCTATGCCGGCATGGGCATGGAGTACGAATTCGGCCCGTGGCCGCGCGAATTGCTCTACGAATACCTCAAGGATGTACGCAGCTTCGCCTACATCGTGCTGACGATGGAGGCCTACCGGGCCCTGTTGCGCCGCTGGCAGGGCGAGGCCAGCCTGCTGACGGCACCGGAGGAGGGGCCGGCGCTGGAGCGGGTGGAGCGGCCCGAACGCTTCCTCGTGCGCAAGCTCGGCCGCGAATTCCTTGTCGCCGCCGCCGACATCGAATGGCTGCAAGCGGCCGGCAATTACGTCAACCTGCGGGTGCGCGGCCACGACTACCCGCTGCGCAGCACCATCGCCGGCATCGAGGCGCAGCTCGACCCGGAGCGCTTCGTGCGCATCCACCGCAGCTACATCGTCAATCTCGCGCAGGTGGCTTCGATCGAGCCGCTGGACAGCGGCGATGCCCGCGTGCACCTGCACGACGCCACTGTGCTGCCGTGCAGCCGCCGTTACCGGGCCGGCTTGCGGGCAAGGTAGCGCCGGCAACCTTTGGTCGGCATGGCCTTCCAGCAGGCCCGCCGGAAGGGCAGATGATCGCTGGCAAAGGGTATGCGCCTGAAAGTATGTATAATTCGCGCATACTTTCATGGGGCCAGTCGATGGAAGCCACCGTAGCCGAACGCGGACAGATCACCCTGCCCAAGGCCGTGCGCGACGCGCTGGGCCTGACCAAGGGCACGCTGCTGAAGGTCGAGCTGGACGGCAGCCGCATCATTCTGCGCAAGAGCGTGGACGACGCCATTTCCCGCGCTCGCGGCAAATTCGCACTCGATGGCTTCGACTCCGCCGAAGCCGCGGTGCGCACCGTGCGCGACGAAGCCGGCGCGGCATGATCGCCATCGACTCCCCGGTTCTGATCGAACTACTCAGCGACGGTGCGCGCGCCGACGCGGTGGAGGCCTGCCTGCGGCAAGCGTTGGTCGGCGGCCGGGTAGTCGTCTGCGGCACCACGCTGGCCGAAATCTGCGCCTCGCTGCGCGGTGGTGCGCAGGTGCAGGAGGCGCTGGAGGAAATGGGTATCCACTTCAGCCCGCTGGAAGCCAAGTCCGCGCTGCGCGCCGGCGAGATGCACCGCCGCCACCGCCAACGCAACGCCGGCGACACCCGCCGCATCGACGATTTCATGGTCGGCGCGCACGCACTGCTGCAATGCGACGGCCTGATCACCTGGAACGACACGTTTTACCGCGACTACTTCAAGGGCTTGAAGCTGATCGTGCCGCAAGCCTAGCCCCATCCTTTACCTGTCCGTACCACCCGGGAGTTGTCATGTTGGAAGCCTACCGCCACCACGTAGCCGAGCGCGCCGCCCTCGGCATCCCGCCGCTGCCGCTGTCCGCACAGCAGACGGCCGACGTCATCGAGCTGCTGAAGAACCCGCCCGCAGGCGAGGCCGAATTCCTGCTCGACCTCATCACCAACCGCGTGCCGGCCGGCGTCGATGATGCTGCCAAGGTCAAGGCCTCGTACCTGGCCGCCATCGCCTTCGGCAGCGAGAAGAACGAACTGATCAGCCGCGAGCGCGCCACCGAACTGCTGGGCACCATGCTCGGCGGTTACAACGTCGCGCCGCTGATCCAGTTGTTGGACGACGCCAGCGTCGGTGCCATCGCCGCCGACGCGCTGAAGAACACCTTGCTGGTGTTCGACGCCTTCCACGACGTGCAGGAAAAGGCCAAGGCCGGCAACGCCAACGCGCAAGCCGTGCTGCAAAGCTGGGCCGACGCCGAATGGTTCACCAGCAAGCCGGAGGTGCCGAAAGCCTTGACCATCACCGTGTTCAAGGTGCCGGGCGAAACCAACACCGACGACCTGTCGCCAGCCCCGGACGCCACCACCCGCCCGGACATCCCCATGCACGCGCTGGCGATGCTGAAGAACAAGCGCGACGACGCGCCGTTCACCCCGGAGGAAGACGGCGAGCGCGGCCCGATCCAGCAGATTCTCGACCTCAAGCACAAGGGCCACCTGGTTGCCTACGTCGGTGACGTGGTCGGCACGGGTTCCTCGCGCAAGTCGGCCACCAACAGCGTGCTGTGGTGGACGGGCGACGACATTCCGTTCATCCCGAACAAGCGCGCCGGCGGCGTCTGCCTGGGCGGCAAGATCGCGCCGATCTTCTACAACACGATGGAAGACGCCGGCGCGCTGCCGATCGAGCTGGACGTGTCGCAGATGAACCACGGCGATGTGGTGGAACGGCGCCCCATATGACGGCAAGGCGCTGAAGAACGGCGAAGTGATTGCCGAGTTCGAAGTGAAGTCCGAAGTGCTGTTCGACGAAGTGCGCGCCGGTGGCCGCATTCCGCTGATCATCGGCCGTGGCCTCACCGCGAAGGCGCGCGAAGCCCTTGGCCTGCCGGTCACCGACCTGTTCCGCCTGCCGGTGCAGCCGGCCGACACCGGCAAGGGCTACTCGCTGGCGCAGAAGATGGTCGGCTGCGCCTGCGGTCTGCCGATAGTGCGGGCATGCGCCCGGGCACCTACTGCGAGCCGAAGATGACCTCGGTGGGTTCGCAGGACACCACCGGCCCGATGACCCGCGACGAGTTGAAGGATCTGGCCTGCCTGGGTTTCAGCGCCGACCTGGCGACGGAGTCGAAGTTCGCGACACCGCCGCCTACCCGAAGCCGGTCGATGTGAAGACCCACCACACCCTGCCGGGAAGGTCATCTCCACCCGTGGCGGCGTCTCGCTGCGTCCGGGCGACGGCGTGATCCACTCGTGGCTCAACCGCATGTTGCTGCCCGACACCGTCGGCACTGGCGGCGACTCGCATACCCGTTTCCCGGTGGGCATCTCGTTTCCGGCAGGTTCCGGCCTGGTCGCCTTCGCCGCCGCCACCGGCGTGATGCCGCTGGATATGCCGGAGTCGGTGCCGGTGCGCTTCAAGGGCAAGATGCAGCCGGGCGTGACCCTGCGTGACCTGGTCAACGCGATTCCGCTGTACGCGATCAAGGCCGGCTTGCTCACCGTGGCCAAGGCCGGTAAGAAGAACGTGTTTTCGGGCCGCATCCTCGAAATCGAAGCGCCTGCCGGATTTGAAGGTGGAGCAGGCGTTCGAGCTGTCCGACGCTTCCGCCGAGCGTTCGGCCGCCTGTTGCTCGGTGCGCCTGAACAAGGAACCGATTATCGAATACCTCAACAGCAACATCACGCTGTTGAAGTGGATGATTGCCGAAGGCTACGCCGACGCCCGCTCGCTGGCGCGCCGCGTCGAGAAGATGGAAGCGTGGCTGGCCGACCCGCAACTGCTGGAGCCGGATGCCGACGCCGAATACGCCGCCGTCATCGACATCGATTTGGCCGACATCCACGAGCCGATCGTTGCCTGCCCGAACGACCCGGACGACGTGAAGACTTTGAGCGAAGTGGCCGGTG
>JAUCDH010000036.1:0-14897 GCA_034675465.1 Stenotrophomonas sp. | reverse complement strand
CTACTGGTTCCGTTGCGTATTGTTCGACTGGATCGCCACCCGCACCGACACCGGCGTCCAGGTGCCGATGACCGGTACCGGCCCCACCTACGTCGTCAACGGCATCGAATTGACGGTCAGCGGCACCCCGGTGCTGAACGACCGCTTCCTGTTGCAACCCACCGCCACCGCACCCGGCGGTCTGTCGGTGGCGATCACCCACCCCTCGCGCATCGCCGCCGCCAACCCAGTGCGGGTGGCCGCCGACCTGGGCAATATCGGCACCGGCGTGGCCGGCAAGTTGAGCGTGCTCGACCCCACCGATCCGGCCCTGCCCAACCCGGCCAGCATCGACTTCATCGACGCCAACAACTACACCATCGATGGTGCCGGCCCCTACCCGTACACCCCCGGCCAGACCATCAGCGCCAATGGCTGGAGCCTGGTGCTGGACGGCAAGCCGGCCGCTGGCGACCAGTTCACCGTCAGCCCGACCCAGGCCGGCTCCAGCGACAACGGCAACGCCCTGCGGCTGGCCACGGTGGAAGACGCCAAGGCCTTCAACGGCGGCACCATCACACTCAACGGCGCACTGGGCGGGTTGACCACGCAGATTGGCGCCTCCGCGCGCGCGGCCGACTATTCGATGAAGGCCCAGCAAGTCATCGCCGAGAACGCACAAGCCACGCGCGACTCCATTTCCGGCGTCAACCTCGACGAAGAAGCGGCCGACATGCTCCAGCTGCAACAGGCCTACCAGGCCGCCTCGCAGTTGATTTCCGCCGCCGACACCATGTTCCAATCGATCCTGCGGGCGGTGGGCTGATGAACAATCGCATCTCCAGCAACATGATGTACGACCAGTCGGTGTTCCTGATGCTGGCGCGGCAGAGCAAGATGAACCAGCTCGAGCGCCAGCTCGCCACCGGCCAGAAGCTGGTCAGCGCCAAGGACGATCCGGTGGCCTCCGGCACCGCCGTCGGCATGGACCGCGTGCTGGCCGAACTGGACCAGCTCGGCGCCAATGCCGCCAACGTTCAGAACCGCCTCGGCCTTCAGGAAAACGCTCTGGACCAGGCCGGCGAACTGCTCACCCGGGTCACCGAACTGACCGTGCAGGCCAACAACGCCGCGCTATCGACCGAGGACCGCAAGAGCGTCAGCGCCGAGCTCCGTTCGGTGCGCGAAGCCCTGTTCGCGCTGGCCAACAGCACCGATGGCAGCGGCCGCTACCTGTTTGGCGGCGCCAGCGACGGCTCGCCGCCGTTCTCGGCCATCAGCGGCAACGTCCTCTACAACGGCGACCAGACCCAACGCCAGGTCGAAGTAGCCCCGGGCAGCTTCGTGCAGGATGCCCTGCCCGGCAGCGAGATATTCATGCGCATCCGCACCGGCGACGGCCTGCTCGACGGCAGCGCCGCCACCGGCAATGGCGGCCTCGCCGTGCTGACCGGCATCAGCCGCGACGGCACCGCTACGTGGAATGGCGAGTCTTACACCGTGCGTTTCACCGCGCCGAACGCCTACGAAATTCTCGATGACACCAACACCGTCATCTCTACCGGCACCCATATCGAAGGCGAAAACATTGTGTTCCAAGGCCTGCGCATGCAGTTAGATGGCGCCCCCATCGCCGGCGACGAATTCAACGTCGGCCAGGCCGGCAACCGCGACGTGTTCTCCACCATCGATCGGCTGGTGCAGGCGTTGAACATGGACACCACCACCCTCGCCGGCCGCACCGAACAGCAGAACCTGTTGCAGTCCAGCCTGCGCGACGTCGCGCGCGCCTCGGAAAAAATGATCGACGCACGTGCTGCCGGCGGCGCGCAGCTGAAGGCCATCGACAACGCCGCCTCACTGCGCGAAGCCAACGCCATCACCCTGAAGGACTCGCTGTCGCAACTGCGCGACCTCGACTACGCCGAGGCCATCGGCCAGTACCAGCTCGAAAAGGCCTCCCTGCAGGCCGCGCAAACCGTCTTCACGCAAATGCAGTCCATGTCACTGTTCAACATGATCCGCTGATCCAGACACCGCACCGAACCCGATTCCCCTTCACGCACGACCCCAGAGCAACGGAGAAGTCCCATGGCACAAGTCATCAACACCAACATCATGTCGCTGAACGCCCAGCGCAACCTCAACACCACCGGGACGAGCTTGGCGACCAGTATCCAGCGCTTGTCCTCGGGCCTGCGCATCAACAGCGCCAAGGACGACGCCGCGGGCCTGGCCATTTCCGAACGCTTCACCACCCAGATCCGTGGCCTGGACGTGGCCGTGCGCAACGCCAACGACGGCATTTCGCTGGCGCAAACCGCCGAAGGCGCGATGGTTGAAATTGGCAACAACCTGCAACGCATCCGCGAGCTGGCGGTGCAGTCGTCCAACGCCACCAACTCGCCCAGCGACCGCGAGGCACTGAACGCCGAAGTCAACCAGTTGCTGAAGGAAATCGACCGCGTCGCCAACCAGACCACCTTCAACGGCACCAAGCTGCTGGACGGCAGCTTTGCCGGCGCGCTGTTCCAGGTGGGTGCCGATGCCGGCCAGACCATCGGCATCAACAGCATCGTCGATACCAACATCGACACGCTGGGCAAGATGAACTTCGCCGCAGCTGCCGGCCCCACCACCGTCGCCTCCGGCACGGCCATCTCCGCCGGCAAGATCAGCGGCATCACCTTCAACGTCACCAGCACCACGCCGGGTGCCACGCCCAAGCCCATCGTCATCGACGACGTGAAATACAACAGCGGTGACGACGCATTGACCGTCAACCGCAAGGTGGCCGCGGCGATCAACGACAAGATGGACCAGTCCGGCGTCTATGCCGAACTCAACCCCGCCACCGGCGCCATCACCCTGCAAGTCGATCCGTGCTGACCAGTTCACCAGCGGCTTCGCCAAGGGCACTGCCACCGCAGCCACCGGCGTGACCATCGACCCGGGTGCCTTTCCCGGCCAACCAGACCATCGCCGACGTCAACGTGGAAAAGGTGACCGGTACGCTGGACATCTCCACCTTCCTCGGCTCGCAGCAAGCGCTGGAAATCGTTGACCGCGCACTAACTGCGGTGAGCAGCTCGCGTGCCGAGATGGGTGCCATCCAGAACCGCTTCACCTCCACCATCGCCAACCTGTCCACCACCTCGGAAAACCTGTCCGCCTCGCGCAGCCGCATCCGCGACGCCGACTACGCCAAGGAAACCGCCGAGCTCACCCGCACCCAGATCCTGCAACAAGCCGGCACGGCGATGCTGGCACAGGCCAACCAGGTGCCGCAGAACGTGCTCAGCCTGCTCCAGTAATTCGACACAGCCTGCACACCACGAAGCCCCGGCAATGCCGGGGCTTCGTGCTTTGTGGGAGACCATCCAAGGGCCGCCCATATTTCTGACGCATGAGCAATCTACGAACTACACGACAACATCGAACACCCCGCCCGTTCGCGCGCCCATTCCGGGCGGCGTTGCGCAAACGCCTCCCGGCCCGGCTGCTCGTCGTATGGGCGACGCAGCAGCTCCTGCAACTCACCAATGCCGGCGAAATCGCCCTGTTCGGCACGATCAATCGCCTGCTGCGCCAGCCAATTACGCAACACGTATTTCGGGTTGCTGGCCTGCATGATGCGGCGGCGCTCCTGCTGCGGCAGGCCTGTCTCGCGCACGCGGGCGGCATGCCGTTGCAGCCAATCCAGCAACCCCGGCATCACCCGCCCACGTTGCTCGGGTGAGTAAAACGCCGGCTCCAGCGCGGCGACATCCGGTTGCAGCGGATCAATTTCGGCCAAGGCCCGGAATGCCAAGGTCATGTCCATATCACCCTCGTGCAGCAACTGCCGGAACTGCGCCATCAAGGCATCGTCGCCATCACGGTGGTCGCCCAATCCCAGCTTGGCGACCGTATGCCGGCGTTCCTCGGCAACGTAATGCTGCTGGAACGCATCCAACCCTGCCTGCAACGACGCAACCTCGTCGAACAGCGGCGACAATGCTTGTGCCAACCGCACCAGGTTCCAGTACGCCACCTGCATCTGCGTGCCGAAGCGGTAGCGGCGGCCCTGCGCATCGGTGGTGTTCGGCGTCCAGTCCGGGTCGTAGTCCTCGACCCAGCCATAGGGGCCGTAATCCAGCGTCAGGCCGAGGATGGACATGTTGTCGGTGTTCATCACCCCGTGCACGAACCCCACCCGCATCCAGTGCGCGACCATCGCCGCGGTGCGCGTGCAGACCTCGGCGAACCAGTCGCCATCGCGCGACGGGCCGGGCGGCAAATGCGGGAAATCGCGATCAATGCAGAAATCCACCAGCTGCCGCAACAGCGCCACATCGCCACGTGCGGCCGGCAATTCGAAGCTGCCGAAACGGATGAACGACGGCGCGACCCGGCATACCACCGCGCCCGGTTCTGCGCGCGGGTGGCCGTCGTAGAACATGTCGCGCAGCACTGCTTCGCCGGTGCCAACCAGGCTCAACGCGCGCGTGGTCGGCACGCCGAGGTGGTGCATGGCTTCCGAACACAGGAATTCGCGGATCGACGAGCGCAGTACCGCACGGCCATCGGCGCTGCGCGAATATGGCGTCGGCCCGGCGCCCTTGAGCTGCAACTCCCAGCGCCGGCCATCAGCCAACGACTCGCCCAGCGAAATCGCGCGGCCATCACCCAACTGCCCGGCCCAATGGCCGAACTGGTGGCCGCCGTAATTCGCGGCCCACGGCTGCATACCGGCATACAAGGCATTGCCGCCGAATACCTCGGCAAACCCCGGATCCTGCACGGCGGCGTTGAAGCCCAGCACCGCCGCCACTTCCGGCGAATGCGCCAGTAACTGCGGCGCGGCAACCGGCGTCGGCATCACCGGCGACCACAGCGCCCCGGCCACCTCACGGCGACGCGGGCCGGTTTCGGCATCGCCGGGCAATTCGCGAAGGAAACGGTTGTCGAACGTGGTGGGCATCAGCAGCATCGGGTGGTTTGAAACAACAAAAACGCCGGAAGCTTTCGCTTCCGGCGTTCTGGCTACCTTGCGGTTGCTGGGGCTGGATTACAGCGCCTGCACCTGGTCAGCCTGCATGCCCTTCTGGCCCTGCACGGCGACGAAGCTCACCTTCTGGCCTTCCTGCAGCGACTTGAAGCCGTTGCCCTGAATGGCACGGAAGTGCACGAACAGGTCCGGGCCGCTTTCCGGGGTGATGAAACCGAAACCCTTGGCATCGTTGAACCACTTCACAGTGCCGGTCTGACGATCAGACATTACTAACTCCTGAAACATTGATTGAAATAATCGCAGCCACCGGGGATCGGGGCCGAGACTGAGTTGCAGGCATTGGTAAAACGGAACGATGAGCGGATCGGTGAGATCAGCTGCATCAGGCCACGATTCACGGTGACCCTTGCAAGCACAGTGAGGCGAACAATACGCGGCTTTCCGGCAAAAAGCGACAAATACCGCATTCATCCGACCCCCAGCGCGCCAACAAGACGACAATCCCTTAAAATTCATTAACTTATCGTTCGCGCAAGGGATTCGTGCGACAGCACCATCGCCTGCTACCGCCAGACTTCGCGCCATGACGTCTCCTTCCCCTGCCCCGCGCCCCGGATATGGACAGATGCCGACGCCAGTCCGGCGTGATCCGCGACATCCTGTTTTGCACCACCAAACGTGTGCATCGAGACCACGTCGGCTACATCCGCGTGATCGGCAGGCCTTCGCCGCGCAGCTGGGCTGCTGGATCGCCACGCAGCGCTGAATGTTCCACGGCAGCCACTTCCACAGCCGCAGCCGCGGCGCCGGCAGGGCTTATCATGGGCGGTCTTTTCCCCCGGCAATCACATGGCCCTCACCGCCACCATCCGCAAGGCCGAGTTGCAGATCAGCGACATGGATCGCGGCTACTACGCCACGCACAATCTCACCCTCGCCCAACACCCATCCGAAACCGACGACCGCCTGATGGTGCGCCTGCTCGCCTTCGCACTGAACGCCGACGACCGCCTGGAATTCGGCCGCGGCCTGAGCACCGAGGATGAGCCGGACCTGTGGGAGCGCGGCTATACCGGCGACATCGTGCAGTGGATCGACCTCGGCCACCCCGACGAATCGCATGTGCGCAAGGCCTGCAACCGCAGCGCCCGCGTGCAGGTGGTCAACTACGGCGGCAACGCTTCGGATATCTGGTGGCAAAAGCAGGGCCGGCACCTGGCCCGTTTCGACAACCTGTCGGTGGCGGATCTGGACGCGGGCTTCGTCGAGCGCTGGGGTGCGCAGATCCAGCGGGCGATGCGCTGGAGCGTGCTGATCCAGGACGGCGAAGTGCAGTTGCTCAACGACCAGGCGCAGCTGGACGTGACCCCCGCTTGGCGCAAGCGCGCGGCGGAGTAAGCAGCGTGGCGACGGAGCCGATCCGCTGCGACGTGCTGGTCATCGGCGCCGGCGCGGCAGGGCTGATGTGCGCGGCCACCGCCGGCCAGCGCAGGCGCATCGTGCAAGTGATTGACCACGCCAACAAGGTGGGCAAGAAAATCCTGATGTCCGGCGGCGGCCGCTGCAATTTCACAAATACCGGCACCACGGCAGGCAATTTCATTTCCGCCAACCCGCATTTCTGCAAGTCGGCGCTGGCGCGCTACACGCCGGGCGATTTCATCGACATGGTGGAACGCCACCGCATCGCATATCACGAAAAAGAACTGGGACAGTCGTTCTGCGACGTGTCGTCGAAACAAATCGTGCGCATGCTGCTGGACGAATGCGCGGCGGCCGGCGTACAGGTGCGCACCGACTGCGGTGTCGAACGTATCGAACGCGGCGCCGACGGCTTCCGCGTGCAGACCACACACGGCCCTTTCCATTGCGCCTCGCTGGTCATCGCCACCGGCGGCCTGTCAATTCCCAGCATGGGCGCCAGCGGTTTCGGCTACGAGGTTGCGCGCCAATTCGGCCATGAGGTGCTGCCGACCCGCGCCGGGCTGGTGCCGCTGACCCTCAGCGGCAAGCACCAGGAGCGTTTCGCCGACCTCAGCGGCGTGGCGCTGCCGGTGGAAGCAACGTTGCAATGGCCGCAGCTTCCGCAATTTCATGCTGCTCACCCACCGTGGCGTCAGCGGCCCGGCAATCCTGCAGATTTCCTCGTACTGGCAGCCCGGCGACGACCTGCGGCTGGACCTGCTGCCCGATCGTGACGCCGACGACTGGCTGCGCGCGATGAAGCGCGAGCGCGGCGCCTCGGAACTGCGCACGGTGCTGGCCGAGGTGATGCCCAAGCGCATGGCGCAGCGCCTGTGCGAACACTGGCTGCCGGACCGCCCAGTGCGCCAGCTCGACGAACCGCAGCTGAAACAGGCCGCCGCGCTGCTCGGCGATTTCCCGCTGGTGGCCAGTGGCACCGAGGGCTACCGCACCGCCGAGGTGACGCTGGGCGGGGTGGATACGCGCAAGGTGTCGTCTTCGACGATGGAATCGCAACTCGTGCCCGGCTTGCACTTCGTCGGCGAAGTGCTGGACGTCACCGGCTGGCTGGGCGGCTACAACTTCCAGTGGGCATGGGCCTCGGGGCATGCCGCCGGGCAGGCGGCGTGAAAACCGCTTGCCATCACCACGCCGGAACCGCGTCACAAGCAAACGATCCGCGCATGGACGGCACCGCACCCATGCTGTATTAAACCCGGTCAAAGGGAGCCCCCAATGCAGAACGGCAAAGAAACCACCCTGCGCCTGCTGATCATCGACGACAGTGCCGAGAACGCCGAGGCGATCGTCAGTGCCCTGCGCAACAGCGGCACCGCCATCCGCCCGTTCCGCCCGCAGGTGTCGGCCGAGCTGGTGCAGATGCTGGCCGGGCAGACGATCGACCTGGTGCTGTCAGCACCTTCACAGGCGATCCCGCAGACATTGTTGAGCCAGCAGATCGCCGCCAGCGGCAAGGACATCCCGGTGATCGGGCTGGCCGATCACATCGACGAGCGCATGCTGGTCGAATCCAGCGGCAACGGCATTCGTGCCATTGCCCTGCGCCAGCACCCCGAGCACCTGCTGGCGGTGGTTCGCAACGAATGGACCGACCTGCAGGCGCGCCGCGGCCTGCGCCGGATCGAGGCACAGATGCGCGAGACCGAGCGCCGCTGCGACGCGCTGATCGCCTCCTCGCGCGACCCCATCGCCTACATCCACGAAGGCATGCACATCCGCGCCAACGAGGCGTATCTGGAAATGTTCGGCTACGCGTCGTTCGAGGACGTGGAAGGCATCTCGCTGCTGGACATGGTTGCGCCACAGTACGTGGAGGGCTTCAAGCAGCTGCTCAAGTCACTGAGCAAGGGCGAAGCACCGCCGCCGCAGTACGAACTGCATGCGCGCAACCAGGACGGCGACACCTTCCCGGCGACGATGGAATTCACCTCGGCCACCTACGAAGGCGAATCCTGCATCCAGGTGGTGTTCCGCCGCCGCGAGGAGTTCGACCCTGAACTGGCACGCGAGGTGGAAGAACTGCGCCAGCGTGACCAGGTTACCGGCCTGCTCAACCGCCCCACCTTCATGGTGCACCTGGAAAACGCCGTGGCCCAGGTCAGTCGCAGCGAAGGCCAGTACGGCTTCCTGCTGGTCGAGCCGGACCATTACGCGCGGCTGTTGCCCAACATCGGGTTGGATTCGGCCGACGCGCTGATCGCCGCGCTGGGCCAGCACCTTGCCGCCAACCTCGGCAAAGAGGCATTGATCGCCCGCTTCGGCGAACACAGCTTCGCGCTGCTGGCACAGGGCGACTACCTGCACACCAGCGGCGTGGCGGAGATGGTGCGCGAAGCCTTCGCCTCGCACGTGTTCACCGTCGGCGAACACTCGGCGACCGTCACCGTCAGCCTCGGCGGCGTGCAGGTCGGCGAGAAAATCGCCAGCGTCGGCCAGGTACTGGCGCGCGCCAGCGACTGCATGCGCGCCTCGGTGGAACTGGGCGGCAACACGATCAAGATCTTCGACCCAGGCGCCACCGACCGGCTGGAGGAAGAACGCGTGCAGCGCTGGGTCACGCTGATGCGCGAAGCGCTGGAAGGCGAAGGCTTCCAGCTCGGTTTCCGCCCGGTCATCAACCTGATGGGCGAACCATTGCAGTTGTACGACACCACCCTGCAACTGCTCAGCAACGACGAACTGGTCGGCCCGGCCACCTTCCTGCCGATCGCCGAGGACCACGGCCTGCTGGCGCCGATCAACCGCTGGCTGGTGGGCCACGCCATCAAGGCGCTCGGCGAGCGCCAGCGTGCCGGCCACCGCACCCACCTGATGGTGCGCATCAGCCCCGAATCGTTCACCGACCCGCAGCTGCTGCTGGTAATCCGGGACGGGTTGCAGGCCGAGGGCGTGGCCGGCGAGCAACTGTGGCTGCAAGTCTCCGAGGCGCGGGTGTTCACCCAGTTGCGCAACGCACAGCAATTCCTCGCCGACGTCGCCGCGCTGGGCTGCAAGGTCGGGCTGGAGCAATTCGGCTCGGGGCTGGATTCGTTCCAGCTACTGAGTCACTTCAAGCCGGCCTTCCTCAAGCTCGACAGCAGCTTCACCGCCGACCCGGCGCAGGCCCGCGAACAATTACCCAAGACTCAGGAAATCACCGCGCGGGCGCAGGAGGAGAACATCCGCACCATCGCCGAGCATGTCGCCGATGCAGCGACGATGAGCCTGCTGTTCAATGCCGGCTTCGATTACGTGCAGGGTGATTTCGTCGGCCCCGCCGGCCCGCGGATGGATTTCGAGTTCAGCGCGTAAAGCAGAAGGGCCGGCAATGCCGGCCCTCAGACTGCTGACGAACCCCGTGTTTTCCGGAACACGGGGTTTTTCATTGCGGGAACCTACGCCGGGATGGCCAGCCTTCGGTTGGTCGGATTTCCGATAAACAGGGCGGCAATGGCGTGGAGACGGGCTATCCAGCGCGATTGCGCCGATGGGTGGCCTTTCAGCAGCCAATAAAGCCGCGCCAGTAGCAGTGCGATCTTCTTGATGTTCTGCGCGGCGGCGGCCAGCAAGCATTGTTCTGTCACGCGTAGCCAGCCGCGCATGCGGGCGTAGCGATGACCATGCAATTGCTTGGCGTCGGCAAAACTGCGCTCGACCGTTTCCTTGCGCCGCGCATACACGCGTTTACCCCATGCGGTGAGACGCCTGGCATCGACACGTTCCTTGGCGGCTTCCCAGACGTGGCGCGTCACCACCTTGGTGGCATTGGCGCTGCGTGTGCATTGCTGGCGCAACGGGCAGTGTTGGCACAGGGCCGGATCGGATTTGTATTCCCGGTAGCCTTGTCGATTGGTCGTTCGATACGACAGCGCTTGTCCGTTCGGGCAGACGTACACGTCGGCTTCGGCGTCGTAGCGGTACTCGCGCTTGTAGAACAAGCCGGCCTTGTGGCTCGGGCGGCGGTAGCCCATCACTCCCAGTACGCCGCGTTCTTCTAAACCTTGGCACACGCGCGGGGTGACATAGCCCGCATCCAGCCCCACCGCTTCCACATCCAACCCAAGCACCTCGCGTTGCCGGTCCAGCCGTTCCAGATACGGCTGGCTGTCATGCACGTTGCCAGCGGTGACATGGGTGTCGGTGATGATCGCGTGGCGCGCATCCACCGTGCGGTGGTCCAGATAGAAAAAACCTTCCGGCTTGCCTTCGCGCATCAGGTAACCGCTGTCCGGATCGGTGCGATTGACCTTGGTTTCCTTGGGGGCAGGCGGGGCATCGTCGCGCCGCAGCGGCTTCTTGCCGTGCGCCTTGCGGTCGGCGTCCACCGCCGCGTCCAGCTCGGCCAGATACGCCGACGGCGTTTGCTCCAGCTGTACCGCATCGAACTTCTTCTTGTTGGCATTGGCCTTCAAATGCGTGCTGTCGGTGTACAGCACCCGACCGCCCACCAAGCCGTGCCCCATCGCCTGCCGCACGATGGCGTCGAAGATGCTCTGGTACACCGCCGGATCGGTATAGCGCCGCCGCCGATGCTGCGAGAATGTGGACGCATCCGGCACCTTGTCGGTCAGGCGAAAGCCGGCAAACCAGCGGTACGCCGTATTGACCGCCACCTCGCGCATCAACTGCCGCTCGCTGCGCACACCAAACAGGTAGCCCACGAACAACAGCTTGAACATCACCACCGGATCCAAGGCCGGGCGGCCATTGTCCGCGCAGTACAAATGCGCGACCTGCGCCCGGATGAACTCGAAATCCACCGTCGCGTCGATCTTCCGCAACAAGTGGTCCTTGGGCACCAGCATCTCCAGAGTCACCATCTCCAGATGTTGCTGCGTGGGTGTCGGCGTCTTGAGCATGAAGCATTAAAACGACAAACCCCGGCTTGCGCCAGGGTTTGTCAGCAGTCTGAGGGCCGGCAATGCCGGCCCTTCCTGTATGGTCGCCCTGCATGAGCGCACTGTGCTGCGCCCATGCGGTTTCGGTCAGGTCAGGTCGGCCAGGTTGTCGATCTTCACGTCAGGATTGACGTCGGCGTCGTAGTCCACACCGTCGATACCGAAGCCGAACAGGCGCAGGAAGTCGGCCTTGTAACCGGCCAGGTCGCTGATCTGGTACAGGTTCTCGTTGGTCACCTGCGGCCACAGTTCGACCACCCTGCCCTGCACTTCCGGCGCCATTTCCTTGTAGTCGGCGCGCAGGCGGCCTTCGTCATCGACCAGCGCGACGCTGCGGCCCTTGCCATCGACCAACTCGCGGCGGATGTGGTCGGCGGCATTGGCGCCACCTTGCGGGCCGTTGTAGAGGATGTCGTACAGCGTATCGAGCTGCTCGATGCAGCCCTCGTGGGTGCCGGCTTCCTTCATCACCTTGAACAGCAGCGACAGGTACAGCGGCATGGTCGGGATCGCCGAGCTGGCCTGCGTCACCACCGCCTTGAGCACCGACACGCGCGCGTCGCCGCCAATGCCTTGCAGGCTGGCGCGGATGTCCTTGACCTTGTTGTCCAAGTCCTTCTTGGCCGCGCCGATCGAACCGTTCCAGTAGATCGCCTGGGTGATTTCCTCACCGACATAGGTGAAGGCAGTGGTGGTTGCACCCGGTGCCAGCACGCCGGCAACCAACAGCGCGTCGATCCACATCTGCCAGTCCTCGCCCCCCATCACCTGCACGGTGCCGGCGATTTCCTCGGCGCTTGCCGGTTGCAGGCTGGTTTCGGTCAGCACTTCCTTGTCGGTATCCAGCCCGCGCAAGGTAATCGGCTCACCGATCGGCTTGAGCGTGGAGCTGATGACCTCGCCGGTCTTGGGGTGTTTGCGGCGCGGCGATGCCAGGCTGTAGACCACCTGATCCACCTGGCCAAGGTCGGCTTTGATGATCTCGATGACCTTGGCCTTCACTTCGTCGGAGAACGCATCGCCGTTGACGCTGCGTGCATACAGGCCGGCGGCATGTGCGTACTTCTCGAACGCGGCCGAGTTGTACCAGCCGGCCGTGCCCGGCTTGCTCTCGCTACCGGGGCGCTCGAAGAACACACCCAGCGTGGCGGCGTCGCTGCCGAACGCGGCCTTGATGCGTGCAGCCAGGCCATAGCCGGTGGACGCGCCGATCACCAGCACCTTCTTCGGGCCAGTGGCGAGCTTGGGCTGTGCCTTGATGTAGTCGATCTGTTCCTTGACCGCCGCATCGCAGCCAGTCGGATGAGTGGTAACGCAGATGAAGCCGCGCACACGCGGTTTGATGACCATGAAAACCTCGGTTTGCAAACGGAATACGGCAGCGCGGTGCCGCGCCGAACCGCGAGGATCGTAGTGCGCGCCCGCAGTGAACACAACCGACGCCACCGCATGGAAACCCGGGGTTTCAGGACTGCCGGAATGATGGGAAGCAAAAAGAAAGAGCCGCGCAATGCGCGGCTCAGACTGCTGACAAACCCTGGCGCAAGCCGGGGTTTGTCGTTTTAATGCTTCATGCTCAAGACGCCGACACCCGCGCAGCAACATCTGGAGATGGTGACTCTGGAGATGCTGGTGCCCAAGGACCACTTGTTGCGGAAGATCGACGCGACGGTGGATTTCGAGTTCATCCGGCGCAGGTCGCGCATTTGTACTGCGCGGACAATGGCCGCCCGGCCTTGGATCCGGTGGTGATGTTCAAGCTGTTGTTCGTGGGCTACCTGTTTGGTGTGCGCAGCGAGCGGCAGTTGATGCGCGAGGTGGCGGTCAATACGGCGTACCGCTGGTTTGCCGGCTTTCGCCTGACCGACAAGGTGCCGGATGCGTCCACATTTTCGCAGCATCGGCGGCGGCGCTATACCGACCCGGCGGTGTACCAGAGCATCTTCGACGCCATCGTGCGGCAGGCGATGTGGCATGGCTTGGTGGGCGGTCGGGTGCTGCACACCGACAGCACGCATTTGAAGGCCAATGCCAACAAGAAACAGTTCGACACAGTGCAGCTGGAGCAAACACCGTCGGCGTATCTGGCCGAGCTGGACGCGGCGGTGGACGCCGACCGCAAGGCGCACGGCAAGAAGCCGCTGCGGCGCGACGATGCCCCGCCTGCCCCCAAGGAGACCAAGGTCAACCGCACCGATCCGGACAGCGGTTACCTGATGCGCGAAGGCAAGCCGGAAGGTTTTTTCTATCTGGACCACCGCACGGTGGATGCGCGCCACGCGATCATCACCGACACCCATGTCACCGCTGGCAACGTGCATGACAGCCAGCCGTATCTGGCACGGCTGGACCGGCAGCGCGAGGTGCTTGGGTTGGATGTGGAGGCGGTGGGGCTGGATGCCGGCTATGTCACCCCGCGCGTGTGCCAAGGCCTGGAGGAGCGCGGCGTACTGGGAGTGATGGGCTACCGCCGCCCGAGCCACACGCCAGGCTTGTTCTACAAGCGCGACTACCGCTACGACGCCGAAGCCGACGTGTACGTCTGCCCGAACGGACAAGCGCTGTCGTATCGAACGACCAATCGACAAGGCTACCGGGAATACAAACCCGATCCGGCCCTGTGCCAACACTGCCCGTTGCGCCAGCAATGCACACGCAGCGCCAATGCCACCAAAGTGGTGACACGCCACGTCTGGGAAGCCGCCAAGGAACGTGTCGATGCCAGGCGTCTCACCGCATGGGGTAAACGCGTGTATGCGCGGCGCAAGGAAACGGTCGAGCGCAGTTTTGCCGACGCCAAGCAATTGCATGGTCATCGCTACGCCCGCATGCGCGGCTGGCTACGCGTGACAGAACAATGCTTGCTGGCCGCCGCTGCACAGAACATCAAGAAGATCGCACTGCTACTGGCACGGCTTTATTGGCTGCTGAAAGGCTACCCATCGGCGCAATCGCGCTGGATAGCCCGTCTCCACGCCATCGCCGCCCTGTTTATCGGAAATCCGACCAACCGAAGGCTGGCCATCCCGGCGTAGGTTCCCGTACTGAAAAACCCCGTGTTCCGGAAAACACTGGGTTCGTCAGCAGTCTGAGCCGCGCAATGCGCGGCTCTTTCTCTGGCCGAAACCTGCGCCCTCATGGACGACGTGCCAGCTCCTCCTCGTCCCTCGCCTTCGGCAGCAGGTCCTGCTTGGACACCGCGAACGGCCCGATGCTCAACATCGGCACCGCGACGATGACCGAGGACACCACCACGATGACCGCGCCGACCATGTGGGTTTCGGCCAAACCTTCCATCGACGCGCCGCCATACAGGTACAGCGCCAACGCCGACAGGAAGAACAGCACCGCGGTGATGATGGTGCGCGACAGGGTCTGGTTGATCGAACGGTTCAGCACTTCCAGCGGCTCCACGCGCAGGCTGCGGAAGTTCTCGCGCACGCGGTCGAACACCACGATGATGTCGTTGATGGCGAAACCCATCACCGACAGCAGACCGGCCAGAACGGTCAGGTCGAACTCGCGGCCGAGCAGCG
Organism: Stenotrophomonas sp.; assembly: GCA_034675465.1. GTDB lineage: Bacteria > Pseudomonadota > Gammaproteobacteria > Xanthomonadales > Xanthomonadaceae > Stenotrophomonas. The sequence continues at coordinate 27 of JAUCDH010000036.1, read as the reverse complement.
ACATGTAGGCGATGGTCAGGATCAGGT
>JAUCDH010000035.1:165000-367066 GCA_034675465.1 Stenotrophomonas sp. | reverse complement strand
GTTCAGCAGATCCCGAATGGTAAGGCGTGCGGTGGCACTGGATAGATGAACGGCTGCTCAGTCAGCTTGTCCAGCAGGCCAGATAGCAGGCGGGGCAGCTCACTGCGCTTGGTCTCCGCGACGGCGACTAGGTTCTGTTTGAGAGACGATTTCTGTCCAGGAGATGCAGGTCGTAATCGCTCAGACGAGGGCAGAAGTCCCAGGATGCGCCCAGAGACTCCCAAGCCCACTCTCACTGGTAACATTACTGTACGTGCGTCGGCCATCGGCATCAGTCTGGTACAGGTATGCCGCATGCCGTTGGGTGGGTGCTCTACCGGCGCGGCCTGCTGCTGGAAAACGAATTCCCGCTACCTGTACGACGGCGGCCGCGGCCAGCTGGACACGGCGTGGATGCCCGACGACAAACTGCGCGATCGTGACCGCGGAGCTCTGTATCAGCGGATACCACAACGTCAACCGCAACTGGCAGGCGCGCTCCAGCCTGGCGTGGGTCAGCGACGAGCGTTACCTCGAGGATTTCTCCAACCGCCTGACCGGCATCGCCGCCTCCAACCTGCAAAGCACCGCCGGCATCTACTGCACCGGCCGCAACTGGACCGCCGGCCTGATGGCCGACCGCTGGCAGCTGACCGACTACACCCTGACCGAGGCTGCCCTGCCCTACAGCCGCCAGCCGCGCCTGTTCGGCACGTGGAACGAGGGCTTCGGGCGCTGGCTCGAGGCCGGTATTTATGCCGAAGCGGTGCGTTTCCAGCATGACGACGTGCACGGCAAGTCCATCGTCAATGGCGAATACGTGCGCAACGGCAGCGTTGCGCCGATGGACGGCGGCACCCGGCCGGACGTCAAGCCCTACGTGTCGATGCCGCTGGCCGGCGCGTCGCGGTTCATCACCCCGACTCTGGCCTGGCGCTACACCGCCTACGACCTGGATCGCGGGCTGGCCGACGGCCTGCGCCGCGAGCAGTTGGTCGCCGCCGGCATCGACCCGGCCACCGCCACGCCGAGCAACTGCGCGGCGACACCACGCCGCACCGCAGCCTGCCCATCGCCAGCCTCGACATGGGCCTGTTCTTCGACCGCGAAACCACGCTGGACGGCAAGTCCTACCTGCACACGCTGGAACCGCGCCTGTTCTACCTGAACACGCCCTACCGCGACCAGAGCGACCTGCCGCTGTTCGATACCCGCGCCTTCACCTTCAGCTGGGGCCAGCTGTTCCGCGATTCGCGCTTCACCGGCGCCGACCGCCAGAACGACGCCAACCAGCTGACCGCGGCGCTGACCACGCGCCTGATCCGCCAGGCCGACGGCCGCGAGAAGCTCTCGGCCAGCATCGGCCAGATCACCTATTTCGAGGATTCGCGGGCCACCCTCAACGGTGCCGACGCCATCGTCGAACAGGGCAAGTCGGCCTGGGTCGCCGACGTCAACTGGGCGCTGACCGACCGCTGGACGCTGGGCAGCACTTACCAATGGAACCCGAAGTACCGCAAGGAAGACCTCGCCAGCGTGCGCGCCCGCTACCTGCTGCCGGACGACGGCGTGATCAACCTGACCTACCGCTACCGCCGCGACCCCAGCACCAACACCGACCAGCTCAAGCAGGCCGACTTCTCCTTCCTGTACCCGATAAACCCGCGTTGGAGCCTCGTCGGCCGTTACTACTACTCGCTGATGGACCACAAACCGCTGAAAATCATCGGCGGCGTGCAGTGGGACAGCTGCTGCTTGGCGGTGCGCGCGCTGGCCCGCCGCTACGTGCGCAACCGCGAGGGCGAGATGAACAATTCCCTGCAAGTCGAGTTCGTCATCAAGGGCCTGAGCTCGGTTGGGCAGGACACGGACCACACCTTGCGCCGTGCTATTCTCGGCTATTACCGTGACGACCTGTACCTCGTTCCGCCCGGCGACATCGGTGCGGACGACGACGACTACGATCCGAACCTGATTCCATGACCAAGACCCTTCCCGCCGTCCTCGCCACCCTGCTGGCGCTTGCCGGCGTGTCCGCCCCCGCAGCCGCGCAGCAGGCCCAGCCGCTGGACCGCATCGCCGCCGTCGTCGATGAAGACGTGATCCTGCAAAGCGAGTTGCAGCGCGCGATCAACAACATCAAGGGCCAATATGCCGGCCGCGAGCACCAACTGCCACCGGAAGCCGTGCTGGAACGACAGGTGCTGGAGCGTCTGGTGCTGGTCAAGTTGCAGGTCGCCCGCGCCGAGAGCAGTGGCATCCGCGTCAGTGGCGAAGAGCTGAACCAGTATCTGGCCAGCATCGCCCAGCAGAACGGCACCAACCTCGACGGTCTGCGCCAGCGTCTGGCGCAGGACGGCATCGGCTTCGAGGACTTCCGCAACTCTGTGCGCGAGGAAATCCTCACCCAACGCCTGCGCCAGAGCTTCGCGCAGAGCCGCATCAGCGTCAGCGAGGGCGAGGTCGATGCCGCGCTGGCACAGCAAAGCACCGGCAGCCAGCAATACCATCTGGCGCACATCCTCGTCGCGCTGCCCGACGGTGCCAGCGCCGATCAGATCAGCACCGGCCAGAGCAAGATCGACGGCATCAAGAACCTGCTGGACAAGGGCGAGCTGGATTTCCAGGCCGCCGCAGTACGCTATTCGGACAGCCCCAACGCGCTGGAAGGCGGCGATCTCGGCTGGCGCAGCCTCGACGAAATCCCCAACGCCTTCTCCAACCAGATCAAGGCGATGAAGGCCGGCGACATGCTCGGCCCGATCCGCGGCCCCAGCGGCTTCCAATTGCTGAAGCTGGTGGAAGTGCGCGACGGCAACGGCGGCTCCGGCCAGACCGTCACCGAATACCACGCCCGCCACATCCTGATCCGCGTGACCGACCAGGTCAGCGACGCAGCAGCCAAGGCGAAGATCGACACGCTGCGCGCGCGCATCGCCGGTGGCGCCGACTTTCAGGCCGTGGCCAAGGAATCGTCCGACGACGCCAACAGCCGCGGCCAGGGCGGCGACTTGGGCTGGTTCCCCGCCGACGCCTTCGGCCCGGATTTCGGCCAGCGGGTCGGCAGCGTCAGTGACGGCGGCGTTACCGCGCCGTTCCGCACCGATGCCGGCTGGCACATCGTGCAGCGCGTGGCCACCCGCGAAACCGACGTCAGCGACGACAACAAGCGCGCGCAGGTCCGCGACATGATCGGCCGCCGCAAGGTGGAAGACGAATACAACCGCTATTTGCAAGAACTGCGCGGCGAGGCCTACGTCAGCTTCCGCAGCGGCGACCGCGCCGAAGGCACGGCCGAAACGCCGCAGCAGCCGTAACCATGCGGCCCCAGCTCGCTCTGGTCCCGGGCGAGCCTTCCGGGATCGGCCCGGAACTGTGCGTCCGCCTCGCCCAGCAGCCGCGTACCGATTGCCGGTTGCTGGCCTTCGCCGACCCGGATGTCCTGCACGCGGCCGCCGCCGCGCTCGGCCTGCCGCTGAAGCTGCTGCCCGAACACGCCGAGGCGTGCGTCCCCGGCGACCTGCGCCTGCGTGAAGTGCGCAATGTTGCCCCGTCCTGCTTCGGCCAGCCCGAACCCGCCAACGCGCGCGCGGTGATCAACGCCCTGCTCGGTGCCGGCGCGGCCTGCTTGAACGGCGAATTGGATGGTGTGGTCACCGGCCCGGTGCACAAGGCCGTCATCAACGCGGGCGGCATCGCTTACAGCGGCACCACCGAACTGTTGGCGCAACAGGCCGGTGTCGAAGTGGTGATGATGCTGGCCAACGACATCGTGCGGGTGGCGCTGGCCACCACCCACCTGCCGCTGCGCAACGTCGCCGATGCGATCACCGCCGACGGCCTGCGCCGCGTCATCGCCACCACCCACACCGCGTTGCGCCGTGATTTCGGCATCGCCCAGCCGCGTATTGCCGTGCTCGGGCTGAACCCACACGCCGGTGAGGACGGCCACCTCGGCCGCGAAGAACTGGACCTTGTCATCCCGCTGCTCGAACAACAGCGCGGCGAAGGCATGGACCTGGTCGGCCCGCTGCCGGCCGACACCGCCTTCCTGCCGGCCAAGCTGGCCGGCTTCGACGCGGTGCTGGCGATGTACCACGACCAGGGCCTGCCGGTGCTCAAGTACAGCGGCTTCGAGCAGGCGGTGAACCTCACCCTCGGCCTGCCCTACCCGCGCGTGGCGGTCGATCACGGCACCGCGCTGGACCTGGCAGGAAAGGGCATCGCCGATCCTTCCAGCCTGCTGGCCGCCGCCGCGCTGTGCGCCCGGCTGGCCGCACAACGTAAAATCACCCGATGAATTCCGCACACTCCCCGCGCGCCGGCTTCACCGCCCCGGCGAAGAAACAGCTTGGCCAGCACTTCCTGGCCGACGCGCACTACGTCGAGAAGATCGTGCTGGCGGTCAACCCGAAGGACGGCGAGCGGCTGGTCGAGATCGGCCCAGGCCAGGGCGCCATCACCTTCCCGCTGCTGCGCCGCCACCCGAAACTGACGGTGATCGAGTTCGACCGCGACCTGATCGCGCCGTTGACCGCCGCCGCCGCGCCGCTGGGCGAACTCACCATCGTCCACCGCGACGTGCTGCAAGTGGATTTCACCACGCTGGCCGAAGGCGGCAGGATCCGGCTGGTCGGCAACCTGCCCTACAACATTTCCTCGCCGATCCTGTTCCACGCGCTGGACCATGCCCCGGCGATCAGCGACATGACCTTCATGCTGCAAAAGGAAGTCGTCGATCGCATGGCCGCCGCACCGGGCAGCAAGGTTTATGGCCGTCTCAGCGTGATGTTGCAAGCTTGGTGCGAGGTGACGGCGCTGTTCGTGGTGCCGCCGGGCGCGTTCCGGCCGCCGCCAAAGGTAGATTCGGCGGTGGTGCGGCTGGTGCCGCGCGACCCGGCCACGGTCGGCATCGACGACCCGAAGCATTTCGCCGACGTGGTCAAGGCCGCGTTCGGCCAACGCCGCAAGACCCTGCGCAACGCCCTGAACGGCATCGTCGATGAAGCCGGTTTCGCCGCGGCCGGCGTGCGCAGCGACCTGCGCGCCGAACAACTGGACGTGGCTGATTTCATCGCCCTTGCCAACGCCACCGGCACCTGACGGCCACGCCACCCGCTTTTGCTTACACTGCCCCACATGGACGATTCCCGCCCCTACGCGATTGAAGTCGAGGTCAACCCTCGCTTCATGGATGAACACTCCGCACCCGAGGACGGGCGCTATGCGTTCGCCTACACCATCCGCATCCTCAACCGCGGCACCATGCCGGCGCGGCTGATCAACCGCCACTGGCGCATCACCGACGGCGACGGCCGCACCGAGCACGTCGATGGCGAAGGCGTGGTCGGTGAACAACCGCGGCTGCGGCCCGGCGAGGAATTCCAGCTACACCTCCGGCGTGATGCTCGCCACCGAGCACGGCACCATGCAGGGCCATTACGACATGCAGGCTGACGACGGCACCGAGTTCGCCGCGCCGGTCGCGCCGTTCGTACTCGCCATCCCCAGGACGCTGCACTGATGGCAATCTGGGCAATCGGCGATCTGCAAGGCTGTTACGACGTCACCCGGCGGCTGTTGGAGAAGATCAACTTCGACCCGGCCGGCGACCGGCTGTGGTTTTGCGGCGACCTGGTCAACCGCGGCGGTCAATCGCTGGAAACGCTGCGGCTGGTGCATTCGCTGCGCGAGCACAGCGTGGTGGTGCTCGGCAACCACGACCTGTCACTGCTGGCCGTCGGCGCGCGCAGCGAGGAAGAGCAGCGCAAGGTAAACCCGGATTTGCAGCGCGTGGTGCTGGCCGAGGACCGCGACGTGCTGCTGGACTGGCTGCGCATGCAGAAGCTGGTGCACGTCGATCGTGAACTGGGCTGGATGATGTTCCACGCCGGCCTTGCGCCGAAATGGACCGTGGCGATGGCCGAGAAGCATGCGCGCGAGGTCGAGCAGCAGCTGCACGGCAACGGCTACCGCAAGCTGCTGCGTAACATGTACGGCGACGGCCCCAGCTGGGCGCCGAACCTGACCGGCTACGATCGCGCGCGCGCGATCATCAATTTCTTCACTCGCATGCGTTATTGCTCGCCGCGCGCGCGCATCGGCATGGAAGACAAGGGCACGCCGGGCACGCAGCAGCAGGGCATGTACCCTTGGTTCGAAGTACCGGGCCGGGTCGAGCGCGAACTGAAGATGGTCTGCGGCCACTGGTCAGCGCTGGGCCTGACCATCACCCAGGGCGTGCACGCCATCGACACCGGCGCGGTCTGGGGCGGCAAGCTCACCGCGCTGCAATTGGACAGCGAAGACCTGCGCGTAGTGCAGGTGCTGGCCGCGACGTGCCGGCGCCGGTGCCCGGCGCGCGCCCGCCGCGCAAACCGCCATTCGATCATCGCCCAAGCCCGCGCAACGAAGCACAAGGCGAACGCCGCGAACAACGGCGGCGCCCGCGGCGGCACCGCCCGCACGGCGGCGGCAATGGCGCAGAAACGCCCGGCACTCCCGCCCCCGACAAGCCGTAGGCGCGGGCTCGCCCCGCAGTACACAGGCCCGTTTCTACGCGAGGCGGCGCGTGTAATGAACGAAGCGGAAGGCGAATGCATGCCGCTCGTCGGCCGGGTGTACTTGGCTCTCCACTTTCCTGCCACAGGCACGCGGCGGATCGAGCCTCGGGGAAATCCGTGTCGGCATCGACCTCCGCATCCACCCAGGTCAGGTGCAGGTCGGTGGCGTACCCAATCAGCAGGCGATAGATTTCGCCGCCACCAATCACGCACGGCTCCGGCGCCTGTTCATCCGCCGCGACGCGCAACGCCTCCTCGAACAACGCCACCACACACATGCCGTCGAACGGCGCCTGCCCGCTGCGGGTGAGCACCAGGTTGGTGCGCCCCGGCAGCGCGCGGCCCAGCGACTGCGCGGTCTTGCGTCCCATCAGGATCGGCTTGCCCAGGGTCAGCGCCTTGAAGTGTTTGAAGTCGTCCGGCAGGTGCCACGGCATCGCATTGCCATGGCCGATGCCGCGGTTGCGGTCCAGCGCGGCAATGACGAAAGCCGTGATTGGTGATTGGTGACTGGAAACCGTGATTCGTGATTCGTGATTCGTGATTCGTGAACGGCAACAGCCGGCGTCGTTATCGCAGCCGTGCGCTTTTGCTCTTGCTTCTTCGAATCACCAATCACAAATCCACCAATCCCGGTTCTCACACCGCCACCGGCGCCTTGATCGCGGGCAGCGGGTCGTAGCCGTCGATGCGGATATCGTCGAAGGTGAAATCGAACAGCTCGGTCACTTCCGGGTTCAACCACAATTTCGGCAACCCACGCGGTTCGCGCGTCAGCTGCTGGCGCGCCTGCTCGAAATGGTTGGCGTAGAGGTGCGCGTCGCCCAACGTGTGCACGAAATCGCCCGCCCCAGCCCGGTCACCTGCGCCACCATATGGGTCAGCAGCGCGTAGGAGGCGATGTTGAACGGCACGCCCAGGAAGGTGTCGCCGATGCGCTGGTAGAGCTGGCAGCTCAACCGGCCGTCGGCCACGTAGAACTGGAACAGGCAGTGGCAGGGCGGCAGCGCCATCTCGTCCACCTCGGCCGGAGTTCCAGGCCGAGACGATATGGCGCCGCGAATCCGGGTTGCGCCTGATCTCCTCGACCAACCATTGGCGATCTGGTCGATCCTGCGTCCGCCCGGGGCCGGCCAGCAGCGCCACTGGTTGCCGTAGACCGGGCCCAGATCGCCGTTCTCGTCGGCCCATTCGTCCCAGATGCTGACGCCGTTCTCCTGGAGCTAGGCGATATTGGTGTCGCCCCGCAGGAACCACAGCAGTTCGTGGATGATGGAGCGCAGGTGCAGCTTCTTGGTGGTCACCAGCGGAAAGCCTTCGTTCAGGTCGAAGCGCATCTGGTAGCCGAACACGCTGCGGGTGCCGGTGCCGGTGCGGTCGGCTTTCTCCGCGCCGTGTTCGAGCACGTGGGCGAGCAAGTCGAGGTATTGCCTCATTTTTTGCCTCCGGCAATGGGCTTCATGCCTTGTTGTCCTCCACCGGCAGCACCGGCTGCAATACCGGCGCGCGCCGCGACAACCACAGCAGGGCGATGCCCAACGCAACCAGCGGCAGGCTCAGCAACTGGCCACGGGTGAACCAGTCGAAGGCCAGATAGACGCCGTTGTCGGGCATGCGCACGAACTCGACGAGGAAACGGAAACTGCCGTACAGCAGCGCGAACAAGCCGGACACGGCGTAACGCGGGCGCGGCTTCATCGAATACAGCCACAGCACGGCGAACATCACCAGGCCTTCCAGCACCGCCTCGTACAACTGCGACGGGTGGCGCGCGTATTGGTCGAGCAGGCCGGCGGCATGGTCCTGCCGGATCTGCGCGGCCGTCATCAATTGCTGCATCGCCTGCAAACCGGCCGGCACGTCTTGCAGCGGCGCGTGCGGGAAGATCACCCCCCAGCCCGCGTTCGTGAACTTGCCCCACAACTCACCGCCGACGAAGTTGCCGAGGCGGCCGAAACCCAGCCCCAACGGCACCAGCGGCGCGACGAAGTCGATGGTGTCGAAATAGTGCAGCCGGTGCTTGCGCGTCCACCACCAGCCGGCGGCCATCACCCCGAGCAGGCCGCCGTGGAAACTCATGCCGCCCTCCCACACCCGCAGCAGGATCAGCGGGTTGTGCAGGAATTCGGAGGTCGCATAGAACAGCATGTAGCCGATGCGCCCGCCCAGCACCACGCCGAGCATGGAATAGAACAGCAGGTCGGAAAAGCCGTTCATATCGACGCCCGGCAGGCGCCCGGCGCGGATGCGGCGGCGGCCCAGCCACCACGCGGCGGCGAAACCGAGCAAGTACATGATGCCGTACCAATGCACCTTGATCGGCCCCAACGAGAAGGCAATGGGGTCTATGTCGTGGAGATAGGTCATGGAAACGGGCCGAGCGGACAGACGCCCATTCTCGGGGCTGCCGCATGATCACTCAAGAAAAAAGGGCCGGCATGGCCGGCCCTCGGGACCTGATTAGGGCAACGCTGAAGAAGTCCCACGTAGCTGCGAAGATTGGTGCATAGCCGCCTTGACCGGAAGGGATCGATGAAGCAGCAGACGTTGGCGATGGCCGCCGATCAGGGCGCGGGGTTCGAGCAGCACCGGCGGCCGACGCGGCGGGATGTGTTCCTGGCGACGATGGAGCAGATCGTGCCGTGGTCGGCACTGTGTGCGGTGATCGAGCCGTACTACCCCAAGGCGGGCAAGGGCCGGCCGCCGGTCGGGCTGGAGCGGATGCTGCGGATGTACTTCGTGCAGCACTGGTTCAACCTGGCTGACGAGGCGTGCGAGGAAGCGTTGCTGGACAGCACGGCGCTGCGGCGGTTTGTGGGCATTGACCTGGGCCGGGAGCGGGCGCCGGACGCGACGACGCTGCTGAAGTTCCGGCGTCTGCTGGAGCAGCACGAGTTGGGCGCGGAACTGTTCGCCGAGGTCAATGCGCAGTTGCAGGCGCGGGGGCTGAAGGTGGGCACGGGCACGATCGTGGACGCGACGATCATCGGCGCGCCAAGCTCGACCAAGAATGCGGGCAAGGCGCGTGATCCGGCGATGCACCAGACCCGCAAGGGCCAGCAGTGGTACTTCGGGATGAAGATGCATATCGGCGTGGACAGCCGAACCGGCCTGGTGCACAGCGCGGCGGTGACGGCGGCCAACGTGCACGACAAGCACCTGCTGGAAGACCTGTTGCATGGCGAGGAGCGGCGGGTATACGGCGACAGCGCCTACGCCAGCCAGAAGGCACTGATCCGCGACCATGCGCCGCACGCGCGCGACTTCACCAACCAGCGGGTACGCAAGCAGGGGGAGGTGGACGAGGCCGAGCGCAGCCGGAATCGCAACAAGTCCAAGGTCCGTGCCCGGGTCGAGCACGTGTTCGCGGTGGTGAAGCGTCTGTGGGGCTTTGCCAAGGTGCGCTACCGCGGGCTGGACAAGAACGCCAACCGCAGCTTCGTGGCACTGGGGCTGGCGAACTTGTACCTGGCGCGTGCCCGATTGGCAGGATAGGTGCGCCCGCTGGGCGCCCAAGAGCCGCGAAAGCGGCCAGTGGCGCCCAAAATCGAGTTTGATATTGCGCTGAAACAGGCCAGAAGCATCCTTCGGGCCGGTCGGCCGGCGATACCGGCACTACAGCTACTTGATCAGCGTTGCCTTAGTGTCATGTTTCAGTTGCCATGAAATACCCCCTCCATTTCGTGCGAAGCACGAAGGGGGTGAGGATGGCCCGTTTGCGCGGCATGCCGCGCGGGCCTGACGAACGCCCAGCGTGCTGCGCTGGGCCGGGCGGGTTGGGGAGGGGTGCTTTTGATGTATGCAAAGAGCCAAAGCACCCCCTCCCAGCCCTCCGGGCCCGGCCCGCTGGCATGGCCAGTGGGCGTTCAGGCGTGTGCGAACCAGTGGTTCGCAAGCAACACGCCTTCCCCCCCCTGCTCGCTTCGCAAGCAAGGGAGAGCATGAGCTGAAACTCGGTGCTAATCAGGCCGCCGGATGCCTACCAGTCGCTGGCACCCGGGACGTGATGCGCCTTGGCGTTGCGACGCATCAGCAGGTTCAGCCATTCCACCAGCACCGAGAAGCCCATCGCCGCATAGATGTAGGGCTTGGGCACGTGTACTTCCAGACCGTCCAGCACCAGCACCACGCCGACCAGCAGGATGAAGGCCAGCGCCAGCAGCTTCACGGTCGGGTTGGCGTCGATGAAGCGGCCCAGTGGGTTGGCCGCCAGCAGCATCACCGCCACCGCCAGCAGCACGGCGCAGATCATCACCGGGATGTGGTCAGCAATGCCGACGGCGGTGATCACCGAATCCAGCGAGAACACGATGTCGATGATCGCGATCTGTGCGATCACCGTGCCGAACGCCGCCGATGCCTTGGTGGTGGTCGGGTCCTGATCTTCGCCGCCGCTGACCAGCTCGCGGATTTCCTTCACACCCTTGTAGAGCAGGAACAGACCGCCAAGGATCAACACCAGGTCGCGGATCGAGATACCCATGCCCGCGATGGTGAACAGGTTGCTCTCCATGTGCGCCAGCCAGGCCAGCGAGACCAGCAGCAGGATGCGGGTGATGCAGGCCACGGCGATGCCGACGCGGCGCGCCAGTGGCCGCCGGTGCTCGGGCAGGCGCCCAACGGCGATGGAGATGAACACCAGGTTGTCGATACCGAGCACGATTTCCAGCGCACTGAGCATGAACAGGGTGACCCATACGTTCGGGTCGGCAAGAAACTCGAAAGACATGCGAAAAATCCTTGGTCGGTCAGAACAACCGGGGCAGCAAAATCAGGCCCCAGCACAGCAATACATTCATCATCAGCACGAACACCGCCGCCGAACCCATGTCCTTGGCGCGGCCGGCCAGCACGTGGAACTCCGGGCCGTAGCGTTCGATCACCGCCTCGATGGCGGAATTGGCCAGCTCCATCGCCATCACCAGCAGCATCGAGCCGACCAGCAGCGCGCGTTCGACCGGGGTCTGCCCCAGCCACAGCGCCAGCGGGGCCAGCAGCACGAATAGATAGACCTCCAGCCGGAACGAGGATTCGTGCTTCCACGCTGCACATAACCCCTGCCACGACCAGACCGCCGCCTTGAATACCCGCGCCGGGCCGCGCGGCAGGTTGCCGATTTCGTCAGCCATGCGCACGCCCTTCGGGCAAACCGGCGCAATGGACCGGAACGGGGCGGAAACGGGTTGGAGCCATGCAAGCAGCCGTACGGGTAAGCAACGCGGGATTCTGCCACAGGCGTGCTGTCACCGCCCTGTCGCGGGGCGGGGCTTGCGCAGGCGGACGTTGCCGGAGAGCAAGCCCCACCCTAGGCGAAGCGCACCGTGACGGTAGTGCCTTGGCCGAGCTCGCTTTCCAGCTCGATCTTCCAACCGAAGCGTTCGCACAGCCGGTGCACGATGGGCAGACCGAGGCCGTGGCCCTCGCGGCGCTCCGGCGCGGCGCGGAAGAACGGCTCGAAGATCCTTTCCAGCACCTCGGGCGACATGCCGATGCCGGTGTCGCGCACCACCAGCCGGTCGGCCTCGACCTCGACCTCGACGTGGCCGGTGTCGGTGTAATTGCAGGCGTTGCGCAGCAGGTTGCCGACCACCACGTGCAGTACCTGCGGCGGCACCCGCAGCAGGCACGGCGCGCCCAGGCGCAGGCGCAGCGCCACCACTCCCCCGGCGAGACCCTCGACATTGGCCAGTTCTTCGCGAACGACGTCACCGACATCGACCCATTCCGATTGCGGCGCGACGTTGGCTTCGCGCGCCAGGATCAGCAGGGCGTCGATCAGCGCCCCCATGTCGCGGCCGGCGCGCTGGATGCGTTGCAAGCTGCGCCGCGACACCGGGCCGGTTTCCTCATCGGCGGCGAACGCCATTTCGCAGGCCATGCGGATCACGGTCAACGGCGTACGCAGTTCGTGGCTGGCGTCGCGGGTGAAATTGCGTTCGCGCGTGACTTGTTCACCGATGCGTCGGGCCATGCCGTGCAGCGCGCCGGCCAGCTGCCGCACTTCGCCCTGCACGTCCGCCGGCAACCGCTCCGGTGCCAGTTCACTGGCGTCGGGTTGGCGTGGATCCCATTGCGATACCCGCCGCGCCAGCCACACCAGCGGCGACACCGCCCGGTGCGAGGCACGGTAGGTCAGCCACGACGCACCATAGACCGCCAACAGCACCAGCAAGACCGGCACCACACCGAACCAGAACGCCAACCACTGCGCCTGCGTGCGCAGGAACACCATGTACAGGCGCGCGCCGTCGGGCTGCTGATCCACCAGTACCAGTTGCCCGGCCTCGCGCAACTCATGGAATCCCGGCGCCAACGGGCGCAATTCGGCCGGCAGGCCCAGCGGCGACTGCCCGGTCTCAAGCAGGTAGCCACGGACGTGACGGGTGTTGGGCGGCGGCTGCGCCGGCGAGGCCGCATGCAGCTCCCAGTAATGCGCGGCCTCGTCCTGCAATACCGCGTTGACCAGCCCGAACTTGACCACCAACAGCACCAGGTAACCGCCCAGCAACCCCGCCAGTCCGGCCAGCAGGGTTTGCAGCAAAAACGCGGTCCTGATCTTGCGCGGCAAGCCGTGCAGCATTGCAGCCCCTCCACTTGATCCTGCACGGCCCGGCCATGCGGCGGGCGTGGCCGGGCCCACCTTGCCCGCGGCGTCAACCCATTGGCTGGGCGATGTCGGCGATGCGGTAACCGGCGCTTTGCACGGTATGCAGCAGCGGCCGGTCGAACGGTTTGTCGATGATCTTGCGCAGATTGTAGAGATGGCTGCGCAAGGTATCCGAGTCGGGCAGGCCATTGCCCCAGATCTCGCGCTCGATCTCCTGCCGGGTGACCACGCGCGGCGATTCGCGCATCAAGATGGTCAGCAGGCGCAAGCCAATGGGCGAAAGCTGCAATTCGGTGCCGGCGCGGGTGGCGCGCATGCTCACCGGGTCGAGCACCAGGTCAGCCACCTTCAACACTTCCGAACCCACTTGCCGGCGCTCGCGGCGGATCAGCGCGCGCAGGCGCGCTTCCAGCTCCTGGATCGCGAACGGCTTGGTCAGGTAGTCGTCGGCGCCACAGCCCAGCCCGGTGAGCTTGTCGTCGAGCGTGTCGCGGGCGGTCAGCATCAGCACCGGCGTGGATTTGCGCGCCTCGCCGCGCAACCGGCGGCAGACTTCCAGCCCATCCAGCCGCGGCAGCATCAGGTCCAGCACGATCACGTCGTAGCCGTTTTCGGCGGCCAGCCGGTAACCGTCCAGCCCGTCCATCGCGTAATCCACTTCGAAGCCACGGCCTTCCAGGTATTCGCCGATCATTTCGGAGATGTTGCGGTTGTCCTCGATGACCAGCACCAAGCCCGATGATTCCTTGCCCTGCCGCATGCAGCCTCCTCGATCTTCAGCTTTGTGAAAGATGCCGGACGGGGGGTGGACTGGATGTGAAGACGCCTCGTCCCGCCGCACGGAGGCGGCTCCGCCGCGCCTATGCTATGCGCCCTTTCCCATGCCGGAACCGGACATGCCCGCCGCGCCCTTCACAGCCTACCTGTATCCCGTGCTGTTGCTGGTGGCCAGCAACGTGTTCATGACCATTGCCTGGTACGGGCACCTGAAATTCCGCGCCGCGCCGCTGACCGTGGTGGTGCTGGTCAGCTGGGGTATCGCCTTCTTCGAATACTGCCTGCAGGTGCCGGGCAACCGGCTCGGCGCGGCGGTCTATTCGGCGCCGCAGCTCAAGGGCATGCAGGAGGTCATCACCCTGCTGGTGTTCGCGGTGTTCTCGGCCACGTATCTCGGGCAGCCGCTGAAATGGAACCACTGGGCCGCATTCGCACTGATCGCGCTGGCGGTACTGCTGATGTTCAAGGAGTGAAACCACGGCCATGCCGCCGGAGCCGGGCGCTGCCCGGCCCGCGACGGCGTGACGGCCGCACTCAGCCTTCGCCGGGCGCCCTCTCGACATGGGCGGCGAACACCGCGTCGATCTGCTGATCGGCCACCTTCCTGCCGGCCTGCACGTCGTCAGCCTGGGTGAACAACGGGATGATCATCGCCATGCCGTCGACCTTGGTCTTCAGGTGCACGCCCGGCGCTTGGCCGAGGAACGCGTCCCAGTGCCGGCGCACCTTCGCCCAGTAGCCGGCGGTGGCGTTCCAGTAGTCGCGGGCGGGGGTGAAGTCCACGTCGGTGCTGTGCACGTAATCATTGAAACCGAACTCGCGCGCGATTTCCTGCTGCGTGCCGTCGGCATTGCGCTGCACCTTGGTGTTGAACTGCTCGTGGGTCCAACCTGCGGGCGTGAGCGTGTGCCGGTTGACCATCGCCAGCGCGTTGTAGTCGCTGCGGCGGGTGTATTCGCGGCGCGGCAGCGGGCGCCACCCCGGGTCGCTGGTCCAGCTCGGCACGCCGTTGTCGTAGCTCCACCTGCCGGTGCCGCAGTAGCGCGGGGCGTCGCTGACCTCGTCCACGCACTGGGTCCACGCGCCCTGGTTGATCGCGGCGGGAATGGCGCGCACCTGCCAGACCTGGTCAGCGCTGAACTCGAAGCGGGTCGGCGCCTGGTAGGTCCAGTCCTGGCGCCAGTGCTTGGTGACGTGGCCGCTCTTCGGGTCCACCAACAGGTGCTGCAGCACGACGCGGGTCGGCGTGTCCTCAACCACCACCACCAATTCATTGCCGCCGCTGCGCATCGCCGGGGCACGCTCGTAGCCGGGCTTGAGCAGCACGGTTTCGTCGAAGGCGAAGTCCACGGCGTACTCGCCCTGCATGCGCAGGATGGTGTCGTGGTCGCGGGCGATGTCGGCGGGCGCGGCGCTGGCGGCACCGGCGGCGGCGCACAACAGCAGCAGGCTGGCGTGATGCGGTTTCATCAAAGGTTCCTTGTTCATGCGGGAAGAAGGCCGTCCGTGGCCGTTGATGCTCCAGCGGAGAGAGAAGCGGCAGGCGCTTACCAGGCCACCGACAGGCTGGCCGACAGCGTGCGCCCGGGGTTGCTGTAGCGGTCGAGCACGGTGCTGGACGCGGCCAGGGTCGAGGCCAGGCTGGACCAGTCGGTGTAGTTGCGGTCGGCAAGGTTGAACACGCCGACGTTGACCGTGGCACCCGGGGCGAACGTCCAGTGCGCCATCAGGTCGAGCACGCCGTAGCCGGCCGGGCGCCAGGCGCTGTCACTGCCGACCCGATCCTTGCGACGGGCGAAGGTGCCGGCCAGTTCCACGCCCCAGTCGTCGCGGTCGTACATCAGCCCGAGCGTGCCGCGCAGCGGGTCCACCGAATCCAGCGGCAGATCCTCGGTGCGGTTCTGGCCGCGCGACCAAGCCGCCGCGCCACGCAGCGACCAGCCGGCCAGCGCCGGACTCAGCTCAGCGAAATCGACACCGGCTTTCAGCTCGACACCGTGGATGCGGGCGTCGGCGATGTTCTGCGACTGGAACACCATCAGCCCCTGCGCATTGATGCCGACGTAGCGCTGCGATTCGATGAAGTCGCGGTAGTCGTTCCAATAGCCGTTCAAGCTGACGTAGGCGGCCGGTGTCAGGTAGCGCAGGCCCAGTTCCAGGCCATTGCTGGTTTCCGGCTTGAGGTCCGGGTTGGGGATGGCGGTGTAGCCGAACATCACGTTGGTGAAGCCAAGGTTGACATCGTTGTACGGCGGCGAGCGGAAGCCGTGCGCATAGCCGGCGAACAATGACCACTGCGCGTCGAAGCGCCAGACCATGCCCAGCTTCGGCGACACCCGGGTCTTGCGCAGCGAGGCCAGGGCGACGCCGGGGTTGTCCTCGCTGAAGATCACGTCGGCCTCGGGCGAGAGCCGGTAGTGGTCCACGCGCACACCCGGCACCAGCGACACGCGGCCGCTTGCGAAGCGCATTTCATCCTGCGCGTACAGGCCCAGCTCGGTGGTCTTGCTGATCGGGAAATCGCGCACCGGGAACGCATCGGGCAGGATCGTGCTGCTGGTGCTGCCGTTGGCCAGCACCTGATAGCCGTCGCGCTTCTGCCGGGTTTCGGTCCATGCGCCATCGAAGCCCCAGGTCAGCGCATGCTCGACCGCGCCCGTGGCCAGGCTCTTGTCGAGCTGCGCCTGCGCGCCGTACACGCGCTGGTCGAAGTTGAACTCGCGGTGGCGGTGGCTGCGGTTGGCGCGCGCCTCGTTGGTGATCTGGGTGGTCTCGCTGTCCTGCCGGTACAGCTGCCAGCGCAGGTTGTCGGCGAACGCGGCGTCCAGCGCATCCATCTCGTGGGCGAAGGACACGCGGGCGCGGGTCTGCTTGTCGTGCGCGGCCATGCCGGTGGTGGTGGCGTGGTCGATGGCCGAATACACGTCGGTATCGGCGGTGTCCTCGTTGCCCTCCACGGTCAGGCGGAAGCGCTGGCTCGCGTCCGGCGCGTACACCAGCTTGGACAGCACGCTGCGGCCGTCGCGGTCCTGCGGGTTCGGCGCGGTGCGGGTGTTGTCGTGGCTGCGCACCTCGCCCTTGTTGCCGGTCTCCTGCCCCTGCCGGTGGTTGGCGTTGACCATGCCGCTCCAGCGCTCGCCGCCGAAGGCGGTGGTCACGCCGCCCAGCAGGCCCTGCCAGTCACCGTCGTAGCCGAACTTCAGGCCAATGTGGCTGCCCTTGCCGTCCTTCAGGTAGTCGGCCGGGTCCTTGGTGACGAAGGCGACCACGCCGCCGAGCGCGTCGGAACCGTACAGCGAGCTGGCCGGGCCGCGCACGATCTCCACGCGCTTGAGCGTCTCCAGATCGGTGAAGTTGCGGTTGGCGCTGGCGAAGCTGCCGATGTCGAAGCTCCTGGGCATGGCAATGCCGTCGGTCTGGATCAACACGCGGTTGCCGTCCAGCCCGCGGATGCGGAAGCCGCCGAGGCCGAAGCGCGCCGCGCTGCGGGTCACCGAGATGCCCGGCTCGTAGCGGACCAGGTCATGAATGTCCTGCGCCAGCTGCCGGTCCAGCTGCTCACGGTCAATCACGTCAACGGTGGCGGCGACGTCGCTGACCGCGCGCTCGGTGCGGGTGGCGGTGACCTGGACGCGGTCGAAGTCGCGGGGCTCGGCCGGTGCCGCGGTTTCGGCATGGGCAGGGGACAGCACCACCCACAGGGCGGCACTCAGAATGGTGGGGCGGATCATGGGGACCTGGAATCGATGGGCGAACAAGACCCTTGGCGAAGCTGCCGGATTGCGTGTGCAGCCCGACCGCTGCCAAGGGAGGAGAGAAGGTGCGATTCAGGCGGGCTGGGCGCGGCGAGGGCGCGCCGGCTGGCGGCGAATGCGGCCGGGAATTACTTGGTGAGGATCAGTTTGTCGTTGCTGGTGTGGCGCAAGCGGTAGAATTTGTCGCCATGCTGAATGACGATTTCGCGCTGGCCTTTGAGCAAGGCCGCGCTGTCGATCACGTCGTCAGCCGGCAACAGGCGAACTGGGCGTTGCGGCAGGTGGAGCGTGCGGTTGCGGAACAGGGTGGCAGGCTGTGCGGACATCGGGGTGATTCCGTGCTGGGGACGAGTTGATGATAATCATTCTCGTTCGCGTTGCAACCCTTTTGTGCGCCCCGGTGACATCTCCCGGCATCGCCCTTGGCAATGCTCGGTGGGTCGCGGCCCACCACTTGCCCGAGTCTTGTCCCGCGAATGCATCGGACGTCGGGAGCGTAGCCCCGGCCCAACTCGTCCGATGCATGGGGCCTGCGATCAGGCGAAGACTGCCTCGACCTGCCGCCACGTCGGCTCATCCATCCGCGCGGCCACGTCCAGCGCGCGCAGGTTTTCTTCCAGTTGCGAGACGCGGCTGGCACCCAGAATCACGCTGGATACGTTGGGGTTGCGCAGGCACCAGGCAATGGCCAGCTGCGCCGGCGATTCGCCCAGCTCCGCCGCCAGCGCGGTGAAACGCCGCACCTTGCCCAGCCGGTCTTCGGCCGGCTCGCCCAGCACCGCCGCCTGCAACCAATCCATCGTGGTCTGCCCCAGCCGGGAATCGGCGGCGATGCCGTCATTGTATTTGCCGGTCAACAGCCCCGAGGCCAGCGGCGACCAGATCGTCGTGCCCAGCCCGGCCTCGGCGTACAGCGGCGCGTACTCGCGCTCGACCCGCTCGCGGTGCAGCAGGTTGTACTGCGGCTGCTCCATCGTCGGCGCGTGCAGGTGGTTGGCGCGGGCGAAGGCAACGGCTTCGGCAAGCTGCGCGGCCGACCATTCCGAGGTGCCCCAATACAGCACTTTGCCTTGCCGAATCAGCAGGTCCATCGCCTGCACGGTTTCGGCGATCGGCGTGTCCGGGTCCGGGCGGTGGCAGTAATACAGGTCGAGGTAGTCCACGCGCAGGCGCTTGAGCGCGGCATGGCAGGCGTCGTGCACGTGCTTGCGCGACAGCCCGCGCTGGGTGGGGGCCGGGTTCTCGACCGCGCCGAAGAACACCTTGCTCGACACGCAGTAGCCGTCGCGCGGCAGCCGCAGGTCGGCGATCACGTCACCCATCACCTGCTCGGCGCGGCCATGTGCGTATACCTCTGCGTTGTCGAAAAAATTGACGCCGTTGTCCCATGCCGCGGCGACCAAGTTGCGCGCCTCGTCACGTGGGATCTGCCCGCCGAAGGTCACCCATGCCCCGAAGGACAGCGCGGAAAGTTGCAGGCCGGAGGCCCCGAGGCGGCGGTAGTGCATGGCTGGCTCCTGGAAAGCGGCCCGCGCAACCGGCACGGGCAGGGCGTGGAGTGTAACCGTGCCCGGCGGCGCGGCAGGTCCGCCAACGCCTGCCGGAACCGCCCGTTCGCCGCCGTTGCCGGCTTCGGCGCGTCCCGTTGTTGCCGCCCACTGGCCGCTGCTCTAGGCTTCCCGTCTTTGCGCGGGCGTCAGGGGAATACTCATGGTCGAAGGTTTGGGCAGGATCGGCTTCGGCCTGTTCGGCTTGGCGGTGCTGATCGGCATCACCTGGCTGTTTTCCACCAACCGGCGCGCGGTCGATTGGAAACTGGTCGCCACCGGCATCACCCTGCAAATCGCCTTCGCCGCGCTGGTGCTGCTGGTGCCGGGCGGGCGGCAGGTGTTCGACTGGCTGGGCCAGGGCTTCGTGAAGATCCTGAGCTTCGTCAACGAAGGCTCGAACTTCATCTTCGGCAGCCTGATGAACACCGAGACCTACGGCTTCATCTTCGCCTTCCAGGTGCTGCCGACCATCATCTTTTTCTCGGCGCTGATGGGCGTGCTGTACCACCTGAACGTGATGCAGGCGGTGGTCAAGGCAATGGCCTGGGCGATCACCAAGGTGATGCGCGTGTCCGGCGCGGAAACCACCAGCGTCTGCGCCAGCGTGTTCATCGGCCAGACCGAGGCGCCGCTGACGGTGCGCCCGTATATCGCCAAGATGACCCAGTCCGAGCTGATCACGATGATGATCGGCGGCATGGCGCACATCGCCGGCGGCGTGCTGGCGGCCTACGTCGGCATGCTCGGCGGCGGCGACCCGGCCTCGCAGGCGTTCTACGCCAAGCACCTGCTGGCAGCGTCAATCATGGCCGCGCCGGCCACACTGGTGATCTCCAAGCTGCTGGTGCCGGAAACCGGCACGCCGCTGACCCGCGGCACGGTGAAGATGGAAGTGGAAAAAACCTCCTCCAACATCATCGACGCAGCCGCCGCCGGTGCCGGCGATGGCCTCAAGCTGGCGCTGAACATCGGCGCGATGCTGCTGGCCTTCATTGCCCTGATCGCCCTGCTCAACGCGCCGTTCACCTGGCTGGGCGACGTCACCGGCATCGCCCAGGCCATCGGCAAGCCGACCAACTTGGCCACCATTTTCGGTTACGCGCTGGCACCGATCGCATGGGTGATCGGCACGCCGTGGAGCGATGCCACCACCGTGGGCTCGCTGATCGGGCAGAAGGTGGTGATCAACGAATTCGTCGCCTACATGGACCTGTCGGAAATCATCAAGGGCAACGTCGCCGGCGTGACGCTGAGCGACGAGGGCCGCCTGATCGCCACCTACGCGCTGTGCGGCTTCGCCAACTTCAGCTCCATCGCCATCCAGATCGGCGGCATCGGCGGGCTGGCCCCGGAGCGCCGCCACGACCTGGCCAAGTTCGGCCTGCGCGCGGTGCTGGGCGGTTCCATTGCCACCTTCATGACCGCCACGATCGCCGGCGTGCTCAGCCATTTCGGTTGAGCCCCGGCACGCAGCCCCTCCCGGCCATTGCAAGGCCACGTTCGAGAAACAGATTCCATGAGTAGCGTTGTCGTTGCCGGTTCCTTCAATGTCGATCACGTCTGGCGCTGCGAGACCCTGCCCGCGCCGGGCGCGACCATTGCCGGGCGCTACAGCACCGGCCCCGGCGGCAAGGGTTTCAACCAGGCCGTGGCGACGCGACGCGCCGGTGCCGACACCACCTTCGTCTGCGCCCTCGGCGAAGACGCCGGCGGCACGCTGGCGCGGCAGCTAGCCGCCACCGACGGCATCGTGCTGGCGGCCGAAGCCAGCGGCGAACCCACCGGCACCGCCGGCATCTACGTTGATGGCCGTGGCCGCAATTCCATCGTCATCGGCCCCGGCGCGAACGCCTCGTTCAGCATGGAATTCATCACCGCCAATGCGGCATTGTTCGGCGGCGCGAAAGTGTTGCTGGCGCAGTTGGAATCGCCGGTGGAAACGATCGAAGCGGCGCTGGGCATCGCCCGCGAAGCCGGCGTGCTGACCCTGCTGAACCCGGCCCCGGCCAACGCGCCTTCGTCGATCAGCCTGCTCAAGCTGGCCGACGTGCTGACCCCGAACGAAACCGAGTTCGCCGCCCTGCTTGGCCGCCACGTCGGCGAGCGCGTGGAAGCCGACGACGTGGCCGCACTGGACGGCGCCAGCCTGCATGCGTTGTGCCGCAAGCTGTCGGCCAGCACCGTGGTGGTCACCCTCGGCGCGGTCGGCGTGTTCGTCTCGCACGACGAGGAGCGCCTGCGCGGCGACAGCCAGCCCTATTACCGGGTGGCCGCCGAATCGGTGCAGGCGGTGGACACCACTGGCGCAGGCGACGCTTTCAACGGCGCGCTGGCGGCCTCGCTGGCGCAGGCACCGGAGGCGGCCTTCATCAAGCACGTGCGCTTCGCCAACCAGTACGCCGCGCACTCCACCGAGAGCGAAGGTGCGGCGGTGTCGATGCCGCGGCTGACGCCCACCGACGCCTGAATCCGGCAGCGGCGTGCTTGGGCTACATTGCAGCCACGGCACTCCCGCCGCACACGGAGCATCTTCATGGCAGGCAAGTTCGTCATCGGCAAGCGCAGCAACGGCGATTTCCAGTTCAACCTCAAGGCCGGCAACGGGCAGGTCATCCTCGTCAGCCAGGGGTATGCCGACAAGGCCGGCTGCAAGAACGGCATCGAATCGGTGAAGAAGAACAGCCCCGACGACGCCCGCTACGAGCGCAAGACATCCAGCAACGACAAGCCGTTCTTCAACCTGCTGGCGGCCAACGGCCAGGTCATCGGCAGCAGCGAGATGTACGAGAGCACCGCCTCACGCGAGAACGGCATCGCATCGGTGAAGGCCAACGCGCCCGACGCCACCGTGGTGGACGAAACCGCCTGATTGCACCCGGGCAGGAGCGCACTTTGGTGCGCTCCTGCGGTATCTGCGGGGCCATTACAATACGCGCCATGCAGATCGGCCCCTACTCCATCGCGCCCAACGTCGTACTCGCGCCGATGGCCGGCGTCACCGACAAACCGTTCCGGCAGCTGTGCAAGCGGCTGGGCGCGGGGCTGGCGGCGTCGGAGATGACCATCTCCGACCCGCGCTTCTGGAACACCCGCAAATCCATCCATCGCATGGACCATGCCGGCGAGCCGGCGCCGATCAGCGTGCAGATCGCCGGCACCGAGCCGAAGCAGCTGGCCGAGGCCGCCCGCTACAACGTCGATCACGGCGCGCAGATCATCGACATCAACATGGGCTGCCCGGCGAAAAAGGTGTGCAACGCCTGGGCCGGTTCGGCGCTGATGCGCGACGAGGCGCAGGTGGCGCCCATCCTCGAAGCGGTGGTGGGCGCCGTCGAAGTGCCGGTGACGCTGAAGATCCGCACCGGCTGGTGCGCCGAAGTGCGCAACGCGCCGGCCATCGCACGCATCGCGCAGGACAGCGGCATCGCCGCGCTGGCGGTGCATGGCCGCACCCGTGACCAGCACTACACCGGCGTGGCCGAGTACGACACCATCGCCGCGATCAAGGCCGGACTGCGCATCCCGGTGCTGGCCAACGGCGACGTGGATTCGCCGCGCAAGGCCGCGCAGGTGCTGGCGCATACCGGGGCCGACGCGGTGATGGTCGGCCGCGCCGCGCAGGGCCGGCCGTGGATCTTCCGCGAGATCGCCCACTACCTGCGCACCGGCGAGGAACTGCCGCCGCCGTCGTTGCAGGAAGTGCGCGACATCCTGCTCGACCATCTGGGCGAGCTGCACGCCTTCTATGGCGAGCCGCAGGGCGTGCGCATCGCCCGCAAGCACCTGGGCTGGTACGCGAAGGACAGGCCCGAGAACGCCGCTTTCCGCGCCGTGGTCAACGCCGCAGAGAGCGCCGACGCGCAGCTGCGGTTGACCCGCGATTACTTCGACAGCCTGATCGCAGGGCAGCCGCAGGCCGCGGCCTGACGCGCATTCGCACGGGAGCGACGCCAGCCGCTCCCGCCGGCCCGGATCAGCCGAAGACGCGGAAGCGCTCGGCGTCGTCGATGTAACCCTTCTCACCGAAGCCGCCCTCGTTCGAGCCGAACGGCATCTGCGCGCGCAACTGCCAGCTTTCGGGGATGCCCCATTCGCGGCGCACGGCCTCGTCCACCAACGGGTTGTAGTGTTGCAAGCTGGCGCCGATGCCGGCCTCGGCCAATGCCGTCCACACCGCGAATTGGGCCATGCCACTGGCCTGCTCGGCCCACACCGGGAAGTTGTCGGCGTACAGCGGGAACTGCTGCTGCAAGCCGGTGGTCACCCCGGTGTCCACGAAGAACAACACGGTGCCGGCGCCAGCGGCGAAGCCGTCGAGCTTGCTGGCGGTGGCCGCGAATGCCTCGGCCGGCACGATCGCGCGCAGCGCGTCGGCGGCCAGCGCCCAGAACCGCAGGCTCTGTTCCCCGTGCAGGATCACCGCACGGGTGGACTGCGAATTGAACGCTGAGGGCGCTTCACGCACCGCCTGCTGGATCAGGCCGGTGGTCGCGTCGCGGTCGATGGCTAGATTGCGGCCAAGCGCGTATTGCGAACGACGCTTGCGGTACAGGGAAATGGCTTGGCTGTTCATGGCGGCTCCTGCGTCGGGAAGGCCGCCGTGGCGGCCATTCGTGAATGAATGGCCGCCAGTGTATTTATATGCAAATTTGAAACAATATTTGGATAATCTACATATTGTTCTATTTTTGAAGCTAAACTCAATCAGCTACTTACCACCACCCCACCCTCGTCGCACCAGATCCGCCGCCACATCTGCCGCATGCGCTGCGCCAGCAAGGCGCGGCCGCCAGCCTCGCGGTAGGCCGGCGGCAGCTGCCGCGGCGCGACAGCCT
Organism: Stenotrophomonas sp.; assembly: GCA_034675465.1. Lineage (GTDB taxonomy): Bacteria > Pseudomonadota > Gammaproteobacteria > Xanthomonadales > Xanthomonadaceae > Stenotrophomonas. The sequence goes on along the minus strand of JAUCDH010000035.1, from coordinate 343,000 downwards.
CCCAGCCGCCGCCCTGCGCGCGGGCGACGGCGAAATTGAAGTTGTAGTCCGGCTCCATGCCCATGCGCAGGTCGCTGAGCACCAGTTCGCCGCCCTGCACCTGCGCGCGCATGAAGCCACGGTTGAACCAGTGCAACCGGGCCACCGCCGGGATTGCCCCCGCCTGCTGCAACGCCTGCACGTTGGAAGGGTGGCCGTCGAAATGCATCGGCCCGTGGTCGGCCCACAGCGAGCGTTCGCCTACCACGTAGCCGCCCGGCGTCATCGCCACCACCTGCCACAGCAGCGTGTTGAACGGCATCGGCACCGAAAAGCGCGGCGCGTCGGCCAACCCCATCGCCGCCAGCGCGCGGTCGGCCTCGCGCTCGACCATGCCCTTGGCCAGTAGCGACCAGCTCAGGTAGCCGCAGCTCAACACCAGCCCGGCCACCAAAGCGCGCTGCGCCAAGGGCCGCGCCCGCGCGAACCACGCCACCGCACAGGCCAGCAACAACCACACGGTATAGAGCGGGTCGATGATGAAAACGCTGGACCACATCGCCGGCGGCGGCATCAGCGGCCACCACAACTGGGTGCCATAGACGGTGAAGGCATCCAGCAGCGGATGGGTGACCAGCGCCAGCACGATCGCCCACCACCAGCGCCCCGGCGCGGCAGCTACCCGGCCATGGCCGAAGCGGCGGAACAGCCACCAGATCAGCGTGCCGAGCAGCGGCAGCACGAACAGCGAGTGGCTGAAACTGCGGTGCACCGTCATCAGGCTGACCGGGTCACGGGTGAAGGCGGCAATCAGCAGGCCGTCGAGGTCGGGCAAGGTGCCCAGCGCGGCACCAGCCAACAGAGCCGCGCGACGCTGGCCGGCGGGGGCGATGGCGGCGGCGACCGCGCCACCGAGAACGATCTGGCTGAGGGAATCCATGCGCGCATTATGCCCATTGCCCTTGGACCAGCCGCGTTCCGGCGCATCCCGTGCTCCCGTCTGCCGCCCGTGGTCGTCGCAGTACACGACCGCGCACGGCGCAGCGGTGGCCAACGCCCGGCGGCGCGGGAGCAGCGCGCAGGTGGATTGCGAATTGAACGCCGACGGCGCTTGCAGTACAGGGAAGTGGCCGTGATGAAACCGCCACCAATCAGGCCACGGCCACCGCCTCGCCCAGGTAACGCTTGCGCTTCTTCGGCCGGATCGCCTGCAGGTCCACTTCGATCAACCCATCGATGGAATCGCTGAAATCCGGGTCCACGCCGAACGCGAGGAAACGCGCACCGCCCGGTTCACACAGGTCGGTGTATTGCCGGTAGAGCGTAGGCACGCTGCAACCCGACGCTGCAAGATTGGCCTTGAGCACCTCGAACGCAGCCTCGGCATCGAGGTCGCCGAAACACGGCGGCATGGCGAAATAGCGGAACGGCCGGTTCGACTCGACCAGACCGTGGCCGCCACCGTAATACCGATGGTAATAAGCCACCAGTTGCTCGCGCGCCGGCAGCGGCAGCGCCGCGCTTATCGACACCGCGCCGAACAGGTAGCGAATGCCGGGCCGACTGCGCAGGTAGGCACCGATGCCCTGCCACAGGTAGTCCAGGCTGCGGCTGCCCCAGTAGTCGGGCACCACGAAGCTGCGCCCCAGCTCCATGCCCTCGGCGATGCGCGGGATGGCATCGTCCGAATAACGGAACAGCGCAGCGGTATAGAGCCCGGCCAGCCCGTGGCGGGCCAGCGCATGTGCGCCGCGCATGATGCGGTAGGCCCCGGCGATGCGCTGCGCTGCCGCGTCCCATACCACGATGTGCTGGTAGCTCAGGTCGTAGTCATCCAGGTCACGGCTGCGGCCAGTGCCCTCGCCCACCTTGCGGAAAGTCAGTTCGCGCAACCGGCCCAGTTCCAGCAGCAGCGGCGAACCGGTGGTGCAACGCGCCAGCCGGATCTGCTTGCCGTCGCCAGTCTGGCCCAGCAGCTCGGCGGCTTCGATCTCGGCCGCCACCTGTTCGGCGGCAATCGGTGCAGCCAGCGGTTCCGGGCCGGTCATCAGGACGGCATCAGCCTGTCCGTTCTCGCGCCCCAGCGCATACAGCGCCCGGCGCACCGTTTCCAGTTGCCGGGCCGGATCCTGCCCGGGCGCCAGTTGCATCACCTGCCCCACGTGCAGGCGCAGCGGCCGGCCTCGGCGGGCAAACATTTCCCGCGCCAGCAACGCGGTGCCGGCCGGCTTGAACAGCGCCGAGACCCCATAGAACAACGCCGAGTTGCGTGCCTGCACCCGCACTGGCAGCACCGGCGTGGCGGTGGCATTGGCGAAACGCACGAAGCCGCGGTTCCAACGACCATCGCGGATGCCGTGCAACGACAAACGCGAGACTTCGCCGGCCGGAAACACGATCACGCACTGGCCGGCGGCCAATGCCTGTTCCACCGCCTGCAAGCTGGAGCGCTGGGCGCGGCCACCAAGGATGCGCACCGGCAGCAGCAGGTCGCGTAGCGGCTCCAAGCCGAGCAGCAGGTCGTTGGCTACGATGCGCACGTCGCGCCGCACCTTGCCCACCGCATCCAGCAGCGCCAACGCATCCAGCGCGCCGGAAGGATGGTTGGCCACCAGCAGCAACCGGCCGCTGGCGGGAATGCGCGCCAGCGCGGCGGCGTCCACGTCATAACGACTGTCGAGGAATTCCAGCGCTGCGGTGACGAACTCGAAACCGTGGCGGCCACCGTTGTCGCGCAGGAATGCCTGCACCCGGCCCAGCCGCGACCAGCGCTCCACCGTGCGCAGCAGCGGCCGCGCAAGATGGCCGCGCGGACCGTGGAACCATTCGGGATAACGTTGCTGGAGGCGATGCTCGATCTGCTGCATGGCGATGGCTCGGGTCCCGTTTGGCCCGCAGCCTGCCGCTGCCAGACGGCAACGCGATTGCGCTTTTGCGGCAATTCCGTGACCGTCCTGACTTAACCACGGGCAACGCCGCAGGGCGCACAATGCACCCCGGCGGCACACCGTGTATCATGCGCGCCCATCTTTTCATCCGAATCAAGGGATATAAAGCCGATGTCCAGCTACCTGTTCACCTCCGAATCGGTCTCCGAAGGCCATCCCGACAAGATTGCCGACCAGATTTCCGACGCCGTGCTGGACGCCATCCTGGCCCAGGACAAGCGCGCGCGCGTGGCCTGCGAAACCCTGGTCAAGACCGGCGCGGCGATCGTCGCCGGCGAGGTCACCACCTCGGCATGGGTGGACATCGAGGAGTTGACCCGCAACGTCATCAACGAGATCGGCTACGACAACTCCAACGTCGGCTTCGACGGCCACACCTGCGCGATCATTAACATGCTCGGCAAGCAGTCGCCGGACATCGCCGCCGGCGTGGACGGCACCGACCGCAAGGCCAAGAAGCCGGAAGAACAGGGCGCGGGCGACCAGGGCCTGATGTTCGGCTATGCCTGCAACGAAGCCCCGGAATTCATGCCGGCGCCGATCTACTACAGCCACCGCCTGGTCGAGCAGCAGGCCAAGGTGCGCAAGAAGAAGAACTCGCCGCTGCCGTGGCTGCGCCCGGACGCCAAGAGCCAGGTGACCCTGCGTTACGGCCAGGACGGCAAGATCGAAGGCCTGGACGCGGTGGTGCTGTCGACCCAGCACGACCCGGGCGTGAAGCAGAAGGACCTGATCGAGGCCGTGCGCGAGCACATCCTCAAGCCGGTGCTGCCGAAGGCATGGCTGGACAAGCTGCCGAAGAACAAGGTGCACATCAACCCGACCGGCATCTTCGTGATCGGCGGCCCGGTGGGCGACTGCGGCCTGACCGGGCGCAAGATCATCGTCGATACCTACGGCGGCATGGCCCGTCACGGTGGTGGCGCGTTCTCGGGCAAGGATCCGTCCAAGGTTGACCGTTCGGCCGCCTACGCTGCCCGCTACGTGGCCAAGAACGTGGTTGCCGCCGGTTTGGCCGACAAGTGCGAAGTGCAGGTCTCCTACGCCATCGGCGTGGCCGAGCCGACCTCGATCTCGGTCACCACCTTCGGCACCGGCAAGATCGCCGACGCGCAGATCGAAAAGCTGATCCGCGCGCACTTCGACCTGCGCCCGTACGGCATCATCAAGATGCTCGACCTGATCCACCCGATGTACCAGCAGACCGCCGCCTACGGCCACTTCGGCCGCAAGCCGAAGGAATTCTCGTACGTCGACGGCGACGGCAAGACCCAGAACGCCACCGCGTTCTCGTGGGAGAAGACCGACCGCGCCGAAGCGCTGCGCAAGGCCGCCAAGCTCAAGTAAGGCCTGCACCGCATCGCGTGACCGGAAAGGCCGTCCGCAGGGGCGGCCTTTCCGTTTGTGCGGGCCGCCGATGTGCAGGCCATGCGTGCATCCGGCGGTCGCGCCGGTTAGCCTGCGGCTCCCGTCACAGCAGCAGCCGCCCATGTCCACACCCACGCCCCACCAGTTGTCGATGACCGTGCTGATGACGCCGGACATGGCCAACTTTTCCGGCAAGGTGCATGGCGGCGCGGTGCTGCGCCTGCTCGACCAGGTTGCCTATGCCTGCGCCAGCCGCTATGCCGGCAACTACGTGGTCACGCTGTCGGTGGATCAGGTGATGTTCCGCCAGCCCATCGCCGTGGGCGAGCTGGTCACCTTCTTGGCCTCGGTGAACTACACCGGCAGCTCGTCAATGGAAGTGGGCATCAAAGTGGTGGCCGAGGACATCCGCAAGGGCAGCGTGCGCCATGCCAACAGCTGCTTCTTCACGATGGTGGCAGTGGATGACGACGGCGCGCCGACGCCGGTGCCGCCGCTGCAACCGCAAACCGCCGACGAGCGCCGCCGCCATGCCGCCGCGCAGATCCGCCGCCAGCTGCGGCAGGAAATGGAGCAGCGCCATCTGGAACTGATCAAGCCGCCGCGTGCCGGCAAGACCGCTGAATCCGCCCACCCGGCATGACGCCGGCTCCCTTCGCCAGGCAGGCGACGGCTACAACTCGACGCTGTCGAACGCCTCGCCATGCTGCGGGTGCGCCTGCCACATCTGCACCAGCGTCAGCCCGGACACCGGATCGGTGAAATCCGGGGCGATGTCGGCCAGCGGCTTGAGCACGAAGGCGTGCTTCAGTTCCGGGCGCGGGATGCGCAGGTGGCCGGGCCCCTCCACCACCAGGTCGCCGTAATAGACCACGTCGATATCCAGCGTGCGGTCGGAAAAACGCGGGCCGCTACGGTCACGGCCATGCGCGTCCTCGACCGCGTGCAGCCAGTCGTCCAGTTCGGCCAGCGGCAGGTTGGTGTCCAGCATCACCGCGTTGTTGAGGAAATCCGGCCCGTCGAAGCCCACTGCCGGGGTGCGGTAGGCGGGGGAAACACGGATATCGCCGAAGCGCGTGCGCAACACGCCGACCGCCGCATGCAGGTGGTAGTGCGGGCGCAGGTTGCTGCCCAGGCTCAACAGAACGGTCGTCATTGCGATTACCGGTGCGAAGGCATCGGGTGGGGGATGCACATGATAGGGCAGCGCCCCGCACCGATGCGCTGCGTCACTTCCGCGCCAGTGCGTCCGCCACCACCTGGAACAGGTGGCGCATTTCCAACGCCTCGACCACGGCGTGCGCGCGCATGCCCAAAAGCGGCACTGGAGGGCGGCGGGTTGTCCGCGTCAGCGGGCCCAGAGGCCCGGCGCGGAAGATTGCGGCAGCACTTGCGCCGACAGCGGACGATCCTTCTCCAGCAGGTTCACTGCATCGGCCAGGATCGAGGCCGATTCCTTCAGCAGCGGGTCCGGGCGCTTCTCGGCGGCCTTCTCGCGCGCGGCGTCCTTGACGATGTCGCGCTCGTTGCCGGTCAGGCCGTCGTCGCTGCCGTCGTCGGCCAGCGGGTCCAGCGGCAGGCCCAGTTCCTTGCGGATTTCCTGGCGCTGCTTGCGCTGCGTGTCCTGCCGCTCGCGCTCGGCGCGGCGCTCGGCCTCGTTCAGCGAAATGTATTTCTTCGCCGCCTCGGTGCGGAATTGCTGCACGTCCTCGTTCCACCACTGGAACTCGCGGTCGCCCCGGATGCGCGCGGCATGGCCGGCTTCCAGCTTCGGCAGGATCGGCGCGAAGTTGCCGTACTGGATGTGCGGCACCGCGGCGATGCGGGTCCACGGCAGCGCGTTGTCGTAGGTGCTTTCGCCATACTCGCTGGCATCGACGCTGGCCGGGAACGCAAGGTCGGGCACCACGCCCTTGTGCTGGGTGGAGGAACCGCTGACGCGGAAGAACTGGGCGATGGTCAGCTTGATCTGGCCGAAGCGTTCCTTCTCGCTGGCCGGCCAGCGGTCCAGCGGCACCACGTTCTGGACGGTGCCCTTGCCGAAGCTGGTTTCGCCGATCACCAGCCCGCGGCCGTAGTCCTGGATCGCGCCGGCGAAGATTTCCGAGGCCGAGGCCGAGCCGCGGTTGATCAGCACCGCCAGCGGGCCGTCCCACGCCACCGCCGGGTTGCGGTCGCTGTTGACGGTGACGCGGCCGCCGGACTCGCGCACCTGCACCACCGGGCCTTCCTCGATGAACAGGCCGGTCAGTTCGATGGCCTCGTCGAGCGAGCCGCCACCGTTGTTGCGCAGGTCCAGCACCACGCCGTCGAGCTTGTCGGCCTTGAAGCCGGCCAGCAGCCGGGCCACGTCGCGGGTGGCCGAGGCGTAGTCGGTGGCATTGCGGCGGCGGCCTTCGAAATCCTGGTAGAAGGTGGGCAGCTTGACGATGCCGATGCGGCGCTGCGGCGCGCCGGCATTACCGGGGATGGTCAGGGTCTCGCCCTTGGCGGCCTGCTCGGCCAGCCGCACCTTCTGCCGGGTCAGCGTCAGCATGCGGTGCTTGCCGTCCAGCCCTTCGGCCGCCGGGATGTATTCCAGCCGCACCTGCGTGTCCTTGGTGCCACGGATCTTGGCGACGACGTCGTCGATGCGCCAGCCGATCACGTCCTCGACCACGCCGGAACGGCCTTGGCCGACGCCGACGATGCGGTCACCCGGCTTGAGCGTGCCATCGACCGCGGCCGGGCCGCCGGCGATGATCTCGCGGATCACCACCACGTCGTCCTGCCGCTGCAACTGCGCGCCGATGCCGACCAGCGACAGCGACATGGCCTGGTTGAAGTTCTCGGCGGTGCGCGGGGTGAAGTAGTCGGTATGCGGATCGACCGCGCGGGTATAGGCGTTCATGAAGATCGAGAACACGTCCTCGCCCTTCATCTCGCTGACCGACTTGAGCAAAGTGCCGTAACGCTTGTCCAGCGTCTTGCGGATGTCCGCGGCCGGCTTGCCGGCCAGCTTCAGCCGCAGCCAGTCGTTCTTGACCGACTTGCGCCACAACTCGTCCAGCTCGGCGCGGGTCGCCCATGGCACGTCCTTGCGGTCGTAGTCGAAGCGCTCGTCGAGGGTGAAGTCCGGCTCCTGCTTCAGCAACCGGCGCGCATGGGCCACGCGCTCGGCCACGCGCTGGCGATAGACCGCGAACACCTGGAAGGCCGGGTCCAGCTCACCGCTACGGATCGCCGCGCCGGCCTGCTCGGCCAGCGGCGCAAAGCCGTCCACATCCTGTCGGGTGAAGAACTGCTTGCCGCTGTCCAGCGATTCCAGATAACGCTTGAACACGTCCTGCGAGGTCGCCGCATCGAGTTCGCGCGGGCGGTAGGCATAGCGGCTGTCGGACAGCACGCCATAGACGAGCCTTGAAGCGGTGGCCTGATCGACCGTGGCCGCGGACGGCAACGCCGGGGCGTCGGCGCGCGCCAGCAACGCGGCCGGCAAGGTCAGCGCAAAGGCCAGCAGGAAGGCGGAAACTCGATGATTCATCAACGTACTCGTGGCGCCGTGCAATGGGGGGATGCTGCGGTCGAATCAGACAACGGGACAGTGCCGGAAGTTTCGATGCTTGTCATCCGGCCCGTATGCAGGCTATCGGGCCGGTTGTAGCGGAATGTGAATGGCGCAGCAGCCACGGGCCACCGAACGGTCGGCGCCGCCGACAGCGGGAAGCCGCAGGTCGAAGTTCCTTCCCGGCCGCACGGAATGGTTGGGCATCGGAGCCGTAGCCCCGCGACCTGCCCCTTGCCGCCGAGCGGCACGGAGCCCTTGGGTCAGAGGACGTGCCGAAGGCGCAGGGCGTCGATGACGCAGGCCGGGCCCCACGCGTGCAATGCAAACCGCGGGACGACAGCGCGCAGCGATGGCGCGTGCGCCCCACCGGTCGGCACACGATCAGCCGACGCCCGCCCCCATCGCCTGACGGTCGGCGTGGTACGAGGAGCGCACCATCGGCCCGGAAGCGACGTGGGCGAAGCCCAGCTCGTAGCCGTACTCCTCCAGTTCCTTGTATTCCTCCGGCGTCCAGTAACGCAGCACCGGGTGGTGGTGCGCGGTGGGTTGCAGGTACTGGCCGATGGTGACCATCTCCACGTCGTGCGCACGCAAATCGCGCAGGGTGGCCTTGATCTGTTCGAAGGTTTCGCCGAGGCCGAGCATGATGCCGCTCTTGGTCGGGATCGCCGGGTGCTGCGCCTTGAAGTTCTTCAGCAGGGTCAGCGACCACTGGTAGTCCGCGCCGGGGGCGCACGTTGCGGTACAGGTTCGGCACCGTCTCGATGTTGTGGTTGAACACGTCCGGCGGGTTCACCGCGAGGATTTCCAGCGCGCGCTCCATACGGCCCTTGCCGCGGAAATCCGGGGTCAGGATCTCGATCCGGGTGCCGGGGCTGAACTCGCGGATGGCGCTGATGCAATCGACGAAATGGGCCGCGCCGCCATCACGCAAATCGTCGCGGTCGACGCTGGTGACCACCACGTACTTCAGGCCCATGTCCTTGACCGTCTGCGCCAGATGCAGCGGTTCGGCGGCATCCGGCGGTTTGGGCCGGCCGTGGGCGACGTCGCAGAACGAGCAGCGGCGGGTGCAGACCTCGCCGAGGATCATGAAAGTGGCGGTGCCGTGGCCGAAGCATTCGTGGATGTTCGGGCAACTGGCTTCTTCGCACACCGTCACCAACCGGTTCTCGCGCAGCTTGGCCTTGAGCTGCTGCACGGCGTTGCCGGAGGGGATGCGCACGCGGATCCACGACGGCTTGCGCAGCACCGGCGCGTCGGCGAACTGCACCGGCGAACGGCCGATCTTGTCACCGCCGATCTGCTTGACCCCGGCTTGCAACGGCGCCGACGGTGTATCGGCCTGCAGGATTTGCAGGGGAATGGAGCGCGAGGTGGATTCAGTCATGGCGTTACCGTCAGCCTTCGGGCTGCATTGTCAGGTCGGGTAATTCGGGGCTGGCGTGCAGTTCGAGGCCGAACTGGCGCTCCAGATGGGACAGCAACACCGGCTTGACCGCGGCCATGCCCGACGGGCCGCCCAGGTCAAGCACCGAGGTCACCGCCATCCCCGCGTAGCCGCAGGGGTTGATGCGGTGGAACGGCTCCAGGTCGAGCGCGACGTTGAACGCCAACCCGTGGAAGCTGCACCCACGCCGCACGCGGATGCCCAGCGCGGCGATCTTGGCCTCGCCGACATACACGCCGGGCGCGCCGTCGCGGCGCTGCGCGACGATGTTCCACTCGTCCAGGGTATCGATGATGGCCTGCTCGATGTGGCACACGTAGTCGCGCACGCCGATGCCGAGCCGGCGCAGGTCCAGCAGCGGATAGACCACGATCTGGCCGGGGCCGTGGTAGGTCACCTGGCCACCGCGATCGACGTGCAGCACCGGGATGTCGCCCGGCGCGAGGACGTGCTCGGGCTTGCCGGCCTGGCCGAGGGTGAACACCGGCGCGTGCTCGACCACCCACAGCTCGTCGCTGGTGGCGTCACCGCGCGCATCGGTGAAGCGCTGCATCGCGCGCCACACCGGTTCGTAGGGCTGGCGGCCGAGGTCGCGCAGCGTCGCCGGGCGGACCTTGCTGCCTCCAGCCCCGGCCACGCAGGCGCTTACAGCGTCCACTTCACTTCCGGGTGGTTGCGCAGGGCCACGTGCGCGGCGTCGTACTGTTCGCGGCTGTCGGCCTTGAAGGCGATGCGCACGGACACGTACTTGCCATTGGAGGAATGCTTCCAGCTGACGCGCTCGTTGAGCACATCGACGCCGGCCAGTTGCAGCAGCCGCGGCAGCTCGTGTTCCAACCCGATGTTGGCCGCGCCCATGGCGCTCAACTCGAAGGTACCGGGGAACTGGAAGCCGTGGTCGGGGTTGTCGGACTTGATTTCCATGTCCGCCATTATCAGGGCGCGGGCCTGCAAACCCAAGAACCGGAAACGGCGAAAGGGCCGCTGCAAGCGGCCCTTTCGCGGAAAACTGCGTTGCCGTGGCCCATTCCAGGCGGATTGCCGGATTGGCAACCGCCCGAAACATACCGACCGGGATTACTTGGACAGTTCCAGCAGGGTCGAGGACACCCAGCCCTTGTTGCCCAGCTCGTCCTCGACTTCCCACATCACGCCTTCCTTGATGCCAGTGGGGTACAGCATCATGCCCGGCTCCAGCGAGCGTACCGCCGCACCGGTGCCCTTGGCGTTGGCCAGCAGGCGCCCGGCGCGCACCACCGTAACCGCCTGCTGGGCGTTGGCCGCCGACGCATTCTCCGGCAAGCCGCCGAGCTGGGCGACGATATCGGTATAGGCCTGCAGATAGGCCATGGTGATGACCTGACCAATCTCGGTATTGGCATAGCCGCCGACGCCGGCCGCACCGAAGCCGCCACCACCGAACAGGCCGCCGCCGGCGCCGAAGCCGATGTCGCTCTTGCGCGCCGAGCCTTCGGAGATGGCGACCTGCTCCGACGAACGCACATCGGTGACGGTCAGCACCACGTCAGCGGTCTTGCTACGGAAGTTCAGGCCTCCGACGACCGCGCCGGCCTTGCCGCCGATCAAACCACCGATCAGGCCACCGAGGGCGTTGCCCCCGGCGTTGCTGTTCTGCGAGACAAGGTCCGGGATCATCACGTAGTCGGCGGCCTTGATCTGGCCCTTGCCGACGTTGGAGCGACCGCGCAGGTCGCCACTGGCAGCCAGCTCGCGCTCGAACTGGCCGGCGGCCATGCCGGCGCCGCGATCCACCAGCGTGAAGCAACGCGAGCGGTTGACGAATACCTTGATCAACCGCGACGGCGCCGGCAGTTGCTGGCCGGTCCACCAGTTGGTGGAATCCTCCGGCTCGATCACCGAGATGGTGCCCAGCGGGCGCTGGCATACCGGGATTTCGGCGGTGGCCTGCTTGCGCTGCTCCTGCGCCTGCGTGCCCTTGTTCTTGAATGAAGCCTGCACCGGCTGGCTGGCCACGGCGGCAGCGATGCCGACGGTGACGGCCGCTGCAACCAGCGGCGAAAATACGTTGCGCATGTTCGTGTAATCCCCGTTACCTGCACCGTCCGCGGTGCGTTCCATTGGTTTGGTGACCTTGCGGCGATCCCTCGGCGCCTTGCGGGCGCACATGAAAGAACACGGGCTGGTCGGCGGCGATGCTACCGCAGCCCCCTGATCGTTTCTACCGCGCCGCAACGATGTGATCCGCACGCCCCTGCTGCGGTCCCGGCGCACTCCCCCTAAGCTGCTCGCTGTCTCCCGGCTCGAGAGTGGGTGGAACGGATGAAAACGTCGGCATGGTTGCCAATGGCGCTGGCATGCGGCATGGCCGTACCCGCGCAAGCCGCCAACGGCTGCGCGCAGAGCGCACTGCACGACCACCCGCCGGCGGTCAATTTCCGCATCGACAACGACCTGTTCGGCGGCACCCAGCAGGACCAGGGCTATACCAACGGCGCGATGCTGACGCTGGTTTCGCCCAACCTGGCCGACTACACCGCCGACCCCTGCCTGCCCGCGCCGGCGCGCTGGATCAACCGCCACCTCGAACGGCTGCAACCGGGCGGGTTCGAGCAGCAGAACATGATCTTCAGCCTCGCCCAGGGGCTGTTCACCCCCACCGACAGTACCCGTACCGACCTGATCGCCGGCGACCGCCCCTATGCCGGCGTGCTGCTGGCCACCTTCGGCTACAACGCGCGCAACGGCGCGCGCCTGCGCACCACCCAGCTGTCGCTGGGCATGGTGGGCCCGTCGGCGCAGGGCAAGCAGGTGCAGGACGCCGTGCACAACCTGCTCGGCGACGAGAAGTTCATGGGCTGGGACAACCAGCTGCACGACGAACCGGTGTTCCGCCTGCTGCACGAACGCATGCGGCGCTGGCCGGCCGACGGCAATGCCGGCAGCTGGGGCTGGGACGCCATCGGCCACGGCGGCGGCGCGCTCGGCAACCTCACCACCTACGCCAACGGCGGTGCGGAAGTGCGTTTCGGCTGGAAGCTGCCTGACGACTTCGGCAGTTCGCCGATGCGGCCGGCGGGCGAGAACACCCGCCCCCACCCGCGGCGGCCGCGTGCCGGGCTGGTCGTGGCGCCTGTTCGCCGCCACCGACGCGCGCTGGGTGCTGCGCGACATCACGCTGGACGGCAACACCTTCCGCCGCAGCCACCACGTGGACAAGCGCCCCGTCGTCGCCGACCTCGGCTATGGCGTGGCGGTGATGCGCGGCAAGTGGAAGTTCGCGCTGGCCCGCTACCACCGCACCCGCGAATTCGACGAGCAGAAGGAGTTGCCGGTGTTCGGCAGCTTCACCATCAGCCGGACGCTGTGAGGGCGACAGCCATGTCGCAAAATTGCGACTACCGGCTATGCGGGTTGGCAACCATCGTGTCCTGTTCAATCTCGACGCAGCGATGCGCCCTGAGTAGGCCAAGGCCGGCCCTGCCGGCGGCCGTAACCGGTGGTGCCGGCCGCGGGCCGGTAACTGCACGAGCTTCCATGCGGGAACGAGGCTGCCGGCACTACCTAAAGTGAAAGCCGGCTTTCACTTTGCTCGAAATCAGGATTCCCACCACATCCAGAACGCGTCCCAGCCGCGCTTGAAGAAGCCGCCCTCTTCCACCGCGGCCACCGCCACCAGCGGCGCTTCGGCGATCACCTTGCCGTCCAGCGCCACCTTGACCGTGCCGATCTGCTGTCCGGCAGCAATCGGGGCCACCAGTTGCTTGGGCACGTCCATGCTCGGCTTGAGGTCGTTGTAGCGGCCGCGCGGCACGCTGACCAGCAGCGGCTGGGCCACGCCCAGCTGCACTTCCGCCGCCGCGCCCTTCCAGACCTTCTGCGTGGTCACGGCCTTGCCCGGTTCGTACAGGCGGTGGGTTTCATAGAAGCGGAAGCCCCAGTTCAGCAGGGCGAGGCTGTCGGTGGCGCGCTGCTTTTCCGAGGCGCCGCCCATCAGCACCGCGACCAGGCGCTGGTCGCCGCGCTGGGCCGAGCTGAGCAGGCAGTAACCGGCGGCCGAGGTGTGGCCGGTCTTGATGCCATCGACGCTGGGGTCGCGCCACCCAGCAGGTTGCGGTTGGGCTGGGTGATGTTGCCTACGGTGAATTCCTTGATCTTGTTGTAGGCGTAGGTTCCCGGGTAGTCGCGCACGAAGGCGCGGCCCAGCAGCGCCAGATCGTAGGCGCTGGACTGATGGCCCTCGGCGGTCAGGCCGTGGGCGTTGACGAAGTGCGAGTCCTTCATGCCGATCTTGGCGGCATAGCTGTTCATCAGCGCGGCGAAGGCTTCCTGGCTGCCGGCGGCATGCTCGGCCAGGGCAATCGCGGCGTCGTTGCCGGACTGGATCGCCATGCCCTTTTCCATGTCCTCCAGCCGCGCGGTCTGGTTGACCGGGAAACCGCTGTAGCTGCCATCGGTGCCCGCACCGCCTTCGCGCCATGCGCGCTCGCTCATCATCACCTGGTCGTCGGGCTTGATCTTGCCGTTGGCGATTTCGGCGGCCAGCACGTAGGAGGTCATCACCTTGGTGATGCTTGCCGGCGGCACCGGCATGTGGATGTTCTCGCCGGCCAGCACCTGCCCGGAGGCATAGTCCATCAACACCCATGCGGTAGCGGTGGTCGGCGCGGGCGCGGGCGGAATCGCCACTTGCGCGGGCGCGGCGGCAGCCGGAGCGGGCGTGGGGGTCTGGGCGGAAGCCAAGCCAACGGCCAAGGTGGTGGCCAGTGCGGCGGCGGCAAAACGGAATTTCATCGGAAAACGGTTCCTGTCGAAGCGAGGAATGGAAAACGTGCGCATTGTAGGCGCCGGAGCGGCGCGGCACGGGTCAATCGCGGACGATCTGCGGCTTGCCGAAACCCAGACCGGCGATGCGTCCGGCAAGTTCCGTGGCGCTGGCCAGGTCGTCGGCGTTCACCCGCAACCGCCACAGCGTGCGGCCACCACTGACCACGTCGCTCAGCGATGCGCCGGCGATGCCGGCCGAACTGAGCTGGCCCAGCGCACGCGCGGCGTTGTCGCGGCTGGAAAAACTGGCCACCTGCAGCAGGATGCCGCCCAGCGTCCGCGCCACCGGGGTTGCGACGGGGGCTGGCGATGCGGGAGCCGGATCGGCAACGGAAGAAGCCAGCGGCTGCACGGCCACCGGCGCGGTGTCGATGATCGCGGCCTGGGTCACCGCCGCGGATGGCACGGCGGCGGGCGGCGTGGCCGGCAGCTTCTGCACCAACTGGTCCATGCGGCTCGGTGCGGGGGCCGGTTTGGATGCATGCGCTGCGGTGGCAATCGCACGCTCGCCGCGCTGCGGCGGCATGTCGTCGGCCGAGGTCAGCGCGCGTACTTCCACCCGGCCGGTGCCGCGCTGGGTGATGCCCAGACGCACCGCGGCGGCATAGCTCAGATCGATCACGCGGCCATCGTGGAACGGGCCGCGGTCGTTGACGCGCACGATCACCGATTCGCCGTTGTCGAGGTTGGTGACGCGGGCGAAGCTGGGCAGCGGCAAGGTCTTGTGCGCGGCGCTGAAGGCGTACATGTCATAGACCTCGCGGTTGGAGGTCAGCCGGCCGTGGAACTTCGCACCGTAGTAGGACGCGGTGCCCTGTTCGGCATAGCCCTCGACCTTGTCCAGCACGCGGTATTCCTTGCCGAGCACGCTGTAGGGCGACTTGTTGCCGATGGCCGAGCGCGGTTCGCTGGCGACCACCGGCTCGGGGATGCAGGCCACGTCGGGCACGTAGTCGGGCGTGCTGTCCTTGACGCCGGGCAGATACAGGCCACCGGCGCTGTAGTTGCCACGAGTGGCGGGGTTTTCCTGCGCCTTGGCATAGGGCGAACCTTCCGGGCAATGCACGGGCCGGCCGTTGCCGCCGCTGCCCTGCACCACGCTGGCGGCAGGCTTGCCGTGGCCGCCGGCGGCGACCGGTTTCTTCGGCGCGCTGCTGCACGCGGCCAGCCCCAGCACGATCAGCAACAGCGGCAGCCAGCGCGCCGTCATGCCGGCGGCAACTCGCGGCCGGCGATGGCCTGCGACAGCTGGAACACGGCCATCGCGTACATCTTGGAAAGGTTGTAGCGGGTGATGGCGTAGTAATTCTGGAAGCCCAGCCAGTATTGCTTGCCGTCGCTGCCTTCCAGCGTGACCGGCGTGGCGGTCGCGCCCACCGCGCGTACCGGCGTAATCGGGCGATAGCCCTGTGCGGCCAGTGCGTCGAGCGTGAGGTTGGGCGTCCAGTCGGTGGGATTCAATTCCTCGCGACCAGCGTCGAGCGTGGCCGGCACCGCGACCGTGCCGCCGCGCACCCAGCCACCTTTCTTGACGAAGTAATTGGCGATGGAGGCGAACACGTCATCAAAACTGTTGAACAGGTCGCGGCGGCCGTCGCCGTCGCCATCCACCGCGTAGTCGAGGTAGCTGGACGGCATGAACCGGCCCATGCCCATCGCCCCGGCGTAGCTGCCCTTGAGCGCGGTGATGTCCAGCTTTTCCAGCGCCGCCAGCTCGAACAGCTTGGCCAGCTCATCGCGGAAGAACAGTTCGCGGCGCACTTCGCGTTCGAGCTTGTCGGCGTCGCCGCTGCGCGGGTACTTGAACGCCAGCGTATAGAGCGCGTCGAGCACGCGGTGGTTGCCGGCATTGCGGCCGTAGCTGGTTTCCACGCCGATGATCGCCACGATCACCTCGGCCGGCACGCCACTGCTTTCCTGCACGCGCATCAACTCGGCGCGGTGTTCGGCGAGGAACTTCCTGCCGCCATCGATGCGCGCCTGGCTGATGAACATCGGCCGGTATTCGTTCCACGGCTTGACCCGTTCGGCCGGGCGCGACATCGCGGCGATGATCGGCTCGCGGATCTGCGCCTGCGCCAGCACCGACTCGATGTAGGCCGGATCGAGCTTGTAGCGGGCGGCGGTGTCGCGGACGAAGTTGGCGCGTGCCACCTCGAACGGCACCGGGGTCAGATCGACCGGCGGCAGGTCGGGCTTGCGCTCCGGCGCGGCCTCGCTGGGCGCGGCGGCCGGCGGCGTGGCGGCGGACGAGGGAGCGGGTTCCTGCGGCCGGGTCGCGCAGGCAACCAGACCGAGGGCGAGACAGCAGGCAAAGGTGCGACGAATCATCGGCCGAGAGTAACAGGTCGAAGATGAAATTCCAGCGCCAAAGCCATGAATAGCAAGGAGAAAGATGGGATGTCGGCCATGAGGTCGGCAGTCGCAGCCGGCCGGCAGCGACAAGCCACGGCGCTACGCGCCACCGCCCGGGCAACGCTCAGCGCCACCCATGCATGGGATGGCTGCCGGAGCGTATCCGGCAAATCGGCAGGAACCGATGCCTTGTGCCCCGAGCATCGGCTGCGAGGCGATCCAGCCGCCCGAAAAAATCCGGGCACCGGCCGCACCTCCCATCCCGCGAGGTACGACCGGCGCCCGGACCGGATTCCGACGTCGGCGGGCGTCTCCCCACGCCCGTTCGACGGATCCCGGCGGTGCCACGGCGCGCAGGCGGCCGGTGGCGGGGCCGATTGTGAGGGTTTTGTAAAGCAAAAGGGATGATCGGGATCAAAACCCGGGCAATCCCGCGATCGTTCAGCCGCCGTGGACCGGCCGGTGCACGCGCGCGGCCATCACCAGCCCGAACCCGGCCAGCAGCGACACCGCGGCGGTGCCGCCGTAGCTGATCAACGGCATCGGCACGCCCACGACCGGCAGCAGGCCGGAGATCATGCCGCCGTTGACCAGCGCATAGACGAAGAACGACAACCCGGTGGCGCCGGCCACCAACCGCGAGAAGCCGTCGCGGCAATCCACCGCGATCCACAGGCAGCGCCCGACAACGAACAGGTACAGCGCCAGCACCAGCGCCACGCCCAGCCAGCCGAATTCCTCGCTCAATACCGAGAACGCGAAGTCGGTGGTCTGCTCGGGGATGAAGTTCAGGTGCGACTGGCTGCCCTCGCCCCAGCCCTTGCCGGCCAGACCACCGGAACCAATCGCGATCTTGGACTGGATGATGTTCCAGCCCGCGCCCAGCGGGTCGTTGTCCGGGTCGCGGAAGGTCAGGATGCGGTCCTGCTGGTAGGGCCGCAGGAACGAGAACCACGAGATCGGCGCGAACAGCACTACCGCCAGCCCGCTGCCGCCGAGGGTGCCGGCGGTAATGAACCACCACCACGGCAGGCCGGACAGGTACAGCACGAACACGCCGCTGGCGGCGATCAGCACCGCCGTGCCGAGGTCCGGTTGCAGCATCACCAGCGCGGTCGGCACGCCGAGGATCGCCGCGGCCACCAGCACCGTCGAAAACCGTGGCGGTAGCGGCATGCGGTTGAGGTACCACGCCACCATCATCGGCATGCTGACCTTCAACAACTCGGCGGGTTGCAGGTAGAAGAAACCGAGGTTCAACCATTGCCGGCCGTACTTGCCGGTGCCCAGCACGAACACCGCCAGCAACGGCAGCATCGATATCGCATAGATCAGCGGCGTCCACGCGCGGATGCGCAGGATCGGCACCCGCGCGATCGCCCACATCGCCACCAGCCCGACCGCAAAGCGCGCACCCTGCGCCATCACCAGCCCGCTGCCGCCAGCGCTGTCCAGCACCGCAAGGCCGATGCCCATCAGCGCGCCGAGCGCGAGCAGCAATGGCCAATCCAGCCCGCGCGTGAGGCGATGGGCGAGGTCGAGCAGCCAGCGCAGTAGGTCTCTCATCGGTGCTCCTCGCGGAGCGGGGATTCGTGATTGGTGATTGGTGATTCGGGTGAAGCAGAAGCATCGGCTGCCGGCGAACCGCCGTTGCCGTTGCTGTTTCCAATCACCAATCCCGAATCACCCATCACGGCTTCACCAATCAGCCACGCATCAAACACCTTGCGCGCGATCGGCGCGGCCGCCGAGCCGCCATAGCCACCGCCCTCGACCGCAATCGCAATGGCGATCTCCGGGTTTTCGGCCGGGGCGAAGCCGACGAACAGCGCGCGGTGGCGCAGGTGCATCGGCAGGCTCTTGGGGTTCACCGCGGCAGTGCCCTTGCGGCTGACCACCTGCGCGGTGCCGGTCTTGCCGGCCATCTGGTAATCCGCGCCGGCCGCGACGCGCCAACCGCTGCCGCCAGGCTGCATGGTCGCCATCATGCCCTCCTGCACTGCGCGCAGGTTGGACGGGCTGGGGCTGATGGGCTTGCCCGCCGGTTGCGGCAACGGCGTCCAGTCGTGGTCGAAACGCACCCGCTGCTCCGCCACCAGGTGCGGCCGCCGCAGCTGGCCGGTGGCCAGCCCGCCGACGCCGCGCACCAGTTGCAGCGGCGTCACCTTCCACAGGCCCTGGCCGATACTGGCGTTGACCATGTCGCCGGGATACCAGCGCTCGTTGCGCAGCTTGCGCTTGACCGCCGGCGAGGGAAGGATGCCGTCGATTTCGCCGAGCAGGTCGATGCCGGTGGGGTGACCGAAACCGTAGCGCCCGCCCATGTACTCGTCGTAACGCTCCACGCCCATGTCGATGCCGAGCTGGTAGTAGTAAGTATTCACCGACTGCGAGATCGACTTGCGCAGGTCGGTCCAGCCGTGGCCGCCGCGGTTGGCGTCGCCCCAGCCGCGGCTGACGCCGGGCAGGTAGAACATGCCGCGCGAGAGGATCTTGTCCTCCGGCCGGCGCAGGCCGCTGTCCAGCCCGGCCAAGCCCAGGAACGGCTTGACCGTCGAACCCGGCGCAACGCCGCCCAGCACCAGCCGGTTGAACTGCGGCCGCGAGGGGTTCTCGTTCAGCGCCTTGAAGTCGGCATGCGAGATGCCGTTGACGAACAGGTTGGGGTCGAACGACGGCAGGCTGACCATCGCCAGGATTTCGCCGCTGCGCGGGTCGATCGCCACCGCCGAGCCTTCCTGTTCGCCGAAGGCCTCGACCATCGCCCGCTGCAGGTCGATGTCGATGGACAAGCGCAGGTCGGTGCCCGATTGCGCCGGCACCCGGCCCAGCGTGCGGATCGCGCGGCCCTGCACGTTGGTCTCGACCTGCTCGTAGCCGACCTTGCCGCGCAGCTCGCGCTCGTAATAACGCTCCAGCCCGGACTTGCCGATGTGGGTCAGCGCGGCATTGCCTTCGCCCAGTTCCTCCAGATCCTTTTCATCGACCCGGCCGACGTAGCCGATGACGTGCGCGAGCAAATCGCCATAGGGATAGCGGCGGGTCAGGTAGGGTTCCAGTTCCACGCCGGGGTAGCGCCAGCGGTCCACCGCGAAACGCGCCATTTCCTCGTCGGAAACGCGCAGCTTCAGCGTCACCGGGATGAAGCTGCGGCGCGATTTGCGCGACTGATTGAAGCGTTCGATGTCCTCGTCGTCCAACGCGAAGATGTCGCGCAGGCCGGCCAGCGTGGCGTCCATGTCGGCAACCTTGTTCGGGGTGACATCGACACGGAACGCCGGCACGTTCTCGGCCAGCAGCTTGCCATTGCGGTCATAGACCAGCCCGCGCCCCGGCACCACCGGCCGCGCCTTGATGCGGTTGGCCTCCGAACGGGTGGCGTATTCGTCGTGCTCCAGCACCTGCAACTTGAAATACCAGCCACCGAGCAGGCCCAGCCCCAGCAGTACGCCGATGAAGCCCAGCGCCGCACGGCGGCGGAACTGCTCCACTTCGGCCTGCGGGTTCTTGTGCTGGCGCCGCCCGTACATGCCTCAGCGCCCGCGCTTGCCCAGCCGCAGCGCGTCCAGCAGCACGTAGCCCGGCAGCCACAGCAGCATGCCCAGCAGCGGCGCCCACCAGTAGCTCCACGGCAGCAGCGGCTCGGCCACGAACAGGTGGATGCCGGCGTCGATGATGCGGTCGTTGACCAGCAACCCGCCGATCGCCAGCGCCTGCTGCGACAGCGGGAAGAAGCGCATGCGCGCGCGGAAGCGTTGCAGGATGAAGGCCATCACCACCAGCCGCAGCGCCTGTTCGCCGAGGATGCCGCCGTACAGCAGGTCGGCTACCAGACCGATGCAGAAGGCAAAGCCCAGGCCCACCTTGTCCGGTTCCTCGACCACCCAGTACGCCAGCACCAGCGCCAGCCAGTACGGGCGTACCGGCTGCAACAGCGCCGGCAGCGGCACCAGCCCCAGCAGCAAGGCCAGCACCACGCTGGCCGGCAGCACCCAGGCACGGTTGCGCATGCGGTTCATCGGCCAGCCTCCGCAGGAGGCTGGCGGGAATGGGGAATGGGGAATGGGGAATGGTCAGGAGCAGGAGCCACAGCGCCGGCTTCGGTAGGTGCAGTTGCTCCTGCTTTCCCGATTCCCGATTCCCGATTCCCGATTCCCGGCCGCAACAACAGCACGTCCTTGCCGCGATCCAGCTTCGCCGCCGGCTCCAGTTCGCCCAGCAGGAAGGCGTGCGAATCGTCCGGTTGCAGCTTGACGATCCTGCCGACCGGGAAGCCGGTCGGGAAACGCCCGCCGAGGCCCGATGTGACGACTTCATCACCCACTTCCACACCGGCACTGAGCGGGATGTCGCGCAGCTCCAGCCGGTCGCCACGGCCGTAGGCGATCAGGCGCACACCGTTGCGCGCCACCGTCACCGGCACCGCGTGGTCCGGGTCGGTCAGCAACAGCACGGTCGAATGCAGCGGGGTCACCGCAATCACCTGCCCCATCAACCCGCCGGCGTCGATCACCGCCTGGCCAACATGCACGCCAGCGCGGCTGCCGGCGTCCAGCACCAGCCGCTGCTTCACCGGGTCCAGGTCGATGTCGAGGATCGGCGCCAGTTGCACGTCCAACCCGCTGCGCTCGGCGACGTTGAGCAGTTCGCGCAGCTGGGCGTTGTCCAATGCGGCGGCCTGCATGCGCGTCAGGCGCGCGTTGGCCAGCAGCAACTGGTTGCGCAGTTCGCGGTTCTCGGCGACCAACTGGTTGTGGCTGGCGGCGTTGTCGCGCACCGACGCCCCCATCCGCCCCGGCACCCCGGCCAGCGCCCACACCGGCTGCACCACCAATTCGGCCTGCGCGCGCAACCGCGACAGCCAGTTGCCCTGGTCGTCGAGCACGATCAGGGTGATCGCCAGCGCCAGGTACGCCAGCAACCGCAGCGTGCTGGCGGCATCACCCTGTCGGGAAGCTATGGGAGGCATGGGGGAAAGCAGTAATTGGTGATTCGTTATTCGTGATTGGAAGCGGCAAAGGCAAGAGCAATTCACCGGTAGCCGACGCTTCTGCTTCTACCGAATCACCAATCACCAATCCTGGCTTCATTCAGGAGCAAAGAACTCGTTGCCGTGCATGTCCACCAGCTCAAGCGCGCGGCCGCCGCCACGGGCCACGCAGGTCAGCGGGTCATCGGCCACCTGCACGTGCAGGCCGGTTTCCTCGGAAATCAGCTTGTCCAGGTCGCGCAGCAGCGCACCGCCGCCGGTCAGCACGATGCCGCGCTCGGCCACGTCCGCGCCCAGTTCCGGCGGGGTCTGCTCCAGCGCCAGCTTGACCGCGCTGACGATGCCCGACAGCGGCTCGTGCAGCGCTTCGAGCACTTCGTTGGAGTTGATCTTGATCATCTTCGGCACGCCCTCGGCGAGGTTGCGGCCGGTGATTTCCATTTCCTGCACACTGGCCTGCGGGTAGGCGCAGCCCAGTTCCATCTTGATCCGCTCGGCAGTCACCTCACCGATCAACATGCCGTGGTTGCGGCGCACGTAGTTGGTGATGGACTCGTCGAAGCGGTCGCCGCCGATGCGCACCGAGGCCGAATAAACGATGCCGTTCAGCGAGATCACCGCCACCTCGGTGGTGCCGCCGCCGATATCGATGACCATCGAACCGCGCGCCTCGGTCACCGGCATGCCGGCACCGATCGCCGCGGCCATCGGCTCCTCGATCAGATAGACGTCGCGTGCACCGGCTTCCTCGGCCGATTCCTTGATTGCGCGGCGTTCGACCTGGGTGCTGCCAGCCGGCACGCACACCAGCACGCGCGGGCTCGGGCGCAGGAAGCGGCTCTTGTGCACCTTCTTGATGAAGTGCTTGAGCATCGCCTCGGTGTAGGTGAAGTCGGCAATCACGCCGTCCTTCATCGGCCGGATGGTGGTGATGTGGCCGGGGGTGCGGCCCAGCATCTGCTTGGCCTCGGCGCCGACCGCGGCGACCGAGCGGGTGCCACCGATAGCGCGGTCCTGGCGCACCGCCACGACCGACGGCTCGTTCAGCACGATCCCCTGCCCACGCACGTAGATGAGGGTGTTGGCCGTGCCCAGGTCGATGGACAGGTCGTTGGAGAACATGCCGCGCAGCTTCTTGAACATCTGGGGAGTGATCCTGGAAGGGTGTCGCGCCCGCGCCGAATGGCGAAAAAATGGGCAGAAAACGAGGGCGGCTAGCCTATCAATCCCCCCCGGCAGCGGCAAGGAGAATCCATTGCAACATCAGGCTTCGGGCCTGCTTCCGGCAACCGTTCGCAAAGCCGGGTTCTGGCCGAGCGCCGGTTCAGCCGTTAACCTTCGCAGCTTGGCGCACCGTCCGCGCCGCCCCCGCCTGCCCATGCACGGCGGCGGTTTCCTTTTCTGCCAGGCCTGCCCGCAATGTCCGCACTGATCTGTGGTTCCCTTGCCTTCGACACCATCATGGTGTTCCCGGACCAGTTCAAGAACCACATCCTGCCGGACAAGGTGCACATCCTGAACGTGTCCTTCCTGGTGCCGCGGATGCGCCGCGAGTTCGGCGGCTGCGCCGGCAACATCGCCTACAACCTGCACCTGCTGGGCGGCACCCCCATCCCGATGGGCACCGTTGGCACCGATTTCGGCCCCTACCGCGAGCATTTCGAGTCGCTGGGCATCGACCTGAGCCGGGTGCGGGTGATCGAGGAGCTGTTCACCCCGCAGGCCTTCATCACCACCGACCACGACAACAACCAGATCACCGCCTTCCACCCCGGCGCGATGATGCGGTCCTACGAAAACCACGTGAAGGACGTACCGGGCGTGACTCTGGGCCTGGTCGGCCCGGACGGGCGCGAGGGCATGATCCAGAACGCGGCCGAGTTCAAGCAGATGGGCGTGCCGTTCATCTTCGACCCCGGCCAGGCGATGCCGCTGTTCAACGGCCCGGAACTGCGCGAGTTCATCGAGCAAGCCGACTACGTGGTGGTCAACGACTACGAGTCCAACCTGCTGCAGGAACGCACCGGCTGGAGCGAAAAGGACATCGTGCAGCGGGTCAAGGCCTACATCACCACCCAGGGCCCGAAGGGCGCGGTGATCCACACCCCGGAGAAGACCTACGACATCCCGCCGGCGCACGAGCGCCGCGTGGTGGACCCCACCGGCTGCGGCGACGCCTTCCGCGCCGGCCTGATCCACGGCATCCAGACCGGGCGCGACTGGCTGACCATCGGCCGCATGGGCAACCTGATGGGCGCACTGAAGGTGGAGCACCCTGGCACCCAGAACCAGCGCTTCGACTTCGACGAATTCAACGAGCAGTTCAAGCAGCAGTTCGGCTATTCGCTCTGAGCCGTACCGCAACACCCGCAAGAACGGCGCCGGAAGGCGCCGTTTTTCGTTGCGCCAACGCCCACGGAAAGCCCTTCAGGCCGGAAGAAAAATCTCTACCTCCAGCCCCTTACCCTCACCGGAACGCGCGCTCAAGCGGCCACCGTGGGCTTCGACGATGCGCCGGGTAAAGTGGTAACCCAATCCGCTGCCCTTCTTGCCAAGCGCCGCGGCACCACGGAAATACGGCGTCCCCAGCCTGCCCAGCTCCTCCTCGTCCATGCCCGGCCCATGGTCGGCCACGCAGATACGCAGGCCGGCCTCGTCGCGTACCACATCCACCTCCACCCGGCTCTCCGGTGGCGAATAGCGCAGCGCGTTGGCCAGCAGGTTGCCCACCGCCACGCCGGCCAGCGTGGAATCCAGCTCGAACACACCCGCCGGGCATTGCCGCACATGCAGGCGTGCGGCGGCCGCTTCGCCCTGCTGTGCAATCGCACCTTCCAGCAAGGCGCGCACATCGCACGGCACGGGCGACACCGCCAGCGCACCGTGCTCCAGCGCTTCGGTCATCAGAAAATGCTCGACGAAGCCGGACAGCGTCGCCGCATTGCCGCGGATCTGCGCCAGCCGCTGCGCTTCCGGAGCGGCCAGTTCCGGCGCCTTCAACTGGATCATCTGCGCGGCGCGGTCGATGGCCGCCAGCGGATTGCCGAACTCGTGCGACAGCATCGCCACGAAGCGCCGCTGATCTTCGGTGCGCCGCGTGGCAATGGCGGCCTCCTGCTCGGCGGCGGCCTTGTCGTATTGCAACTGCCGCAGGCGCAACGCCAGGCCGTAGCTCATCACCAGCACGTGCACCAACGGTGCAATCTGGTAGAAGTTCGCAGTCACCGCATTCTGTGCCAACAGCCCCATGTTGATCGCGTTGTTGACCGTGGTACCCAACGCAGGGATCACGAAGGCCACGAAATAAACCAGCAGTTCGCCACGCCGGTTGTGGCGCCACGAATGCAGCAGTAACCCCATGCTGATGAAGAAATTGAGGCTGTTCAGCGCATTGGCCAGTTTCACCACCCACAGCAGCCACTCGCCCACCAAGAACGGCAGCAACGCGAACGGCAGCAACCCGAGGTTCAACACCAGCGTGGCAAGGAACAAACGATGGACGCGCGGCCAGTGTTGCTTCAGGTTCAACAACCTGTCCCACATCAACACGATCGAAGCCGCCCCGCCCAGCCAGCCGATGCGCGGCAAGGCATCGGTGAACCATTCCGAATGCGCACCCAGTAACACCGGCAAGTAGCCGTTCGTGCCGAGGTTGAACAATATCTGCGACGCCACGTAGCCGGCGTAGGCCGACATCACCACGTCGCGCAGGCGCACGCCGAGAATGATGTACAGCGCCGCGGCAATCAGCAGGATGCCGAAATACATGCCCCGGTAGAAATTGCTGCGGGTTTCGCTGGCGGTGAACGCCTCCACCTGCCACAGCTCGGCGTGCACGTTGATGGCGTTGGTGGTGCGCACGCGCAGGAAAACCCGCATGTCGTCGAACACCTCCAACGGCAATGCAAACAGCCGCGTGCGCAGCGGGCGGTTCTCATACGGCCGGTGGTAGCCCATTGCGTAATGCTTGAAGCCGCCCTCGCGCTGCTCCACCCATACGTCCACCTCTTCCAGTTCCGGCGTGCCAATCGCAAGCACCCAGCGCGGCGGCGCATCCGCCGCCGGCTTCAACGTGACGTGGAACCAGTGCGCCTTGGTGTCGTAACCCAAGCTGCGCGCGTCGGGCAGCCGCCAGAAATGCGTTTGGACGAAATCCGGCTGCGACACCGCCGCAAACGGCAGCGCATTGCCGGCATCGGCGAAATGCTCCAGCCGCCCCTCCAGCGACAACCGCGGCACGTCGGCGCGCAACTGCTCCGGTGCCGATGCCCTGCCGGACAACGGCAGCAGCAACAGCAGCACGCACAGCAACGCAAATGCCACGCGCCTCACCGTTCCACCTCGCAATTGCCGGTGAAGGTATAGCCCTTGCCGTAGCTGGGCCGCAGCGGCAGTTCCATGCCGCACGCCGCCTGCACCTTGCGCCGCAAACGGCTGGCGGTGTTGTCCAGATTACGCAGGCTGGACAGCGTTTCCGGCTTGTCCAGGCACACCAGCAAGGCTTCGCGCGCCACCGCCTGCCCCGGCTGCGCGCACACCGCTTCCAGCAGCACCACCTCGGCATGGGTCAACGCCAGCAGTGTTCCGTTGGGGGCCAGCAGTTGCCAACGGCGTGCCTGCAAACGCCACTGCTCACCCACCTCGGCCTTGCCCAACCGGCGCAGCACGCTATGGCAGGTCGCTTCAATCACCTCCAGCGAACTACGTTTGGAAAGGTAAACATCCGCGCCGGCGTTCAAGCCCAGCACTTGGTCGGCATTGGCATCCAGCGCCGTCAGCATCACCACACCGGGTGCGTTGCCGCCGGCGCGTACCCGCTGCACAATCTCCAACCCGCTAAGGCCCGGCAGGGCCACGTCCAGCAACAACACATCGAATTGCAGCGCAGGCCATACCGCGAAGAAGCTCTCCGCACTGCCAAAGCCATGCGCAACAAAGCCGCGCAGGCCGAGGAACTCGACCAAATCGGCAAGCAACTCCGGGTTGTCTTCGACGACGGCGATGCGGCGGTGTGGGGGCATACGGGTTTGCTTGAGGCGTTGGCGTTAAAGCCCCTCTCCCTCCGGGAGAGGGGCTGGGGTGAGGGTACGGGGCGAAGCCCTCACGATGTTTGATTACACGAGGCTTCGCCCGAACCCTCATCCGCCCCTTCGGGGCACCTGCATTCGGCACATCCCTGTGCCTCACCCTTCGGACGGCTTCGCCGTGCAACTCGGCAATCCTGCCGAGTTGTCTCCCAAAGGGAGAAGGAAAAGCCGCGCCGAGTGTAGGCGCATCTGCCCCCACTGACAGGCTTTGACAGCATTTGCCAGAAATGAAGCCGCCGTGACGCACCTAGCAGTTTCTATCATTCCGGGGGCTACATCACGGGCGGCCACGCGCGCCGCATCGTGCAGGGGCAAGCCCCCGTGCCGCCATCGCCACGGCCTCTCGCTGCCCCGTCATGCCACTTACCGCAACCGGGGAAAACGATGAACCACATTTACCGCACCGTCTTCAATCGGGCGCTTGGCGTCTGGCAGGTTGTTGCCGAAATCGCCAGCGCACAGGGCAAAGGCCGCAGCGCCGGCCGCTCCGGCCTGCGGCTGCTGGTATTGCTACCGTTGTCGGTGTGGGCATCGCTGGCGTGGGCCGCCTCCCCCGTATCCACCACCATTGCTGATGGCGCAGGCAACGCAGCCACCGTCGCACAGGCCGCGCAACGCATTGCCGGCAAAAAGCTGCCCACCCACGGCACCGTCAGCGTCGGCAGCGGCAACATCGCCAGCAACGGCGCGGCGATGACCATTACCCAGAACACCCAACACCTCGCCATCAACTGGCAAAGCTTCGATATCGGGCAAGACGCCAGCGTCACCTTCCTGCAACCCAACGCCACCGCCATTGCCCTGAACCGCGTGCTGGGCAGCGAAGGCTCGCACATCCTCGGCCAGCTCAAGGGCAACGGCCAAGTGTGGGGTGCTCAACCCCAACGGCGTGTTGTTCGGCAGCAAGGCGCAGGTGAACGTGGGCGGGCTGGTGGCCTCCACCCTCGGCCTGTCCGATACGGATTTCATGGCCGGCAACTACCGTTTCAGCGGCAGCGGCGGCAGCGTCATCAACCAAGGCAGCTTGAACGGGGGCTACGTCGCCCTGCTGGGCGAAAGCGTGCGTAACGAAGGCGTCATCACCGCCCGCCTCGGCACCGCCGCGTTGGCCGCCGGCAACGCCATCACCCTCGACTTCAACGGCGACCAACTGCTCAACGTGCAGGTGGACGAAGGCGCGCTGCACGCGCTGGCCGACAACCGTGGCCTCATCCAGGCCGACGGCGGCAGCGTGCTGATGACCACCCGCGCCAAGGACGCACTGCTGAGCACCGCCGTCAACAACACCGGCATCATCCGCGCCCGCACCGTGGAAAACCGCGACGGCCGCATCCTGCTGATCGGCGACATGCACAGCGGCACCGCCAACATCGCCGGCACGCTGGACGCCAGCGCGCCCGATGGCGGCAACGGTGCGGCTTCAAAGGGGGGATTTATCGAAACCAGCGCCGCCCACGTCAACGTGGCCGACAACGCCGTCATCACCACCAAGGCCGCCACCGGCCAAAGCGGCACATGGCTCATTGACCCCAACGATTTCACCATTGCCGCCAGCGGCGGCAACATGACAGGCAGCGCCGTAGGCAACGCGCTGGACAACAACGGCAACTTCATCATCCAGACCGCCACCATGGGCACCGCCGGCGGCAACGGCGACATCCACGTCAACGACGCGGTGAGCTGGAGCAGCAACAGCACCCTCACCCTGCAAGCCGAACGCAGCGTCAACGTCAACGCCGCCATCACCGCCAGTGGCAGCGGCGCGGGGCTGGTGGTGGATTACAACCTGGGCGCGGGCATTACCGATGGCAATTTTTATGTGAACAGCACGGTCAACCTGCCCGTCAGCGGTAGCCTGACCATCAATGGGCAGGGCTATACCCTGATTGACAGCTTCGCCAGTTTGAGCAACCTGAGCGGCCGCTACGCGCTGGTCGGGAATATCGCCGCCAACGTCACCGCGCCGCTCGGCAATCTCACCGGCACGCTGGAAGGGCTGGGTCATACCGTCAGCATCGATATCGACAGCAGT
The DNA here is from genome assembly GCA_034675465.1 of Stenotrophomonas sp. GTDB lineage: Bacteria > Pseudomonadota > Gammaproteobacteria > Xanthomonadales > Xanthomonadaceae > Stenotrophomonas. The sequence goes on along the minus strand of JAUCDH010000035.1, from coordinate 314,438 downwards.
GCGCAGTACGTCGGCCTGTTCGGCCAGATATTGGCCGGCGGCACGGTGCGCAACCTTGGCCTGTCGGGCAGTGTGCGCGGGGATGTCGCGGGCATGCTGGCTGGCGCCAATGCTGGCAGCATCGTCAATGTCCGGGCCAGCGGCAGCGCGGTTGGTCGTTATGGCACGGAGCTGGGCGGCCTGGTCGGGCAAAACACCGGCAGCATCCGCCGCGGTTCGGCCGAGGTGAATGTCACTGGCTCCGTCGACACCAATCGTGTCGGCGGTCTGGTTGGTCTCAATAATGGCGGTAGCATCAGCGACAGCCACGCCACCGGGACGGTTACCGGCAACCGCCTCGATGGCAACACCGGCGGCCTGGTCGGCGTCAACGGCACCACCAGCGGCGGCAGCATTACCCGCAGTTATGCCACCGGCGCGGTCACCAATCTGGGGGGGGCGCCGCGGTCGGCGGTCTGGTTGGCGTCAGCAATGGCGGCAGCATCAGCCATGCCTACGCGACCGGGGCCGTGACCGGCAATTCGAGCGGCAGCGCCGTTCAGGCCAAGGCCGGCGGTCTGGTTGGCGGTCTGACTGGCGGCAGCCTCAACGAGGTCTGGGCCAGCGGCGCGGTGAGCGCCCAGCATGCCGGCGGCCTGGTTGGCTGGAGTATTAGCGGTCCCACTGTCAACGCGGCGCATTGGGATACGCAAGCCACCGGTCGGTCGAATGCGATCGGCTATGGCTCTTTTTACGTTGCCACCAACGTCTTCGGCCTGAGCACTGCCCAATCCTTCGTCTGGAGCAACTACACCGGCTTTACCGGCAGCCAATGGCTGGTGATCGACGGCCAGACCCGTCCCTTCCTTTCCAGCGAATTCAGCTACGCCATCGGCAACGCCCATCAACTGCAACTGATGGCCTTCGACCTCGCCGGCAGCTACACACTGGTGCGCGACATCGACGCCGGCGAAACCGGAGCCTTCACGACCAACCCTTCCGGCATGTGGGGGAGCGGCAGGTTTTGTGCCGGTGGGCAGCAACCCTAGTACATCAACAATTCCGTCACTCCATTTTCAAGGCACTCTCGACGGCCAGTACCACCTCATCCGTAATCTGCGCATCGACATGAGTACCGATGTCGAAAATGGCACGGCAGGCTTGTTCGGCTCCATCGGCAGCAGCGGGGTGGTGCGCCGGGTGGGACTGGTGAACCCGGTGGTCAAATTGACCGGTACGACAAACACTGGCGTTGGCTATTATCAGGCAGGCGCCTTGGCGGGTGAGAACCGTGGCCGGATCGAGGAGAGTTTCGCCCTGGGGGCCGATATCCAGGTATTTTCCGCCGCAGCCGACAATACCCAAGCCTACGCGGGCGGCCTGGTCGGTTGGAACGAGTCAGGCAGTACCGTCACCCAAAGCTATGCGACGGGTACGGTAGCGGCGGCGGGCGAGTTGTCCTCAAGGGCGGGCGGTCTGGTCGGGCGTAATCAAACCGGCGCTACGCTGAGCCAATCCTGGGCGGCGGCAACAGTCACCGCCACCGGAGGGTGGACAGCAGCCGGTGGCGTGGCCGGGATAAATTCGACCGGCGCCACGATCAGCAACAGCATCTGGGACACCAGCCTGATAACCACTGGCATTGGCTCGGGTGCTGGCGGTGTCACCGGCCTGGACGCCACGCAAATGACCGGCATCGCCAACTTCACGGGCTGGGGCGCGGATATTTCCGCCAACGGCGGCGAGAGCACCGTCTGGCGCATCTACGACGGCCACACCGCGCCGCTACTGCGCGGCTTCCTGCGGCAACTGACGGTCAGCGTCCCCGTGGGCGGCGCGGACAAGACCTACGATGGCCAGGTGGCCAGCGGCACCTTGGGCACCTACACCACCAGCACCCCCACCGATGCCAGCCTGCTGCTGGGCACGCTGGGCTACGCCACCACCGGTGCCAACGCCGGCACCTACAGCACCGCCAACGGCACCCTGCAACTGGGCGGCCTGCATTCCACCCAGCAGGGCTACGACATCAGCTACGCCGGTGCCAGCAGCCTCACCATCAACAAGGCCGCGCTCACCGTCACCGCCAACGACGCCGGCAAGACCTACGACGCAACCGCGTGGAGCGGCGGCAACGGCGTGAGCTACAGCGGCTTCGTCAATGGCGAAAACGAGGCCGTGCTGGGCGGCACGCTGGCCTATGGCGGCAACAGTCAAGGCGCGGTGAATGCCGGCAATTACCTCATCAGCGCCAGCGGCCTGAGCAGCGGCAACTACGCCATCAGCTACGCGGACGGCGCGCTGACCATCAACAAGGCCGCGCTGACCATCAGCAGCTCTGATGTGACCAAGACCTACGACGGCACGCTGAACGCCACGGGTAATGCCATTGTTTTGGGTGGACAGCTCTTTGGCACTGACAGTCTCTCCGGCGGCAGCTTCGCCTACACCGACAAGAACGCCGGCATCGGCAAAACCGTAACAGTGAACGGCGTCACCGTGAACGACGGCAACGGCGGCAACAACTACATCGTGACCTATGCCGACAACACCGGCAGCACCATCAACAAGGCCGCGCTCACCGTCACCGCCAACAACGCCGGCAAGACCTACGACGCAACCGCGTGGGGCGGCGGCAACGGCGTGAGCTACAGCGGCTTCGTCAATGGCGAGAACGAGGCCGTACTGGGCGGCACGCTGGCCTATGGCGGCAACAGCCAAGGCGCGGTGAATGCCGGCAATTACCTCATCAGCGCCAGCGGCCTGAGCAGCGGCAACTACGCCATCAATTACGTGGGCGGCACCCTGACCATCGACCCACGGCAGCTTTCCCGCCATGGTCGGCAGCCTCACCGGCACGGTACGCAAGACCTACGACGGCACCACCAACGCCACGCTGGATGCGGGCAACTTCCTGATTACCGGCTGGGCCGGCAACGACGGCGCCACCATCACCCAAACCAGCGGCCAGTACGACAACGCCAACGCCGGCAACGGCAACGGCAAGAATGTCACCGTCAACCTGACCTTGGCCGACTACCTGGCCGCCAACGGCACCGACCTTGCCAACTACGTGTTGCCCACGCAGATAAGCGGCAACGTGGGCATCATCGACAAGGCCGACGCCACCGTTACCGCCAACAGCGGCACCGTGACCTACAACGGACAGGTGCGGAACGTCACCGGCTACACCGTCACCGGGCTGGTGAACGGCGAAGACGAAAGCGTGCTGGACAGCGTGGTGACCACCGGCGGCAGCGGCCGCAACGCCGGCAGCTATGCCCACACCGTGAGTGGCAGCGACAACAACTACAACCTCACCTTCATCGACGGCGCGTTGACCATCAACAAGGCCGCCTTGACCCTGAGCAGCAACAACATCACCAAAACCTACGACGGCACCACCACCGCCAACGGCACCGCCGTTGTCACCGGCGGCCAACTGTTCGACACCGACACCATCAGCGGCGGCAGCTTCGCCTACACCGACAAGAACGCCGGCACCAACAAGACCGTAACGGTGAACGGCGTCACCGTGAACGACGGCAACGGCGGCAACAACTACGACGTGACCTACGTTGCCAACACCTCCAGCAGCATCCTGCAAAAGACGCTGACCATCGGCGGCAGCTTCGATGCCGCAGACAAGATTTACGACGGCGACGACCGCGCCACCATCAGCCGCAACGCGCTGGCGCTGCAAGGCGTGGTGGCCGGCGACGCGCTGGCGGCGGAGTGGCAGGCACTGTTTGCCGATGCCAGCGTTGCGCCGAACAAGACCGTCACCCTGCAAGGCACCACGCTGGCCGGTGGCGACAGCGGCAACTACCTGCTCGTTCTGGACGGCGCGCCCACCGCCACGGCCAGCATTTCGGGGACACCGCTCGGCGCTGCGGGTGGCCGTTATGCCAGCGCAACACGGTCGGCAAAAAACAATGACGCGCAGCCAGCACCGCACGCCGCGTCGGTGCCGGCCATCGCGGTGCAGCAATGCGGCCAGAACCTGCCGGCGCAACTGGTCAAGGACTGCCAATGAGCGCCCGCAAAACCATCTCCAACGCACGTATTCAAGGATTGCCTGTAACCATGTTCACCAAGCGCAAAACCTCCTGCCTGCTGGCCAGCCTGTGCCTGTCGCCCTTGGCGGCCATGGCGCAAATGCCGCCCAACGCCGGCCAGATTTTGCGGCAGGCCACGCCCGCACCGCAGTTGCCGGCCACGCAAGCGGCGCGCACCGTCATTGAGGAAAGCGCGCCGGCACAACCCGCCGACGGTGAAAGCGTGCCGGTTGCCGGCATCCGCTTCAGCGGCAACACGGTGTTCGATGAAAACACGCTGCAAGGCTTGGTTGCCGATGGCATTCAGCCGCACATGCAGTTAGCGGAACTGGAAGCACTGGCATTGCGGGTGACGCGGCATTACCGGCAACGCGGCTACATGGTGGCCCGTGCATGGTTGCCGCCGCAGGACATCAGCAGTGGCACGGTGACCATTGCCGTACTCGAAGGCCAGCTTGGCCAAGTGCAGGTGAACGATGCCGCCGGTATGAGCGGCACCGCCACCGCACCCGTGCAGCGCCTGCAACCCGGTGCAGCCGTCAGCAACCGCGCGCTTGAAAGCGTGCTGCTGGAATTGGCCGATTTGCCGGGCGTGGAAGTGAAATCCACCTTGCGCCCCGGCGAAAGCGTGGGCACCTCCGACTTCCTCGTGGACATCCTGCCCGGTGCGGCGCTGGCCGGCAGCGTTGACCTGGACAACTTCGGCAACCGCTACATCGGCAGCGAACGCTTGGGCGCGACGCTCTACTGGAACAACCCCCTGCACGCGGGCGACCAACTCAGCCTGCGCGCGCAGACCGGCGCGGGCGACTACCGCTACGGGCGCATCGGCTACCAACTGCCGCTGGGCCGGCACGCCACCCGCGTTGGCGTGGCGTGGTCGGCCATGCGTTACGAGCTCGGCGAAGATTTCGCCATCCTCGATGCCGGCGGCAAGGCCGAAGTGGGCAGCCTTTACCTGCAAAAACCACTGCTACGCAGCCGCCGCGCCAGTTGGTTCGCCACGCTGCAATACGACGACAAGCGCTTGGGCGACGACATAGGCGTGACCCAAACGCACAGCCGCAAGCAACTGCGCAACGGCACCATCGGCATCTCCGGCAGCTTCATCGACGGGCTGGGCGGCGGTGCCAGCAACAGCCTTGCGCTGAACTACACCCACGGCAAGCTGGGGCTGGACGATACCAGCGCGCTATTCGACCGCCTCACCGCGCGCAGTAGCGGCAACTTCGGCAAATGGTCGCTGTCCTACCAGCGCCAGCAGCGCTTGCCCGGCAACTGGCTGCTGGCGCTGAACGCCAACGCGCAATGGGCCAGCAAGAACTTGGATGCTTCGGAAAAGATGCTGCTGGGCGGTGCCGGCGGCGTGCGTGCCTACCCGCAGGGCGAAGCCAGCGGCGACAGCGGCAGCCTCGTCAACCTGGAACTGCGCCGCGCGTTGGCGGGCCGGCTGGAAGGCTTCGGCTTCTACGACCACGGCCACGTGCAAATCAACCAGAACCGCTGGGACAACCGCAGCCGCGACCACCGCAGCCTGTCCGGTTACGGTATTGGCCTGACCTATGCGGCAGCACCGTTCAGCGTGCAAGCCTTCGCCGCATGGAAGGACGGCACCGGCGCACCCGAATCGGACAAAGACCGCAACCCGCGCGTATGGGCGCAAGCGATTTACCGGTTCTGACCGCGCGATGCAGGAGCGGCTTGCCGCTCCTGGAGTTCCATTGTGAAAACCGGGCGGAACATGCAGCGCGTCATGGCCCAGATACGCCGTAACGCGCTGCTTCTCGCTCCAACCACGCCGGCAGGTCGCTACGGCGCACGCCTTCCCGCTTCGCCCGTTGCAGGCATTGGCGCATGTAGTCGCGCTTGCCCTCATCGTCGCCGGCGAAGGACAGTGCGAGGTCGCGATCCATCCAGCGGCGGAACAACAGGTACAGCACCACATGCAGTGCGATGGCCAATGCGCTGACCACCACCACGATCACCACGTCCATCCGTCCTCTCCATACACGCAATCACGGCAGGCGTGCGGCCAGGCCCGCATCCACCCGAGGCCATCGCCTCAATCCCAACCCGGCATCTGCCCGCCATCGAGGCCGCCGGTTTCGAACACCACGCTGCGCGTGCCGCCGGCCTGCACCGGGAATTCGATCTCGATGGCCTTGGCCTTGCGCGCCTGCCGCCACAGGCCGCGGTTGTCGTCGATGAACATCGCGATCGCCTCGTCGGTGTCCGGGCGGTGCGCGGCCATCGCACGCGGCGCGGCGCCGTCCAGCCCGACCTTCACCTGGCAGGCGCGGTAGCAGACCTTGGCGAAATCGCCGGCTTGCAGCACCAGGTAGGCATGGCGCTTCCATTCGGGATGGTCGCGGAACACCAACTGCACGGTCTTAGCCCCGCTGCCATCGACATCGACGCGCTCCTTGCCCTGGATCATCGCCGAGCGCTGCACGCCCTTGTTGCCCACCGTCACCTGGTTGTAGCTCCACAGCGCCTGCATGCGGCGCAGTTCGCGCGCCGCCTCGGCCTTCTCCTTCACCTCGGCAAAGCCCGGCTCGATGCGGCGGGCGGTGTCCGAATCCGGGTATTGGTCGAACAGGGCAACACCGAAAATGCGCGCCTTTTCCCAGTCGGCGGCGGCCACCGCGCCGTCGTACTGCTTGCCGACGGCGGCGGCATCCACCTCGCGCCGCGCATGCTCCTGCGCCGCGGCGGCCTCCTGCTTCTGGCGCTCGGCCTCCGGGTCGGTGCAGGCGGCCAGCGCCAGCGTGCAGGCGGCGAGCAGGAACAATCGCTTCATTCGGGTTTCCTCGGCAATGACATGCGCCAGTTTATGCAGGAGCGGTGCGCAAACGACAACGGCGGGCCTGCGCCCGCCGTTGTGCTGGTTCACGATGCCGCAGGGTTCATTGCTTCGGCGCGGCTTCGGCCTTGGCGATCATGTCTTCCACCGAGGCGGTGGTGATCGGGTGGTAGCCCGGCTTGGCGCGGGCGAACACTTCCTTGGCGAAGGCCAGGCCTTCCGGGGTCTTCAGCAGTTCGGCGTAGATCGGCAGCACCAGCTTGCGGCGGCCGACGCGCTGAATGAACTCACCAGCCGCGGCCTGCGCCTCGCCGTAGCCGCTGCGGATTGCCAGCGGGTACCAGCGCATCGCGATTTCGCCATTGGCGGTGCCGGTGAAGTGGTAGGCCTTGTCCAGCTGCGCCAGCTTCTCGACCGGCAGGGTCTTGCCGAGGCCGTCGATGAAGCGCACCCATTCCTGCGTGCCCCATTGGCCGGTCACCTGCACGTTGGGCACGGTTTCGCTGCCGAGGAAGGCGATGCGCGCGGTATCGACCACAGCGAAGCCGCGCGAGCGTGCCTTCGGCGCGAACACCGGAATGCCCGGCTCGTCCAGCCACGCGTGCAGTTCGGCGTCGCTGACCGCGGTCGGGTTCTTCGGCAGCAGGTTCTTCTTCAGGTACTCGACGAACTGGTCGGTGTTGGCGCTCTGGAAAGCATGGTCATCGAACCAGCCGCGCAGGAACGGGTCGAACACTTCGCGGCCGAAGCGCTGCTCGAGGAATTGCAGGAACCACGCGCCCTTGACGTAGGCCACCTGGCTCAACGCATCGTCCGGGTCGCGCTCGGTCAGCGGCGGCAGCGCCAGCGCTTGGTCGGCCGGGCTCATGTCCTTCACTTCGGCCAGCAGGTCGGTCTGGTCGATCTCGCGCTCCATCTCGGCCATCTCCGCGCCATACAGCGCTTCGGTGATGCGGCCCTGCACGTAGGTGGTGAAACCTTCGTTGAGCCAGATGTCCTTCCAGCTGGCGTTGGTCACCAGGTTGCCGGACCAGCTGTGTGCCAGTTCATGCGCAACCAGCGACACCAGCGACTTGTCGCCGACGATCACGGTGGGCGTGGCGAAGGTCAGGCGCGGGTTTTCCATGCCGCCGAACGGGAACGACGGCGGCAGCACCAGCATGTCGTAGCGGCCCCAGCGGTATTCGCCATAGAGCTTCTCGGCGGCGCCGATCATCTTCTCGGTGTCCTCGAACTCCTTGACCGCCTTGGCCACCATCGTCGGCTCGGCCCAGACGCCGGAGCGGCCGGAGATCGGCTCGAACACCAGGTCACCGGCGGCAATGGCCAGCAGGTACGACGGGATCGGCTGCGGCATCTTGAAGCTGTAGTCGCCGTCACGCGCGGCCTGCGGGTCGTTGTCGGCGCTCATCAGCACCATCACGTCCGGGCGGCTGGTGACGTGCGCCGAATAGGTGAAGCGCACGCTCGGGGTGTCCTGCAAGGGCACCCATGAACGGGCGTGGATCGCCTGCGACTGGCTGAACATGAAGGGCAGTTTCTTGCCCTCGGTCATGGCCGGCTCCAGCCATTGCAGGCCCGAGGCGGTCGGCGCGGTGTGGTAGCTGATGCGCACCGAGGCCGGCTGCCCCGGTGCCTGGATGGTCAGCTTGCTGCCAAACACCTTGTCGGCCGGTGCCAGTTCGAATTGCAGCGGCGCCACAGCGCCGTCGGCGGCCACGGCCTCGACCTTCTCGATGGCCAGCTCGCGGGTGTCCAGCACCAGCTGTGCAGCGTCCTTGCCCTTCCATTCCAGCGCATAGGTGGCGGTACCGCCGATCTGCTTCTGGTCGAAATCGACGTTCAAGTCGAGTTGAAGGTCCTTGATGACGACCTTGTCCGGCTCGGCGTACGAGCTTTCATCGTGGCTGCGGCTGACGGTATTCACGGCGGCGGCCGGCTCCTTGGCAACAGGGTCTGCGGTGGGAGCGGCGGGCTCCTTGGCGCAGCCGGCGGCAAGCGCGACGGCCAAGGGAAGCATCAGGAAGGGTGAACGCATGCGGGATACCTCATGAAGCAGGAACGGGTGGAGAGGAACGAGGAACGAGAGAGAGCGGGGAGCGGGAGTGGCGGCTTCACCTCTCGTTCCTCGTTTCTCTCCACTACGTTCCTAGATCTTGTAGCCGGAATGGATGGCGACGATGCCGGCGCTGAGGTTCTTGTAATGGCAGCGGGCGAAGCCGGCCTCGCCCATCATCGCCTTCAGCTCATCCTGCGGCGGGTGCTTGCGGATGCTTTCGGCCAGATACTGGTAGCTGTCGCCGTCGCCGCGCGCGAACAGCTTGCCCAGCGCCGGCAGCACCTTGAACGAGTGGAAGTCGTAGAGCGGCTTGAACCAGTCGGCGGTGACTTCGGAGAACTCCAGCACCCGCGCCTGCCCGCCCACCTTGAGCACGCGGTACATCTCGCGCAGCGCCGCGTCCTTGTCGGTGACGTTGCGCAGGCCGAAGGAAATGGTCACCAGGTCGAAGCTCTGGTCCGGGAACGGCAGCGCCTCGGCGTTGCACTGCACCCATTCGAAGCCGGAAACGTAGCCGCGGTTGGTCAGCCGGTCGCGACCCACCGACAACATGCCGGCGTTGATGTCGCCCAGCACCACACTGCCTTCCGCGCCCAGCCGCTCCTTGAGCAGCACCGCGATGTCACCGGTGCCGCCGGCCAGATCCAGCACGCGGTCGCCCGGCCTGACCTGCGCGGTGGCGACGAAATAGCGCTTCCACAACCGATGGATGCCCAAGCTCATCAGGTCGTTCATCAGGTCGTAGTTGTCGGCCACCGAGGTGAACACCTGGCCGACCAGCTTCTGCTTGTCCTTGGCCGGCACGTCGCGGAAGCCGAAGTGGGTGGTGCCGCTCTTGTAGGGGGATTCGCTCATGTGCCGGATTATCGCACCGACGGGCCGGGCGCGCTTTGCGCCATCATGGCCGCCATGCCCTACGGAGACGCCCGCATGATCGCCACCCCCGACTACCGCGCCCTGCTCGACACCGCCATCGCCGAGGCCCGCCAAGGGCTGGCCGAAGGCGGCATCCCGATCGGCGCGGCGCTGTACCACAACGACGGCCGCCTGCTCGGCTGTGGCCACAACCGCCGCGTGCAGGAAGGCGACCCGTCGATCCATGGCGAAACCGACGCCTTCCGCAAGGCCGGCCGCCAACGCGGCTACCGCAGCACCATCATGGTCACCACGCTGGCCCCGTGCTGGTACTGCTCCGGGCTGGTGCGGCAGTTCAACATCGGCACCGTGGTGGTGGGCGAATCGGTGACGTTCGCCGGCGGCATCGGCTGGCTGCGCGAGAACGGCGTCAACGTCATCGACCTTGCCGATGAACGCTGCATCGGCATGATGCGCGAGTTCATCGCCGCCCAGCCGGAGCTGTGGAACGAGGATATCGGCGAGTAAACCGTCCCTGCCCCGAAACCTCGAACGCCGGGCGTCATGCCCGGCGTTCGAGGTTCAAGCGATCATGCGGAATGCTCAGCCTTCCGCGCTGCCACCTTCGGCCGGCAAACGCTTGCGGTTGAACAAACGCTGCACCACCACGAAGAACAGCGGGATGAAGAACAGGCCCAGCAGGGTGCCAACGATCATGCCGCCGAGCACGCCGGTGCCGATGGCGCGCTGCGCGCCGGAACCTGCGCCCGAGGCGATCGCCAGCGGCAGCACGCCCAGGCCGAAGGCCAGCGAGGTCATGATGATCGGGCGCAAACGGTCGCGCACCGCGTGCATGGTCGCCTCGATCACGCCCGCGCCCTTCTCCAGATGTTCCTTGGCGAATTCGACGATCAGGATGGCGTTCTTCGAGGTCAGGCCCACCGTGGTCAGCATCGCCACCTGGAAGTAGATGTCGCGCTCCATGCCACGGAAGGTGTTGGCCAGCACCGCGCCGAGGATGCCCAGCGGTGCAACCAGCAACACCGCAGTCGGCACGCTCCAGCTTTCGTACAGCGCGGCAAGGCACAGGAACACGATCAGCAGCGACAAGGTGTAGAGCAGCGGCGTCTGCGAACCGGCTTCACGCTCCTGATAGGAAATGGAACTCCACTCGATGCTGAAGCCGGCCGGCAACTGCTTCGCCAGCGCCTCGATCTCGTTCATCGCGTCGCCGGAGGCCACGCCGGGGCGCGGCTCGCCTTGGATTTCCATTGCCGACACGCCGTTGTAGCGCTCCAACCGCGGGGAGCCGTAATCCCAGCGCGTGCTGGCGAAGGCCGCGAACGGCACCATCTCGCCGGCCGCGTTCTTCACCGACCACTTCTGGAAATCCTCCGGACTCATGCGGTACGGCGCGTCGGCCATCAGATAGACGCGCTTGACGCGGCCGCGGTCGATGAAGTCGTCGAGGTAGCTCGAACCCCACGCCGCGGACAACGTGCTGTTGATCGCATCCAGGCTCAACCCGTGCGCGCCGGCCTTGGCCACGTCGATGTCCACGCGCAACTGCGGGGTGTCGTCCTGGCCGTTGGGGCGCACGTTGACCAGCAGTTCGCTCTGGTTGGCCATGCCCAGCAACTGGTTGCGGGCGTTGGTCAGCGCTTCGTGGCCGGCGCCGGCGGTGTCCTTCAGGAAGAAGGTGAAGCCCGAGCCGATGCCCAGTTCCGGCATTGCCGGCGGGGCGAAGGCGAAGATGAAGGCGTCCTTGATCTGCCCCAATGCGCCCATCGCACGCCCGGCGACCGCATTGGCGCTGTCGTCCGCGCCGCGCTCGTCCCAATCCTTGAGCTTCATGAAGGCCATGCCCGAGTTCTGCGCCGAACCGGAGAAGCTGAAGCCCTGCACCGAGAACACCGATTCCACCGCGCCCTTCTCGTTTTGCAGGAAGTGATCTTCCAGCTTGTAGATCGACTCCAGCGTGCGCTCCTGCGTGGAACCCACGGGCGCGTTGACCATCGCCATCAGGATGCCCTGGTCTTCATTGGGCAGGAACGCGCTGGGCAGGCGCATGAACAGCAGCAGCATGCCCACGGCCAGCGCCAGGAACACCGCCATGAAGCGCATCGGGCGGTGCAGGATGCCCTTCACGCCACGCTGGTAGCTGGCGCTGGAACGGTCGAAGCCGTTGTTGAAAGCATTGAAGAAGCGCCCGGCCAAACCCTTGTGCGCGGTGTGGTGCTCGCCCTTCTTCAGCGGCTTGAGCATGGTGGCGCACAGCGCCGGGGTCAGCACGATGGCGACCAGCACCGACAGCGCCATCGCCGAGACGATGGTGGCCGAGAACTGGCGGTAGATCACGCCGGTGGAGCCGCTCATGAACGCCATCGGCACGAACACCGCCGACAGCACCAGGCCGATGCCGACCAACGCACCGGTGATCTGCCCCATCGACTTGCGCGTGGCTTCCAGCGGCGACAAGCCTTCCTCGGACATGATGCGCTCGACGTTTTCCACCACCACGATGGCGTCATCGACCAGCAGGCCGATCGCCAGCACCATCGCGAACATGGTCAGCATGTTGATGGAAAAACCCAGCGCGGCCAGCACGCCGAAGGTACCCAGCAGCACCACCGGCACGGCGATGGTCGGGATCAGAGTGGCGCGGAAGTTCTGCAGGAACAGGTACATCACCAGGAACACCAGCACGATGGCTTCGAGCAGGGTTTCGATCACGCCCTTGATCGACACCTTGACGAACGGGGTGGTGTCGTAGGGAATCACCGCCTTCATGCCGGCGGGGAAATCCTGCTTCAGCGTCTCCAGCGTGGCGCGCACGCCTTCGGCCGCATCCAGCGCATTGGCGCCAGTGGCCAGGGTGATGGCCACGCCGGTGGCCGGCTGGCCGTTGTAGCGAGTGACGTTCTCATAGCTTTCCGCGCCCAGCTCGACACGGGCCACGTCGCCGAGTTTCAGCGTGGAGCCGTCGGTCTCGGTACGAATGACGATGTCGCGGAACTGATCGGCGGTTTGCAGGCGTTCTTGCGCACTGATGGTGGCATTGAGTTGCTGGCCCTTCACCGCCGGTGCGCCGCCCAGTTGGCCCACGGCCACCTGCGCGTTCTGCGCACGCACCGCCGCGCTCACCTCGCTCACCGACACCTTGTAGGTGTGCAGCTTGTTCGGGTCCAGCCAGATGCGCATGGCGTACTTGCCGCCAAACACCATCACGCTGCCCACGCCGGCAACGCGGCTGATGGGGTCGACCACGTTGGAGCTGACGTAATCGGCGACGTCGTTTTCATCCATGCTGCCGTCTTCGGAAACGAAGCCCACCACCTGCAAGAAGCTGCTGGACGACTTGGACACACTGATGCCCTGCCGCTGCACTTCCTGCGGCAGCAGCGGCGTGGCCAGTTGCAGCTTGTTCTGCACCTGCACCTGCGCGATATCCGGATCGGTGCCGCTTTCAAAGGTCAGGGTGATGCTGGCCTGGCCGCTGGAGGAGCTGTTGGAGGAGAAATACATCAGGCCGTCCAGGCCCTTCATGTTCTGCTCGATGATCTGCGTCACCGAGTTCTCCACCACCGCCGCCGACGCACCGGGGTAGCTGGCGCTGATGGCCACCGACGGCGGCGCCACTTCCGGGTACATGGAGATGGGCAGTTTGAAGATGGCCAGCGCGCCGGCCAGCATGATGATGATGGCGATGACCCACGCGAAGATGGGCCGGTCGATGAAGAAGCGTGCCATGTGCGTCCCCGTTTACTGCTTGGCCGCCGGCGTGGCCGGCGCGGCGGTTTCGGCACCCTTCTCGGTGGCGTTGACCGGCATGCCGACGCCGATCTTCTGCAAACCCTCCACGATCACCTTGTCGCCGGCCTTCAGGCCGTCCTCGACCAGCCACTTGTCGCCGATGGCGCGGCTGACGCTAACCGCGCGCTGCGCCACCTTACCCTCGGCGTCCACCACCATCGCGCTGGTGTTGCCCTTGGCGTCGCGGGCGATGCCCTGCATCGGCGCGAGGATGGCGTTCTGGCGCACGCCACTGCCCAGCACGGCACGGGCGTACATGCCTGGCATCAGCACGCGCTCCGGGTTTTCCACGCGCACGCGCAGGCCGTAGCTACCGGTAGCCGGGTCCACGTTCACCTCGGAAAATTCCAGCGTGCCTTTGTGGGCGAAGCTGCTGCCGTCTTCCAGCACGATGTCCACCGGCAGCTCGGAAGCGCCTTCGAGGCGGCCTTCGGCCAGCTCGCGGCGCAATTGCAGCAGTTCGGCCGAAGACTGGCTGACGTCGATGTAGATGGGGTCGAGTTGGCTGATGGTCGCCAGCGCAGCGGCCTGGCCGGCGCTGACCAGCGCACCTTGGGTGACGCTGGACTTGCCGATCTGGCCGCTGATCGGCGCGGTGATGCGTGCGTAGCCCAAGGTCACGTTGGCCGCGTCCAGCGCGGCGCGGGCGGCACCGACGTCGGCCTCGGCCTGCTTCCACGCAGCCTGCGCGTTTTCGTCGTCCTGCACGCTGATGGCCCGGCTCTTGACCAACTCACCGCTGCGGCGTGCCGCCAGCCGCGCAGCGTTGGCACTGGCCTCGGCACGAGCCAACTGCGCACGGGCACTGTTGGCCTGGGCGCGGTAAGCGGCGTCATCGAGTTGGTACAGCGGCTGGCCCTGCTTGACCACGCTGCCCTCGGTGAACAGGCGCTTGGCAACGATGCCGCTCACCTGCGGCCGCACCTCGGCCATTTGGTAGCCGGTGGCGCGGCCAGCCAGTTCGCGGGTCAGCGTGACCGGCTCGGCCTTCAGCGTGACCACCGTAACCTGCCCCGGCCCGCCCTGTGGCGGCCCCTGCTCACCACCCTTGCAGGCAACGAGCGCAGCAGTGAGCGCAAGGGAAAGCACAAGCAGGCGACAAGAACGGAGTCGGGACATGGGGCGGGCTCGAAGGAAAAATTGAAGGGCAGCGACCAGCGCACAAGGATCGCACGCAATCGGGGCGGCCAGACTTCACGGAGTGCGCACGCGCACAACGGCACGGACCCCATGACGCGAGGCCCGGAAATATACATACATGCATGACTGTTTGTAAACAGCTACACTTTGCCCCGGTTCATCCAGCAACTGTCCCCGCAATGGCCAGAAAAACCCGCGAAGAAGCCCTGGCGACCCGCGAAAACATCCTCGACGCCGCCTTGGCCTGCTTCCACGAAAGCGGCGTGGCCGGCACCACGCTGGCCAGCATCGGCGAGCGCGCCGGCTATTCGCGCGGCGCGGTGTATTGGCATTTCAAGAACAAGACCGAAGTGCTGGAAGCGATGATCCGGCGCAAGCACATGCCGTTCCTGGAACGGCTGCGGCGCACCGCCTCGCCGCTGCGCACAACGCCCATCCTCGACCTGCGTTCGGCAATGCGGGTGTCGATCAGCGAAGTCGCCACCAGCCCGGAGCTGCGGCAGATGATGGAAATCATCCTGCGCAACGACCTGTCCGCCGAAAGTGAAGCGATGCGCCAGTTGCAGCACGAAAGCACCGCCGAGGAGCTGGCGATCTTCCGCGACACCTTCGCCCGCGCCCGCGAACTGGGCCAACTGCGCGAGGGCGTGGACCCGGCCACGCCCGCACGCATCCTGCACGCCTGCACGATGGGCGTGATGTGCAGCGGCCTGATCGAGCCAGCGCATTTCGCACTGGAAAGCGACAGCCACGAAACCATCGACATGGTGCTGGGCTGGTACGTGAAACCTGGCGTCTTCACTCCCGGCGCACCGGCCACGCCGCTGCCGGAAGAGGACGACGTGTAGATACGGGGCTTGCCCCACATGGGGCTGTCCCGACAAAACCACGCGCCGGGCAAACCCAACAGCTACGCATCACCCCCTTTATACGGGGCTTGCCCGTATAAAGCGCTACCAGCGCCAACCTCATCGCGCAGCGCATCGACACATTGGAACAGACGCATGAACACCACCGCCTCATCGCTTCCATTGGCCGACCCCGACCTGCTGCGCACGCGCTGCCTGATCAACGGGCAATGGCGTGACGCCGACAACGGCGCAAGCTGCGACGTCACCAATCCTGCCACCGGCGCCCTGCTCGGCAGCGTGCCGGACATGGGCGCGACCGAGACGCGGCAAGCCATCGCCGCCGCGCACGCTGCGTTTCCCGCATGGTCGAAGAAGACCGCCAGGGAGCGCGCGCAGGTGCTGCGCCGCCTGTATCAATTGATGATGGAACATCAGGACGACCTCGCCACCTTGATGACCGCCGAACAAGGCAAGCCGCTGGCCGAGGCCAAGGGCGAGGTTGCCTATTCGGCCAGCTTCATCGAGTGGTTCGGCGAGGAAGCCAAGCGCATGTATGGCGAGACGATTCCCGGCCATGCCGCCGACAAACGCATCATGGTGCTGCGCCAGCCGGTGGGCGTGGTCGCGGCGATCACGCCGTGGAATTTTCCTTCCGCCATGCTCGGCCGCAAGCTCGGCCCGGCGTTGGCCGCCGGCTGCACCGTGGTGTGCAAGCCGGCGTTGCAGACACCCTACTCCGCGCTGGCGCTGGCGGTGCTGGCCGAACGCGCCGGGCTGCCGGCAGGCGTGCTCAACATCGTCACCGGCAGCGACGCGGCCGCCATCGGCGCCGAGATGACCGCCAACCCGCAAGTGCGCAAACTCAGCTTCACCGGCTCCACCGGCGTCGGCAAGCAACTGATGGCGCAGTGCGCCGAGGGCATGAAGCGCGTCTCGCTGGAACTGGGCGGCAACGCACCGTTCATCGTGTTCGACGATGCCGACCTCGACGCCGCAGTGGAAGGCGCCATCGCCAGCAAGTTCCGCAACACCGGGCAAACCTGCGTCTGCGCCAACCGCGTGTTCGTGCACGAGGCGGTGTACGACGCCTTCGCCGCAAAGTTGTGCGCGGCGGTGAAGAAACTGCGCGTCGGCGATGGTCTGGCCTGCGCCACCGAGCAAGGCCCGCTGATCGACGCCAAGGCACTGGCGAAAGTGGAAGAACACGTCGCCGACGCACAAGCCAAGGGCGCGCGCGTGGCGCTGGGCGGCAAGCCGCACGCACTGGGCGGCACCTTCTATGAACCGACCGTCCTGCTGGACGTGACCGCCGACATGCGCATCGCGCACGAGGAAACCTTCGGCCCGGTCGCACCGCTGTTCCGCTTCGACAGCGAGCAACAGGCCATCGCACTCGCCAACGACACCGAGGCCGGGCTGGCCGGCTACTTCTACACCCGCGACCTCGCCCGCGCCTTCCGCGTCGCCGAGGCGCTGGAATGCGGCATCGTCGGCGTCAACACCGGCTTGGTTTCAACCGAAGTCGCACCGTTCGGCGGCATCAAGCAATCCGGCGTCGGCCGTGAAGGTTCGCAGCATGGTCTGCACGACTACACCGAGCTGAAGTATGTCTGCATAGGCGGCATCTGAGGTCGATGCAAGCACATGCGGGAGCGCGCCTGGTGCGCTCCCGCAAAACAACAGGCTTACAGGATGTAACGGCTCAAATCCGGGTCCTGCACCAATTCGCCCAAGTATTTGTTGACGTAGCCGCCATCAATCACGATGGCTTCACCGCCACGGTCTGGCGCTTCATAGCTCAACGCATCCAGCAGCCGCTCCAGCACCGTGTGCAAGCGCCGCGCGCCAATATTCTCCTGCCGTTCGTTGACCTGCGCGGCAATCTCGGCCAGCCGCTCCACCGCATCGGTGGTGAAGCTCACCTTGACGCCCTCGGTGGCCAGCAGCGCTTCATACTGTTTGGTCAGCGCCGCCTTCGGTTCGGTGAGGATGCGCACGAAATCGGCCTTGTTCAACGCACCCAGTTCGACGCGGATCGGGAAGCGACCCTGCAACTCGGGAATCAGATCGCTGGGCTTGGCCAGGTGGAACGCACCGGAAGCGATGAACAGGATGTGGTCGGTCTTGACCGTGCCGTACTTGGTGGAGACGTTGCTGCCTTCCACCAGCGGCAGCAGGTCGCGTTGCACGCCTTCGCGCGAAACATCGCCACCACCGACGTTGTCGCCACGCTTGGCAACCTTGTCGATCTCGTCGATGAACACGATGCCGTGCTGCTCGCAGGCTTCGATCGCGGCGGTACGAATATCGTCTTCGTTGACCAGCTTGCCGGCCTCTTCCTCCACCAGCAGCGGGCGCGCGGCCTTGATCGCCAGCGTGCGCTTGTTCGACTTGCCGCCACCGAGGTTGGCGAACATCGACTTCAGCTGCTGGCCCATTTCTTCCATGCCCGGCGGGGTCATGATGTCCATGCTGACGTTGGCGGCCACGTCCAGTTCGATCTCGCGCTCATCCAGCTCGCCGTTGCGCAACATGCGGCGGAACTTGATGCGGGTGTCGTTGTCCTGCGCCGACGGCTCGTTGCGCGCGGCTTCCGCATCGAAGCCGATGCCGGCGCTGCGGCGCGGCAGCAGCGCGTCGAGGATGCGGTCCTCGGCTTTCTCCTCGGCCTGCGTGCGCACGCGCACCTTGGCCTGCTCACGGTACAGCTTGACCGCGGTGTCGGCCAGATCACGGATGATCTGCTCCACGTCCTTGCCGACGTAGCCGACCTCGGTGAAGCGCGTGGCTTCCACCTTCACGAACGGCGCGTTGGCGAGCGTGGCCAAACGCCGCGCGATCTCGGTCTTGCCGACGCCGGTGGGACCGATCATCAGGATGTTCTTCGGCATCACCTCGTTGCGCAGTTCCGCCGGCAACTGCATCCGCCGCCAGCGGTTGCGCAGGGCGATGGCGACCGCGCGCTTGGCGTCGTGCTGGCCGATGATGTGGCGATCCAGTTCCTGCACGATTTCGCGCGGGGTCATGGTGGCGGAGGAGGTTTCGATCTTGTGGGTCATGGGGTTTCCCGAGGGGCAGGAACGAGTGGAGAGAAACGAGGAACGAATAAAGGCAAGGAGCAGGAACGCCGTGGCTTCACCACTCGTTCCTCGTTCCTCTCCATTCGTTCCTCAAAGCTCCTCCACCACCACGTTGCGGTTGGTGTAGATGCAGATGCCGCCGGCGATGTTGATCGCCTCGGTCGCCACCGCCTTCGCGTCCAATTCGGTATGCGCCAGCAGCGCGCGCGCTGCGCTCAGTGCGTAGGAGCCGCCGGAACCGATCGCAATGATGCCGTCCTCCGGCTCGATCACATCGCCGGTTCCGCTGATGATCAGCGAGGTTTCCTTGTCGGCCACCGCCAGCAATGCTTCGAGCTTGCCGAGGCGGCGTTCGGTGCGCCAATCCTTGGCCAGTTCCACCGCTGCGCGGGTCAGTTGGCCGTGCTTTTCGAGCTTGGCCTCGAACAGTTCGAACAGGGTGAAGGCATCGGCGGCGGCGCCGGCGAAACCGGCCAGCACCTGGCCGTCGCGGCCGAGCCGGCGCACCTTGCGCGCGTTGCCCTTCATCACCGTGTTGCCCAGCGTGACCTGGCCGTCGCCGGCAATCGCCACATGCTCGCCGCGACGCACGCAGCAGATGGTGGTGGCGTGGAAAACATTCGGGTTCTGGCTGGGGTCCATCGGGCATCTCCGGGGTGTCCCGAAAACAATGGGGACGCCACCGGGCGGTTCAAGCACCGGGGCCGACGCAGGCGGGCTTTATTCAGGTCAAGCAGGCCACACGCCGGCGGGCGCGGATCATGTCGGCGTGGCCTGCACGGCCCGGAAAACGTCGTGACCCCCTGCCCGCTGCTGTCATCGCCCATCTATTCGCCGTGCCGGGTTCGTCGGCGCGATGCTCTTCGAAGCGCCGACCCTCGGCAGCGCGCTGCGGCAACTTCCGAACGAAACGAGGCAATGGATCGAAGCAGCCACCGCCCATCGCGCGCAGGCTGATGCCGTGGGTGCCTGGCGGTGCTGCACGCCAACGGTGCCGGCATGACATTACTGCGCTGCATTGGTGCAACCGTTATCCAGCAGCGTCGGCATGATGCCGACGCTGAAGATCGCGCTGACGTTGAGTCTGCTCGGCCACTTCACCGCATCCACATCAGCGTGTCCTGCCACATGCTCGGCATCGTGCTGCTGGCCAAGGGCATGCTTCATTTCAGCGACTGGCGAGGCCCCGCGCTCCCGGCACGGCCTCGCCAGAGCGTGGTCAAGCAAAGCGTTGCAGAGCCGTAGCCAATGCCTCGCTCATCATGCGGAGGAACAACGTGCCCATGCCGGGATAGAAGCGGTTGGCGTCGTGGCTGCCCACGGCGATCAGGCCGATGCCGGGCAAGGGCAGCAATGCACTGGAAGCAACTTCGCCGACGCGCTCACCGTACAGCACGTCGTTCTTCTCCGGTTGCAGACGGCCGCAGATCGGTTCGCCGTCCTGCAAGCAGTCGTGGAACGCGGCCAACCTCGGATCGGCGGCGGCGATGACCTGCAACCATGGCTCCTGTTCCAGTTCCGGCACCGGCTGCAGGCTGACGACGCGCACCAGATCGCCGGCAAAATCCTCTTCCAGCGACGCAACCATCGCCCGCAGCGTGTCGGCAGCGTTGGTCTGCCGCATCAAGGCCAGCGTCAGTTGTTGCGTGCGCACCGCCAGCCGTTCGTTGACCTGCGCATTGCCGGCCAGCTCGGCAAGCCGCCGCGACAACTCGCGGTTCTTGTCGCGCAGCACTTCCAGCTGGTAGCTCGCCAGCGAGGCGGTGGGACCGTCGTCGCGCGGCACCACCAGCGTCAGCACCAGGTCGGGAAATTGCTTGAGGAAACCCGGATGGCGGCGCAACCACGCCGCGACTTCATGGGCACCGATTTTTTCCAGCGTATCGCTCATGCCGTCCACTCTCCATCGAACACGAAAGCCGTCGGGCCGGACATGACGATTTCGGCATCGTCGCCCGGCCACTGAATGCGCAAGTCGCCCCCCGGCAATGAAATGACCGCGTCGCGGCGCAAGCGGCCACGTTGCATCAGCACCACCGCGGCGGCGCAGGCGCCACTGCCGCAGGCCAGGGTCTCGCCGACGCCGCGCTCGAACACGCGCAGCCGCGCGTGGCCTTCGTCCAGCACCTGCGCAAAGCCGACGTTCACCGATTCGGGGAACGAGGCATGTTGTTGCAGCAATGGCCCCAGTCGCTCCAGCGGCGCGGCGTCGATCAGCCCCACTTCCAACACCGCATGCGGGTTGCCCATCGACACCGCGCCGAAGCGCAGGCTCTCGCCCTGCAACGGCAGCGTGTATTCCTCGCGCGCGTGCGGGAAGCCGGCCAGCGGGATGCGTTCGGGCGTGAATTCCGGCCGGCCCATCGCCACGGCGTAGTGGCCGCCGCCCAGCCGCTGCACCGCATGGCTGCGCAGCGGGCTGTCGATCACGAATTTCATCGCCCTGCGCTGCGCCGTCGCGCACCAGCCACGCGGCCACGCAGCGTGCGCCGTTGCCGCATTGCTGCGAGGTGGAGCCATCGGCATTCCAGATGCGGTACGACGCCACCGCCCCCATGCTGCGCGGCGGCTCGATGGTCAGGATCTGGTCGCAGCCCACGCCACGGTGGCGGTCGGCCAGTTGTGCGGCCAGCGCCGCGTTCGGCGGCGGCATGCCGTCGCGCAAGTCCAGCACCACGAAATCGTTGCCGGCGCCGTGCATCTTGGTGAAGCGCAGGCGCGCTGAGCGCGATTCAACCATGGTCGTTGGCGGCCGGCGGCTGTTCGTCCGCTCCATGCCCTGGATGCCCATCGGTGCCCGGATCGGGCGTCGGCACGACCTGTTCCCCCACCGGCACCGGCTTCTGCGGCATCACCAGCGACCCCTTGTTGCCGCAGGCAGTGAGAACCAGCAGCGCGCAAGCGGCTGCAACGAGCATCGGAATACGGAGGTACTTGTTCATGCCCGCGAGTATATCCATTGCCATGTGATGCCTGCCGCCGTCCGAGGCTAGCCCTGCGGCGGCAACGGGCGCAGCCACAGCCAGGTGCAGACGCAGGCCATGCTGCCGATCGACAACCATTTCACCCAGGCCAGCGGCACGCACCAGAGCATGATGAGTGCGCATAGGCCCATCGTCACCGTCGCCATCCACTTGGCTTTGCGGCTGACTGCGCCGTATTGCTGCCAGTTGATGATGAGCGGGCCGAACTGCGGGTGCGCCAACAGCCAGCGGTGCAGGCGTTCGGAACCGCGCGAGGCGGCCCATGCCGAGATCAGCACGAACACGGTGGAAGGCAGCCCCGGCACGAAGATGCCGACGATGCCGACGCCGAGGCTGACGTAGGCCAGCAGCCACCATGCCCAGCGGAAACGTGTCGGTCGTGTCATGGAAAGTTGATGGGAAGATAAAGCTCCTCTCCCGCCGGGAGAGGGGTTGGGGCGAGGGACAACGGAGTCCCGATGATTCAAGCATCATGGACCACGTTCGCCCTCATCCACCCTTCGGGCACCTGCATTCGGCACATCCCTGTGCCTCACCCTGCGGGCGGCTTCGCCGTGCAGCTTGGCAATCCTGCCACGTTGTCTCCCGTTGGGAGAAGGAATGGCAAGTCACTTCATCCCGAGCTGATCCAACACGAAGGCGAACGACTCGGCCTGCTCCTTGTAACGCTGGAAGCGCCCGGACTTGCCGCCGTGGCCGGCCTCCATGTTGGTACGGAACACGATCGGGTGTGTGCCGGTGTTGACGTCGCGCAACCGCGCCACCCATTTGGCCGGCTCCCAGTACTGCACCTGCGAATCCCACAGGCCGGTGCCGACGAACAGCGCCGGGTAGGCCTGTGCACGCACGTTGTCGTAGGGCGAATACTTGAGCATGTAGTCGTAGTACGTCTGCTGCTCCGGGTTGCCCCACTCGTCGTATTCGTTTGTGGTCAGCGGGATGCTGGCGTCGAGCATGGTGGTGACAACATCGACGAACGGTACCTGCGCCACCATCACCCGGTAGTCCTGCGGCGACTGGTTGGCCACCGCGCCCATCAGCAGGCCGCCGGCGCTGCCACCGGAAGCGGCCACGCGCTCTTTCGCCGCATAGCCCTGCGCCACCAGCGCGCGGGTGACGTCGATGAAATCGTTGAAGGTGTTCTGCTTGTTGAGCAGCTTGCCATCCTCGTACCAGTTGCGGCCCATCTCCTGGCCGCCACGAATGTGGGCGATGGCATAGACCACGCCACGGTCGAGAAGGCTGACCACGCTCTGGTTGAAATACGGATCCATCGACATGCCGTAGCTGCCGTAGGCGTACTGGTACAGCGCGGCGCTGCCGTCCTTCCTGAAGCCCTTTTTATAGACCAGCGACACCGGCACCTTCGCGCCGTCGCGCGCGGTGACCCATACGCGCTCGGTGACGTACTGCGAAGCGTCGTAGCCGATCACCGGCTGCTGCTTGAGTTGGCGGCGCTCGCCGGTTTTCACGTTCAACTCATAGGTGGTGGCCGGCGTGGTCAGCGAGGTGTAGGTGTAGCGCAACCACTCGCTGTCCGGCTCGGGGTTGGCCGACAGGCCCATCGCATAGGCCGGCTCGTCAGCCTTGACGAACTCGCTGCGGCCGTCGGCGAACAGCAGGCGCACGCGCTCCAGCGCCTCGGCACGCTCGGCGATGGCAGTGTAGCCATCGAACAGCTCGAAACCTTCCAGCAGCACCTGCGGGTCGTGCGCCACCCAGTCCTGCCACTGCTTGCGGCGGGTGGCCCCTTCCGGCGCGGTGGCCAGCTTGAAGTTCTTCGCGCCATCGGCATTGGTGCGGATCACCCAGCGGCCGTCGAAGTGGTCGGCGTCGTATTCCACGTCGCGCTCGCGCGGGGCCAGCACGGTGAATGTGCCGGGATTGGCAGCCGGGGTGTAGCGCAGCTCCGAGGACACCGTGCTTTCCACGCCGATGGTGATGTAGCGGTCGTCGCGGGTGCGGCCGATGCCCATGTAGAAGCTGTCGTCGTGCTCCTCGTAGACCAGCGCATCGCTGCTGGCCGGGGTGCCGAGCACGTGCTTCTTCACGCGCACGGTGAGCAGGGTTTCCGGGTCGTTCTCGACATAGAACAAGGTGCGGTTGTCATCGGCCCATACCACGTTCGGCGACACACCTTCGATCACGTCGTCCAGCAGCTTGCCGGTTTCCAGATCCTTGAAGCGGATGGTGTATTGGCGGCGGCCCACGGCGTCCTCGGCCCAGGCCAGAAGGCGGTTGTCCTGGCTCACTTCCATGTCGCCGACGCTGAAATAGCCCTTGCCTTCGGCCATCGGGTTCAGGTCGAGTAGCACTTCTTCGGCGGCCTGCATGTCGCCCTTGCGGCGGGCGTGGATGGGGTAGTCCTTGCCGGTCTCAAAGCGGGTGTAATACCAGTAGCCGCGCTCGCGGTACGGCACACTGGCATCGTCCTGCTTGATGCGGCCGACGATCTCGCCGTACAGCGCTTCCTGCAAGGGCTTGAGCGGGGCCAGCAGTGCATCGGTGTAGGCGTTTTCGGCCGCAAGGTAGGCCAGCATCGCCTTGTCCTCGCGCTCGTCGTCGCGTAGCCAGTAGTACTCGTCGGCACGCTGCGCGCCGAACGGTGCAGTGACCGTATGCGGGCGCTTCTCGGCATTTGGCGGGGTGGACTGGGCGGCGACGGCGGTATTCATCATCAGACTGGCGATCAACAGGCTAAGGGCGGGGTTCATTCTGGTTCCTGAAAGATGGCGGCAGCGCCATCCGGGCAACGGGAAACAGTGTGCCCGAGACGGCCAGCGCATTGTAGGAGCACACCTTGGTGCGCTCCTGCGCAGCAGTATCATGGCGCGATGAATGCCTACAGCCGCCGCAGCCGCGAGATCGCCCCGTTCCACGTCATGTCGCTGCTGGCGCGCGCCAACGCGCTGGAACAGGCCGGGCATGACGTAATCCATCTGGAGATCGGCGAACCGGATTTCACCACCGCCGACCCCATCGTTCGCGCCGGGCAGGCCGCGCTGGCTGCCGGCCACACCCGCTACACCGCCGCACGTGGGCTGCCGGCGCTGCGCGAGGCCATCGCTGGCTTCTACCGCGACCGCTACCGGCTGGAGATCGACCCCGAGCGCATCCTCATCACGCCCGGCGGCTCCGGCGCGTTGTTGTTGGCCTCCAGCCTGCTGGTGGACCCCGGCAAACACTGGCTGCTGGCCGACCCTGGCTATCCCTGCAACCGCCATTTCCTGCGGCTGGTCGAAGGCGGCGCGCAACTGGTGCCGGTCGGCCCAGACAACAATTACCAGTTGACACCGACACTGATCGACCGCCACTGGGACAAGGCCAGCGTCGGCGCGCTGGTCGCCTCGCCAGCCAACCCCACCGGCGCCACGCTGTCGCGCGACGAACTGGCGGCGCTGTCGCAGACACTGAAGGCTCGCGGCGGGCACCTGTTGGTCGATGAGATCTACCACGGCCTGACCTACGGCTTCGACGCGCCCAGCGTGCTGGAAGTCGATGACGACGCCTTCGTGCTGAACAGCTTTTCCAAGTATTTCGGCATGACCGGCTGGCGGCTGGGCTGGCTGGTCGCGCCACCGCAGGCTGTACCGGAGTTGGAGAAGCTGGCGCAAAACCTGTACATCAGCGCGCCGTCGATGGCGCAGCACGCCGCGTTGGCCTGCTTCGCGCCGGAAACCCTCGCCATCTTCGAGCAGCGCCGCGGGCAGTTCCGCCAGCGCCGCGACTACCTGCTGCCGGCCTTGCGCGAACTCGGCTTCCGCATCGACGTGGAGCCACAGGGCGCGTTCTACCTGTATTGCGACGTCAGTGCGTTCACCGACGATGCGCAGGCGTTCTGCGCGCACTTCCTCGAAACCGAACACGTCGCGTTCACGCCGGGCTTGGACTTCGGCCACCACCGCGCCAACCAGCATGTGCGCATTGCCTACACGCAGAATGTGGAGCGTCTGCAGGAAGCGGTGGCGCGGATCGCACGCGGGCTGGCGTCTTGGGGCTGAGGACGAGGAGTGCGTGAGGAGTGCGCAGGAGCAATATCAAGTGCCAGCCCCTCCCCCAACCCTCCCCTGCTTCGCAAGGGAGGGCGTACAGCAGGCCTTCGGACGGCGTAATGCAAGCTGCGAATCATCCCCTCCCTTTGTCATAGACAAGGGGAGGGTTGGGGAGGGGTAGTTTTGGCTCTTACTCACGGCTAACTCCCGCCCCTCACCCCAACCCCTCCCCCGCGGGCGGGAGAGGGGCTTGAACACAACAACGCCACCTTCCGGTGGCGTTGTTCAGACTGCTGACAAACCCTGGCGCAAGCCGGGGTTTGTCGTTTTAATGCTTCATGCTCAAGACGCCGACACCCGCGCAGCAACATCTGGAGAGGGTGACTCTGGAGATGCTGGTGCCCAAGGACCACTTGTTGCGGAAGATCGACGCGACGGTGGATTTCGAGTTCATCCGGGCGCAGGTCGCGCATTTGTACTGCGCGGACAATGGCCGCCCGGCCTTGGATCCGGTGGTGATGTTCAAGCTGTTGTTCGTGGGCTACCTGTTTGGTGTGCGCAGCGAGCGGCAGTTGATGCGCGAGGTGGCGGTCAATACGGCGTACCGCTGGTTTGCCGGCTTTCGCCTGACCGACAAGGTGCCGGATGCGTCCACATTCTCGCAGCATCGGCGGCGGCGCTATACCGATCCGGCGGTGTACCAGAGCATCTTCGACGCCATCGTGCGGCAGGCGATGGGGCACGGCTTGGTGGGCGGTCGGGTGCTGTACACCGACAGCACGCATTTGAAGGCCAATGCCAACAAGAAGAAGTTCGATGCGGTACAGCTGGAGCAAACGCCGTCGGCGTATCTGGCCGAGCTGGACGCGGCGGTGGACGCCGACCGCAAGGCGCACGGCAAGAAGCCGCTGCGGCGCGACGATGCCCCGCCTGCCCCCAAGGAAACCAAGGTCAATCGCACCGATCCGGACAGCGGTTACCTGATGCGCGAAGGCAAGCCGGAAGGTTTTTTCTATCTGGACCACCGCACGGTGGATGCGCGCCACGCGATCATCACCGACACCCATGTCACCGCTGGCAACGTGCATGACAGCCAGCCGTATCTGGAACGGCTGGACCGGCAACGTGACGTGCTTGGGTTGGATGTGGAAGCGGTGGGGCTGGATGCCGGCTATGTCACCCCGCGCGTGTGCCAAGGCCTGGAGGAGCGCGGCGTACTGGGAGTGATGGGCGGCTGGCTACGCGTGACAGAACAATGCTTGCTGGCCGCCGCCGCGCAGAACATCAAGAAGATCGCACTGCTGCTGGCACGGCTTTATTGGCTGCTGAAAGGCCACCCATCGGCGCGATCGCGCTGGATAGCCCGTCTCAACGCCATTGCCGCCCTGTTTATCGGAAATCCGACCAACCGAAGGCTGGCCATCCCGGCGTAGGTTCCCGCAATGAAAAACCCCGTGTTCCGGAAAACACGGGGTTCGTCAGCAGTCTGAGGCGGCGGGCCAAAGCCCGCCGCCTTTTTATTGCATTGAAACATCTTGCCTCGATTAGAACTTCAGGCTGACGCTGCCGAAGATGTAACGGCCGGCCTGATCGTAGCCACCCACGGCGTTGGCATTCGCCGCGAAGCTGGCCGAACCCACGAACGGCGGCTCCTTGTCAAACACGTTGTTCACGCCCACCGAGATCAAGGCCGGGCCAATGCTCATGCTGGCATTCAGGTCGATGTAGTTGTAGCTGGAAACACCACTACCCAACCAAATATTGCTGCTCAGCTTGTTGCCGTTGACGTCCTTGTAATCGGTGGCACCGATATGGCGCCAGCGCAGGCCCAGCGTGTAGTTGTCCCATGCATAGTTGGCTGATGCGATATGCCGCCACTTCGGCGAATTGCCGCAGTCGTTGTTGATCAGCCCCTTGCACTCGAAGGCAGTGCTCGACTCGGAGGCCAGCGACTGGGTGAACTGCTTCAGCACGTAGTTGGCCACCAAGCTGGTGTTCAAGCGGCCCGGACCGAACTGGAACGAATAGTTCGCGGCCAGATCGAGACCCGAACGCTTGTACACGCCGATATTGTCCGGCAGGTTGATGACGTAGCCGGATTGTGGATCCGACGCTTGACCGATCCACAGGTCATAGTTACCGGCGCGGGCATCACGCTTGATGCGGTCGCAATACAGGTTTGCTTCCAAGCACAGGCGCTGGATGGTTTCGTGACCAATACCGGCAATCGCACCTTCGATCTCGATGTTGTACCAGTCCAGCGAGACATTCAGGTTTTCAATCGGCTCGACCGCAAAACCAATGGTGTAGGTATCGGCCACTTCCGGAGCCAGATTCGGGTTGCCACCCACCAGGCCGAAGTACTGCTCGGCTGGGTTGACCGGCACATTGCCATAGGCCGACGTCGGCACGCCTGCACGCTCGCACTGTGCCGCCGTGTAGGCCGGCGACGGGCCGGCGCAAAGGTCTTCTTCGCCATCCAGCGCAATGCGTTGCGAGTAGTACAGGTCGTTCAGGCTCGGCGCACGTACGGCGCGGTTGTAGCCAGCGCGCAGCAGCAGCTTGCTGTCCCACAGCGCACTGCTCAAACCCAGCTTGTAGGTGTCGTAATTGCCCGATGTGTCGTCGTCCGAATAGCGATAGCCCAGCGAAACGTCGAAACGGTTGAACAGGCCATCGCCCACATAGACCGGCAACGCGGTTTCGAAGAAGAGATCGCTCACCGTATTGCCGGCATCCACCGGCAAGCTGGCAGCGCCGGCACCAGCGAAGTTGCCGGCGGCGGAGTCACCGTCGTACTCGCTGGAATAGGTGTAATGGCGACGCTCCATACCCACAACCAAACCGATCTCCTCGCCGCTTGCCGACGGGAAACCCCAACCCAGGAAGCCGTCGGCAACCGCCGACAGCGAGCTGTAGCTGGTCTTGTAGATGCTGAAGCTGGTGCCGGCCATCGCATCGGCCGATTCCTTGGAAATGTTGTCTTTCCAAATGTCGTACAGCGAGCAACCCGAGAAGGTGCCATAGGTCGGATCGGTACACCCCAGCGCGGCAGCAGCGATGCTGGTGTTCAAGAAGTCGTTCTTGCCGATGTCGATGGTCTTGGTGCGGCCGAACGTCGCCGAAACGTCATAGGTCCACGACGTATCGAACAAGCCACCCTTCACGCCCGAGGTGATGCGGTAGGTGCTGTCATCACTCAAGTGGATGCGCGGGCCGCCTTCCACATTGCGCTTCCACAAGGTGACCTGGGCCTGGCTGGTGGTGACGCCGGCATCGGCGCACATGCTGCCAATCAGCGGGTTGTTGCAGCCCACGACGACCGGTACGCCGAAAGCACCGGATTCGGCAATCTGCTGGTCGGAACGGCGTTCGAGGAACATCGCTTCGACATACGGCGTGACGTAATCGTTGACGTCATAGCTGGCCATGAAGCCGGCGGTAACGCGCTTGTCCGGGCGTTGGTAGAAGTTGATTGGCGCGTAGTTGTACAGATAGGTGCCGTTCTTGTAGCCGCTGCCGTCCCAAACATAGTTGGCATTCTTGCCGCTCGGCCAATTGACCACGCCGCCATTGGCATATTGATTGACCGTGAAGCGGCCGGGGTTGGCAGTGCCGGAGCCGCCGCAAGCTGCCGACGTAGCCGATACCGAACAGGCCGAGTAGTCGCGTTCGGCTTGGTACAGCGCATCATTCTCGCGCCAGGTCAGCCAGCCCATTGCATGGCCCTTGTCGTCGGCAAAGCTGCCGCCCACCACCAACTCGGCATTGCGGCTGGCACCATCCAGGCCGGAGTTGCCGGTCGGATACGGGAAGCCCCGGGCTTCGTTGAGCTGCTGGGAAGTCTTGTCGTCATTGTTGTGCTGGAAGGCCGAATAGCCGAGGTTGAAGCTGATGCCCTCGAACTTGTCGTCCAGCACGAAATTGACAACGCCGGCCACGGCATCCGCGCCGTACACGGCCGATGCACCGCCGGACAGAATATCCACGCGCTTGATCGCCGCCACCGGGACGATGGACGGGTCGGAAATTTCATTGCGGCTGGCCGGCAAACGGCGGCCATTGACCAAGGTCAGCGTGCGCTCGGGGCCAAGGCCGCGCATGGAAACGGTGGCATGACCGTAGGAGCCGTTATTGGCGAAGTTGTCGAAGCTCAGATCGACCTGCGGGAACTGGTTGACCAAGTCTTCAACCTTGGTCGCACCCACCTGCGTGAACTCCTCGGCGGTGATTTCCGTGACCGGCGAAGACGCGGTGAAGGTCTGGCTCTTGATGCGGCTGCCGGTGACCGTGATGGCGTCGAGATTGGTGGCAGCTTCGGATTTGGTCGCTTCCTGTGCCATTGCCGTACCGGCAAGGCCAATCGAACCGACCAGCGCAACCAGAATTGCATCGCGCAATTTATTCGTCTTCATGGAACTCCCCTCTGGGTTCTGAATGAATGTGATGTGTCTTACGCCTACTTGCGACAAAACTTCCCCTTGCTTCTATTCAGACAACGCATGGCGTTCCCCACTTGCGATGCCATTGCAGCACCCAAGCTTCACCATGTCCGCAGCCCAACGGAAAACTAACACCACCTTGCAACCAATGCCAACCCCCGCACTGCCAGTGACACAAGTAATGGCCTGCTGCAATGTGCGGTGCAAAAAACGAAAAAAAAGCGGCGGCCAAGTCATCGGCCGCCGCTTTTTTCGATATCAATGCCCCTCCGATGAAGCGCGCTGCCGCTCCTCCGGAGCAGCGCGGGAGTACACGGCTCAACCCGGAAATTGCTTCTTCAACCCACTCCAACACGCCAGATAATCACGCTGACGGTGCGCGGCCTCGATGGCCTGCTCGGTCGGGCGGATCACCCCGCGCGTCTCGAACATGAAGGCCATCGTGTCGGTGATGACGTCCAGCTTGCTCAAATCCGCATTGGAGGCCTTGTCGAAGGTGGCCGCGTCGGGGCCGTGGCCGGTCATGCAGTTGTGGATCGAGCAGCCGCCGGGCACGAAACCCTCGGCCTTGGCGTCGTAAGCGCCGTGGATCAAGCCCATGAACTCGCTGGCGACGTTGCGGTGGAACCACGGCGGGCGGAAGGTATCCTGCGCCACCAGCCAGCGCGGCGGGAAGATCACGAAGTCCAGGTTGCTGGTGCCGGGCGTGTCGCTGGCCGAATGCAGCACGAGGAAGATCGACGGGTCCGGGTGGTCGTGGCTGATCGAGCCGATGGTGTTGAAACGGCGCAGGTCATAGCGGTATGGCGCGTAGTTGCCGTGCCAGCCGACCACGTCCAGCGGGCTGTGGCCGATGCCGGCGCGCCACAAACGGCCCTGGAACTTGGCGATCAGCTCGAACTGGCCTTCCACGTCCTCGAACGCGGCCACCGGCGTCTCGAAGTCACGCGGGTTGGCAAGGCCGTTGCTGCCGATGGGCCCCAGGTCGGGCAGCTTCAGCAGCGCGCCGAAGTTCTCGCAGACGTAGCCGCGCGCCTGCCCGTCCGGCAGCTCGACCGCGAAGCGCACACCGCGTGGAATCACCGCAATCTGCTGCGGCTCGACGTCGAGCACGCCCATCTCGGTGCGCAGCCGCAACCGGCCCAGCTGCGGCACGATCAGCAGCTCGCCATCGGCGTCGTAGAACCAGCGCCCGCGCATGTCGGCATTGGCCGCATACAGGTGGATGCCCGCACCGGTGTGCGCCTCGGGCGAACCGTTGCCGCCCATCGTGAACAGGCCTTCGACGAAATCCGTGGGCGCCTCGGGTACCGGCAGTGGATCCCAGCGCAGTTGGTTGGGCGACACCGCGCCGTGGCTGAAATCGCCATGCAGGCGCGGCTGCGCAAACGGGGTGAACTCGCCATGCATCGCCGCCGGGCGGATGCGGTACAGCCAGCTGCGGCGGTTGGCGCCGCGCGGCGCGGTGAACGCGGTGCCGCTCAGCTGTTCGGCATACAGCCCGTGGGCCACGCGCTGCGGCGAATTGCGCCCCACCGGCAAGGTGCCGGGCACCGCCTCGGTGGCGAACTCGTTGCCGAAGCCGGATTGATAATCGTCACTGACCATCGCTGACCTGCCTTGTGCTTTCAAAGCCCCTCTCCCTCCGGGAGAGGGGTTGGGGTGAGGGTACGGCCACTGGCAATGTTCAATATCGCCACGGCCACGGCTTCCATTTGCAACAGCACTTCATCGTTCCAGTAGCGCACTACCCGCCATCCTTGCGCTTGCAGATAGCGCGTGCGTTCGGCATCGGCAGGGCCGCCATGCTGCGAGCCATCCAATTCAATCACCAGCGCCAGCTCCACGCAGCAGAAATCCACGACGTAAGGTGGAACCGGATGCTGGCGCCTGAATTTGAAGCCACCCAGCCGGCCGGCTCTGAGGTGGTACCAGAGCTTGCGCTCTGCGTCGGTCATGGCGCTGCGCAGGTTCCGCGCATTTTCCAGCGTCGTGTTGGGGAGCGGGGGCTTGGTCGTCCTTGGCATGCGACTTCCTGTCGGTTTGCATTGCCTTGGAAGCCTACCCTCACCCCACCCCCGCTCCGCGCCCCAGCCCTCGCGTTGCCGCGAGGGCGCTCTGCCGACCGCGAACCAGTGGTTCGCAGATGGTCGTCATCGCCCCGGAAGGAGAGGGGCTTTCAAGCAGAAGCCCTACAGCACGCCGCGTTTGATCTGGTCGCGCTCGATGCTCTCGAACAACGCCTGGAAGTTGCCTTCGCCGAAGCCTTCGTTGCCCTTGCGCTGGATGATCTCGAAGAAGATCGGGCCGATGCAGTTCTGGGTGAAGATTTGCAGCAGCTTGCGCTGCTTGGTCTCCGGGTCGGCGTCGATCAGGATCTTGTTCCTGCGCAGGCGCGGCACGTCCTCGCCGTTGTCCGGGATGCGCAGGTCCACCACGTCGAAATAGGTGTCCGGGGTGTCGAGGAAGGCGATACCGCGCTCGCGCATCGCTTCCACCGTGGCGTAGATGTCGTCGGTGAAGCAGGCGATGTGCTGGATACCCTCGCCGTTGTAGGCGTCGAGGTACTCGTTGATCTGGCTCTTCGGGTCAGAAGACTCGTTCAGCGGGATGCGCACCATGCCGTCCGGCGCGGTCATCGCCTTGGACAGCAGGCCGGTCTTGGCGCCCTTGATGTCGAAGTAGCGGATCTCGCGGAAGTTGAACAACCGCTCGTAGTAGTCCGACCACTTCTGCATGTTGCCCAAATACAGGTTGTGGGTCAGGTGGTCGATGAAGGTCAGGCCGAAACCGGCCGGTTCCTGCTCGACGCCCTCGATCGGCGCGTAATCGGCGTCATAGACACTACCGGCGTCGCCATAGCGATCGACCAGGTACAACATGCAATCACCAATGCCCTTGATCACCGGCGCCGGCACCGCGCGGGTGTCGGCCAGTTCGACCTGCTGCTCGGCGCCATTGCCCAGCGCGGTGGCCAGCACTTCGTCGGCCGGCTTGCTGAAGCGGATGGCAAAGCCGCAGGCGCTGGGGCCATGCTTGGCGGCGAAGGCAGCGGCGAAGGAATCGGGCTCCTCATTGACGAGGAAGTTGACGCCGCCCTGACGGTAGAGGGTAATAGCACGCTGCCGGTGGCGAGCCACCGCGGTGAAGCCTAGGTTGCGGAAGTAACCATGCAGCTGGGCGGCCTGCCCGGCCGGCGCGGCGAATTCGACGAATTCGAAGCCGTCGATGCCCATCGGGTTCTCGAAGGTGGTGACCTGCATGCCCAAGTTGGGCGCGCTGGACGCGGCGGGGACGTGGATGTTCATGGCAGGCCTCCGAAAACGTGGGCCGCCGCCGGGGGCGGCGAGGGGAAACAAGGGGGGTCCGCCGGAGCGGATCAGGATAGAGAGTTGTAGTTTCACATGAAACGACCATCAAGGTGCAGTGCAGCATGAGTTCTTCCGAATACAGCAAGTCCACCAGCTTCCGCGCATCGCACGTGCTGCTCGACCTGGAGCAGTTCCTGCCGTATCGCATCAGCGTGTTGTCCAACCGGGTCAGCGCCAACATCGCCCGGCTGTATGGCGAGCGTTACGGCCTGTCGATCCCCGAATGGCGGGTCATCACCATCCTTGCGCTGTACCCGGGCTCGTCGGCCAGCGAGGTGTCCGACCGCACAGCGATGGACAAGGTGGCGGTCAGCCGTGCGGTCGCGCGCCTGCTGGAACGCGGTTTCATCCGCCGCGAAACCCACGGCGACGACCGCCGCCGCTCGGTGCTGGCGCTATCGGCAGCCGGTTTCGAGGTCTATGAAACGGTGGCGCCGATGGTCGTGGAGATCACCCGCAAGCTGATGTCGGTGCTGACCGACGAGGAAGAGCAGGTGCTGGAAAAGCTGATCACGCGGCTGGCCGACGTCGGCCTGGCGCAGATGACCGCGGCGGATTGATGCATGGCGGGGGCACCGCCCCCGTTCCTCCATTTCAATCCGCCGGCACCTTGGCTACCGCGCGTGCTGCGGCCAGCAGGCGGTCGAGGATCGATTTCAATGCCAGTGGCCGCACCGGCTTGTGTAGCAGGGCCAGGCCCTGCTCCAGCACTTCGCGGCGGGTCGCGAGGCCGTCGTCGGCGCTGAGGATCAGCGT
Organism: Stenotrophomonas sp.; assembly: GCA_034675465.1. Taxonomy (GTDB): domain Bacteria; phylum Pseudomonadota; class Gammaproteobacteria; order Xanthomonadales; family Xanthomonadaceae; genus Stenotrophomonas. The sequence goes on along the minus strand of JAUCDH010000035.1, from coordinate 280,255 downwards.
CGGCCGCGCGCCGAAACGTTCGCCCAGCCGGGTTTGCAGCGCGGTGCCGGTGTCGCCGTCGTCGAGGTTGTAGTCGAACAACCACAGCGCCGCCGGCGCGGCCTGCATCGCCGCCACCGCCCCGGCCTCGCCCGCCGCTTCGGCTACCTCGTAACCCCAGCCACGCAGCAGGCCGGCCAAACCGGCCAGCGCCGCCGGGTCGTTGTCCACCACCAGCACCCGTATCGCCGCCGGCTCGGCAACGCCGCCGCCAGCCTGCGCCGCCGCCAGCGGCACGGCGTCGCGCGGCGCTTCGGCTTCGGGCAGCGACACCGAGAACACCGTGCCGCGCCCCAGCGCGCTGCGCAGCCGCAGCGGTGCCTGCAGCAGGCCGGCGATGCGGTCGGCGATCGCCAGGCCCAGGCCCAGCCCTTGCCCGCTACTGTCCTCGCCACGGCGGAATTCCTCGAAGATGCGCCGCTGCTCGCCCTCGGCGATGCCCGGCCCGGTGTCGTGCACCTCGATACGCAGCCGCCCGCTCTCGCGACGCACGCCCAACAGCACCCCGCCACGCGCGGTGTAGCGCACGGCATTGGCAAGGAAGTTCTGCAGCACGCGGCGCAGCAGTTGCGGGTCGCTGTCCCACCCACGCCCGCGTCGGCACGTGGTGGAAGGCCAGCCCGCGCGCGGCGGCCAGCGCGCGGAATTCCGAGGCCAGCGGCTCCAGCACTTCGGCCAACGGCATGTCCCGCGGCTGCGGCACCAAGCCACCCGCTTCCAGCCGCGACATATCGAACAAACCGGTCAGCAATTGCGTGGTCGAATCCAGCGCGCCGCGTATTTGCACCACCGCCTGCTGCTGCGCGGGCGCGTCCACCTGCTGCGCCAAGGTGTCGGTGAACAAGTGCGCGGCGTGCAGCGGTTGCAGCAGGTCGTGGCCGATGGCGGTGAGGAAGCGGCTCTTGGCGTCGTTGGCGCGCTCGGCCTCACGCTTGGCCGATTCCAGCAGCGCGGTGCGTTCGTCCACGCGCTGCTCCAGCGTCTCGTTGCTGCGCTTGAGCGCCTGCTCGTTGCGGCGGAACTCGGTGACGTCGGTGAAGGTGGCGACGAAGCCACCGCCGGGCATCGGGTTGCCGCGTATCTCGACGATGCGGCCATCGGGGAATACGCGCTCGGTCAGGTGCGGCGTGCCGGCACGCATGAAGGCAAGCCGGCGATCCACCGCGCGCTCGTCGCTGCCGCGCTGGGGCAGGCCGTGCAGCGCCCAACGGGTGAGATCGACGATGGGCCGGCCCACTTGCAACAACTCGTCGGGGAAGCCGAACAACTGCGCATACGGCCGGTTCCACGCCACCAGCCGTTGCTCGCGGTCGATCACGCTGATGCCCTGGCTCATGTTCTGCAACGCCGCCTGCAACACCTGCTGGTTGAAGCGCAGGTCCTGCGAGGCCTCGCTGACGATCGCCGCCACCGTCGCCAGTTCACCTTCTTCGCGGCGCGCGGCGTCCAGCAGCAACCGCGCCGAGGCCGCGCCCAGCACCGCCGACAATTCGCGCTCGATGCTGGCCTCCACCGCCGCCGGCACCGGGCCATGGCGCGGTGCGTCGGCCAGCAGCCGCTGCACTTTTTCATACGGCAGGAAACGGCGGCCGGCATCGCGCAGCGCGTCGGTGTCGAGGTTGCGGCGGGCGCGGTCGGGGGCGTCGCGCCGCCACGCCATCGCCAGCAGCGTCACCGCGGTGCCGACGAACAGGCTGGCGCCCACCGCGCGTCCCAGCGGACTCCAGCCGATCAGGCCGAACAGTGCGTCGGGTGCCAGCCAGCGCCAACCGAACGGACCTTCGGCCAACCAGCCGGGCGCCATGCCGTTGCCCTGCAACAGCGAGGGCAGCAGCAGCACCCACGCCCAGGTGGCGAAGCCGGCCAGCAGGCCGGCGATGGCCGCGCGCGGCGGCGTCTGCGGCCGCCAGATGGCGAAGCCCAGCACCGGCACCAGCGTGGCCATTGCCGAGAACGAAATGCCGCCGATATCGGCCAGCACATTGCCGCCGCCGATCAAACGGCTGTAGGCCCACGCCAGCAGCATGATCACGCAGATACCGGCGCGCCGCAGCCACACCAGTTCGCGGCGATGATCGCCGCCGGCGCGCGCCCAGGTGCTGCGCAGCAGGCCCGGTGCGAACCAGTGGTTGCCGATCATCAGGCTCAGGGTGAGCGTGCTGACCACCACCATGCCGGTGGCCGCGCTCAGGCCACCGAGGAAGGCGAACAGCGCAATGCCGGTATGCCCGGCCGAGAACGGCAGCGCCAGCGTGTACATGTCGCTGGGCACGCTGTCGCCGAGCAAGGCGCTGCCGGCGCGCGCCAGCGGTAGGATCGGCAGCGCGATCAGCAGCAGGTACAGCGGGAACAGCCAGCGCGCGGTGCGTACGTCGGCCGGGTCGCGGCATTCCACCACGCCGACGTGGAACTGGTGCGGCAGCAGGAACATCGCCAACGCCCCCAGCAGCACCAGCGGCATGAAGCCGCCGGCCGGCGCGTCCACCGGCCGCGGCGCGGGCAGATCGATGCCTTTCAACCCGAACCAGACGAACACGCCCAGCGCCAGCATCGCACCAAGCTTGAACAGCGACTCGGCCGCCATCGCCAGCACCAGCCCGCGGTTGTGCTCGGATACGTCGGCGCGGCGCGCGCCAAACAGCATCGCGAACAGCGCCATCGCCAACGCCACATACAGCGCGCTGTCGCGCCACGGCGCGGCGTCCTGCCCAGCCTCGGCCGAGCGCAGGGTCAACATGCCGAAGCTCATCGCCACCGCCTTCAGTTGCAGCGCGATGTAGGGAATCAGCCCGAGCGCGGCGATCAGCGTCACCGTCGCCGCCAGCCATGCATCGCGGCCCAGCCGCGTGGCAATCAGGTCAGCCAGCGAAGTGGCATTGGTTTCGCGCGCCAGCCGCACCAGCCGCATCATCATGCCGATCGCCAGCGCGTAGAACAGGATCGCGCCGACGAAGGTCGGCGGCAGCGGCCAGCCGTAGCGCGCGGCCTGGGTCACCGTGCCGTAGAAGGTCCACGAGGTGCAGTGCACCGCCAGCGACAGTGCATAGACGTGGCGCCAGTGGCGGGCCAGCACCGCCGGCCGCCGCTCGCCATACAGCGCCACGCCGAACATCAGCGCCAGCCACGCGACGACGGCCAATGCCACTGTTACCAGACTCAACATGCGTATGGGCTCTTCGCGGGCATGGCAGGCAGGATACGGCTAGAAGCGAGGAGTGAGTGGAGAGGAGTGAGGAACGAGAGAAGGCCGAAGCGACAGCCCCCGCCATTCCACGGGGCGCACCTTGACATGCTCCCGCCGGACAACAAAAAACCCATCCCGCGCATGACTGCGGAATGGGCCTTGCCAAGGAACGGGAACGAGTTGTCGCTTTCTACTCGTTCCTCGTTCCTCTTCACTCGTTCCTGGCTACAACGCCTCAGAAGTTGTAACGCGCCGTCAGCATGTACTGGCGCGGCGCACCGTAGAAACCGGTCAACACGCCGAGGCCGGAACTGACCAGGTTGTAGCCGGTGGTGCGGTATTCCTTGTCGGTCAGGTTGGTGCCCTGCAACGACAGGCTCCACGCGTCGTTGAGCTTCCAGATCACGCCGGCGTTGAGCAGGCCGTAACCGTCCTGACGAATCACCGGGCTGAGGTCGGTGGTCGGCCACACTTCGGACTGATAGACATAGCCCACGCGGGCGGACAGGTTGCCGCCATTGGCCAGCTCGGTGCGGTATTCCACGTTCAGCGCACCGGAGAACTCGGGCGCATTGGTGAAGTACTGGGTGCTGGCGATATTGACGCCGCCACTCATGAACTCGTCGTACTTGGCATCCAACCACGCCAGGTTACCGCTGATCAGCCAGTTGGCCGACGGCAGGAACTGGTATTCCACTTCCGCGCCATTGACGGTGCCCTTGCCGGCGTTGGTGAAGTCACCGAAGAAGCCGCCACCCGGCAGCGCAGTGAACACCGACAACTGGATGTCTTGGTACTTGTTGTGGAACGCGGACAGATTCAGGAACAAGCGCGAATCCAGCAGTGACATCTTGCTGCCGATTTCGAAGCTGTCCACCTTTTCATCGTCGAACGGCTCACCCGAGCGCGGCACCGCGGTGGTGTTGGCGCGGATGTTGTAGCCGCCAGACTTGAAGCCGCGGCTGGCCGAGACGTAACCCATGATGTCCGAGGTGAACTGGTAATCCAGCGACACCTTCGGCGAGGCATTCTTGAAGTTGACGGTCTTGTCGAAGTTGGCCGCCACGACGCCATTGGGCGTGGTGAAGCTGTCGTTGGTGTAGCCGATGTTGTAGGCAACGGCATGCTTGTCCTCGTCGGTGTAGCGTGCGCCCACGTCCAACTTCAAGCGCTCGGTCAGGTCGAACGTCCAATCGGCGTACAGCGCGATGCTGCTGGTGTTCACCACGCCTTGCGTGTCGCCAAAACTCAGGTTGAAGAAGTTGTTCAGCACCTGGCCACCGGCGTCACCGTTGAACCAGTACAGGCCCATCACGCCACGCGCACGGCCACCACCGTCGAAGTTGGCCTGCAACTCCTGGCTGACCTGACTGTCGCTGTAGAACGCCTTCACGTCGGCGATCTTCTGCGGCAGGGTATCGAAGTCGATGTTGGTCTCGGTATCGGACTCGCGCTTGGCCAGCACGTACTTGAACGCCCAGTCCTCGCTCGGCCGCCAGTTCAGCACCGCCGACGCACCCTTCATCGTGGTGTTGTTGACATTCTTCATGCCGCTGCGGATGTCGTAGCGGTCGTCCAGCGGGGCAACGCCGGCCACCGGGATGAGCGGGTTGTTGTTCGGTGCCAGCATCTTCGCGCCGCGCACGCCGGACTTGTCGTCCATGTAGTCGAACGCGAACTGCACGTCGAAATCGTCCTGCGAATACGCACCCAGTTGCAGGCGTGCCGCATTGATTTCCTTGTCGCTGACTTCCTGCCCGGTCAGCAGGTTCTTGCCGAAACCGTCGCGGTTCATGCTGGCCATCGCCACACGACCGCGCAGGCCGCTGTCCTTGCCACCGATCTCGCCGCCCAGCGCCGCCTTCACGTCGAGCTGGTTGTAGTTGCCCACGGTCACCGAGGCGAAGCCCGAGGTCTGCTGCGGCAAGCCGCGCGAGATGTACTTGATCGCACCGCCAATGGTGTTCTTGCCGTACAGCGTGCCCTGCGGGCCGCGCAGCACTTCGATGCGGTCAACGTCGAAAACGTCCAGCAGCGCACCCTGCGGGCGAGCGATATACACATCGTCCAAATAGATACCCACGCCCGGATCAACACCCCACAACGGGTCGGCCTGGCCGATGCCGCGGATGTAGGCAGTGGCGGTGCTGGTGGAGCCGCGTGCGGCGTAGATGGTCAGGTTCGGCACCTGCCCGCCCAAGTCGCCGATGTCCTTGATGTTCAACTTGTCCAGCGTTTCCGGCGTGAACGCGGTGACGGCCACCGGCACGTCCTGCAAGGTTTCTTCACGCTTGCGCGCCGTCACCGTGATCGAATCCAGCGTGGTGGCCTGATGGCCCGCTGCCGGCTTCTGCTGTTGCTCCTGGGCCTGCACCAACGCGGCCGGAGCCAGCAATGCAAAGCCAACGGCCATGCTCAGATACTTGCGCTTCATCAGTCTCCCTCCTCCCGGGTATGACATTGGACGGCACAGGGATGCCGCCATGCTGCGCACGTTAACGGCGCGTTAGCCGGGGGCGTATCGTCCGTTCGTACAGTGGGCCGGCCCCGCCCGGCTCCGGATACTCCCCGGCAACGTATTGGCCGGGGAGCCGTGGATGTCGTTCCTGATCGTGTTGGCAGCCCTGTGCTTCCTGATGTTCGTGGCCTACCGCGGCTACAGCGTGATCCTGTTCGCCCCGGTGGCGGCCCTCGGCGCGGTGCTGTTGACCGACCCGTCGCTGGTGCAGCCGATGTTCACCGGCTTGTTCATGGACAAGATGGTCGGCTTCCTGAAGCTGTACTTCCCGGTATTTCTGCTCGGCGCGGTGTTCGGCAAGCTGATCGAGATTTCGGGTTTTTCCAAATCCATCGTCAGCGCGACCATCAAGCTGGTCGGCGCGCAGCGGGCGATGCTGTCGATCGTGCTGGTGTGCGGCGTGCTCACCTATGGCGGCGTGTCGCTGTTCGTGGTGGTGTTCGCGGTGTACCCGTTCGCCGCCGAGCTGTTCCGGCAGAGCAACATCCCCAAGCGGCTGATCCCCGGCACCATCGCGCTGGGCGCGTTCACCTTCACCATGGACGCGCTGCCGGGCACGCCGCAGATCCAGAACATCATCCCGGCCTCGTTCTTCGGCACCACCGGCTGGGCCGCGCCGACGCTGGGCGTGATCGGCACGGTGGTAATCCTGCTGCTGGGCATCAGCTACCTCGAATGGCGCCGCCGCGTGGCCCTGCGCAATGGCGAAGGCTATGCTGGCGTTGGCGAGGAACTGCGCAACGAGCCGGAACCATTCCAAGGTGACAGGCTGGCCCACCCGCTGCTGGCGGTGCTGCCGCTGCTGCTGGTGGGCGTGGCCAACTTCCTGCTCACCCGCTGGATCCCCGGGTTCTACGGCGCCAGCACGACGTTCGTGCCGGCGGTGATCGGCAACCCGGCGCCGGTGGTGCAGGAGGTGTCCAAGGTCGCCGCAATCTGGGCGGTGCAGGGCGCGTTGCTGCTGGGCATCCTCAGCGTCGTCGCCTTCGCGTGGAAGCCGGTGGTGGCCGCGTTCGCCGAAGGCACCAAGTCGGCCATCGGCGGGGCGATGCTGGCATCGATGAACACCGCCTCCGAGTATGGTTTCGGCGCGGTCATCGCCGCCCTGCCCGGCTTCCTCGTCGTTGCCAACGCACTGGGGTCGATCCCCAACCCGCTGGTCAACGAGGCCATTTCGGTGACGGCGATGGCCGGCATCACCGGCTCGGCCTCCGGTGGCATGAGCATCGCGCTGGCGGCGATGGCCGACAGCTTCATCGCCAACGCACAGGCCGCCGGCATCCCGATGGAGGTGCTGCACCGGGTCGCGGCGATGGCCTCCGGTGGCATGGATACCCTGCCGCACAACGGCGCGGTGATCACCGTGCTGGCCGTCACCGGCCTGACCCACCGCCAGTCCTACAAGGACATCTTCGCCATCACCCTCATCAAGACGCTGGCGGTATTCGTGATCATCGGCGTGTATTACGCCACCGGGCTGGTCTGAGCCCCCCCATCATCGGGAACGGCGTGCCACCGCCTGTACCGATAACGCGGAAGCAGCCCCCCAGATGCCGGCAACGGAATCAGTTGGGCTCGACGTTAGCATCGCTTGCTGATCGCCCGAAAGGGCGCCACCGCGAATCACGGAAACAAAAAAATCGCCCGGCTGCACGTCACTGTGCAACACCGGGCGATTTCACTTCCTTGTTGGCGTCCTGCCTTCCCCCGCCGTCCTGGCAGCATCCGGGTTCCGCGTGCCGCCTCCAGGCGGCATGCATTTTTCGGATTCCTTTCCTTGTCAGCGCCTCTCGATCGGTTTGGCCGCCGCCGTCGTGGCGGGTTTCCTGCCGGCGGGGGCGGCTCCGGCCCTCACTTCGATCAGGTCGCGATTCCGTTCGACCGTCTTCAAGCCGATGCCCTTGACCAGCGCCAGTTCCTCGACGCTCTTGAAGGGCCCGTTTGCCTGCCGGTGATCGACAATGGCCTGCGCCTTGGCGGGCCCGACGTTCACCAGCACCCGGTCCAGCTCCGCCGCGGTGGCGGTGTTGATGTCGACCTTGTCCGTGGCTTGCGCCGATGCGGCCAACAACAACGACAGAACCAGTGATTTCAGCATCACGGTGAAAAGCTTCATTGCTGCACTCCCTGTGGTTTGGACTGGTTGCCGGCAATCCCCGCCGGCCAAGCCAGTGTTCCGCGCCACACGAATGCAGCCTATCCGCCACCACCCCCACCCCGCAGCCGGCAAACCGCCCGATTCCTTGTAGGAAAAACCCTACAAGGCGGACGGCGTAGAATGGTTGCATCTGAACCCTCGCAACCGGAGTCCCGTAATGGACAGCGCCAAACTCGGCCAATTTCTCAGCGACAAGTGGGACAACGACATCGTCCCGCAACTGGTCGATTACATCCGCATCCCCAACAAATCGCCGATGTTCGACGCTAATTGGGTTGCCAATGGCTATATGGATAAAGCCGTGGCACTGATGGAAAGCTGGGCGCGCGCGCAGCAAATTCCCGGTTTGCAGGTGGAAGTGGTGCAGTTGGAAGGCCGCACCCCGCTGATTTTCTTGGAAATTCCGGCTACCGGCCCAGAAACCAGCAGCGACACCGTGCTGCTCTACGGCCACCTCGACAAGCAGCCGGAAATGACCGGCTGGGACGACGACCTCGGCCCGTGGCTGCCGGTGCTGCGCGGCGATAAGCTGTATGGCCGTGGCGGCGCGGATGACGGCTACGCCATCTTCGGCTCGCTGGCCGCCATCCTGGCGTTGCAGGAACAGGGCCTGCCGCATGCGCGCTGCGTGATCCTGATCGAGGCCTGCGAGGAATCCGGTTCCTACGACCTGCCGGCCTATGTCGACCATCTGGCCGAGCGCATCGGCCAGCCGTCGCTGGTGGTGTGCCTGGATTCGGGCTGCGCCAACTACGACCAGCTGTGGTGCACCACCTCGCTGCGCGGCCTGACCGGCGGCAACTTCACCGTCAAGGTGCTCAACGAGGGCGTGCACTCCGGTGACGCCTCCGGCGTGGTGCCGTCCAGCTTCCGCCTGCTGCGCCAGCTGCTGTCGCGCATCGAAGACGAGAACACCGGCCGCATCCTGCTCGACGGCCTGCACGTGGAAGTGCCTGCCGAGCGTCTGGAGCAGGCCAAGCGCGCCGCCGACGTGGTCGATACCGCCATCTTCGACAAGTTCCCGCTGGTCGATGGCCTCAAGCCGATGAACGACGACCTGACCGAACTCGTCCTCAACCGCACTTGGCGCCCGGCCCTGTCGGTGACCGGCATCGGCGGCATGCCGCCGCTGGAGTCGGCCGGCAACGTGCTGCGCCCGGAAACGGCGGTGAAGCTGTCGCTGCGCCTGCCGCCCACCGCCAATGGCAAGGCCTGCGGCGAGCTGCTGAAGGAAGCCCTGCTGCGTGATCCGCCGAACGGCGCCCACGTCAGCCTGGACCTGGAAAAGGCCTCCACCGGCTGGAACGCACCGGCAATGGCGCCGTGGCTGGAGCAGTCCATCGACGCCGCCAGCCAGGCTTTCTTCGGCAAGCCGGCGATGTACATGGGCGAAGGCGGCTCGATCCCGTTCATGGGCATGCTCGGCGAGAAGTTCCCCGGCGCGCAGTTCATGATCACCGGCGTGCTCGGCCCGCATTCCAATGCGCACGGCCCCAACGAGTTCCTGCACATCCCGATGGGCAAGCGCGTCACCGCTTGCGTGTCCAAGGTGTTGTTCGACCACCATGCGGCCAGCCTGCGCGGCGAAACCAGCGGCTCACCGGTAGCCGCCGACAGCGGCACCCGCCACGGCGGCCACGGCTGCTGCTGAGCACTGCGGCAGCTGGATGACGGACGCAGCCCGGCCTTGCTAGGCTGCGCCCTTCCTTTTCGACGGGCAGGCACATGAGCGGACTGTTTGGCAGCGACAGCTGGCTGTACATCATCCTGATCGGCTTCTTCGTCGGCCTGCTGGGGCGGTTCTTCATGCCCGGCAACAACCGCATGGGCTGCCTGCTGACCATCGTGCTGGGCATTGCCGGCGCGGTGTTCGCCGGTTGGTTCGGCCGCGAAATGGGCTGGTACGCCGCCGGGCAGCCGGCCGGCTTCCTCGGCGCCATCGTCGGTGCGGTGGCCATCCTGGCGCTGCTGCGGCTGGTCAGCGGCGGCAAGAAACGCTGAAACCCCTTTCCGCCGGCGCCCCGCGCGCCGGCCATTCCACGGCATGACTCCCGACATTTCCCTTGATCCGCAGCGCGCGCGGCAGCGCCTGCAATGGGCGCGCGACGCCCTGAACGATGCCACCGCCACGCTGGAACGCGCTTCGGTCGATGCCGGCTTCCGCAGCTACTGGCGTAGCCACGGCGCCGGCCGCAGCCGCATCGTGATGGATGCGCCGCCGCAGCTCGAGGACGTGCGGCCGTGGCTGCGCATCCACGACCTGTTCGAGCGCCACGGCGTGCGCGTGCCGCGCGTCGAGCAGCGCGACGCCGACAATGGCTTCCTGCTGCTGGAAGACCTCGGCGGGCCGACGCTGGCGACGGTACTGGACGAGGCCAACGCCGACGCGCATTTCAACGCGGCCATCGGGCAGTTGCTGGCGATCCAGCGAATTCCCGCACCGGAAGGCATTGGCGAATTCGGTGAAGCACTGCTGCTGCGCGATGCCGGCCTGTTCGAGGAATGGTTCCTTGGCCGCCACCTCGGAATCACCCTGGACTGCGGCGAATCGGACAAGCTGGAGCTGGTACAGCGGCGGCTGATGGACAACGCCCACGCGCAGGCGAAGGTGCTGGTGCATCGCGACTTCATGCCGCGCAACCTGATGCCGGCCAGCGACGGCCCAGCGGTGCTGGACTTCCAGGACACGGTGCTCGGCCCGGTGGCCTATGACGCGGTGAGCCTGTTCAAGGATGCCTTCCTGAGCTGGCCGCTGGCGCGCGTGGATGGCTGGCTGGCGCACTACCACCAACGCGCGCAGGCCGCCGGCATTGCGGTGCCGCCGCTGCCGGTGTTCCTGCGCGACGCCGACTGGCTGGGCGTGCAGCGCCACCTGAAGATCCTCGGCATCTTCGCGCGCCTGCACTACCGCGACGGCAAGTCGAAATACCTCGCCGACGTGCCGCGCTTCATCGCCTACCTCGGCGAAGTGCTGCCGCGCCACCCACAGCTCGCCCCGCTGGCCGACCTGCTGGAAACACGCATCAAGCCCGCGCTCGCCGCGCATGCCGTCACCGCATGAAAGCGCTGGTCTTCGCCGCCGGGCTAGGCGAGCGCATGCGCCCGCTCACCGACCACACGCCCAAGCCACTACTGGTCGCCGGCGGCAAGCCGCTGATCGAATGGCATCTGGAAAAACTGGCCGCGCTGGGCGTGCACGAGGTCATCGTTAACACCTCATGGCTGGCCGGACAGTTCCCCGCCGTGCTGGGCGACGGCCGCAGCTGGGGCCTGCACCTGCACTTTACGTACGAGGGCTGCACGCCATTGGAAACCGGCGGCGGCATGCTCAACGCGCTGCCGCTGCTGGGTGACGCGCCGTTCATCGCGGTCAATGGCGACATTTGGTGCGACTTCGATTTCGCGCACCTGCCCGCCGAGCCGGAGGGCGAGGCGCACCTGCTGCTGGTCGATAACCCCGCACATCATCCCGAAGGCGACTTCGTGCTCGACGCCAATGGCCGCTTGCACGATGCTGGCGACGCGCCACGGCTGACCTTTGCCGGCCTCGGCGTCTATCGCCCATCGTTGCTGGCCGGTTGGCGGCAGGTGATCGGCGCGGCCGAAGGCAGCGAGGCCACGCCGCCCCGCTTCAAGCTCGCCCCGCTGCTGCGTGCTGCGATGGCACGTGGCGCGGTGCAGGGCCAGCATCACCAGGGCCGCTGGACAGACGTGGGGACGCCGCAGCGGCTGCAATCACTGGATGCCGCGCTGCTCAGGTAACTACAGAAGCCCTCTCCCATTCGGGAGATGAGCCGTTCAATTCAGATATTTGCGCCGGATATAGACCCACGGCGCGGCCAGCGCGGCAATCGCGCCGCCGGCAAAGCCCAATGCCGCCGCGACCACCGCCGCTTCGATGCGGCCCGGCAGCGCCAGCGCGGCAATCGCCAGCAGCGCCACCGGCAAGCCGATGAACGAGGCGACGAAGAAGCCCCAGCGCGGCACCCATGTATGCAGCTGCATCAGGCTGGCGCTGGTCCACGCCTCGCCGGCCTGGCTGCGGCGCACCTTGTCGACCAGCCGCACCAGATCCACCTGCACCACCGCCTTGCCCGGCTTGGCGCCGGCCAGTTCGGCCTCCACTTCCACCGGTGCCGGCCACGAGGACGGCCATGGCTGCGGCGCAGCGACGCCATAAGCGGTGAGCAGCGGCACGGTCAGCGACGGCGCGGACAGCGCGCGCAGCTTGCGGTTGTCCTGCACGCACCACACCTGCGCGCGGCCGCCCACCTGCACTTGGTACAGCGACAACTGCCCCGGCGCAGGGTAAGGCAACGCGGTGACGCGCGCGGCCATCGAGTCCATGCCCATCGCGCGCAGGAACCCGACCCGGTTGCGCCCCACCTGCACCCAGCCCAGCCCCAGCGGCCCCAGCAGCATCACTTCGGCGGCATCGGTGGCGTCGGTGGAGGCACGCTCGTCGCTGGCCAGGTAAGCGACCAGCGAATTGGGTTCGGCGACGTCGGCCTTGCCCCAGCGCTGCGACTGCCCCAGCAGGTATTTCAGCGGCACCCGCGCAGCAACGGTTTCGCCACGCACGCTGTCGGAAGCGAACGGCACCACGGCGGCGACGAACGCGCGCAGCTCGTTGCCGGGCGAGGTGTTCCAGTCGGCCGGCAACAGGCCGTCCAGCAGGCCCTCGCGCACCAGTTGGTCGATCCGCTCCTTCTGCGCCACCAGCCGCGCCACCGCGGCTTGCAGCTTGATGTCCGGCGGCATCGCCGCCTGCGGCAACCGGTAGCGCGGTGGCGTTTCCACCGGTTCCACTTCCGGCGGGGCCTCGTCCATCAGGTCATCCACTGTCGGCAAGGCGACGACGGACGCCACCGCCGGAGCGGCTTCGGCGGCAGGGGGAACAGGGGCTTCGGCAGTGGCGGCAAGGGACGACATGCGGCACCAAGGCGTGGGACTGCCTGCTTTAGCGGCAGGCTGGCGTGGAAATGAAGGGCTTCCTGCCACTTTCGGCGTATCCGCATTCACGCCCGAAACGAAAGCGGCGCCTTGCGGCGCCGTCTTCGTGCAACGGGTTGCCAAGGGCGCTCAGGGCGCTGCCGGTGGCGCCCATTGCCTCAGGAAAGCGAAGAATTTGCCGCGGTCATAGCCCTTGCCCTTCTCCAGCTCGCCGGTGAACTGGGAATGCAGCAACTGGCCATCGGCCTCGAGCACGAACAGGTGCGGATAGCCGGTGATGGCCGGAAAACGCGACAGGAATGTCGCATTTTCATTGTCCTCGCTGTAGTTGACCTTCATCCACACGTAGTTGGCGTCACGGAAGCTGCGGATTTCCGCATCGCCCACGACAAAGGCGTCCAGCAGGTGGCACCACGAGCACCACTGCCCGCCGACGTCCAGCAGGATGCGCTTGCCGCCGCGCCGGGCCTCGACTTTGGCCGTTTCCAGGTCGGCCACCGGGTCGCGCGCCGGGTCGAACTGCGCATTGAGCGCGGCGACCGCGGCGATGTCCGCCGCGGCCGGGGTATTGCCCGAGGCGACCGGCTGGCTGGGGTCGGCCACCGGCGCCTTCTGCTCGGAGGTATCCAGCGGCTGCACCTTTTCCGCAGGCGGGGCCGGCGGCTGCGAGCAGCCGGCCAGCAGCACGCCAAGGAACAGGGGCAACACGCCGGGACACGACCTCATTGCAGCGTCCTCACTTCACGCCGTGCATCAGTTTCTGCACCAGCGGGGCGATCAGGAACAGCAGCACGCCCGCGCCCAGCAGCGACCAGAAGCCGAAGGTATAACCCTTCAACGCCGACTCGACCGTCATGCCGCTTTCACCGCTGACCGCCGCGGCGAAGATGCCCGACAGGTTGTTGCCGATGGCGGTGGACAGGAACCAGCCACCCATCGCCAGGCCCACGACCTTGAGCGGCGCCAGCTTGGTGGTCATCGACAGGCCGATCGGCGACAGGCACAGCTCGCCGACGGTCTGGATCACATAGACCATGAACAGCGTCCAGAACGGGATCTTGCCGGCGCCATCGACCAGCGAGGACAGCGCGTACATCAGCAGCAGGAACGCCAAGCCGTTGAAGATCAGGCCCAGGCCGAACTTGCGCGGGATCGACGGGTTGGCCCGCCCCAGCGCCACCCACAGCCACACGAACACCGGGCCCAGCACGAGGATGGCCACCGAGTTGACCGACTGGAACCAGCCCACCGGGAACATCCAGCCGCCGAGGTCGCGGTTGACGATGTTCTGGGCGAGGAAGTTGAACGAGCTGCCGGCCTGTTCGAAGAACATGAAGAACAGCACGTTGAACACGAAGATGATCAACATGGCGATGGAGCGGTCGCGCGCCACCTTGCCCTCGCGCACGCCCTCGACGAGGATCATCGCGCACAGCGCGGTGAACAGGCCGCCGAGGATCCAGCCGAGGATGCCGGCGTCGATCGACAGCAGGCCGTAGGCCACCGGGATGGCGACCAGCGCACCCACCAGCACCGCCACGGTACGGCCGATGCCGGCACCCGCGGGAGCCGCGCCAACCGTGCCGAGCTGGCGCCGGCCAATCCAGAACCACACCAGGCTGATCAGCATGCCGATGCCCGATGCGATGAACACGTACTTGTAGGCCGGCATCGCCTCGCTGCCGAACACCTTGTCGGCCAGCAGGCCGGTCAGCACCGGCGCGACCAGCGCACCGGCGTTGATGCCCATGTAGAAGATGGTGAAGCCCGAGTCGCGGCGGCTGTCATTCAAGCCATACAACTGCCCGACCATGCTGGAGATGTTGGGCTTGAACAGGCCATTGCCGGCGATGATGGTGGCCAGGCCGACGCGGAACACCCGGTCATCGGGAATGGCGATCAGGAACAAGCCCAGCGCCATCACCGCTGCGCCGATAAGGATCGAACGCTGGTAGCCGATGATGCGGTCGGCGACGAAACCGCCGAACAGCGCCGCCGCATAGACCAGCGCCAAGTAGGCGCCGTAGAGCTTGCTGGCCCCGGCCTGGCTCTCGGCGAACTGGGCGACGATGTACAACGTCAGCGCCCAGCGGATGCCGTAGAACGCGAAGCGCTCCCAGAACTCGGTCATGAACAGCATCCACAATGGACGCGGGTGGCCGAGGAGGTTCTTGAACTCCGGCACGGGCGCCGGGGTGGATGCGGAATTCGGCGCGGCAGCGCTCATGCGGGGTTCCCCCAGTAATAATGCGGTGAATAGCGGGGCCCCGGCGCGTGCCGGGGCGCGGGGAGGATTACCGACCGCCCAGCCCGGCGTCAAATTTTCCCCGGCCTGCCGCCGATGACCTGGACAAGCGGGCGCCTCCACGCCAGCGCCCGCTCGCGGTATCGTGCAGGCCACGCAACAGGGGAAAACGCGGATGGATGACGACGCTGGCCGGCTTGGCGGGCAAGGCACGCGCATGCTGGAACTGTTGGCCGGCAGCGGGCTGTTGGTGGCGTTGTTCGATGGCGACGACGTGCTGCGCTACGCCAACCCGGCCTTCCGCCAGACCTTCGGCACCGACCCCGGCCAGGCCCTGGACTGGGCGCAGATGATGCGCCGCAACCAGTACAACCCCCACGGCCCGGTCGCCCACACCGACGATTTCGAGAAATGGCTGACCGCCGCCCTGTCGCGGCGCGGCAAGCAGCACTTCCGCGCCTTCGAGGTGGACCTGAAGGACGGCCGCTGGCTGTGGGTCACGGAGGTCATCGAGGCCGATGGCTGGATGCTGACCATCGCCGCCGACGTGACCTATTCGGCCCATGCCGGGCAGGAGCGGCAGGCACGGCTGGACCGCGACGTCGCGCTGCGCGTGGCGCGCACCGACGACCTGACCGGCGCGCTGAACCGGCGCGGCATCCTCGACGTGCTGGGCGATGCCTGCACCCGGCTGCCGGCCGAGCAGCGCGGCTATGCGCTGGTGCTGCTGGACCTGGACCACTTCAAGCTGATCAACGACGAGCACGGCCACGACGCCGGCGACGAAGTGCTGCGGCAGTTCGTGCAATACGCGCAATCGCGGATGCGACGCTCGGATTTCCTCGGCCGCTACGGCGGCGAGGAGTTCCTGTTCGTGCTGCCCGACGCCGACGCGGCGCAGGCCGAGGCGCTGATGGCGCGCATCCGCGGCGGCATGCCGGAAATCGAATTGCCCGGCACCGGCGCGCGGCTGCAACCGCGCTTCTCGGCCGGCGTCATCGAGGTGCGGCAGGCGCGGCTGCCGCGCGAACTGCTGCGCGCCGTGGATGGCGTGCTGTACCAGGCCAAGCACGCCGGGCGAAATTGCACGGTGATCGGCGAGGCGGATCCGGCGGATTGAATGGCGGGCGGCCTGCATCGCGCCTGGCAGGCGGCCAGGCGCTACCTCGTCACGACTGCACGCCGATGCTGGTGCGCACCTCGAACAACTCGGGGAAGAACGTCAGCTCCAGCGCCTGCTTCAGGAAGCCCACGCCGCTGGAGCCCCCGGTACCGCGCTTGAAGCCGATGATGCGCATCACCGTGCGCATGTGGCGGAAGCGCCACAGCTGGAATTGGCTTTCCAGATCGACCATGTCCTCGCACAGCGAATACTCGCGCCAATAGCGGTCGGTGTCCTCGTAGATGCGCTCGAACACGGCGCGCAACGCCGGGTCGCTGACATGCGGGCGGCTCCAGTCGCGGTTGGCGTAGTCCTGCGGGATGGCATGGCCGAAGCGCGAGAGGTAGCGCAGGAATTCCTCGTACAAACTCGGCGCATCCAACACTTCGCGCAACTGCGCCTGCCCTGCCGGGTCATGCGCGAACACGGCCAGCATGTCCGCATTCTTGTTGCCCAGCATGAACTCGATGTAGCGGTATTGCAGCGACTGGAAACCCGAAGACGGGCCAAGCACGTCCCGGAACCCCATGTATTCCGAAGGCGTCAGTGTTTCCAGCACCGACCACTGCTCGGTCAACTGGCGCAACACCTGCTTGCTGCGTGCCAGCACCTTGCGGCATTGCCACACTTCATCGCGCTGCAAATGGCCGCGCGCGGCACGCAACTCGTGGGCCAGCAGCTTCAGCCACAGCTCCGAAGTTTGGTGCTGAATGATGAACAGCATTTCGTCGTGATGCGCCGGGCTTGATAGCGGTTGCTGCGCCGACAACAGCAAATCCAGCCGCAAGTAGCCGCCATAGGTGAGCCGGCCTTGCAGGTCGGTGTGGATGCCGGCTTCCAGCTCGCGCTGGTTCTGTTCTACGGTCATTGGCCTTGCCATCTGCGCGGGGCGCAAAGGGTAGCGCAGCCGGCTCTCGGTAGCGCCCCACCGTTGCTCGGGCGACTGCGGCTTGTGTTCCGACCAACGGTCGGCACCCACTCCATCCACCGACTGTTGGTCACGGAAGGTTGGCCACAACGGAATCCAAACACCCCCAGCGCGACAATGCAGCACCCGCCAACCATGAAGCTGAATACGTTGCTTCGACACGCTTGGCACGGCATGTCGCGCACATTCGCCACGTTCTCGTGTTGCGGCGCAGGACGGCTTTTCCGGGCCGAGTCCTTACCATGTGCAATTCCTATCATTTGAAACCATCTGTCCAAGGTGTTGCTGCAATGACGGTTTCCGCCCAGTTCCACATCGACTACCTCCAGTACCTCGACGCCTCCGGCACCCTGGTACGCGACGACCTGCCGGCCTCGCTGCGCGACCCGCGCGCCCTGCTGCCGATGTTCAAGCAGATGCTGGCCACCCGCGTGTTCGACACCAAGGCCGTGGCCTTGCAGCGCACCGGCAAGCTCGGCACCTTCGCCTCCTGTTTGGGCCATGAAGCGGCCCATGTCGGCATCGGCGCGGCCATGAAACCCGGCGACGTGCTGGCCCCCAGCTACCGCGAGTACGGCGCCATGTTCATGCGCGGCGTGCGCCCGCGCGACGTGCTGATGTACTGGGGTGGCGACGAGCGCGGCAGCGACTACGACCGCACCAGCGACGCCGCACGCGACTTCCCGATCTGCGTGCCCATTTCCACCCAATGCCTGCACGCCGCCGGCACCGCGCTCGCGTTCAAATTGCAGAACAAACCGCAAGTGGCGGTGGCCGTGTGCGGCGACGGCGGCAGCTCCAAGACCGACTTCTACGCCGCGGTAAACTCGGCCGGCGCTTACACGCTGCCGCTGATTCTGTGCGTGGTGAACAACGGCTGGGCAATCTCGGTGCCACGCTCGGCACAAACCGGCGCGCAAACGCTGGCGCAGAAGGGCCTGGCCGGCGGCTTGTTCTGCCTGCAAGTGGATGGCAATGACCTGATTGCAGTGCTGGCAGCGATGGAACAGGCCCGCGAGCGTGCGCTGTCCGGCCAAGGCGGCACCGTGCTGGAACTGCTCACCTATCGCCTGTCCGACCACACCACCGCCGACGACGCCCGCCGCTACCGCGACGATGCCGAAGTCAAAGCCGCGTGGCAGAACGAACCGCTGATCCGCCTGCGCAAGTACCTGACCGCGCAGGGCGTATGGAACGAGGAAGAAGAGAAGCACTGGATCGCCGAATGCGGCGCGCGCGTGGACGAGGAGGTCAACACCTACCTCAACACCCCGGTGCAGCCGGTCGAAGCGATGTTCGACTACCTCTACGCCGACCCGCCGCCGGACCTGCTGGCCCAACGCGCCGCCGCCATCGCCCTGGAGCAGCGTCATGGATGACATCAAGCACAGCGCCGGCGTGCACGCCGCCCATGAACTCGCCAGCGCCCACGGCGCGGCAGCCGCCAGCGGAGAACCCAGCATGACCGCCACGCCCATCACCCTGATTGAAGCCGTCACCCAAGCGCTTGCCTGGGAGATGGCACACGACCCCACGGTGTTGGTACTGGGCGAAGACGTGGGCGTGAACGGCGGCGTGTTCCGCGCCACTGCCGGCCTGCAACAGCAGTTCGGCGCGCAGCGCGTGCTCGACACGCCGCTGGATGAAACCACCATCGCCGGCCTCACCGTTGGCCTTGCCGTGCAAGGCATGAAGCCGGTGGCCGAAGCGCAGTTCGACGGCTTCGTTTACCCAATGGTTGACCACGTCATTTGCCACGCCGCGCGCATCCGCAACCGCACCCGTGGCCGCCTGCACTGCCCGATGGTGCTGCGCGTGCCGTGGGGCGGCGGCATCCGCGCGCCGGAACACCACAGCGAAGCCAACGAAGCCATTTTCACCAACGTGCCGGGCCTGCGCGTGGTGCTGCCGTCCAGCCCGCAGCGCGCCTACGGCCTGCTGCTGGCCGCGATTCGCGAGCCGGATCCGGTGATCTACATGGAGCCCAAGCGCATCTACCGCCAATACAAGGAAGTGGTGGTCAACGACGGCGAAGCACTGCCGCTGGACGTGTGCTTCGTGCTGCGCGACGGCACCGACGTGACGCTGGTGGCATGGGGCGCACAGGTGAAGGAAGCGCTGGAAGCGGCCGACAAATTGGCCGGTGAAGGCATCAGCGCCGAAGTCATCGACGTGGCCACGCTGCGCCCGCTGGATTTCGCCACCATCGCCGAATCGGTGGCCAAGACGGGCCGCTGCGTGATCGTGCAGGAAGCGCCGAAGACCGCCGGTTTCGGCGCGGAAATTGCCGCACGCTTGGCCGAGGAATCCATGTACGACCTGCTGGCCCCGGTCGAGCGCGTCACCGGCTACGACACCCACATCCCGCTGTTCCGGCTGGAAATGAAGTACCTGCCGAGCGTGGAGCGCATCGTCACCGCGGCCAAGCGCGCGGTAGCGGCGGGCTGACATGCGCGCACGTTTGCTCAGTGCCTACCGCAGCCAGTACCCGGTTCCGTTGCGCTTCCATGCGGGGCAGGTCGTCGAACTCGGCGTGCGCGATGAGGAATGGCCCGATTTCGCCTGGGTGCGCACCGCCGACAACCGCGCCGGCTGGGCACCGGTTGCATGGCTGCGCGTACTTGACGATGGCCGCGCCGAAGCGCTGCGCGACTACAGCGCGCAAGAGTTGGACGTGGACAGCGGCGAGCGGGTGAAACTGCATCACGAACACGGCGGCTGGTGGTGGTCTGAACGCGCCAACGGCGCACAGGGCTGGCTGCCGGCACGCGACCTTGAACTCCTGGAAGAAACCCCCTGATGAGCCAGACCAAGAACTTCAACCTGCCCGACCTGGGCGAAGGCCTGCCGGACGCCACCATCGTCGAATGGTTCGTCAAGGAAGGCGACGTGATCAAACTGGACGAACCGCTGGTGTCGATGGAAACCGCCAAGGCGGTGGTGGAAGTGCCTTCGCCGGTGTCCGGCAAGGTGCTGAAGCTGGCCGGCGCGGCGGGCGATATCGTCGTCACCGGGCATGTGCTGGCGCAGTTTGAGATCGACCCGAACCTGCCGCAGCGCGCCGAAGGGCAGGACACCGGCCATCACCACGGCGCACCGGCCCCGGCTGCGCCTGTAGCAGCGCCCGCCCCGGCACCCGCCGCTGCTGCCGCCGAACGCGCCGACGAAGGCACCGTGGTCGGCGCGATGGTCAGCTCCAACGCCGTGCATACCGAACAGGCCGTGGCCGTGGGTGGCGTCAAGGCGATGCCGGCGGTGCGCGCCGTGGCGCGCAAACTCGGCGTGGACTTGGCCCGCGTGCGCGCCACCGGTGCCGAAGGCGCGGTGACGATGGAGGATGTGAAGCAGGCGGCGGCGAATCCGGCTGCTTTGCTCCCCTCTCCCACTGGGGCGACAACGCACGGCTTGCGCGCCACTGGCGCGCGTGCGGTGGAGCGCCCGTCCCACTGGGACGGGCCGGGGCGCGAGGCGGGGGCTGGGGGTGAGGGGTTCGGCGGCCACCGTACCCCCATCCGCCATTCGGGCACCTTCCCCCATGGGGGAAGGAGCGTACTCCCCTTTCCGCCGCCGGCAAACCGATGCGCACCGCGCCCCCTAGCGTAATCGCCAAGGGCCAACCGGAACCGCTCAAGGGCGTGCGCCGCAACATGGCGCGGGTGATGGCCGACGCGCACAGCAAGGTGGTGCCGACCACCTTGAGCGACGACGCCGACATCCACGCTTGGGCGCCGGGCAACGACATGACCTCGCGGCTGGTGCGCGGCATCGTCCGCGCCTGCCAGGCGGTGCCGGCAATGAACGCCTGGTTCGACGGCGACAACCTCACCCGCACCCTGCATGCACAAGTCGATATCGGCATCGCCGTGGATACCGACGACGGCCTGTTCGTCCCCCGCCCTGCGCAACGCCGACATGCTCGACGCGCGCGGCGTGCGCGAAGGCATCAACCGCCTGCGCCAGCAAGTGGAAGACCGCAGCATCGCGCCGTTGGAACTCACTGGCTACACCATCTCGTTGAGCAACTTCGGCATGTTCGCGGGCCGCTATGCAACGCCGGTGGTGGTGCCGCCGTGCGTGGCCATCGTCGCCGCAGGCCGCGCCCGCTTCCAGCTCACCCCGGTGATGGGCGGCGTGGAAACGCACAAGGTCATCCCGCTGTCGGTCACCTTCGACCACCGCGCCTGCACCGGCGGCGAAGCGGCGCGTTTCCTGCGCGCCTTGATCGACGATCTCGCGTTGGTCAATTAAGCACTGGTGGGTGCCGACCGCTGGTCGGCACCGTGCACCGCCGCCCGACCAACGGCCGGGCGCTACCGTTTCCCCGGCAATGTCCGCTGGGCCAAGGCCAGCGTTGCTAAACTCGGCGCATGTTCACTACTTCCACGCTCACCGGCAGCAAACCGGAACAGTATGCCCAGCTGCTGGCGCAGGCCCGCGCGCTGGTCCACGGCGAACGCGACCGCATTGCCAATGCCGCCAACCTGTCGGCACTGGTCTATCACGCACTACCGCAGCTCAACTGGGTCGGCTTCTATTTTTTCGACGGCACCGAACTGGTGGTCGGCCCGTTTCAGGGGCTGCCGGCCTGCGTGCGCATCCCGCTGCACAAGGGCGTATGCGGTGCGGCAGCAAGCAGCCGCCAGACCCAGCGCGTGGAAGACGTCGATGCCTTCCCCGGCCATATCGCCTGCGATTCGGCCTCGCGCTCGGAACTGGTGGTGCCGTTGCTGCGCGGTGATGAATTGATTGGCGTGTTCGACATCGACAGCCCGCTCCCCGCGCGCTTCGATGCCGACGACCAAACCGGGCTGGAGGCCATTGCGCAGGTGTTTGTCGAGGCCTTGGCGTGAGTACATTGAAGCTGCGCAACATCGGCCCGAAAAGTGCGGCATGGCTGCGCCAGGTGGGCCTGCGCAGCGCCGAGGACCTGGCCGCCGCTGGTGCGGTCGGCGCCTTCGTCAAGGTGCGCCGCGCCGGCTTCAAGCCCAGCCTGAATCTGCTCTATTCGCTGGAAGGCGCGTTGTGCGACTGCCACTGGCAGGAAGTGCCCGAGCCGCGCCGCCAGCAGTTGGTCGCCGAATACGAGGCCGCCGGCGGCGGGTTGCCGGCCATGCGCAGCGCGCAGCTGCCCGGCCCGGTGGTTGAGCACCGCGTGCATGTCGAGGCCGAGACCGAGGAAATCGGTGAACTCCGTTTCGGTGACGACCGGTAGCCCCGCGCCTACGCAGCCAGTACCAACGCCAGCAGCAGCAACGTCTCGGTGACTTCGACACTGGCACCGAGGCAATCGCCGGAAATGCCGCCCAACCGGCGCCGCCACCACAGCGACAGCAGCGGCACCAGCAGCAACGCCGACAGCAGCGGCCATGCGACGAAGGCGCTGACCAGCGCCAGCAGCAGCGCCCACAGCCACAACCAGCGCATGTCCAGCCGCCACGCGAAACGCTCGCCCATGCCGTCGGCATGCAGCGACGGCAGCCGCTGGCTCCACCACAGCGTGCCCCAGCGCGCCCACGCCGGCACCAGCACGATGCCGTACCACAGCGAGCTTGCCGCCAGTTCGCCCAGCAGCACCAGCTTGAGCAACAGCTGCATGACCAGCGTGACCACGCCGAACACGCCCATGTGCGGGTCCTTGAGCACCTCGAGGAAGCGCTGCGGGTCGCGGTGCGCAGCGCCGAAGGCATCGGCGACGTCACCCAGCCCGTCCAGATGCAGCGCGCCGGTCACCCACACCCACAGCAACAGGGCCAGCACCGCCGCCAACCACGGCCGCCCGTCCAGCAGGTACAGCGGCAACATCAGCAGCGCGCCGATGATCATGCCGACCAGCGGGTAGTACACCGCCGAACGGCTCAGGTCCTCGGCGCGGAAATCCTTCACCTGCGGCGTCGGCAGCCGGGTCAGGAACTGGATGGCGAGGATCAGCCGGCGCAGGCTCATGGCTGGCACAACTCCAGCAACTCGCCCCACAACTGGCCATCGTCGCCGCGTTCCACGCGCAGGCGCAGGCGCGTGCCGTAGTCGATGCGCAATGCCCACAGCGCCGCCAGCGGCATGCCACAGACACGCGACACCACCAATCGCAGCACGCCGGCATGGCTGACCACCAGCACCGGGCCATCGCCGTCGTCCTCGTCCTCGTCCTCGTCCAGCAACCGTTGCAACTGCGCGTCGATGCGCGACTGGAACTGCTGCCAGCTTTCGCCATTGGGCGGTGCCACCGCATGCGGTGGGTCGTACAGCCCGGCCAATTGTTCGGCGGGGACTTCGTCGTAACGGCGGCCGTCCCAATCACCGAAATCCAGTTCGGCCCAGTCCGGGTGGATTTCGCAGAACAGCTCGCGGCCAGCCAACAGCGCGGTGGCGGTATCCAGTGCACGCCGGCGCGGCGAGGCGATCACCCGACTCCAGTGGCCACCACCGTGGCGTTGCAGCAGCGCATCCAGCGCGCCGTCGATCAGCGGCGGATCGGTGCGGCCGTCGAGGTGGCCGGGGCGGCCGGTGGAGGCATGGCGCAGCAGGTCGAGGATCATGGCGCAGCGCTCCGCTGCGCCACCGCGGCCTCGGCGAAGGTGGCCATGTCGTTGTGCAGCGCGCAGGCCAGCCGCAGCAAGGGCAACGCCAGTGCCGCGCCGGAACCCTCGCCCAGGCGCAGGTCCAGTTGCAGCAGCGGTTCGGCCTGCAGGCAATCGAGCACGCCGGCATGGCCGCGCTCGGCCGAGCGGTGCGAGAACAGCAGCCACGGCCGCAGCGACGGGTTGATCCGCACCGCCGCCAGCGCCGCGGCCGAAACGATGAAGCCATCCACCAGCACCGGCACGCCGCGCTGCGCGGCGGCGATCATCGCGGCGGCCAAGGCAGCGATTTCCAGCCCGCCGACGCGTCGCAGCGCTTCCAGCGCCGGTTCGCCAGCCGTGTTGATCGCGTCGCCATGCAAGTCCAGGGCGCGCACGATGACTTGCTGCTTGCCGGCAATGCGCATCGCATCCAGACCGGTGCCCGCGCCGACCAGTTCGGCCAACGGCAGCGGCCCGAGCGCAGCGGCCAGGGCACTGGCGGCGGTGGCGTTGCCGATGCCCATTTCGCCCAGCACCAGCAGGTCGGCGCCATCGGCGCAGGCGGATTCGACGGCGCGTGCGGCAGCGGCGAACGCCGCGTCGCGGTCGGCTGCCGTCATCGCCGGGCGGATGCTGAAATCGTCGGTGCCGCAGCGTGGCTTGTCGCACGTCACGCCGGGCACCGGTGCCTCGGCGAGGCTGCCGACATCCCACACGTGCAACGGCAGCTCCAGCTCGCGTGCCAGCACCGCGATGGCCGCGCCGCCGGTGGCGAAGTTGCGCAACATCTGCACCGTCACCTCCGCCGGATATGCCGACACGCCCTGCGCGACAACGCCGTGATCGCCGGCGAACACCAGCACCGGCGCCCGCGCCACGCGGGGCTGGTCGCGGCGTTGCAGGGCGGCCAGTTCGATGGCGAGGGTTTCCAGCCGCCCCAGCGCACCTTCCGGTTTGGTCAGCTGCCGCTGGCGGGCGATGGCCTGCTGCCGGTGCGCCTGCGAGGCCGCGGGGCAGGCGCGGGTAAACCAGTCTTCACTCACGTGTGTTCCGATGCCGCGTGGGGGGCGGGCATTCTAGGGTGGCAGCGATGGCGCTTCGACCTCATCCATCCCGGCCTTCAGCGTTGCCGCGCCCGCGATGCCTTAGAATGCGCACGCTTTCAGGTGACCGGCCGGAACTCTCCTTCCGCCGGTTGAAACGGGAAGCCGGTGCCGCGCATTGCTGGGAGCCCAGCCATCCGCCAGTCCGGCGCTGCCCCCCCCCGCAACGGTAAGCAGGACAAGGACAGGCATACCGCCACTGTGCATCCACCGCACGGGAAGGCGCCTGCCCGGGAAGCGGCCCCCGCTTCGCCTGCAAGCCCGGAGACCGGCCCGGAAGCTGACTGGTTGCGATGCGGAGGGCATGGCGGCGGCAGTGGCGCCGTGTGCGCAGCTCCGTCGCATTCCCTTATCCCGCGCAACCCCCACCGTTCGTCCGCGCGGGAGCGCGCGGGTTGCAGGAGTTCCCCAATGAAGTTGCCCCACCACGCCCTTTCCCTCGCCCTGGCGCTCGCACTGCCCGGCATCGCCGCCGCCGAACAGGCGCCCACCGAACTGGACGACGTGATCGTCACCGCCACCCGCACGCCGATCGCCATCGCCGACAGCGTGGTGCCGGTGCAGGTGATCGACCGCGAGCAGATCGAACGCAGCCAGGCCGGCTCGCTGCTGGACCTGCTGCGCGGCCGCGCCGGGCTGGATTTCGGCAACTACGGCGGCTCCGGCCAGCCGACCTCGCTGTTCATGCGCGGCACCTCTTCCAGCCAGACGCTGGTGCTGGTCGATGGCGTGCGCTACGGCTCGGTCACCAGCGGCATGCCGGCGCTGCAGGACCTGCCGATCGACCAGGTCGAGCGCGTGGAAATCGTGCGCGGCCCGCGTTCCAGCCTGTACGGCTCGGAAGCCATCGGCGGCGTGATCCAGATCTTCACCCGCAGCGCCGGCCAGGGCCTGCGCCAGAACCTCACGCTGACCGCCGGCAGCAACAAGCTGCGCCAGGCCAGCGCCGGCTTCAGCAACCGTGGCGAACGCGGCTGGATCGCCGCGCAGGGCGCGCGGCAGGAAACCGATGGCATCAATGCCTGCCGTGGTTTCTACGACCCGGCCACGTGGAACGGCGCCGGCTGCTTCACCAACGAACCCGACCGCGACGGCTACCGCAACACCTCGCTCACCCTGCGCGCGGGCTATGCATTGAGCGACACCCTGAGCGTGGAAGGCCAACTGCTCGACGCCGCCAGCCGCATCCAGCTCGACGGCAGCACCCGCAACGAATCGGACAACCGCCAGCAGGTCTTCGGCGGCAAGCTGCTGTGGAACCCGGGCGATGCCTTCCGCCTGACCGCGCGGGTGGGCCGCAACAACGACCAGTCCGACGGCTACCTCGCCGCCAATGGTGCACGCAGCTTCGTTTCCACCCTCGACAGCCGCCGCGACACCGCCAGCCTGCAAGGCGACATCCGGCTCGCCGAAGGCCAGCAGTTGAGCGCCGGCGCCGACTGGCAGCGTGACCGCGTCGCCGCCACCACCGCCTTCACCGTCGAAAGCCGCGACAACACCGGCGTGTTCGTCGAATACCAGGGCCGCTTCGGTGCGCACTCGCTGCAAGCCAGCGTGCGCAACGACGACAACGAGCAGTTCGGCAACCACGCCACCGGCAGCCTCGGCTACGGTTTCGACCTCGGCCACGGCCTGCGCCTGAACGCCAGCGCCGGCACCGGCTTCAGGGCCCCGACCTTCAACGACCTGTACTACCCGTGCTCGCCGTGGGGCTGCTACAACAACCCGGCGCTGAAGCCGGAAGAGTCGAAGAGCGCGAACCTCGGCATCGGCCAGTACGGCGACGGCTGGAACTGGAGCTTCAACGCCTACGAAACCCGCATCGACCAGTTGATCGCGCTGGACAGCACCTACACCCCGTACAACATCGCCGAAGCGCGCATCCGCGGCACCGAGCTGGCCGGCTTCGTCACGCTGGCCGGTTTCGACATCAATGCGCAGGCCAGCGTCACCGATCCGCGCGACCGCACCGCAGGCGCGGCCACCCACGGCAACTGGCTGCCGCGCCGTGCCCGCACCAGCGGCCGCATCGACGTCGATCGCGCCTTCGGCCCGCTGCGCGTGGGCGTCACCGCCGCCGGCAGCGGCCACCGTTTCGACGACCCGGCCAACAGCGTGCGCCTGTCCGGCTACGGCACCGTCGATCTGCGCGTGGAATACGCCATCAACGACGCATGGAGCGTGCAGGCGCGCGCGGCCAACGTGTTCGACCGCGCATACGAAACCGTGGCCTGGTACAACCAGCCCGGCCGCGAGTACCAGGTGACGCTGCGCTACCGTTCGAAGTAATCCCCTGCCACACGGTGTCCTGCATCGATCCGGTCCTCAATGGGCCGGATCGATGCGACATAGGCAGGTCCTGCATGGCCGACACGGCAGAGTGCGGGAGGGCGCACCACCGTCGCGGACGTAATTCCGACCTACGCAGGCTCACGCAGCGCAAGCAGCTCCCGCAGATCGTCGATGACCGCCAAGGCGCTCGTCGCCTGCACGTCCAGATCGCGCAGATAGCCATAGCGCACCAGCACCAGCGGCATGCCAGCCGCTTCCGCCGCACCGAGGTCGGTGGCCGAATCGCCGACCATCAAGCAACTCGACACCGCCTGCCCCAGCAACTGCGCCGCATGCAGCAACGGCTCCGGCGCAGGCTTGCGCTGCGGCAGCGTGTCACCGCCGACGATATGCGCGAAGTATGGCGCGATGCCCAGGTACTCCAGCAACGGCGGCACCAGCGCCGATGGCTTGTTGGTGCAGATCGCCATCGGCATGCCCTGCGCCTGCAACAACCGCAGCGCCTCGGCCACGCCGTCATACAGGCGCGGGCTGCGCAACAGGCAGTCGTGGTAATGGCGCATGAAACCGGGCATCACCTCGTCGAGCGTGCGCTCGCTGCCGGCGTGATGCAGCGCGGTATCGACCAGATTGCGCACGCCTTCGCCGATCCAGCTGCGCACGACGGCCTCTTCGACGCGCGGCGACGCAAGATCATCCAGCATGCGGTTGACCGCTTCGGCGATGTCGGCGGCGCTATCGACCAGCGTGCCGTCCAGATCGAATATCAGTGCCGCAGTTTCCACGCACTACTCCCGTATCGAAGGCCGCCGATTGTATTGCGGGAACCCGAGGGGAGCGCATTCCGTGCGCGATATGGCTTTCACGCGCCGGGATTCAGGGGGATGGCCCCATCACGCACGGAGTGCGCTCCCGCGATGCGCTAATCCACCGGCATCTCGCGGAACAAATCGCCCTGCACCACCGAATCCTCGCGGTCGCGGAACCCCGAAACGCCTACGCCCACCAGCCGATAGCGCGTCTCCGGCGGCAACTGCACGCGCTGGCACAGTGCCAAGGCAATGTCGCGCACGTCTTCCACCGAAGCCGGTGGCGCATCCGGCGTGAAGCTGCGGGTGAGGATGCGGAACTGCGCGGTCTTGAGCTTGAGCACCACGGTATGGCCGACGCGCTCGGTGCGCCCGCAGGCGCGCCACGTGCGTTGGGCCAACTGCGCGATCAGCTCGTCGAACTCGCCCAACCTCAGGTCTTCGCTGAAAGTGTCCTCGGTGGAAACCGATTGCACCGGCTGGTCAGGCTCCACCGGCCGCTCGTCGATGCCGCGCGCACGCTGGTGCAACCGCTGCCCGAACGTGCCGAACAAGGCTTCCAGTTGCTCCAGCGGCAGGGCGCGCAGATCGCCGACCGTGGCGATGCCCAGCGCCGCCAGCTTGCCCTCCATCACCTTGCCCACGCCCGGCACGCGGCTCACCGGCAACGGCGTCAGGAAGCGCTCCACGCGCGCCGGCGGCACCACGAACTGGCCATCGGGCTTGCGCCAGTCCGAGGCGATCTTGGCGAGGAACTTGTTCGGCGCGATGCCGGCCGAAGCCGTCAACGACGTCGCCTCGCGGATTTGCGCACGAATCGTCCGCGCGATATCGGTGGCGATGCCGCCGGAACTCGGCGACGCGGTGACGTCCAGATACGCCTCGTCCAGCGACAACGGCTCCACCAGCGGCGTGTGCTGCAGGAAGATTTCGCGTATCTGCCGCGACACCGCCTTGTAGCGGGTGAAATCCGGCGGCACGAACACCGCGTCCGGGCACAGCCGCTCGGCACGCAGCGCAGGCATCGCCGAACGCACGCCGAACACCCGCGCCTCGTAGGACGCCGCGCACACCACGGAGCGTGCCCCGCGCCATGCCACCACCACCGGACGGCCGCGCAACGTCGGATCGTCCCGCTGCTCGACCGACGCATAGAACGCGTCCATGTCGATGTGGATGATCTTGCGCATGCGACCGAAAGCGACACCTCGAAACAGAGGCATCATGATAGCCCGCCGCTCCATACGCACCAGTACGATCTGCGGCGAACGTGCCGGCTTTTCCAGCGAACACTACGGATGCGTACGGTTAAAACTGTTGATTGAAAGCGCATCCTTCAAGCATCCTTGCCCGTTACGCTTTCAAGCTTCGGGAATACCGCTTCGATGAACCGTCTCCATGCGTTCTCGCGCGAACAGCTGCTGGCCAGCGCACGCGGCGAACTGTTCGGCCCCAACAAGGGCCGCTTGCCCAACGACCCGATGCTGATGTTCGACCGCATCACCGACATCCGTGATGACGGCGGCCCGCACGGCAAGGGCCTGGTGCGCGCCGAACTGGATATCCGCCCGGACCTGTGGTTCTTCGGCTGCCATTTCATCGGCGACCCGGTGATGCCCGGCTGCCTCGGCCTCGATGCGATGTGGCAGCTCACCGGCTTCTTCCTGACATGGATCGGCGCCGAAGGCCGCGGCCGCGCACTGGGCTGCGGCGAGGTCAAGTTCACCGGCCAGGTACTGCCCAGCGCCAAGCTGGTGCAGTACGAAATCGACATCACCCGCGTCATCAACCGCAAGCTGGTGATGGCGCAGGCCGACGCCCGCATGCTGGTCGATGGCCGCGAAATCTACAGCGCGAAGGACCTTCGCGTCGGCTTGTTCACCTCCACCGAGAGCTTCTGATGCGTCGCGTCGTCATCACCGGCATGGGCATCACCTCGTGCCTCGGCAACGATCTGGACACCGTTTCCAGCGCCCTGCGCGAAAGCCGTCCCGGCATCACCTTCCTGCCCGACCATGCCGAAGCCGGCCTGCGCAGCCAGGTCGGCGGCCGCGTCGATATCGACCTCGACGCGCAGATCGACCGCAAGCTCAAGCGCTTCATGAGCGACGCGGCGGCCTACAGCTACATCGCCATGCGCGACGCCATCGCCGACGCTGGTCTGGACGAAGCGCAGGTCAGCAACGTGCGCACCGGTCTGATCGCCGGCTCCGGCGGCGGCTCCAGCCAGTGGCAGGTTGAAGGCGCGGACCTGCTGCGCAACCGTGGCGTGCGCAAGATCGGCCCGTACATGGTGCCGCGCACGATGTGCTCCACCGTGTCGGCCAACCTCGCCACCGCCTTCAGCATCAAGGGCGTCAGCTACTCGCTGTCGGCCGCCTGCGCCACCTCCGCGCACTGCATCGGCGCGGCCGCGGACATGATCCGCCACGGCGCGCAGGACATCGTGTTCGCCGGCGGCGGCGAAGACCTGCACTGGTCGATGAGCATGATGTTCGACGCGATGGGCGCGCTATCGACCAGCTTCAACGACACCCCGGCCACCGCCTCGCGTCCCTACGATGCCAACCGCGACGGTTTCGTCATCGCCGGCGGCGCCGGCATGCTGGTGCTGGAGGACTACGACCACGCCATTGCCCGCGGCGCCCGTATCCATGCCGAGCTGCTCGGCTACGGCGTCACCTCCGATGGCGCCGACATGGTTGCCCCATCGGGCGAAGGCGCGGTGCGCTGCATGAACATGGCGCTGGCCGGCATCGACCGCCCGATCGACTACCTCAACACCCACGGCACCTCGACCCCGCTGGGCGACATCACCGAACTGGGCGCGGTGCGCGAAGTGTTCGGCGACAAGGTTCCGCCGATTTCCTCGACCAAGGCCCTGTCCGGCCACTCGTTGGGTGCAGCCAGCGTGCATGAAGCGATCTACAGCCTGCTGATGCTCCGCGACGGCTTCATGGCCGGCTCGGCCAACATCGAAACGCTGGACGAACGCGCAGCCGGCTTCCCGATCCTGCGCCAGACGCAGGAAGCCAAGCTGGACACGGTGATGTCCAACAGCTTCGGTTTCGGCGGCACGAACGCGACGCTGGTGTTTGGCCGGGTGTAATCCCCCGCAGCCTTTGCCCTCCCCAAGGCCCGGCTTTGCCGGGCTTTTTCAATGGATGGCTATATGGGCCCACCAGGACTCGAACCTGGAACCAAAGGATTATGAGTCCTCTGCTCTAACCATTGAGCTATAGGCCCGCAGCGGGCGCACAGTGTAGTGGACGGCACCAGCCACCGCACGCATCGGCAAGCGGAAACGACAAAGCCCCGCCGAAACGGGGCTTTGTCTTTCATTGCCTGCAATGCACGGGTCAGTCGATGTCGAGGAAGCTGCGCAACTGCTCGGAGCGGCTCGGGTGGCGCAGCTTGCGCAGGGCCTTGGCCTCTATCTGGCGGATGCGCTCACGGGTGACGTCGAACTGCTTGCCCACTTCTTCCAGCGTGTGGTCGGTGTTCATGTCGATGCCGAAGCGCATGCGCAGCACCTTGGCTTCCCGCGGGGTCAGGCCGGCCAGCACGTCGCGCACGGTTTCGGACAGGTTGATGTCGGTGGTCGCGTCGATCGGGGACATCACGTTGGTGTCCTCGATGAAGTCGCCCAGATGCGAATCCTCGTCGTCGCCGATCGGGGTTTCCATCGAGATCGGCTCCTTGGCGATCTTCATCACCTTGCGGATCTTGTCTTCCGGCATGTCCATTTCCTTGGCCAGCTCCTCCGGCGTGGCCTCGCGGCCGTACTGCTGGAGCATCTGGCGGGAAATGCGGTTGAGCTTGTTGATCGTCTCGATCATGTGCACCGGGATGCGGATGGTGCGCGCCTGGTCGGCGATCGAGCGGGTGATGGCCTGGCGGATCCACCACGTGGCGTAGGTCGAGAACTTGTAGCCGCGGCGGTATTCGAACTTGTCCACCGCCTTCATCAGGCCGATGTTGCCTTCCTGGATCAGGTCGAGGAACTGCAGGCCGCGGTTGGTGTACTTCTTGGCGATCGAGATCACCAAGCGCAGGTTGGCCTCGACCATTTCCTTCTTGGCCTTGCGCGCCTTGGCTTCGCCGTAGGCCATCACGCGGCTGATTTCCTTCAGCTCGTCCAGCGTCAGGTGCGAGGCCTTCTCCACGTCGAGCGTGGACTGCTGTTCGGAGACGATCTGGTCCTTGACGTCGCGCAGCGCCGAAGACCACTTCTGCTTGCGCTTGATCGCGTCATCGACCCATTCCAGGTTGGTCTGGTTGCCTTCCCACGAACGGATGAAGTCCTTGCGCGGCATGCGCGCGGTGACCGTGGCCAGGTGCAGCACGCGGCGCTCCTGCGCCTTGATCTGGCCCATCGTGTCGCGCAGCTGGCGCACCAGCACGTCGGTCAGCGGCAGCGGCAGCTTCAGCGTGACGAAGGTGGCCGACAGCTCTTCGCGCAGCTTGGCCTGCGCCTTGGCGTCGCCCTTGGCATGGGCCTTCTTGAACTTGGCCATGTCATTGGCCAGTTGTTCCATGCGGTTGGCGACTTCGACCGGGTCCGGACCGGTCGGGCCGGCGTCTTCCTCACTGCCGCCGACGTCGTCTTCGTCTTCGTCGGCCTCGGTGTCGGCATCACCGGCGGTTTCCTCGACGGCCGGCGCCGGCACTTCCTCGACCAGATCGTTGAAGCCGACGATCACTTCGGCCAGGCGCTTCTTGCCTTCCTTGTGCAGTTCGTAATCGGCCAGCACGGATTCAACCGCCGGCGGGAAGGTGCCGAGCGCGGCCTGCACCTGGCCCAGGCCCTCTTCGATGCGCTTGGCGATGGCGATTTCGCCTTCGCGGGTCAGCAGCTCGACCGTGCCCATTTCGCGCATGTACATGCGCACCGGGTCGGTGGTGCGGCCACCTTCGGTATCGAGTGCGGTAAGTGCAGCGGCGGCTTCTTCGGCGGCGGTGTCATCGACCTCGCGGTTGCCGGTGTTGCCATCGCTCAGGATCAGGGTGTCGGCGTCGGGCGCCACTTCATGGACGTCGATGCCCATGCCGGTGATCAGGCCGATGATGTCCTCGATCTGCTCGGGATCGACCATGTCGTCGGGCAGGTGGTCGTTGACTTCGGCGTAGGTCAGGTAGCCCTGTTCCAGGCCCTTGCTGATCAGTTGCTTGATATCGGATTGCTGGGCAGGACGTTCGTTGGCCATGAGTGCTCGCGCCACCGGCTGAAGGGAAATGGGGGAACCTAGCATTATACCAGCGCCGTGGCCGGCCTGCCGGGCGGTGGTTCCACGGCGGGTCAGGGACGCAGCAGGAAGGTCACCGGGCCGTCATTGGTCAGGCTGACCACCATATGGGCGCCAAATTGGCCGGTTTCCACCCCTCCGGCATGCTTTTCGCGGCAGATCGCCACCAATCGGTTGAAAATGCGTTCAGCCTCGGCCGGCGGCGCGGCGCTGGTGAAGCTCGGGCGCATGCCCGAGCGGGTGTCGGCGGCCAGCGTGAACTGGCTGACCAGCAGCAAGCCGCCACCGGTATCGTGCAGGGAACGGTTCATCTTTCCGGCCTCATCGGCGAACACCCGGTAGCCGAGCAAGCGCTCGGCCATGCGCGGCAGCATCGCCTCGCCGTCGCCCGGCTCGACCCCGACCAGCGCCAGCAGGCCCGGCCCGATCCGCCCCACCACCGCGCCATCGACGCTGACCGAGGCCTGGGTGACGCGCTGGATCAAGGCAAGCATGGGGGACTCCCGGAACAGGTGGCACATCATGCCACCGCAGCTCCAACCGCTAGACTTGTGCCGATGAAACCGGAAACCACCGCCAAGCTCTGCCATCGCACCGCCGCGCTGCTGACCTGCCTGCCGTGGTCGTGGCAGCGCCGGCTGGCCGATGGCGTGGCGTGGCTGTGGCGGCGCATCGACGCCCGCGAAAGCCGGGTGACGCGCCGCAACCTGGAACTGGCCTACCCGGAACTGCCCGCCGAACAGCGCGCCCGCCTGCACCACGACGTGCTGCGCACCACCGCCCGCCAGACGCTGGAAACCCTGTACCTGTGGACCAACGCCCCGGCCGACAACCTGCGTCGCCATCTGCGTGAACACCACGGCACCGCGCTGTACGACGCCGCACTGGCCGCCGGCAAGGGCGTGATCATGGTCGCCCCGCATTACGGCAACTGGGAACTGCTGAACCAGTGGCTGGCCTCGCGCGGGCCGTTCGCCTTCGTCTATGCGCCGCCGGAAAACCCGGTGGGCGACGCCTTCCTGCAACTGGCGCGCGGCGGTGAAAACGTGCGCCAGGTACGCGCCGAAGGCCCGGCGGTGCGGCAGCTGTTCAAGGTACTCAAGGACGGCGGCGCGGTCGCCATCCTGCCCGACCAGCAGCCGAAGAACGGCGACGGCGTGTTCGTGCCGTTCTTCGGCGTGCAGGCGCTGACGATGACGCTGGTGAACCGGCTGGCCGAGCGCACCGGCGCCACCGTGCTGTACGCATGGTGCGAACGCATCGGCCCGGACATCGAATTCGCGCTGCACGTGGAACCGGCCCCGGCGCAGATCGCCGCCCCCGACCCGCTGCTCGCCGCCGCCACGCTCAATGCCGGCGTCGAACGCATCGCCCGCCGCGACCCTGCGCAATACCAGTGGACCTACAAGCGCTACACCCTGCGCCCACCGGAAAGCGGCGAAGACGATCCCTACGCCACCGCACGGCACCCGCATTGAAATTCCGCATCACCCCCCCCATCAGGACACGATGAACGCCGCATCCCCCGCCTGTGCCAACCCCCACGGTTTCTTCGGCGAAACCGCAGCCATCCGTTGCGAACGCGCGGCGGCCGAACTGCGCGCGGGCCGGCCGGTGGTGGTCACCGATGGCCGGCTGCGGCGCGCAGCGCTGGCGCTGGACAGCACCTCGCCGGCGGGCTTCACCGCCTTCGCCGAGGCCGCAGGCAACCGCCACTACCTGTTCCTGACCGCTCCCCGCGCCCGCACGCTGGGCACCGACGCCCCCCACGGCTGCCGCGTCCCGCTGGCCGGGCGCGACTTCGACACCCTGCCGGCGTTGGCGTGGCTGCGCGATGCACCCGCGCCAGAAGGCCCGCTGCACGAAGGCGACGACCTGGACGTGGCCGCCGCCGAAGCGGCGCGCCTCGGCCTGCTGCTGCCGGCGCTGGTCGCGGCGGAACTGTCATCCGGCGCAACAGCGTTCGACGGCTGCCTGCACCTGACACTGGACGACCTGCGCAACGGCATGGTGCAGGCCGGACAGGACTACGAACTGGTCACCCGCTCGCCGGTACCGCTGCGCGACGTGGGCATGGCCAATTTCGCCGTGTTCCGCGGCGGCGTGGCGCAGCGCGACCAGGTGGCGGTGATCGTCGGCAACCCGGACATGGCCGGCGTCGTGCCGGTGCGCGTGCATTCCTCGTGCCTGACCGGCGACCTGTTCGGCTCGCTCAAGTGCGACTGCGGCGACCAGCTGCGGCGCGGCCTGCGCACGCTCAAGGAGCTGGGCGGCGGCATCCTGCTGTACCTGGACCAGGAAGGACGCGGCACCGGCATCGCCGCCAAGATGCGCGCCTACGGTTACCAGCACGAAGGGTTAGACACCATCGACGCCGACGCGCAACTCGGCTTCGGCGCCGACGAGCGCCGCTACGGCAGCGCGGTGGCGATGCTGCATGCGCTGGGCGTGCAGCGCATCCAGTTGCTGACCAACAACCCGACCAAGGTGCAGCACCTGCGCAACGCCGGCATCGAAGTGCTCGGCTGCGTGCCGGTGACCGGCGAAATCACCGCCGAGAACGAGCAGTACCTGCGCACCAAGGCCGAACGTGCCGGGCACCAGTTGGATGTGGATGCGCTGATCATGGCGGCGCAGTAGGCAAGCCACGGCGGCCAGGGAATATTCGTTCACTCCCGCGCACCAAGGCGGGGATGGGGACTGCCCCAGGGATCGCGAGCAGTTGTTTCCCGCGACGAACCCGCTTCTACTCGTTCCCGCCCCCCTTCCACTCGCTCCCGCCCCATGCAACCACCCGAACTCCCGGAATCCCCCGACGCTGCATGGCAGCCGCTGCCGCCACGTGGCGCGACGTTCGCGGCCATCGGCGGCGGCGTGGGCCTGGCGCTGGCCCTCGGCATCGCCTGCGGCGTGCTGACGCTGGCGATGCGCCTGCCGCACGGACTGCTGGCCGCCCTGGCGGGCGCAATCGCGGGCGCGGCGGCCGGTGCGTGGTTCGGCTGGCGCCGCCATCGCCGCACCTTCTGGCGGTTGGATACCCACGCGCTGGGCGTGCGCCGCGGCCACCTGTGGCACAGCGAAAGCCATGTGCCGGTATCGCGCGTGCAGCATCTGGACCTGCGCCGCGGCCCGCTGCAACGCGCTGCGGGGCTGGCGACGCTGGTCGTGCATACCGCCGGCACGCGCATGAACACCGTCGCCATCGACGGGCTGGCCTTGGCCGATGCCGAACGCCTGCGCGACCGGCTCGCACGCCAGCTCGACCACGACGACGCGCTGTGAACGGCCCCGACATCCCGGCCACCGAACGGGAACAACGGTTGCACCCGTGGTCGTGGCTGTTCGCATTGCAGCAGCAGGCGCAGCAATTCCTGCTGCCGCTGGTGGCGCTGCTGTTCTTCGGCAGCCGCCGCCAGGACAGCGGTGAATGGCCGTTCCATCTGGTCACGCTGGGGGTGGTCCTCGCCCTGGTCGTCAGCGCCCTGCTGCAATACCTGACCTACCGCTACCGCATCGGCCGCGACGCGCTGGTCATCCGCAGCGGCATCTTCGAGCGCACCCGCCGCGAAATCCCGTTCGCGCGCATCCACAACGTCGTCGTCCACCAGAACCTGCTGCACCGCCTGTTCGGCGTGGCCGAATTGCGGCTGGAATCGGCGGCCGGGGCCAAGCCGGAAGCGGAAATGCGCGTCCTGCGGCTGCAACAGGCGCTGGAGCTGGAACGGCTGATCCGCCACGGCGGCGGCAGCGAGGCATCAGGCGACGCAGGCGTCGAACCGGCCAGCCACGTGCTGCTCACGCTGCCGTTGCCGGAACTGGTGCGGCAAGGGTTGATTTCCAACCGTGCGATGGTGGTGATGGCCGCGCTCGCCGGCGCGCTGTGGCAGATGTTCCCGCGCGAACTGGCCGAAGACTTCATCCGCGACCAGGCCCGGCAAGCCTTCGGTTACGCCAGCCGCCTGCACATGGACACGCCCGCGCTGCTCGCCAGCGGCGCGCTGGTGCTGCTGTTCGCACTGGTGCTGATGCGGCTGCTGTCCATCGCACTGGCAATCGTGCAGTACCACGGCTTCCGCCTGAGCGAGCAGGAGCGGCGGCTGACCGTGGAGCGCGGCCTGCTCACCCGGCTACGCAGTAGCGTCGCGCAGCGACGCATACAGGCGTGGACCCTGCGCGAAAGCGTGCTGCACCGGCTGTTCCGCCGCCGCCAGCTACGCGTGGATATCGCCGGCGGCAACACGC
Source organism: Stenotrophomonas sp. (assembly GCA_034675465.1). GTDB lineage: Bacteria > Pseudomonadota > Gammaproteobacteria > Xanthomonadales > Xanthomonadaceae > Stenotrophomonas. Next base: position 242,816 of record JAUCDH010000035.1, on the reverse strand, counting down.
CCGAACAGGACGGGCGCGCGTTGAAGGAACTGGTGCCGCTGGCCACGCCGATGGCCTGCGATACGCTGCTGCAACACCTGCTGCCCACCGCACAATGGCCACCCGCGCAATGGCAGCCCGTATCGAACCGCGGCTGGTGGCGGCTGTGCCTGCCGGCGCTGGCCGTGGTCGGTGCGGCGACGGCGATTGCCTGCCACCGCTTCGGCACATGGGGTCTGCTGCCACTGCTGTGGCTGCCGTGGTCGCTGTTCAAGGCGCGTCGTCAGGTGGCACGCATGGCCTACAACATCGACGCGCAGCGGGTGGCCGTGCGCGGCGGCTGGTGGAACCGCTGGTGGCGCATCGCCGAGTTGGACAAATTGCAGGCAGTACGGCTGGACCGCTCGCCACTGGACCGCCATTTCGGCACCGCCACGCTCACCCTCGATACCGCCGGCGCACTGGGCGCACCGCCGCTGCGTCTGCGCTTCCTCGAGGAAGCACAGGCGCGCGGATTGATGGAACGGCTGGGTCAGGAAATGGCGCGGCGGCAACTGCGTTGGTAACGGCGGCAGGCCGGGGCTACGGCCCCTGCGCCTCCCGCATACCGCTGCCGGGGATGCAACCCCGACTTGCTCGCCTCAGGTACGCGCCCGACCCCAATAGCCGATGCGCTTGCGAATCTTGAGCTTGCGCCACAGGTTCATCGGCTTGGGCTTGCGGTTGCGCGCGCCCTTGGCGATGAAACCGTCGATGGCCTGCAGGATGCGCTCGCTGGATTTGCCATCGCGGTATGGGTGCAGGTTATCGGCAAATTCGCGCACCGCCGCCATCAATTCCGGCGGCCGGCTCAATGCGCTCCGGATCGCTGGCTCGAACTGCGCTGCATCGTCGATATCGATCAACTGCGGGCCCGGCCGGCGGTTCTTGAAGGTGACCACCGGCTTGTAGGTCAGCAGGAACTCGTTGAGCGCCGAAGAGGTATCCGAGCACATCATGTCGACCTGCGGGAACAGGTCGAGGATGTTGTCGTCGTCGGCGAAGCGCAGGTAATCGTTTTCCAGCGCGCGGTACCTGGCCACCATTTCCGGGTCCATCTTCGGATGGAAGGTGACGATCCAACGCCACTCACCGGTCCGCGACAGGCGCTTGATCTCGTCGTACAAGATGCCGGCCGCACTCCACGACGGTGAGAACGTGGAGTGGTACAGGATCACCGGCGGCTCGCGCACCGGCTCCGGTTCGTCGTGCAACTGGCTCATGAACGGGTCGATCTTCGGGAACCCGGTTTCGATTACCGAAAAATGCCCCAGCTTTTCCGACAACTCGGTGAACGCGGCGGTGTCGCGCGGCCCGGTGGTGCAGTACAGGTCGAAGAAACCACGGATGTAGATGTGGCGCGGCTTGCCCGCGTCGAAACCATGAAAGGTTTCCACCTTCACGCCCGGGAAGAAATGCGGCACCGCGTTTGACGAAGTGATGACGGCGCACGGGTTCCAGTCACGCACCTGCTGCACGGTCAACAGCGTTTCGTCGGCGGCAAGGTCTTCCGCGCCGGGGCCATCGAAGAACCATGCCGCCTCGTCGCCACGCGCCCTGATTGCCGCCTGCAACGGCCGCAGGATGGCCAGCGCATAACGCTCCGAACCGTACAGCAGATAATGGCGTGGCACGTGGGCAAGCTCCTGGAGGACCGGAAATCCGGCCGATTATCGCATCGCCAGCCAAGGGCGTCGCTGCTAGGCTTTGCGGCGGTTCTCCCCCGCGTGCCGCCCCATGCCCCACCCGTCCCCGCTGCCGCCGTCATCCCCACGCCCACGCCTGTCGGCCTGCATCATCGCCTTCAACGAGGCCGACCGGATCGGCGATTGCCTGGCCTCGCTGGCCTTCTGCGACGAGATCGTGGTGGTGGATTCGTATTCCACCGACGCTACCGTTGCCATCGCCGAAGCGGCTGGCGCGCGGGTGCTGCAACGCGCCTTCGACGGTTTCCGCAGCCAGAAGGCGTATTGCGTGGAACAGGCCAGCCACGACTGGGTGCTATGCCTGGATGCGGACGAACGGGTGGATGCGACGCTGCGCGCGGCCATGGAAGCCGAGCGCGCTGCCGGCTTCACGCGCGCCAAGGGTTATCGCTTCGCGCGCTGTTCGGAATACTTCGGCCGTTTCCTGCACCACGGCACCGCCTACCCGGACCGGGTGCTGCGGCTGTTCGACCGCCGTCACGGCGGCTGGCGCGGCGAGCGTGAAATACATGAGGCCGTTTCGGTAGATGGCCCTGTTGCACTGCTTTCAGGCGATTTACTGCACTACCCGTATCGCAGCTTCCTGCAACTGCTGGACAAGAAGCAGAAATACGCGCGCATGATGGCCGAGCACGAATTCGCGCGCGGCAAGTGCGCCAGCCTGGGCAAGCTGGTCGTCTCGCCCGCGTGGCGCTTCTTCCGCAGCTACGTGTTCAAGCGCGGCTTCCTGGACGGCTGGCCGGGCTTGATCGAAGCCTTCGTCAGCGCCAACTACGTGCGGCAGAAAACCATCATGCTGTGGTTGCTGCAGAACGGGCAGCCGCTGATCAACCCGCCACGCGATCAACCCTGAGCCGCCATGCCTCGCCGTCGCCCGGCAGCACCGGCCAGCGACAGCCCGGCCAATGCCCCCACCAGCACGGCGTAAGTACCGGTGGTGATCTGGTGGGCGAACATCGACTGGGTGAGGCCGCACAGCGCATAGGCCACCACCAGCATGATCCCCGCCGCCGCCGGGCCATGGAAACCACCCTCGCCGCTGCGGCGGTGCAGGCACACGAACATCGCCAGCGGCAAGCCGTAGATGCCCAGCAACAGCAACAGGCCGGGAATGCCCAGCGTCGCCGCCCATTCGGCCAGGTCGTTGTGGGCGTGGCCGAGGTGGCAGCGTTCCTCCTGCACCGGCTGGCGGCAACCGGGCAACTGCTGCATCGCCCGGTCGAAATGGCCGATGCCCACGCCGCGCCACGGCTGCCGGGCGAAGGCACCCCACGCCACCTGCCAGCGTTCCAGCCGCGCGCCGGCCGAGGAATCCACGTCGCCGCGCTCGATGCGCTGCACGTCGCTGCGCAACTCGTCCAGCCGCGTGTGCTCACGCAGTTGCGGCACGCTCAACACCAACGTGGCCGCCACCAGCAGCAGGCCGATCAGCGCCGCCAAGCGCACGTGGCTGCGGCCACGCTGGATCGAGAACACCATTGCCACCAGCAGCGCGAACAGCGCCGGCCACACGCCACGGCTGCCGGTGCACAGGATCACCAGCCCACCCACGCCCAAGCCCACCGCAATCCACGCCCAGCGCGCCGGCGGCCGGCAGAACACCAGCACGATCATCAGCACCAGCGCCACGTCGGCCAACACGATGGCGTTGGTCCAGGCGTCGGCACGCTTCCAGCCGTTGGCCAACTGGAAGCCGGCCACCGCCAATGTGGCGAGCAAGCCGAACCATGCGCCCCACCACAGCGCCGGCATCTTCGGCCGGAACGCGCAGACCCACAGCAGCACCCACGGCATGACCAAAAAGCGCGAGGGGTTGTCCAGGTCGCGCAGCGGCAGGCCGGCCGACCACACCGACAACGCACCCAGCGCCAGCACCGCCACGGCCAGCGCCGCCAGCCAGCGGCCGGGGCCACCGGCCTGCACGCGGGCGCGGCACAGGTAATCGAAGCCGAGCAGGCTGCTCGCCGCCAGCAACAGGCCGAACGGCAGCAAGTTGAGCGGCGTACTGAGCAACAGCGCCGGCAGCAGGAACAACGCCGCCGACGCGGTGTGCTGCAAATACTGCCAGCGCTGGCCCGGAACGGATGCCGCAGCGGTAATGGAAAGCGGTGGTGAAACACTGATGAGCCGATGCTGACTCCTTCGCCATGAACCGCACCGCAAACAGCGGGCCGCTCCATTCCCTGGCATGAAGCCGAATGATAGCGAGCGTGCGTGGACGAGAGGTTGGTTGGTGGCCCACAACGGGAAGGTGCCGTTACCCCTCCCCTTGCTCGCGCAGCGAGTAGGGGGAGGTTGGGAGGGGTGCTTTGAGTGCGAGCCTCACCGGGAAAGCCCTATGCGGGGCAAGCCCCGCATCTACGCGTGCGTACTCTTGTGGGAGCGAGCTTTGCTCGCGAATGGCTTTAAGGGCTTCCCCGTGAAAGCCATTCGCGAGCAAAGCTCGCTCCCACACGCTATCGCCATCACTGCTTCAGCAAGCGCGCATGGAAGAAGCCATCGCCGCCCTGCTCGCCGGGCAGGCGCTGGCGCGCGCCGGCATCGTCGTGGCCGAAGGCTTCCGGCAGCGGCTCCAGCCGCGCATCGGCGGTGCGGGCAAGGAAGCCGGCAATCTGCTGCCGGTTCTCGCGGCGCAGGATCGAGCAGGTCGAATACAGCAGCACGCCGCCGGGCCGCAGCACCTGCCACAGCGCATCCAGCAGCCGCGCCTGCAAGGCCACCAGCGCGTCGATGTCCTCGCGGCGGCGGTGCAGCAGCACGTCGGGCTGGCGGCGGATGATGCCGGTGGCCGAGCACGGCGCGTCCAGCAGCACGGCGTCGAACGGTTCGCCATCCCACCAGGCGGCGGTATCGGCGGCGTCGGCGGCCTGCACCCCCGGGCATGGGCGCCCACGCCGGTGCGCGCGAAGGTTTCGCCGATGCGTTGCAGGCGGCGCGCATCCACGTCCAGCGCCAGCAGGCGCAGGCCGGGGTCGCGTTCGAGCAGGTGCGCCGATTTGCCGCCGGGGGCGGCACAGGCGTCGAGCACGCGTGCGCCCGCCGCCGGGGCCAGCGCGTCGGCCACTTGTTGCGCGGACAGGTCTTGCACCGATACCGCGCCCTGCGCGAAACCCGGCAGGCTGTTCACCGCCACCGGCGTGCGCAGGGCAATGGCGTCGGCGGCCAACGGCGCGGCCTCGGCCTCGATGCCGGCTTCGTGCAGCAATGCCAGGTAGGCCTCACGCGGCTGCCGCTGGCGGTTGACCCGCAGCCACAGTGGCGCAGGTTGCAGGCTGGCGGCGAACACCGCATCGGCCTGCGCCGGCCAATCCTGCCGCACCTGTTCCAGCAACCACGCCGGCCATGCTCTCCTCGGGCCGGGCGGCGGGGAAACCCTCGCGCTGGGCGCGGCGCAGCACCGCATTGACCAGCCCGGCCTGCCGCTCGCGGCCCAGCGCGCGCGCCGCCTCGACCGTGGCCGACAGCGCCGCGTGCGCCGGCAGTTCCAGCGCATCGAGCTGGGCGAAGCCGGCCAGCAACAAGCCCATCAGGTCAGCGTCACGCGGCCCCAGCGGCTTTTGCAGCCAGTGCCGCAGTGCCTGTTCGTAGGCGTTGCGCCGGCGCAGCGCGGCGAAGCAGATCGCTTCGAGCAGCGCGCGGTCGCGGGAATCAGCCAGCTTCGGCAGCGTCGCGGCCAGTTCGGCCTTCAGCGAGCGCCCGCGGCCGATGACCGCCGCCAGCACTTTGGCCGCCAGCATCCGCGTCTGCACGCCGGGCGTGCGCGCCGCGCCGCCGCTCCACGGGCCTTTTTCCGTCGCGCTCATGCCTGAACCGGCAAATCGCGGCGCGCGTTGAGGTAGTCGGCGGCGGTGATCGCCTTGCCGCCCTCGCGCTGCACCACGCGCAGGCGCAATGCGCCCTGCCCGCAGGCGATGTCGATGCCCTCGCGTGCGGCGGCAATCACCGTACCCGGCGCCTTGCCGCGGTTGTCGTCGATGGCGACCGCGCCGTGGATGCGCACGCGCTCGCCAGCCAGCGTGGCCTCGGCCACCGGCCACGGGTTGAAGGCGCGCACCTTGCGCGCCAGCGCGGCGGCGTCCTGCGCCCAATCCAGCTTGGCCTCGGCCTTGTCCAGCTTGTGCGCGTAGGTAACTCCCTGCACCGGCTGCGGCTGCGCCACCGGCTTCAAGCCGGCGCGCAACAGGCCGAGGCCGTCGGACAGCACCTGCGCGCCCATCTGCGCCAGCCGATCGTGCAGCAGCCCGCCGGTGTCGGCATCGGCAATCGGGGTGCGCTGGCTCAACAGCACCGGGCCGGTGTCGAGGCCGGCTTCCATCTGCATCAGGCACACGCCGGTCTCGGCATCGCCAGCTTCAATCGCGCGCTGAATCGGCGCGGCACCGCGCCAACGCGGCAGCAACGAGGCGTGCACGTTCCAGCAGCCGTGGGTGGGGATGGCCAGCACCGCCTTGGGCAGGATCAGGCCGTAGGCCACCACCACCATCAGGTCGGGCTGCAAATCGCGCAGTTGCTGCTGCGCCTCGGCCGTTTTCAGCGTTTCCGGCTGGAACACCGGAATGCCGCGCGCAATGGCGTCGAGCTTGACCGGCGAAGGCATTAGCCCGCGGCCACGGCCGGCTGGGCGGTCGGGTTGGGTATAGACGGCCACCACTTCATGCTGGCGCGCAGCGGCGGCCAGCGAGGCAACGGCGAACTCCGGCGTACCGGCGAAGACAATTCTCATGGGGCGGTGATTCGGGAATTTTTGATTGGTGATTCGAAGAGCAGGTCATGCGCGAATTGGCAGATTTGAGAGGAAACCGCTCCTCCGAATCACCCATCACGAATCACCAATCCCGGCCTTCAGGCCACGTGCTTGCGCTGCTTGGCCAGTTTCTTGCGCACCATCTCGCGCTTGAGCGGGGACAGGTAGTCGATGAACAGCTTGCCGTCCAGGTGGTCCATCTCGTGCTGGATGCAGGTGGCCAGCAGGCCGTCGGCCGACAGCTCCTGCGGTTTTCCCTCGCGGTCGAGGAAGCGCACCACGATGGTGTCGGCGCGGGTCACGTCGGCATAGATGCCCGGCACCGACAGGCAGCCTTCCTGATAGATGCGGCCGCTTTCGCTGGCGCCGACGATCTGCGGGTTGATGAACACCTGCGGCGTGTCATGTTCCTCGCTGATGTCGATGACCATGAAGCGCTTGTGCACGTCCACCTGACTGGCGGCCAGGCCGATGCCGGGGGCGTCGTACATGGTCTGGAACATGTCGTTCAGCAGTTGCTGGAAGGCCGGAGTGATCACTTCGGCAGCTTCGACAAGGGCTGCCTTGGTACGCAACCGCGGGTCGGGAAATTCGAGAATGGGCAGCAGGGCCATGAGGATCCACCGAGGGAAAGACGCCGTGCAATTCGGCAGGACGTCCCAATTCTAGCGCCTGAGCTTGCCCAGCGCCCCGTTTTCTGCACTATAGTGCGCCAACCTGTTGGGGAATCAGGCAGATCGCAAACATGCTCAAACAATTCCGTACGGTCGCCGCCGTCGCGTTGCTGACCGTCACGACCTATGCCGTGGCAGTGCAGGCCGAAGGCGCACACCCTGACACCTACGTGGTGAAGAAGGGCGACACGCTGTGGGACATCGCGTCCCGCTTCCTGAAAAAACCGTGGTTGTGGCCGGAAATCTGGCAGGCCAACCCGCAGGTCAAGAACCCGCACCTGATCTATCCGGGCGACGTGCTGAGCCTGTCTTACCTGGACAGGGTGACCGGCACGGGCCAAGTGCAGCCGGGCCCGCGCAACGAAGCGCCGATCAACGCGGTGCCGCTGTCTGCGGTTGAACCGTTCCTGAAGAACCTGAACATCGTCGACAGCTTCAAGGAGCTGCCCTACGTGGTCAGCCTGAGGACAGCCGCCTGTTCGCCAGCGCCGGCCAGAACGCCTACGTGCGCGGCCTGAAAGGCGCCCAGCCCGGCCAGCGCTACATGGTGGTACGCCCCACCGTGCGCTACGGCCAGCCCAAGCCCAGCGACGACCTCGATGCACGCGGCAACGCCACCCGCTTTGCCGGCAACCTGTGGAAGAACTACGTCGCCAGCAGCGACCGCGATGAACTGCTGGGTTACGAGCTGGCGCAGGTCAACATCGGCACCGTGACCCGCGTGGCGTCCGGCGACGTCGAAGCCTCGACCCTGCTGCTGCAGGACAGTGGCCGTGAAGTGCGCGCAGGCGACCGCCTGGTGCCGGTGCAGGCCCAGCCCTATGACCTGCAATTCATCCCGCACGCGCCCACGGCCACGCTTGCCGACGGCCACCTGCGCGTGTTGGCTGTAACCGACACCTTCACCTCCGGTGGCCCGCGCGACGTCATCGCCATTTCCGGCGGTGCCCGCGACGGTATCGACAACGGCACCGTGTTCTCCATCTGGCGCAGCGGCCGCCACGTCGCCCACCGCATGCAGTACCCGAACTCCTCGCGCGCCGACGACGCACTGCACAGCGGCGCAGGCCGCGTGAGCCTGCCGGACGAATACGCTGCCCACGTGATGGTGTTCCGCACCTTCGACAAGGTCAGCTACGCACTGGTGATGGAAGGCTCCAAGCCGGCCCGCGTCGGCTACGAACTCAAGCACCCCGACGCGCAGTAAGCCCCTCGCGGCAAAGCCCTACGCAGCAACACGACGGCGCCCCACGGCGCCGTCGTCGTTTCCGCGCCAGCATTGGCCGATGACTCCCGTTCCTGATGACGCCCCCGATGACGCCGACGCGCTGTTGATAATCGCCCTGGCTGGCGGCCCACTACGCCCTCTGCGCGACCTACTCGACCGCTGTGGCAACGCCGCCAACGCCCTCTCGGCCGGCGCCGCAACATGGCGCGAAATCGGCTGCACGCCGGCCCAATGCAGCGCCCTCGCCCATCCCGACGCCGCTGCCCTGGATCGGGCGCACCACTGGCTGCAACACCCACGCCACCACCTGCTCGGCTGGCGCGACACCGACTACCCGCCACTACTGCGCGACAGCACCAATCCACCGCCCATGCTGTTCGTCGATGGCGACCCTGCCCTGTTGTGGCGGCCAGCCATCGCCATGGTCGGCAGCCGCGCGCCCAGCGCCGGGGGGCGCGACAACGCCCGCGACTTTGCCGCCGCACTGGCCAGCGCCGGCATTGCCATCGCCAGCGGCCTGGCCGCAGGCATAGATGCCGCCGCGCATAAGGCGGCGCTGGCCGCGAACGGCACGACGTTCGCCGTGATCGGCACCGGCCCGGACATCGCCTACCCTCGCCACCACGGCCCATTGCAGGAACAGTTGGCCACCAACGGCGCGGTGGTCAGTGAATACCCACCCGGCACACCGCCGCGCAGCGGCCAGTTCCCCGCACGCAACCGGCTGCTGGCCGCGTTGACGCTGGGCACGCTGGTGATCGAGGCTGCCGAGCGGTCCGGCGCGCTGATCACCGCCCGGCTCGCCGCCGAGGCCGGGCGCGAGGTGTTCGCCGTGCCCGGCTCCATCCACAACCCGATGGCGCGCGGCTGCCACCGGCTGATCCGCGACGGCGCAACACTGGTGACATGCACACAGGACATCCTCGAGGGCGTGGCCAATCTGGCCGGCGAACTGGCAAACGCCTTGCATCAGCGACTGCAAGCCCCCATTGAAACCATCCCGGAAGCCCCGCTTCCGGCCCCGCCCCCACCGGACCCGGACTACCAGCGCTTGTGGAATGCGCTGGGCCATGACCCAACCGGTATGGATTCATTGATCGAACGCACCGGATTGACGGCCGCCAGCCTGTCCTCCATGCTGCTGGTCATGGAACTGGAAGGTAAGGTATCGGCCACACACGGCCGCTATACCCGTATCTGAGGTTTCTTCACCTCCACAGCGCCACTTGGCGCAGGCCGAGGCAATGAAAGAGAGCATTCTGGACGTCCTGCTGTACCTGTTCGAACACTATTTCAGCGAGGATGCCGACCCGGTCCGCGACCGCGATTCGCTGCAGACCGGCCTGATCCAGGCCGGCTTCAGCCCGGCCGAGATCAACAAGGCCTTCGACTGGCTCGACGCGCTGGCCGACCAGCGCCCGGCCGTGGCGCAGCCGCGCGTGGCTGGCCCGGTACGCATCTTCCACGGCGCCGAGCTGGACAAGCTGGACGTGGAATGCCGCGGCTTCCTGCTGTTCCTCGAACAACAGGGCATCCTCGACGCCGACCAGCGCGAGCTGGTGTTGGACCGGGCGATGGCGCTGGACCAGGACGAACTGGATCTGGACGACCTGAAATGGGTGGTGCTGATGGTGCTGTTCAACCAACCCGGCGCGGAAGCGGCCTATGCATGGATGGAAACCCAGATGTTCATCGACGAACCCGAACCGCTGCACTGAAACAACCTGAAGCCCCCTCCCCGCCGGGGCGATGCCGCACAGCTTACGCGCCATTGGCGCGTGTGCGGTTTAGCGCCCACGCCGCTGGCGTAGGCCGGGGCGCGAAGCGGGGGTTGGGGAGAGTGTGCGGGCGAAGCCTCGCGGCACCCCACTCCATGAGGCTTCGCCCGTACCCTCATCCGCCCCTTCGGGGCACCTGCATTCGGCGCATCCCTGCGCCTCACCCTTCCGGCGGCTTCGCCGTGCAACTCGGCAATCCTGCCGAGTTGTCTCCCGCAGGGAGAAGGGGAAACCCTGCACTGACACCAAAGGAATGCCCGTGAGCCAGTGGTTTTACGCCGACGACAACCGTGAACGCCACGGCCCGCTGCCTGCCGAAAACATCGTCGAACTGTTCCGTTCCGGCCGCATCAGCGCCGATACGTTGGTCTGGCGCGAAGGTGCCGGCGACTGGCAGCCACTGCGCGATTTCGCCGCCGAACTCGGGCTGGATCCCGTCGCCCCGGCAGCTGCCGCTCCGGCCGCCGCTCCGGCCGCACCACCGGTACCGCCATCGGTGCCGCACCCGCAGGCAAGCGCGTCCACCAACGTCGCGCCCGTCGCCAAACGCGGGCTTTCCGGCTGCGCCATCACCGCCATCATCGCCGCGATCGTGGGCATGGTATTGCTGGCCATCCTCGCCATCCTCGCCGCGATCGCGCTGCCAGCCTACGTCGACTACATGCAGCGCTCGAAAACCGCCATCGCCTACGGTCAGCTGTTGCCGCTGCAAACGGAAATCGCAGCGTTCGTGCAGGACCAAGAGCGCTGCCCGACCAATGGCGACGAAGGCTTCGGCAGCGCGGAGGAACTGGCCGAAGGCGACATCGCCGCCGTGCATATCGGCCGTTTCGAGAACGGGCATTGCGGCATCGAGGCGCGCCTGCACGTCCCCGGCCGCGACGCACTCGATGGCAAAGCCATCTGGCTCGACTACGATAGCGACACCGGTGCGTGGCAATGCAGTTCCGAGGTGGCGGACAAGCTCCTGCCCCACGCCTGCCGCGACAACTGAGCCGGACACCAGCAACTTTTACGGGGAACCTTGATGAGCGAGTGGTACTACGCCGACGCGCGGCGCGAACGGCACGGCCCGGTGGATGCGGGCGATATCCGCGACAAATTCCGCAGCGGCGAACTGGAGTTGTCCTCGCTGGTATGGCGCGAGGGCATGATGGAGTGGCAGCCGATCTCGGCGATGGCCGACGAGCTGCAACTGCTGGTGCAGGCCAATACCGGCATCGACCTTCGCGCGGATTACACCGCCATCGAGAACGGCACCGCCACCTACACCCCCTATGCCGCGTCGGCAGCCACGCTGGAAGAGCGGCAGTCGGTGGTGTCCGGCGGCGACATCGTGCACGCCGGGCTGTGGCGGCGCTTTGCCGCGTCGGTCATCGACAGCATCGTCACCGCCCTGCTGTCCTACGCCCTGCTGATTCCGTTGATGCTGGTGTTCGGCGTGAGTCTGGTGAGCTTGGAGCAATCCGATTTCGCCAGCGGCGGCGCGCTGGTCATCTTCTACATCCTCAACTACACCATCAGCATCGGCGTGCCGGCGCTGTACTTCGGCTGGATGCAGTCGTCCAACAGCATGGCCAGCCTCGGCAAGATGGCGGTGGGCATCAAGGTGGTGCGCAGCAACGGCGAGCGCCTGAGCTTCTGGCGCAGTTTCCTGCGCTACGTCGCGTGGGTACTGTTCTTTGTGATCACCTGTGGTTTGGGCATACTGATCTCCGGCCTGATGGTGGCCTTCACCGAGCGCAAACAGAGCGTGCACGACATGGTCTGCGACACGCTGGTGGTCGATAAGTGGGCCTTCACCAACCACCCCGAATGGCAGCAGCGCGGGCTGGGCACGGTGACCATCGTGGTGCTGGCGATCGCCGGCCTGTTGCTGCTGGTTGGCGTCGTCGCCATCGTCGCCCTGATCGGCATTGCCGCCAGCTACGGCAACTGATCCGTCGGCCGGGGTTGACAGCCCCCACCCCGGCATGATTCCTCTAAATAAGGAAGAAAGCTGAACGCCCGGGCCACGGCCCGGGCGTCGGCATATCCGCAGCGCCCGTTTCGGCTTCCCCCGGCGGCGCGTTTGCGCCACCCTAGCGCCCCCACCGGGCCCTGCCCACCTCCTTAGCAAGAACCCAACGCCATGCCCAAGCACCTGCTCATCGTCGAATCGCCCGCCAAGGCCAAGACGATCAACAAATACCTCGGCAAGGACTTCACCGTCCTGGCCTCGTATGGGCACGTGCGCGACCTGGTGCCGAAGGAGGGCGCGGTCGATCCCGACCACGGCTTCGCGATGCGCTACGACCTGATCGAGAAGAACGAGAAGCACGTCGAGGCCATCGCCAAGGCTGCCAAGGGTGCCGACGACATCTTCCTGGCGACCGACCCGGACCGCGAGGGCGAAGCGATCAGCTGGCACATCGCCGAAATCCTGAAAGAACGCGGGCTGGCGCAGGGCAAGCCGATGCAGCGGGTGGTGTTCACCGAGATCACCCCGCGTGCAATCAAGGAGGCGATGAACCAGCCGCGCGCGATCGCCGACGACCTGGTCGATGCGCAGCAGGCACGCCGCGCGCTGGACTATCTGGTCGGCTTCAACCTCTCGCCGGTGCTGTGGCGCAAGGTGCAGCGCGGCCTGTCCGCCGGCCGCGTGCAGAGCCCGGCGCTGCGCATGATCGTCGAGCGCGAGGAAGAAATCGAAGCGTTCAAGGCGCGCGAATACTGGTCGATCGAGGCCGACTGCGCGCACCCCACCCAGCATTTCACCGCCAGGCTGATCAAGCTGGACGGGCAGAAGTTCGAGCAGTTCACCATCACCGACGGCGACACCGCCGAGGCCGCGCGCCTGCGCATCCAGCAGGCCGCGCAGGGCCGGCTGCACGTCACCGACGTGGCCAGCAAGGAGCGCAAGCGTCGCCCCGCGCCGCCGTTCACCACCTCCACCCTGCAGCAGGAGGCCTCGCGCAAGCTGGGCTTCACCACGCGCAAGACCATGCAGGTGGCGCAGAAACTGTACGAAGGCATCGCATTGGGCGACGAAGGCACGGTGGGCCTGATCTCGTACATGCGTACCGACTCGGTGAACCTGTCGCAGGACGCGCTGGTCGAAATCCGCGACGTCATCGCCCGCGACTACGGCACCGCCTCGCTGCCGGACAAGCCCAATACCTACACCACCAAGAGCAAGAACGCGCAGGAAGCGCACGAAGCGGTGCGCCCGACCTCGGCGCTGCGCACGCCGGCGCAAGTGGCGTCGTTCCTGTCCGATGACGAGCGCAGGCTGTACGAGCTGATCTGGAAGCGCGCGGTGGCCTGCCAAATGATCCCGGCCACGCTCAACACCGTCAGCGTCGATCTCTCCGCCGGCAGCGAGCACGTGTTCCGCGCCAGCGGCACCACGGTGGTCGTCCCCGGCTTCCTCGCCGTCTACGAGGAAGGCAAGGACAGCAAGAACGCCGAAGACGAGGACGAAGGCCGCAAGCTGCCGGCGATGAAGCCCGGCGACAACGTGCCGCTGGAACGCATCGCTGCCGACCAGCACTTCACCCAGCCGCCGCCGCGTTTCACCGAAGCGGCGCTGGTCAAGGCGCTGGAGGAATACGGCATTGGCCGTCCCTCGACCTACGCCTCGATCATCCAGACCCTGCTGTTCCGCAAATACACCGAGATGGAAGGCCGCAGCTTCAAGCCCACCGACGTGGGCCGCGCGGTGAGCAAGTTCCTGTCCAGCCACTTCACCCAGTACGTCGATTACGACTTCACCGCCAAGCTCGAGGACGAGCTGGACGCGGTGTCGCGCGGCGAGGAGGAGTGGGTGCCGCTGATGGAGCGCTTCTGGGGCCCGTTCAAGGAGCTTGTCAGCGACAAGAGCGAATCGCTGGACCGCACCGATGCCGGCAGCGCGCGCGTGCTGGGCCTTGACCCGGCCAGCGGCAAGGAAGTGAGCGCGCGCATCGGCCGCTTCGGCCCGATGGTGCAGATCGGCACCGTCGAGGATGAGGAAAAGCCCAAGTTCGCCTCGCTGCAACCGGGGCAGAGCATCTATTCGATCTCGCTGGACGACGCACTCAAACTGTTCGACATGCCGCGCAAACTCGGCGCAGACGCTAACGGCGAGGAAGTAAGCGTGGGCATCGGCCGCTTCGGCCCGTTCGCCAAGCGCGGCAGCACCTATGCCTCGCTGAAGAAGGAAGACGACCCGTACAAGATTGATTTGGCGCGCGCGGTGTTCCTGATTGAAGAAAAGGAAGAAATTGCGCGCAACCGCATCATCAAGGAGTTCGCGGGTAGCGACATCCAGGTGCTCAATGGCCGCTTCGGCCCGTATATCTCCGATGGCACGCTCAACGGCAAGATTCCGAAGGATCGCGAACCGGCCTCGCTGACCTTGGCCGAGGTGCAGCAGTTGATGGCCGAAACCGGCAAGCCGGCGCGCAAGGGCTTTGGTGCGAAGAAAGCCGTGGCCAAGAAGGCGGCGGCGAAGAAAGAAGCTGCGCCGAAGAAGGCCGCTGCGAAAAAAGCGCCGGCCAAGAAGGCGGTGAAGAAGGCGGCGACCAAGAGCGCGACGACCGCAACCAAGAAAGTCGCCACGAAGAAGACCGTGGTGAAGAAGAAAGCAGCAGCGACTGACGACGCGCCGCCGTTCTGAGGCCAAAGCTCGCGAAAAGGTAGCGGCTGTTCCCTTCTCCCTTCGGGAGACAACCCGGCAGGATTACCGCGTTGCACGGCGAAGCCGCCCGATGGGTGAGGCGCATGGATGCGCCGAATGCAGGTGGCGCGAAGCGCCGGATGAGGGGCAAACGAAGTCCATGATGTTTGAACCATTGGGACACCATCGCCCCTCACCCCAATCCCCGCTTCCGCGCCCCGGCCCTTGCGTAAGCGCAAGGGCATTCGAGGAACAGCGAACCAATGGTTCGCAAACTGTCCCTCTCACCCCGAAGGGAGAGGGGCTTTAGTCTCCGCACTTGTTGGGTAATCACACCCCACCATGCTTGAACTGACCCCACAAACTGCTCTATCCACCCTCCGCGCCGGCGGCGTCATCGCCTACCCCACCGAGGCCGTCTGGGGCTTGGGCTGCGACCCGGCCAACGAAGCGGCAGTGATGAAACTGCTGGCGCTCAAGCAGCGTCCGGTCGAGAAAGGCATGATCCTGATTGCCGCCAACACCGCGCAACTGGAAGGCTGGGTGAAGTTGGACGCACTGGCCGACGACCGCCGCCAAACCGTGCTGGAAAGCTGGCCCGGCGCGAATACATGGATCATCCCCGCCGGCCCGCGCACACCCCACTGGATCACCGGCACGCATGAGAGCGTTGCCGTGCGCGTCAGCGCGCACCCGCTGGTGCGCGCCTTGTGCGAGGCGTGGGGCGGCCCGCTGGTTTCGACTAGCGCCAACCTTGCCGGCCACCCCCCGGCGCGCAGCCGCGACCAGCTCGACCCAGCCCTGCTGGCGCAACTGGACGGCCTGCTCGACGGCGCCACCGGCGGCCTACCCCAACCCACCCGCATCCGCATCGCCGCCACTGGGCAAGTCCTGCGCGACTGACCCCCGAATCGCCGCAGGAGCGCACCTTGGTGCGCGATGGGGATTTACCGGGAAAGCCCCTCGCGCACCAAGGTGTGCTCCTACCCGTTGCCCGCCAGATGCGGCACCATGGCCCCATGCACGCGCGCCTGCTCCTGCTCGGCTCCCTGATCCTGCTGCCCGCCGTGGCACAGGCCGTCGAGCCGCCGCCGACCAACAACGTGCGCGTCTATCGCTGCGTGGGCAGCGATGGTGCGGTGGCGCTGCAATCCACACCCTGCGACGACAGCCAGCGCCAGCAGGTGCTGGACATGCAGCGGCCGCAGGATCCGCCGCCGAAACCCGCAGCGCCTCCGCCTGTTACACCCAGCGCCACGATCAACGAACGCGAAGTCCGCATCGTCACCGTGCAACCGCCGCAGCCCATGTACGAATGCATCGGCCCGGACGGCGAGCGCTACATCAGCGATGACGGCCTCGGCAATCCGCGCTGGGTGCCGCTGTGGGTGGGCGGCCATGGCGGTTATCGCCGGCCGCCGCCGCATCCTTCGGGCGGCAGCATTTCCGGCAACGTCAGCCTCGGGCAGGGCGAAGTGTCGTTCCACAGCGGGCAAGCGCCCCGCGACCGTCCTTCGCGCCCCTACCCGCAAGCGGCCATGCCCGGCGGCACGTGGGTGCGCGACAGTTGCCACCCGCTGCCGCAGCAGGAAGTTTGCGCGCGCCTGCGCGACCGCCGCTGGGAACTGGTGCGCCGCTACAACAGCGCCTTGCAGAGCGAGCGGCAGGAACTCACGCGCGAGCAGCGTGGCATCGAGGCGCGGCTGGGGCAGGACTGCGGCGGGTATTGACTGCGCTTTCGCGGCGGTGCGCAGGTGCGTCCGGCAATGTGCGCGGCGTGGGGCTTGCTTCGCTGGAAAGTGGCGGAAAGGCTGCTTGCCGGGAAAACGCCGCATGGCACAGGCTTGGCCGTAGATGCAGGCGTTTTGCCGGGAACGCCTCATGCGGGGCAAGACCCGCACCTACGTTGCAGCCACCCCACTGGCGCTCCATGCCAATCGACAGCAAGCGCCTTCGCGCCCGCATTCGAATTCCAGCCGCCAGCCTATCCGCGCGGCCAGCCGCTGCGCGATGGTCAGGCCCATGCCGAAACCGGGCGTGGCCTGTGCTGCCGCCGGGTTGCGCAACGCCAGCATGACTTCATCAACCTCCAGCTCGATGACGCCCGCGCCACCGTGCTGGATCGCATTGAGCAGCAGGTTGGCCAGCAGCGTGTCGATCACTTCACGCGGGCCTTGCCAATGCAGTTGCGGTGCAATTTTCAGCACGAACGACTGGCCACGCACCACCGCCAGCGGGCGGAATTCCCTCCACCACTTGCTCCACCACGCTCGCCGCCGGTACGCATTCTCTGGCCGCAGCCGCATCGCTGGACAGCCACAACACGGCATTGCCCGCGCGCTCCAGCCGCGCCAGCGCACGCCGCAAACGTAGCAGCGCCGGCGTTGCGGCGGCCGATTCCTCCAGCAGCGCCAGGCTGGTGCAGGCTGATTGCAGTGGCGTGCGCAGTTCGTGGGCGAGGAAGGCGAGGGTTTCGCGTTCGCGCTCGATGACTTCGTGGCGGGTGCGCCACACCTCGGCGTGCAGGCGCAACAGTTCGGCGAATTCGGCAACCGGCTCGCGCTCGGCCAATGCCTGCAAGTGCGCGGGGTCGGGGCTGGCACGTACCTGATCGAGCAGCGCCTGCACGCGGCGCACGCTGCCGGCCACGAACGCGCGCGCCAGCAGATGCGCGCACAGCAGCGCCAGCGCCAACACCACCAGTGCGTAGAGCAAGCCACGCGACAGGCCGGGATTGACGGTCAACTCGTCGGTCACGTCATGCACCAGCATTCGCCTGCCCCCGGCGTCCGGCAGGCGCAGCACGTGCACGTAACGGCCATCGTCGCGGCGGAACTCGGCCACCGCGCCGGTGCGCAAGCCCTCCAGCCGGCGCTGTTCGGCATCGGGAAGCTGCTGCCACGCCAACACGTGGAACTGCGCCGGCAACGCCGCCGTCGCGCCCTGCGTCACCGCTGGCGATGCCGCCACGGCACGCAGGCGGCGGTCGATGAAGCTGTCTTCCAGCACGAACAACAGCAGCAACGCAGCGGCGGCGAACAGCAGCGACAGCGCCGCGGTGAACGCCATCCAGCGCCGCGCCAAGGCTTGCCGCAGGCTGTGGCGGCGCATCATGCGCCGTCGCCATCGAAGCGATAGCCGATGCCGCGCACGGTGGCTATGGGCGATGCGCCGAAACACTGCTGCATGGCCTGTCGCAGTTGATAGACGTGCATGCGCAGCGGGTCGCTGCCGGGCGGTTCGTCGTGCCACAGCAAGGCGCACAACGCCTCGCGCGACACGCTGGCCGGGCTGGCCTGCATCAACCGGCGCAGCAACGCGAAACCGCTGGCGTGCAGCGGCAGCGCGGCATCGCCACGGTGCAACAGGCGGCCATGCAGATCGAGCACCCACGCGCCCACGCATACCTGTGCGCCGCCGCTGGCCGGCACGTGCGCGGCGATGGCGCGCGCACGCGCCAGCAGTTCGGCCGGGGCGAAAGGCTTGACCATGTAATCCATCGCGCCGGCGGCGAACGCGCTCAACTTGTCGTCCAGCGCGGCGCGGGCGGTGAGGAACAGCACCGGCGAACGCAGCCCGCCTTCGCGCTTGAGGTCGCGACACAGCGACAAGCCATCCTGATCGGGCAGGTTGACGTCCAGCACCACCAGCTCGAACGCTTGCGCCTGCAAGCGCGCACGCGCCTGCGCCGCGGTGCAGGCGAAATCCACCATCACGCCATGCGCGCCCAGGTAATCGCCGATGCCGGCGGCGACGTCGATGTCGTCCTCCACCAGCAGCAACCGCAATGGCCGTTCGCCTGCCACCCTTGCTTCCCTTGTCGTGCCGTGCCGGTCGTGCGGCAGTGTAGTCAATCGTGCACCAGGCGCTGCAAACGCCATGCATCGCCCCAGCGTCGCTGCATACCGGCAACGAGGGCGTGCATCAGCAGCAGGCGTTTGTCGGCCTGCGGCAGTTGCGTCTTCATTGCACGCGCCGTCGCATTGCCCTCTTGCTGGTAAGCCAGCAGCACGGCCACGGCCTGCTCCTCGCGGCTGCGTTCGCGCGGGGTTGGCGTGTGGCCCAGCGCCGTCACCATCGCCTCGGCCAGCGACCAGGTTGACCACGGGTTCTGCCCGGTGACGAGGCGACCATCGACCACCACGTTGTCCAGATACAGGCCGCCTTCGACGAATTCCGCACCTTCACCGGCCAAGACACCCTGCAACAACGCCGGGAAGCGCTCGCGCGCATCGCGCATCAGGAACAACTCCTCGGCGTTGCTGAAGCCGGTGACGCGGCGGCCACGCAGCAGCGGCGTGCCATCGTCCAGCGTCACCCCCAGCAACGCCGCCGGGCCGTGGCAGACGGCGCCGATCACGCCGCCATTGGCGTGCACGGTGCGCACGATGCGGGCAACGGACGCATCGCCCGGGAAGTCGAACATCGCGCCCTTGCCGCCGACGAAATACACCGCCGCGTAGCGCGTGGCGTCCACCTCGGCCAACGGCAGGCTGGCGGACAACAGCACGCGCGCCTGCGCATCGTTGAGGAAGGCGTGGTCGGCGGCCAGCATGTCCTCCCCGTCCAACTGCATCGGCGGCTCGCCGCCCTG
Source organism: Stenotrophomonas sp. (assembly GCA_034675465.1). Classification (GTDB taxonomy): domain Bacteria; phylum Pseudomonadota; class Gammaproteobacteria; order Xanthomonadales; family Xanthomonadaceae; genus Stenotrophomonas. Next base: position 223,435 of record JAUCDH010000035.1, on the reverse strand, counting down.
CGGGCTGGCGATGTCCACCGCGTAGCCGTTGGCGAGGAAGGTGTAATAGGCGCGCGACAACTCGGTCAGTTCGAAACCGGCGCGCTTTTCGCCACCGGGAAAATGCGCGGCACTGCTGACCACCGCCAGCACCCGTCCACGCGTGGGCGGCGGCGCATTGCGCATGAATTCGAGGTCGGCCACGGTGCTGCGCGGGTCGACCGGCGGCTGGCTGCCCAGGTCCAGGCTGCGCAGGTAGAAGAAACCGCCGACGACCAGCACCGCCGCCATTGCCAGACCGAACAGGCCCAATCGCTTGATCCATCGCCACATGCCCATGCTCCCGCGTCGAAAGAGCGGCGACAGTGCGGCAGCAATGTAGAACCAACATCAATCGTCGGGGCGGGGTTTCAGAACCCGTAGCGCAGGAAGCCGCCATCCACCGCGATGCACTCGCCGGTGACATAGCTCGATGCCGGCAGGCACAGGAAGCCGACCGCGGCAGCCACTTCCCCTGGTTCGCCGATGCGGCGCATCGGGGTGCGGGCGATCACTTCGTCGTAGTAATCCGCATCCGACAGCGGGCCGGAGGTGCGGCGGGTACGGATGTACCACGGCGCCACCGCGTTGACGCGGATGCCATCCTCGGCCCATTCGCAGGCGAGGTTGCGGGTCATCTGCTGCATCGCCGCCTTGGTCATGCCATAGACCACGCCACTACGCACGTGGGTGATGCCCGAGACGCTGCCGACGTTGACGATGGCCGAGCTGGCGTGGCGGGTGAGCTGCGGGTAGGCCAGCCGCGACAGCTCGAACGCCGCGAACAGGTTGGTCTCGAAGATGCCGCGCCACTCGTCCTCGCTGTAGTCGTTGGCCGGTTTGGTGATGTTGCCGCCGGCGTTGTTGACCAGCAGGTGCAGGCCGCCGTGGTCGGCGGCCCAGTCGAGGATGTCGTGGCGGTCCTCGTCGCCGGAAACGTCGGCGGACAGGCCATGGATTTCGCGGCCGGGGAATTCGTCGGCCAGTTCGTCGCGCGCCAATGCCAGCGCGTCGGCATCGCGCGCCACCATCAGCACGTCGGCGCCGAAACCGAGCAGTTCGCGCGCGATCGCCAGGCCGATGCCGGCGCTGGCGCCGGTGATCAATGCGGTCTGTCCGTCCAGCCGCCAGCGGTTCGTGTTCATGCGTCGTAGGATAGCGCCGACCTCATGATCGAAACACGCGCATGAAGCCTGTCCCGCTGCCCATCCGCTTCTTCGCCCCGATGCTTGCCGCCTTGCTGCCGGCCGCCACCGCGCAGGCGCAGGAATTGATCGGCGGCGTGCATGCGCCGGGATGACCCGCATTGTGCCAATGCATTCAAAGCCTGCCGCCGCAGCTTGCGCAACGCGCCGTTACGGCCGGGACGCAGGACGTAGCGGAACGCGCTGGCGCTCATCCGTTCTGCGCCCAGCGAGCGATGCTCACTCAGGCGCCGATCCATCAGTTGTCGCACCAAGCCACATCGCCTGCTCCGACGTTCTGAGAATCAATTCTTCAGAGACGACTACTTCTTCACCGGCCGCTGCCAATCATCAACGGTCTGCTGACGGCTGCGTGCCACGGTCAATTTGCCTTCCGGCGCATCGCGGGTGATGACCGAGCCGGCACCGATGGTCGCGCCGTCTTCCAGCGTCACCGGTGCCACCAGCGCGCTGTTGGAACCGACGAACACCTTGTCGCCGATCACCGTCTGGAACTTGTTCACGCCGTCGTAGTTGCAGGTGATGGTGCCGGCGCCGATGTTGGTGCCGCTGCCGACCACCGCATCGCCGAGGTAGGTCAGGTGGTTGGCCTTGCTGCCCTTGCCCAGCGTGGCCTTCTTGGTCTCGACGAAATTGCCGACATGCACGCCATCGGCCAGCACCGTGCCCGGCCGCAACCGCGCGAACGGGCCGATCTGCGCCGCGCCCTCGCTGATAACCCCTTCGAGGTCGCAATGCGGCCGCACCTCGGTGCCGGCGCCCAGCTTCACGTCCTTCAAGCGCACGAAGGCGCCGATGCTGACGCCATCGCCCAGTTCGACGTCGCCTTCCAGCACCACGTTGGCGTCGATCTGCACATCGCGCCCCGCCTTGACCGTACCGCGCTGGTCGAAGCGCGACGGATCCAGCAAGCGCACGCCCTGCTCGCACAACGCACGCGCCGCGCGCAGTTGCCAGGCGCGCTCCAACTGCGCCAGCTGCCACGGGTCGTTGGCACCTTCGGCTTCCTGCGGATCGGCCACGCGCACCAGTTCGGCCGGGGTGTATTCGGCAGCAGCGGCGGCGAACACGTCGGTCAGGTAGTACTCGCCCTGCGCGTTGGCGTTGGACAGGCCCGACAACCAGCGCCGCAGCGCAGTGGATTCGGCGGTGATGATGCCGGTGTTCACGGTACGGATGCGCTTCTGCTCGGCATCGGCATCCTTCTGCTCGACGATGGCCGCGACCTTGCCCTCGGCATCGCGCACGATGCGGCCATAGCCGGTGGGGTCGTCCAGCTCGGCCACCAGCACCGCCAGGCGTGGCGCATCGTGCAGCAACGCGCGCAGCGTGTCGGCGCGGATCAGCGGCACGTCGCCGTACAGCACCAGCACCTGCGCGGTATCGGGAATGGCCGGCATCGCCTGCTGCACGGCATGGCCGGTGCCCAGCTGCTGCGCCTGTTCGGACCATGTCAGGTCCTGCTGGTCGGCGAACGCCGCCCGTACCGCCTCGCCGCCATGCCCGTACACCACGTGGATGCCGGCCGGCTGCAATTGCCGCGCGGCATCGATCACGTGCGCCAACATCGGCCGTCCCGCGATCGGTTGCAGCACCTTGGGCAGCACCGATTTCATGCGTTTCCCGGCGCCGGCAGCAAGGATGATCACGTGCAATGGCTGGCTCATGTCGGCGTATTTCTTTCCGTGGGCAAGGTAGCGATTCTAGAGAACCTCTTCCGTCTTGCGTGAATCACGGCCTCCCATGCCGCGCATTCGCCGGCAGCCTCCAACATGGGCACCCCACCCGCACCGCATGGAATGCCATGAGCCTGTTCCGGCAAGGCGCAGCCAGTGCCTCGCCATCGGCCTGCTGCAACGGCTGCAGAAGCTGGTATTCGCCGCCGCCATCGGCTTGCCTGCGGCAGCCGGCAACCTGCTCGGCCGCGTTGGTGGCACGCCGCTCGGCTGCTGGCTCAACGGCCGCCAAACCTTCTCCCGTGCTGGCGAACGACGCCATGATCGCTGGCGCTTTGCACGTTTCCTCGCGCGCTGGCCGCTGATGACGGCGCAAGCACCTGGTTGCTCGCCAACGTGGCGCAGCAACCGGGGTTGCAATGGGCGTGGCTGGGCAAGCCGGTGACGGAAGGCGTCCTGGCCACGATGCATCTTCTCCTGCTGCGGCACGTGGTCCATCGCTGAACAGATTCGCGCAGGAGCACCGCTTGCCGCGCGACGGGGTTTTCCCGATAGCGCTCTATCGCACGGCAAGCGGTGCTCCTGCGGGTGGGCATTCGCCCGCCACAAACGGAAAACGCCGGGCAAGCCCGGCGTTTTCCTGATCCCGCAAGCCTGATTCAGTGCTTGAGGTTGCGGCGCAGCCGCTCCAGCGCCTGCAACTGCGCGGTGACTTCGGCCAGCTTCTGCTGCGCCTCGGCCAGTTCCATCGCCTCGCCACGGTGGGCCAGCACGCGCTCGGCTTCTTCCTTGGCCTTGCGCACCGCGGCTTCGTCGATGTCGCTGGCGCGGATGGCGGTGTCGGCCAGCACGGTCACGACCTGCGGCTGCACTTCGAGGATGCCGCCGGAAATGGCGAAATCCAGATGCTCGCCGGCGGCGGTGGTGACCACCACCTTGCCCGGCTTCAGGCGGGTGATCAGCGGCGCATGCTTGGGCGCGATGCCCAACTCGCCCAGCTCACCGGTGGCCACGACCAAACTGGCCTCGCCACTGAAAATCTGCTGCTCGGCGCTGACGATGTCACAACGGATGGTGCTCATGTGTTCCTCACTGCGTTCGGAACGTGATTGGTAATTCGTGATTGGTGATTGGCAAAAGCCAACCAGCGGCGACCACCGCTTTTCCGAATCACGAATCCCCAATCACGAATCACGGAGAAGGCCTTAAGCCTTCTCAGCCATCTTCTTGGCCTTCTCGACCGCTTCCTCGATGCCGCCGACCATGTAGAACGCCTGCTCCGGCAGGTGGTCGTATTCGCCATCGACGATGCCCTTGAAACCACGGATGGTTTCCTTCAGCGGCACGTACTTGCCCGGCGAGCCGGTGAACACTTCGGCCACGTGGAACGGCTGGCTGAAGAAGCGCTCGATCTTGCGCGCGCGCGACACGGCCTGCTTGTCCTCTTCGGACAGTTCGTCCATGCCGAGGATCGCGATGATGTCCTTCAGTTCCTTGTACTTCTGCAAGGTCTGCTGGACGCGCTGGGCGGTGTCGTAGTGCTCGTGGCCGATAACCTGCGGGTCCATCTGGCGCGAGGTCGAATCCAGCGGATCCACCGCCGGGTAGATACCCAGCGAGGCGATCGAACGCGACAGGGTCACGGTCGAGTCCAAGTGGGCGAAGGTGGTAGCCGGCGACGGGTCGGTCAAGTCATCGGCGGGCACGTACACGGCCTGAATCGAGGTGATCGAGCCGGACTTGGTCGAGGTGATGCGCTCCTGCAGGACGCCCATTTCCTCGGCCAGGGTCGGCTGGTAACCCACGGCCGACGGCATGCGGCCCAGCAGTGCCGACACTTCGGTACCGGCCAGGGTGTAGCGGTAGATGTTGTCGACGAACAGCAGCACGTCCTTGCCCTTGCCGTTTTCGTCCTTCTCATCACGGAAGTACTCCGCCATGGTCAGGCCGGTCAGGGCGACGCGCAGGCGGTTGCCCGGCGGCTCGTTCATCTGGCCGTACACCATCGCCACCTTGTCGAGGACGTTGGAGTCCTTCATTTCGTGGTAGAAGTCGTTGCCCTCACGGGTACGCTCACCCACGCCGGCGAACACGGACAAACCGCTGTGCGCCTTGGCGATGTTGTTGATCAGTTCCATCATGTTGACGGTCTTGCCGACGCCGGCGCCGCCGAACAGGCCGACCTTGCCGCCCTTGGCGAACGGGCACATCAGGTCGATGACCTTGATGCCGGTTTCCAGCAGTTCGGTGGCCGAGGACTGGTCTTCATACGACGGCGCGGCGCGGTGGATTTCCCACGTGTCGTTATGCGCGACCGGGCCGGCCTCGTCGATCGGGTTGCCCAGCACGTCCATGATGCGGCCCAGAGTGCCATTGCCCACCGGCACCGAAATGGCGCGGCCGGTGTTGACGGCCACCAGGTTGCGCTTCAGGCCGTCGGTGGAACCCAGCGCGATGGTACGAACCACGCCGTCACCCAGCTGCTGCTGCACTTCCAGCGTGATGGCGGTGTTTTCCACCTTCAGCGCGTCATAGACCTTCGGCACGCCGCTGCGCGGGAATTCGACGTCAACGACCGCGCCGATGATCTGAACGATCTTGCCCTGACTCATTGCTGCATCCTCTAATTGAATACTTCTGTTTGCGTGCGTCAGACCGCTGCCGCGCCGCCGACGATTTCGGAGATTTCCTGGGTGATCGCCGCCTGCCGGGCCTTGTTGTAGACCAATTGCAGGGTGCCGATCAGCTTGTTGGCGTTGTCGCTGGCCGCCTTCATCGCCACCATGCGCGCGGCGTGCTCGGAAGCGACGTTTTCCAGCAGCGCCTGATACACCAGCGACTCGATGTAGCGGGTGATCACGTGCTCCAGCACGGTCGCGGCATCGGGTTCGTACAGGTAGTCCCAGTCGTGCGAGGACACCTGCGACTGGCTGGCCGGCAACGGTAGCAGCTGGTCGAAGGTTGCCTTCTGCGTCATCGTGTTGACGAAGTGGTTATAGACCAGATAGACGCGATCGACCTTGCCTTCGGTGAAGGCGTCGAGCATCACCTTGATCACGCCGATCAGCGTTTCCAGCTTCGGCACGTCGCCGATGTGGGTGACGCTGCCGACCATGTTCACGTTGACCCGGCGGAAGAACACGCTGGCCTTCTGGCCGATGGTCACCACGTCGATCTCGGCGCCCTTGTCCTGCCACTCGCGCATCTCGCCGACGGTCTTGCGGAACAGGTTGTTGTTCAGGCCGCCGGCCAGACCGCGGTCGGACGAGATGACGATGTAGCCAACGCGCTTGACCTCGTTGCGCTCGACCAGGAACGGATGCTGCACGTCGGTGCTGGCTTGCGCCAGGTGGCCGATCACCTGCTTCATCGCCTGCGCGTACGGACGCGAGGTCTTCATCCGGTCCTGCGCCTTGCGGATCTTGGAGGCCGAGACCATTTCGAGCGCGCGCGTCACCTTGCGGGTGTTCTGCACGCTCTTGATCTTGGTTTTGATTTCCCTGCCGCTTGCCATCTAACTCGCTCCGCTCGCGGTGATTGGTGATTCGGAATTCGTGATTCGAAGAAGCGAATCCCGGCCCGTCACACACCCGCTGTTGCTGTTGCTGTTACGAATCACCAATCACGAATGACCAATCCCGCCGGCTCAGTAAGAGCCGGTGGTCTTGAACTCGGCGATGCCTTGCTTGAAGGCCGCCTCGATCTCGTCGTTCCAACCGCCGGTGGCGTTGACCTTGTTGATCAGCTCACCCTGCGTGTTGGCGAAGTGGGCATGCAGGCCCTCTTCGAACGCCAGCAGCTTGTTGACCGGCACGTCATCGAGGTAGCCCTCGTTGACGGCGTAGATCGACAGCGACTGGTTGGCGATCGACATCGGCGCGTATTGCTTCTGCTTCATCAGTTCGGTGACGCGCTGGCCACGCTCCAGCTGCTTGCGGGTCGCTTCGTCCAGGTCCGAAGCGAACTGCGCGAACGCCGCCAATTCGCGGTACTGCGCCAGCGAGATGCGGATGCCGCCGGACAGCTTCTTGATGATCTTGGTCTGGGCCGAGCCACCGACGCGCGACACCGAGATGCCGGCGTTCACGGCCGGGCGGATGCCGGCGTTGAACAGGTCGGTTTCCAGGAAGATCTGGCCGTCGGTGATCGAGATCACGTTGGTCGGCACGAACGCGGACACGTCGCCGGCCTGGGTTTCGATGATCGGCAGCGCGGTCAGCGAGCCGGTCTTGCCGGTGACCTTGCCCTCGGTGAACTTCTCGACGTATTCCTCGGACACGCGTGCGGCGCGTTCCAGCAGGCGCGAGTGCAGGTAGAACACGTCGCCCGGGTAGGCTTCGCGGCCCGGCGGGCGCTTGAGCAGCAGCGAGATCTGGCGGTAGGCCACGGCCTGCTTGGACAGGTCGTCATAGACGATCAGCGCGTCTTCGCCGCGGTCCATGAAGTACTCGCCCATCGTGCAGCCGGAGTAGGCGCTGATGTACTGCATCGCGGCCGACTCGGACGCGGTGGCGGCGACGACGATGGTGTGGGCCAGCGCGCCGTTCTCTTCAAGCTTGCGCACGATGTTGGCGACCGTCGAGGCCTTCTGGCCGATGGCGACGTACACGCACTTGATGCCGGTGCCCTTCTGGTTGATCACCGCGTCGATCGCCATCGCGGTCTTGCCGGTCTGGCGGTCGCCGATGATCAGCTCGCGCTGGCCGCGGCCGATCGGGATCATCGAGTCGACCGACTTGTAGCCGGTCTGCACCGGCTGGTCGACCGACTTGCGCCAGATCACGCCCGGGGCCACGCGCTCCACCGGCGCGGTCAGCTGGGCGCCCAGCGGGCCCTTGCCGTCGATCGGCTCGCCCAGCGCGTTGACCACGCGGCCGAGCAGTTCCGGGCCGACCGGCACCGACAGGATCTGGCCGGTGGTCTTGGCCACGTCGCCTTCGCGCAGGTGCTCGTAATCGCCCAGCACCACGGCGCCGACCGAGTCGCGCTCCAGGTTCAGCGCCAACGCGTAGGTGTTGTTCGGCAGTTCGATCATTTCGCCCTGCATCACGTCGGCCAGGCCGTAGATGCGCACGATGCCGTCGGACACCGAGGTCACGGTGCCTTCGTTGCGCGATTCCGCGGACAGGGCGACCTTCTCGATGCGGTTCTTGATCAGCTCGCTGATTTCGGAGGGGTTGAGCGTGTTGGCCATGGTCAAGTCCTAGTGCCGGCGGTCAGGCCGGACGTTAAATGAATTCAGTTTGCGAGCGCGGTCTGCAGGCGCGACAGCTTGCCCTTGAGCGAGCCGTCGATCACCACGTCGCCGGCGTCGATCACGGCACCGCCGATCAGCGAGGCATCGACCGCCGTCGTCACTTCGACGTCGCGGCCAAAACGCTTGCGCAGCGCGGCCTTGATCTTTTCCAGCTCGTCGGCCGACAGCGCCGAGGCCGCGGTCACGTTGGCCTTCACCACGTTCTCGGCATCGGCACGCAGCTGCTCGAACAGGCCGGCGATTTCCGGCAGCTGCGGCAGGCGGCGCGATTCGGCCAGCAGGCTCAGGAAACGACCGTAGCTCTCGCCGCCCATTTCCGGGGCCAGCAGGGCGACGGCATCGTCGCGGCCCAACCCCGGGTTGGACAGCAGGGCCGACACACGCGGATCGGCGGCAACGCGGGCGGAGAACGCAAGCGCGTCCGACCACGGCGCGAACTTGCCTTCATCGCGCGCAATCGCGAACGCGGCGCGAGCGTATGGGCGGGCAAGCGTGAGGGCCTGACTCATGGGTTCAGATCTCCGCCGCCAGCTCGTCGAGCAGCGCCTTGTGGGCGTTGGCGTCGATTTCGCGCTTGAGCAGCTTCTCCGCACCAGCCACGGCCAGCGCCGACACCTGCTTGCGCAGGTCTTCGCGGGCGCGGTTGGCAGCAGCGTCGATTTCGGCCTGCGCCAGTTCCTTCTGCCGGTTGGCTTCGGCGATGGCTTCGTTCTTGGCCGCTTCGACGATTTGGTTAGCGCGGGCGTGGGCCTGGTCGATGATCTCGTTGGCCTTGCCGCGGGCTTCCTTCAACGCCTCGTTGACCTTCACTTCGGCCTGCGCCAGGTCTTTCTGGCTACGGTCGGCGGCGGCCAAGCCTTCGGCGATCTTCTGCTGGCGCTCTTCGATGGCCTTCAACAGCGGCGGCCAGATCTTGGTCGCGATGATCCAGATCAGCGCGGCGAAGGCCAGGGCCTGCGCAAAGAGGGTGAGGTTGATATCCATTGTTTAGCTCAGTCAGTGCTGTCGGGGTGGCCGCGCCGCCGTGGCGGCGCAACCGTACCTTCATCCGAGGCCGGATGCCCGCAAAGGCACCCGGCCATTCACTGCAACCGGATCAGCCAGCCAGCTTCGCGGCTTCGGCCAGCAGGGCGGCAGCCAGCGGGTTGGCGAAGGCCAGCAGCAGGCCGACGGCGACCGAGATGATGAACGCGGCGTCGATCAGGCCGGCGGTGATGAACATGCGAACCTGCAACACCGGGATCAGCTCGGGCTGGCGCGCTGCCGACTCCAGGAACTTACCGGCCATGATGGCCAGACCCAGACCGGCACCCAGCGCGGCCAGGCCGATCATGATGCCGACGGCGAGGGCGGTGGAGCTCTGAACTTGGGCGAGATTGGTCAGGACGGCGAAGTACATGGTTTTTCTCCAGAAACGAAATAGCTTAAGGGTGGTGAAGGATGAAGGGTGAAACCGGATGAAACTTGTAACGCTTTAGTGGCTGTCTTCCGACAAGCTCAGGTACACGATCGACAGCATCATGAAAATGAAGGCCTGCAACGGAATCACCAGCAGGTGGAACAGCATCCAGCCCAGGCCGAAGGTACCGCCGGCGATGGCGCCGAAGAAACCGGCGCCGCCCAGCACCCAGATCAGCAGGAACACGATTTCGCCGCCGAACATGTTGCCGAACAGTCGCATTGCCAGCGAAATCGGCTTGCTCAACCACTCAACGATGTTGAGGATGAGGTTGAACGGCATCATCCACTTGCCGAACGGCGCAGTCAGGAACTCGTGGATGAAACCGCCGATGCCCTTGGACTTCAGCGAGAAGAAAATCATCAGGAAGAACACGCTGACCGACATGCCCAAGGTGGCATTGACGTCGGCGGTCGGCACCGGCTTCCAGTAGTTGACGCCCAGCCAGCCCAACGGGGTGGCGATGAAGTCGGCCGGAATCATCTTGATGAAGTTCATCAACAAGATCCAGAAGAAGATGGTGATCGCAATCGGCGTCACCAGCTTGCTACGGCCGTGGTAGGTATCCTTGGCCTGGCGGTCAACGAACTCCAGGCAGATTTCGACGAAAGCCTGCCACTTGCCCGGCACACCGGCGGTAGCCTTGCGCGTGGCCAGCCAGAAGGCGAACACCATCAGCAAGCCCATCAGCACCGCGGTGACAATGGTGTCAACGTGGATGGTCCAGAAGCCACCGCCGTCACCGACCGGAGCGGTCAGGTTCTTCAGGTGATGCTGGATGTAGCTGGTAGGGGTAAGAGCCTCGCCCGCCATGTGTCCTGAACCTTTATATGAATTCGATCAACGCCTGGCCAAGGCCAGAACCTGAAACATCAGTGCCACCGGAATGCCTGCCAGCAGCGCCAAGGGAGGCAGCTTCCACCAGACAAACCCCATAACCAGCACGGCCACGATCAGCACCGTTTTCAGCACGAACGCCAACACCATGCGCGCCAATGCCGAACCGGCCCCCTGTATGCCGCCACCAAGGGCCACCCACACCGCCAGCACCCCCCCTGCTACCACTGCCGCCCCCGACACAAATGCGCCGAGGGAATGACGCGGCCCCGCCAACAGGAAGACCAAGGCCAGAACAACCACGGCGGTCAACGGATAGAGCGCAGCGCGCAATATCAGTCGCCGACCCGCTTCAACGGAGTTCAGCACGCGGTCAGTCCTGCCTAATGGAACAAGGGAAACCAGACGGCACCGAGGTGGTGCCTCATCAAGCCGCGGAAGTATAGCAGCGGGACATTTTGCGAGACAACCGCCCCCGAGTACCTCGCTGACGACGCAAGTGCTCGCAATTTCAAGGTTTTCCCGTTTTTGGCCGGAAATGGCGGACGATGAAATATTGCAACGCAGCACGGGAACTTCCCTACGGCTGCCCGGTCTGACCCTTGCGTTCGCTGGCTCTTACCTCGTCGATTGCCAGCGCACCGGGTGAGGTGGCGTCGTTCATCCCCTGCGGCGCCACCTCACCGCAATTTCTTGCAGTCGCGTTGTTGGCGCCGTATTTCTTGCTGCTTCACATGCGCGATGAACCCGGCAGGGCCAACCGATAGCAGCCACCCATCTGCTCGCATCACGCTTCGCAGCGCTGCGTGATGCTTGCCGAGCAACGGCGGTGCAATTCCATGCCGGCCAAGCCACAAAAGAAGCCCGGCGTTGGCCGGGCTTTCGGTGGGGCTTGCTAGTGCTTACTTCTTCTTCGGCAGGTACAGGTCGGTGATGGTGCCGTCGTAGATTTCCGAGGCCATTGCCACCGACTCACTCAGTGTCGGGTGGGCGTGGATGGTGTGGCCAATGTCTTCGGCTTCGGCACCCATTTCGATGGCGAGGCAGATTTCGGCCAGCAATTCACCGGCATGCACGCCGACGATGGCACCGCCGATGACGCGGTGGGTTTCCTCGTCGAACACCAACTTGGTGAAGCCTTCGGTGCGGCCAATGCCGATGGCGCGGCCGCTGGCCGCCCACGGGAACTTGGCTACGCCCACCTTCAAGCCCTTGGCCTTGGCTTCGGTTTCGGTGACGCCGACCCACGCGATTTCCGGGTTGGTGTAGGCCACCGACGGAATCACCCGCGCCACCCACTCCTTCTTCTCGCCGAACGCGACTTCCGCCGCGAGCTTGCCTTCGTGCGTGGCCTTGTGCGCCAGCATCGGGTTACCGACGACGTCGCCGATGGCGAAGATGTGCGGCACGTTGGTGCGCATTTGCCTATCGACCGGAATGAAACCACGGTCGGTGACTTCCACGCCGGCCTTGTCGGCGTCGATTTTCTTGCCGTTCGGCGCGCGACCCACGGCGACCAACACGCGGTCGAAGGTGGCGCTTTCCAACGCAGGCCTTTCGCCCTCGGTGGCTGCGTCGAAGGTGACGGTGATGCCCTTGTTGTCGGCGCTGACGCCCGACGCTTTGGTCTTGAGGTGAACTTCGATGCCCTGCTTTTTCAGGCGGTCGGCCAGCGGCTTGACCAAATCCTTGTCCGCGCCCGGCATCAACTGATCCATGAACTCGACGACGGTGACTTTCGCGCCGAGCGCGCTATACACCGTCGCCATTTCCAAGCCGATGATGCCGCCGCCGACGACCAGCAGGCTGCCCGGCACTTCGGCCAGTTCCAGCGCGTCGGTGGAATCCATCACACGCTTGTCGTCCCACGGGAAGTTCGGCAGCTTCACCGCCTGCGAACCGGCGGCGATGATGCATTGCTCGAAACGCAGCAACTGGGTCTTGCCGTCGTCGCCGGTGATTTCCAACTCGTTGGCCGAAACGAATTTCGCCACGCCCTGCACGGTGCGCACCTTGCGTTGCTTGGCCATGCCGGCCAGACCCTTGGTCAACTGGCCGACCACCTTTTCCTTGTAACCGCGCAGCTTGTCCAAGGTGATGGCCGGCTTGCCGAAGGCGATGCCGAGTTCATCGGCGTGCGCGGCGTGATCGATGATCTCGGCCGCGTGCAGCAGTGCTTTGGACGGAATGCAGCCGACGTTGAGGCAGACGCCGCCGAGGCTGGCGTAGCGTTCGACCAGCACGGTGTCCATGCCCAAATCCGCCGAGCGGAATGCGGCGGTGTAGCCGCCCGGGCCTGCACCCAGCACGACCATGCGGCATTCGATGTCGGCGCTGCGACCGCTGGACGGTGCCGCTTTGGCGGCGATGGCCGGGTCGGGCGCGCGGTGCGACGGCGTCACCGGCGGCTTGCTGCCCGGTGCCACCTTGTCGGCGGCCGGCGCGGGAGCTGCCGGTGCGGCGGCGGCGCCTTCGGTTTCCAGCACCAGCACCACGTTGCCTTCGGACAAGGTATCGCCGAGTTTGACCTTCAATTCCTTGACCACGCCCGCAGCCGATGACGGCACTTCCAGCGTGGCCTTGTCCGATTCCAGCGTGACCAAGCCCTGGTCTTTTGCCACCGTGTCACCGACGGCGACCAGCACTTCGATGACCGGGACGTTGCTGTAGTCACCGATGTCCGGGACTTTGATTTCAACCGTTGCCATTCTCGTTCCCTCGCTTACAGCAGCACGCGGCGCATGTCGGCCAGCACTTGCGACAGATAGGTGGTGAAGCGCGCGGCCAGCGCGCCGTCGATGACGCGGTGGTCGTAGCTCAACGACAACGGCAGCATCAGTTGCGGCACGAACTCCTTGCCGTTCCACACCGGCTGGATGGACGACTTGGACACGCCAAGAATCGCCACTTCCGGGGCATTCACAATCGGCGTGAACGCGGTGCCACCAATGCCGCCCAACGAGGAGATGGAGAAGCAACCGCCGCTCATGTCCGCCGGGCCGAGCTTGCCTTCGCGTGCCTTCTTCGACAGTTCACCCATTTCGATGGCGAGTTGGCTGATGCCCTTCTTGTCCACGTCGCGGATGACCGGCACAACCAAGCCGTTCGGCGTGTCGGCGGCAAAACCGATGTGGAAATACTTTTTCAGCGTGAGGTTTTCACCGCTGGCATCCAGCGAGGCATTGAACTCGGGGAACTGCTTGAGCGCGGCGGCGCTGGCCTTGATCAAGAAGGCGAGCATGGTCAGCTTGACGCCGCTCTTGCTCTTCTCCGCTTCCTTGTTGAGCTGCACGCGCAGGGCTTCCAGCTCGGTGATGTCGGCCTGGTCGAACTGGGTGACATGCGGAATCATCGCCCAGTTGCGGGCGAGGTTGGCGCCGGAAATCTTCTTGATGCGCGACAGCGGCTGGGTTTCGGTTTCGCCGAATTTGCTGAAGTCCACCTTCGGCCACGGCAGCAGATTCAAGCCGTTGCCACCGCCTGCCGGTACGCCAACCGCAACGCCACCGTTCAACGCGGCCTTGACGAACTTTTGCACGTCGCCCTTGGTGATACGGCCACCTTTTTCGGTGCCGGTGATTTGCAGCAGGTCAACGCCCAGCTCGCGGGCGAACACGCGCACGGCGGGGCTGGCGTAAGGCACTTGCGACGGCAGCACGCCTTCGGCGCTGAACTGCACCGGCGGCGTCGCCGGCTGGCTGGCGGCGGGTTGCGCCGGGGCGGCAGCTTGCGGGGTCGGAGCCGGGGCCACCGGGGCGGGTTTGGCTGCTTCAACCGGTGCTTCCACCTTGGCCGGGGCCGGCGCAGCGGCAGCCGGGGCGGCACTGCCTGCGGTTACTTCAATCAGCGCCACGACCTTGCCTTCGGACAAGGTGTCGCCCACCTTGACCCTGATTTCCTTGACCACGCCGGCCACCGCCGACGGCACTTCCATCGTCGCCTTGTCCGATTCCAGCGTGACCAGGCCCTGATCCTTGGCGACGGTATCGCCCACGGCGACCAGCACCTCGATCACCGGAATGTCGCTGTAGTCACCGATATCGGGGACAAGTGCTTCCTTGATTTCGGCCATGAACTAACTCCAGCAAACGAGTGAGGGGAAAACGCTATTGTGGCCCCGCGCGTGGCGCAGCGCCAACCGGCAGATGTGGATTCGCATACGTATGTCCACGGACAAGGGCGGGCCATGCCGCGCCATCACAGGATGCGCTTGGTGCGGCGGCATCAAGGTGTGTCCTGCATCAGTCAAAACGGACAAGCCATTGCCGGCCTTGGTTGCGTACAATTACATCCGCAACCATTCCGACAACTGCGCCCATTCGCCCCACAAGCGCGGCAGCGGCCATGCCGCGTTGGCCGGGCTGGTGGATGGCAGCGCCAGCACCGGCAACACCGCCGCACGGGCCGGCAATACGGGTTGTACGTGGCGCTTGAACGCCTGCATCGCGGTTGCGCCGTTGCAGGCGATGGCCGCCAGTTGCGGCAAACCTGCCATCAATTCCGGCAAGGGGTTGGGCACCTCGCTGCCGCGCACGATGTCCGCATCCAAACTGCCGCGCCGCCGGCACTGGCCAATCACGTCCCACAGGCCGATGCCGGCGTGCTGCATTCGGGCGATGCGCTGCGGGTAATCCAGTTGCGCATCGAAGTGGCAGAGCTGCGCCATCAGCGGCCAGAAGCGATTGCGCGGGTGCGCGTAGTAGCGCGCTTCATGCAAGGACATCACTCCCGGCATTGAGCCGAGCACCAGTACGCGGCAGTGTGCGCTCACCTGCGCGGGCAGGCCTTGCAGCAGGGTTTCGTTCACAACATGGCGCCTGCGCCGCCGTCATCACCCCATTGCAAGGCGCGGTAATCGAAGCCGGCCTGCAAACGTGGCTTGATGACATCGAAAAACGGCGACACGTCGAAATCGCGCGGGGTATAGAGACTGTAATTACGGATGTGCAGGATTTCCTGCCGTTGCTCGTGCCCACCGGCTTGGCCGAGTACGGTTTCGATTTCGGGCAGGATGGGGTAGCGGATCGACTCGAAGGCCTGCGCCAGCAAGGTCGAGCAGATCGCCTTGGTCGGCTCGCCGCTGCCCAGTGCAATCAAGCGGCGGCGCATGTGGGCTGGCACGGGCGGTTGGCGTATCAGGTAGCGCGCCAAATCGAACACGTTTTTCAGGTCGTAACTGTGGCCGAGGCGGGCGCGCATGTGTTCGACCAAGCGCTCGATGGTTTCCGGCGGCAAGCCTTGCGGGCGGCAAATGCGCGTGTGCTGCTGCGCGAACTCGCTCAACGGCACGCGGCGCACGCCTTGCTCCACGTCGGCATCAATCAACATCGGGCGCGGCGGGCCACCTTCAACCAATGTTTCCTCGCCGATGTAGAGCGCGGCGTGCGACCACGTGGATTGGGTGAGGTATTTGATTGCGGTGGCGAAGCGGCTATTGCCTTCGACCAGCAACACGTCGCCACGCCGCAGCGTGCGCGCCAGTAAAGCGGGGTCGCTGGTGGAAGGCCGCGTCTGGTGCGGACGCGGCTGGGCGAGAAAGCGCGCCATGCGACGCCCGGCGAAACGCAGTAGGCCCATTCTTTCCCCTCCACGGCCAAAGCCGTCGTGGATGCGGGGCTCACCCCGCATGAGGCATTACCGGTGACGCGGCGTGCGGGGCAAGCCCCGTATCTACGATGAAATCGCGACTAACGCTTAAAACGCCGGCAACACCGCGCCTTGGTACTTCTGCTCGATGAAGGCTTTGACTTCCGGACTGGTCAGCGCGCGGGCCAGCTTTTGCACGCGGGCGTCGCCCTTGTTGTCGGCGCGGCTGACGAGGAAATTCACGTAGGGCGAATCGCTGCTTTCGATCGCCAGCGCGTCCCTGGTCGGGTTCAGCCCCGCGTCAAGCGCGTAGTTGGTGTTGATGAGCGCCAAATCCACTTGGTCGAGCACGCGCGGCAGCATTGCCGAATCCAGTTCGCGGAACTTGAGTTGCTTCGGGTTCTCGATGATGTCGCGTTGGGTCGAAAGCGCGTTGGACGGGTCTTTCAGTCTGATGACACCAGCCTTGTCCAGCAGGATCAGCGCGCGGCTGTTGTTGCTGGGGTCGTTGGGAATCACCACGTCGGCAGCATCGGGCAGTTCAGCCAGCGACTTGACCCGGCGCGAATAGGCGCCGAACGGCTCGATATGCACGCCAGCAACGGTGACCAGCGTGGCCTTGCGGTCGCGGTTGTAGGCGTCCAGATACGGTTCGGTCTGGAAGTAGTTGGCATCCACCTGCTTCTGCACCAACTGGTCGTTGGGCTGCACGTAGTCGTTGAACACGCGCACGTCGAGCTTGACGCCTTCCTTCTCCAGCAGCGGCTTGACCACCTCCAGAATCTCGGCGTGCGGCACGGCGGTGGCGGCAACGACGAGCTTGGATTCATCGGTGGCAGGTTTGCCGCAGGCCGACAGTGCCAGCACGGCGGCGGCAACGAGCAGCGGGCGGAACAGGGAGGTCTTCATCGGGATTCCAGTGCGGCGAGGGAGTGAGCAGAAGCACGCCTTGGGCGCTCCTGCAAGAATGCGATCAACGGCGAGTGTAGTGGCGCACCAGCCGGTCGCCCAGCATCTGCAACAGCTGCACCAGCACCAGCAGCAACACCACGGTGACCAGCGCCACGTCGGTATGCGAGCGCTGGTAGCCATCGCGGAAAGCAAGGTCGCCAAGACCGCCGGAACCGATCGCGCCGCCCATCGCGGTGAAGCCGATCAGGGCGATGGTGGTTACCGTCGCACCGGCAATCAGGCCGGGCCGGGCTTCGGGCAACAGCACCTTGAACACCAGTTGCGAAGTGGTCGCTCCCATCGCCTGGCTGGCTTCGATGACGCCACGGTCAACCTCGCGCAGCGCGGTTTCGACCAAGCGCGCATAGAACGGCGCAGCGCCGACCACCAGCGGCAAGATCGCGCCACGCACGCCCAGCGATGTGCCCATCAGCGCCAGCGTCACCGGTATCAGCACGATCATCAGGATGATGAAAGGCACCGAGCGCAGCACGTTGACCAGCAAGGCGGCCACGCCGTACAGCAGCGGGCGGCGGCGCAGTTGCGGCGAGCCAGTGAGGAACAGCAACACGCCCAACGGCAGGCCGATCAGCATGGTCAGCGGCAGTGAGCCGGCCAGCATCAGCAGCGTGTCGAGCGTGGCCTGACCGATGTCGGCCCATTTTCCGGCATCGAGGTGGCGGAAAAAGCCGGTGGCGGTGGCGAAGTTCATCGGCGCAATTCCTCGACATGCACGCCCGCGCGGGTGAAACCGGCCTGCGCGGCGCTCTGGTCGCCGCCAACCAACGCCACGGTCAACTGCCCGTAGGGCGTGTCCTTGATGCGGTCGATGCGGCCAGACAGGATGTTGTAGTCCACGCCGGTGTCGCGGGCGATGCGGCCCAGCAGCGGTTCGTAAGTGCCATCGCCAAGGAAGGTGAGGCGCACGATGCGCCCTTCCACCGCGTCGTGATCACGGTGCAATTCGCCTTCATCGACATGCTCGGATTCGCTGACGAAGCGGCGCGTGGTCGGGTGTTGCGGGTGCAAGAACACCTGCGTCACCGGCCCGCTTTCGACCATGTAGCCGGCATCGAGCACCGCTACGCGGTCGCAGACGCGGCGGATCACGTCCATCTCGTGGGTGATCAGCACGATGGTCAGGCCCAGCTCGCGGTTGATGTTGCTCAACAGCGCCAGCACCTGCGCGGTGGTCTGCGGGTCGAGCGCGCTGGTGGCCTCGTCGCACAGCAGGATCTTCGGCCCGGTCGCCAGCGCGCGGGCGATGCCGACACGCTGCTTCTGCCCACCGGACAGCTGCGCCGGGTATTTGCCCGCGTGCGCTTCAAGGCCGACGGTGCGCAATAGTTCGGCCACGCGCGCGTCGATCTGCGCCTGCGCCATGCCGGCCAGCTCCAGCGGGAAAGCGACGTTGCCGGCCACGGTGCGCGCCGACAGCAGGTTGAAGTGCTGGAAGATCATGCCCACCTGCCGGCGCAACGCGCGCAGGCCGGCGGCGTCGAGCGCGGTGGCGTCTTGCCCGTCAATCAGCACACGGCCGCCGCTGGGTTCCTCCAGCCGGTTTATCAGTCGGATCAGCGTGGATTTGCCAGCCCCGGAATGGCCGATGATGCCGAACACCTCGCCGGCCTCGATTTTCAAATCGAGTGGATGCAAGGCGGTGACGGCGCGGCCATCAACCGCATAAGACTTGTGGAGCTGCTGAAATTCGATCACGGCCGGAATGCGGGCAGGCGGATGGAACGGGCGGCAAGCCTAGCAGCGCAACGGCTGCGGCGCCTGCACGGGTTCGGCAAATCTTATTCCTTTTGCTTCTATGCAGGCCGGTGCGCGCTTACGGGTGATCCACCTGTCCCGCCCGCCGCGTGTGCTGCACGCGCTCACGGTGCAGCAGGTACAGGCCGCTGGCGACGATGATCGCCGCGCCCAGCCACGTCATGCGGTCGGGCAGCACCTGCCACAGCAGCCAATCCCAGCCGATCACCCAGACCAGCCCGGTATATTCCAGCGGCGCGATCATCGACGCCTGCCCCAGTTGGAAGGCCCGGGTCAGCGCGATTTGCCCCAATGCGCCGGCCAAGCCCATGCCGGCAATCAACCCGGCGTGTTGCCACTGCAAGGGCTGCCACTGCGGCCACGCCAGCAAGCCGGCACCCACCGCCATGATCAGCAGGAACCACACCACCATTGCTTGCGGAGTATCGGTGCGGGTCAACAGGCTCACCGTCACCGCGGCGATGGCGTAGGCAGTGGCCGCCAGCAGCACCATCAGCCCCGGCAGCGAGATGAAGCCGCCCACGCCGGGGCGCAACACCACCAATACACCGACCAAACCCACGCCGATGGCGACCCAGCGCCGTGGCCCCACCCGTTCGCCCAGCAGCGGCACCGACAGCGCCGCCACCAGCAGCGGCGCGACGAAATAGATGGTGTAAGCGGTGGACAGCGGCAGCGTGCGCAGCGCGAACACGAAGCAACCAATCATCACCATGCCCAGCGCGCCGCGCAGCAGGTGCAAGCCCCAGCGCACGGGAATGAGCGAACGCGGCCCCGCCGTGGCCAGCACCCACACCAGCACGAACGGCAGCGACGCCGCGCCGCGCAGCATCGTCACCTGCAAGGTCGGGTAGCTGGCCGAGAGCAGTTTCATGCCGGCATCCATCAACGAGAAAAACGCGACGGCGGCCAGCATCCAGACGATGGCACGGACGGGGGAGCGGGGGTTGGGCATGGCGCATTATCGCTTGGCAATGACATGCACAACGCCTCGGTAGCGCCCGACCGTTGGTCGGGAGCGGCGGTAGGGTGGGCCTTGGCCCACCAAGCAGGAAAACTCCCGCAACCGAGCCGCCAGCACCGAAGGTCGCTCCCCCAATCGCCTAGAATGGCCGCCTGTTTTCACTCAGGGAACCCGCCATGCCCTCCTTCGACGTCGTGTCCGAAGTGGACAAGCACGAGCTGACCAATGCCATTGACCAGGCCAACCGCGAGTTGTCCACCCGCTTCGACTTCAAGGGCGTGGATGCCAAGTTCGAGCAGGACGGCGACAAGCTGATCAAGCTGGCCGCGCCCAGCGACTTCCAGCTCAAGCAGATGGCCGACATCCTGAAACAGCGCCTGGCCGCACGCAGCATCGACTTCCGCTGCATGGAGTTTGGCGATGTCGAAACCAACCTCGGCGGCGCGCGCCAGCAGGTGACGGTCAAGCAGGGCATCGAGCAGAAGCTGGCCAAGCAGATCGCGGCGAAGATCAAGGAATCGAAGATCAAGGTCGATACCCAGATCAACGGCGACAAGCTGCGCGTGAACGGCAAGAAGCGCGACGACTTGCAGGAAACCATCGCGCTGCTGAAGAAAACCGAGTTCGAGCAGCCGCTGCAATTCGACAACTTCCGTGACTGATTCCCTGCCCGCCGCCGACCCAATCGCCGACACCCGCTGCTGGCTGGAAAAAGCAGTGATCGGGCTGAACCTGTGCCCGTTCGCCAAGGCGGTGTACGTCAAACAGCAGGTGCGCTTCGTGCTGAGTGACGCCACCACGCCCGAGGCGCTGCTGGAAGAACTGGCCGAGGAACTGGTGTTGCTGCGCGACACGCCCGCCGAGCAGATCGACACCACGCTGATCGTGCACCCGGACGTGCTGGGCAATTTCCTCGACTACAACGATTTCCTCGACAACGCCGACGCGGCGGTGGAAGCGCTGGATTTGCAGGGCATCTTGCAGGTGGCCAGCTTCCACCCGCAGTACCAGTTCGCCGGGGCCGCACCGGATGACGTGAGCAACTACACCAACCGCGCGCCGTACCCCACGCTGCACCTACTGCGCGAGGACAGCGTGGAACGCGCGGTGGCCGCGTTCCCCGACCCGGACGTGATCGTCGAGCGCAACATCGCCACGTTGGACGAGCTGGGCGTGGAAGGCTGGAACACATTGTTGGCTAACGACCAAGCCGCTACACCGTAGCTACCGTGCTTGCGCGGCAGTGCGGGGCAAGCCCCGCATCCACGACTACGCAAAAGCATTCCTGCAAATTGGCCGCATGTGCCGACCAACGGTCGGCACCCACCTTATTGCATGGATTTGCTCAGGCCGGCAGCGCCAACAACGGTTGCAACAACCCGCGCACTTCATGCAGCGAGCCGGCGATGGCGTGACCCAGCGCACGCACGGTTTCGTCCGGTTCCAGCAGGTCGGGAATCTGGATCACGGTCATGCCGGCGGCCAGCGCGGCACGCACGCCGGTGGGCGAATCTTCCAATGCGAGGCACTGCGCCGGTTCCACGCCCAGCTTGCGCGCGGCCAGCAGGTAGATGTCCGGCGCCGGCTTGGCATGGGCGACGTCGCTGCTGGTCGCCACGTGCTCGAAGTAGCGCAGCAGGCCGGCGGTTTCGAGCTTGCGCAGCGCAAGCGGGCGACGCGTGGACGTGGCTACCGCGCGCCGGATGCCGTGGGTGGCCAGCGTGTCGAGCAGCTCGATGATGCCGGGCCGGTGCGGTACGCCGGCGGCGACGATGCCGTCGTAGCGCGCATACGAGTCGTGCAGCAGCGCATCGACCGCATCCATGCCGACGCGGCCGGCGATGGCTTGCCGGGTCATCGCATCGCTGGAGCCGATCAGCGACAGCAGCAGGTCTTGTGGCAAATCGTGGCCGGCGGCGCTGCCGGCCTGCGCGAGGCAGCCGAGCAGCGCGCGTTCGCTGTCCAGCATCAGGCCATCCATGTCGAAGATCACCGCCTGCGGCAGCGTCGTCAGCGCGATCACGGCATTGCTCCG
This sequence comes from Stenotrophomonas sp., assembly GCA_034675465.1. Taxonomy (GTDB): domain Bacteria; phylum Pseudomonadota; class Gammaproteobacteria; order Xanthomonadales; family Xanthomonadaceae; genus Stenotrophomonas. Next base: position 201,671 of record JAUCDH010000035.1, on the reverse strand, counting down.
AACAGAGTATCGAGGTCGGCCGCGGACAACGTCCGCCACTGCCCTTCCGCCAAATCGTCCAAGGCCAAGCCGCCGATGCGGCTGCGATGCAGCGCTTCGACGTGGTTGCCGACTGCGGCGAACATGCGCCGCACCTGGTGGTAGCGGCCTTCGTGCAGGGTCAGCCGCGCATGGCGCAGGCCAAGCGCATCCAGTTCGGCCGGCAGCAGCGGCTTGTCTTCCGACTCCAGCAGCAGCGTTCCGCTGGCGAAAGTGGCCGCTTCGTCGCCGCGCAGATCTTGCGCGAGTTGCGCCTCGTACACTTTGTCCAGCTTCGACTTCGGCGACACGATGCGGTGCAGCAGCGCGCCGTCATCGGTCATCAGCAGCAGGCCGCTGGTGTCGCGATCCAGCCGCCCCACCGTGGACAGCAGTGGGGCGCGCTCGCGGAAACGGGCGGGGAGCAGTTCGTAGATCAGCCGGCCGTGGTCCTTGGTCGAACAGGTGTAACCGGCTGGCTTGTGCAGCATCAGGGTCAGGCCCGGCGGCGGGTCCAGTGGCTCGCCGTCGATGCGAATGGCGCCGTGCTCGACCTTGTCGTCGGCATACAACACCTCGCCATCGGCATCGGTGACGCGGCCTTCGCGGAACATCAGCTGCACCTGCTTGCGGCTACCGTAGCCGAGGTTGGCGATGTGCTTGACCAGCTTCATGCGCGGCCCCCGCGGGTGCCGACGATGACCTTGAAGCCATCGCGCTCTGCGGCCACGCGCACCTGGCCGAAGCTGTCGTTGAGGATCTGTTCGTAGGGCAGATGCCGGTTGGCGACCATGAACAGCTTGCCGCCCGGGCGCAGCGCCTGCGCAGCCACGGCGATGAAGCGCTGGCCGATGTCGGGCCGGTCTTCGCGCGCCGGGGTATGGAACGGCGGGTTGGAGACGATGAAGTCGTAGCGGCCGTCGATGCCGGCGGTAACGTCGTGCCAGCGGAAATCCAGTTGTGCGGCGCTGTCGGCAAGGTTACGGCAGGCCAGCTCCAGTGCGCGCGATTCGGCTTCGTACAGGTCCAGCGCCGTGACCTTGGGGCAGCGCGCCAGCACTTCGGCAGAGAGATAGCCCCAGCCTGCGCCGAGGTCGGCACCGCGCCCGGCGAGGTCAGCCGGCAGTTGTTCGACCAGCAAGGCCGAGGCCGGGTCGATGCGATCCCACGCGAACACGCCGGGGCGGCTGTGGAAGCGGCCCCCACAGATGGCGCGCGGCGCATCCAGCGCGGCCCAGCGCTTGCACAGCGCTTCGTCGTGGCCACCATTGAGCGGCGCGGTCCAGAACACGCGGCAGTGGTTCTTGGTCAGCTTGCCGCCGAGCCCGGCCAGTTGCTGCAAGTCGCTTTCGCCGGAGCGCGCGCCCTCATTGTTGGACTGGCTGGCGACCAGCACGCCGCCCAGCGCCACCCGTTCCAGCGCCCGCGCCAGCAGCGCGCGGGCTTCGTCGCGCTGGCGCGGCGGCAGCACCAGCACCAGTGGGTAGCGCGCGTCCGAAGCTTCCAGCGCCGTCTCGTCGCGCACCTCCCAGCCGCCGCGCTCCAGCGCCTGCGCGAACGGGCGGAAGCTCTGCATGCAGACCAGTTGCCCGGCGGCGGCATGCTCGCGCAGCGGCCAGCCTTCGCGGGCACGCAGGAACAGCACCGGCCCCTGCGGCCAGTCCAGCGTGCCGTGGGCGAAGGGAAGGAAAAGTGTCTGCAGGGGAGCGTCGTGCGAAGCGGACATGCCGGAACCGGGTTGGACGGGGTGGAACAGCCGCCCATTCTACCGGCCGCGTCCTCTGCCCCGGCCGTGGTCACACCACCGGCAGGCATACATGATGATGAACCCCATGCAACCCGCCGCCACGCTTACCGCCCGCAACGGGTTGCCGGGCACGAGGTTCGCGCCCACACTCGAGGCACCCCGTCAGCGGAGATTCGTGATGAAGAACATGACGCTCACCGGACTGGCGCTGGCCTGCCTGCTCATGGCCGGTACCGCCGTCGCCGCCCGGCCCGCCAACAACGTGGCCGACCCGCAAGCCCCGCGCGCCCTGCCCGCCGAAGGCCCGGTGCAGGTGCAATGGAACGACCCGGCCGGTTTCACCGAACTGCGCTACAGCCGCAACCGCTGGGAAGCCCAGCGCGGCGACTGGGTGGTGAAGCTGGCCGAACACCTGCGCAAGCGCGCCGCCGGGCAGTTGCCCGACGGCCAGCAGCTGGTGGTGACCATCACCGACATCAAGCGCGCCGGCGACTACGAGCCGTGGCACGGCCTGCAGATGCAGGACGTGCGCTTCATGCGCGACATCTACCCGCCGCGCGTCAGCCTGCAATTCACCCTCACCGACGCACAGGGCCAGGTAATCGACCAGGGCGAACGCAAGCTGGTGGACAGCAGCTACCTGTACGGCGGCACGCGCCTGTCCGACACCGACCCGCTGCGCTACGAGAAGCGCCTGCTGGACGATTGGCTGCGCCGCGAACTGCGCCAGGACCACGATGTCGCCGGCTTGTAAGCCAGCACCAGTGCGGGTGATCGGGTGAAACGGAAAGGGCCGCATCTGCGGCCCTTTCTTCATTGCGACAGATAGACGCGCTCGGCGCGCTTGAGGCTGCACGGCAGCCGATAGGCGCTGGTGTTGCAGCGCGGGGCCAGCTCGGACAGGGTCGGCGCGTTGCCCCACAGGCTGCACCACGCTGCCCAGCCCGGCCTGCGGGTGGTTGGTGAGGTCCACGGTGAGCATGTCCATCGACACCCGGCCGATCAGTTGCCCCGGCACACCGTCGATCAGCACCGGGGTGCCGTTGGGCGCGAACTGCGGGTAGCCATCGGCATAGCCCATCGCCACCACGCCCACGCGCGTGGGCTGCTGGGCGACGAAGCGCGCGCCGTAGCCCACCGGTTCGCCGATGCCGATTTCACGTACTGAAATCACCCGCGATTGCAGGGTCATCACCGGGCGCAGCTGCGCCGCGTGCCGGCTTGGCTGCGGATACAGCGGGTCGGCGCCGTACAGCATCAGCCCCGGCCGCACCCAGTCGCTGCGCACTTGCGGCCAGCCCAGCAGCGCCGGCGAGTTGCACAGGCTGGTTTCGCCGACCAGGCCTTCGACGGCGCGGTTGAAGGTGTCCACTTGCTCTTGCGTGCGCGGACTGTCCAGTTCGTCGGCGCGGGCGAAGTGGCTCATCAGCACCATCGGCCCGACGTGCGGCAGCGCCGACAGGTGCGCGTGCGCGGCGCGGAACTCGTCCACCGACAGGCCCAGCCGGTGCATGCCGCTGTCCAACTTCAGCCAGACGGTCAGCACCGCCTCGGTGCGGAACGCGGCCAGCGCGTCCACCTGCCATTGCGAGGCCACCGCCGTCCACAAGCCGTGTTCGACGATCAGCGGCAACTCGGCGGCATCGAAAAAACCTTCCAGCAGCAGTACCGGCTTGCTGATGCCGGCGCGGCGCAGTTCCAGCGCCTCCTCGATGCAGGCCACGCCGAAGCCGTCGGCCTCGGCCTCCAGCGCGTGCGCGCAGGCCACCGCGCCGTGGCCGTAAGCGTCGGCCTTGATCACCGCCAGCGCCTTGCCACCGCCCAGCTGCCGGGCCAGCCGGTAGTTGTGGCGCAGTGCCTCCAGATCGATCAGTGCCTGTGCCGGGCGCATCAGCGCGGGCCTCCGCTGCTGTAGCGGAAGATGTCCAATCCTTCGCTGCTGATCTGCGGCGTGCGCCCGCCCATCAGGTCGGCCAGGTAGCGGCCGGAGCCGGCGGCCATCGTCCAGCCCAGGGTGCCGTGGCCGGTGTTGAGGAACAGGTTGCGGTACGGCGTAGCACCAATCACCGGGGTGCCGTCGGGCGTGGCCGGGCGCAGGCCGGTCCAGAACTCGGCGCGCGACAGGTCGCCGCCGTGCGGGTACAGGTCGCGCACCACCTTTTCCAGCGTGGCACGGCGGCGCGGGTCCAACGACAGGTCGAAGCCGGCGATCTCGGCCATGCCGCCGACGCGGATGCGGTCGGCGAAGCGGGTCACGGCGACCTTGTAACTCTCGTCGAGGATGGTGGAAGTGGGTGCCATCGCCGGGTTGGTGATCGGCAGGGTCAGCGAATAGCCCTTCAGCGGATACACCGGCAGGTGCAGGCCCAGCGGTGCCAGCAGCAGCGGCGAATAGCTGCCCAGCGCAATCACGTATTGGTCGGCGGTTTCCAGCTCGCCGCCGATGCGCACGCCGGTGATGCGGTCGCCGTCGCGTTGCAGCGCCTGCACGTCCTGCCCGTAGCGGAACTCGACGCCGGCCTGCTCGGCCAGCGCGGCCAGCTTGCGGGTGAACAGCTGGCAGTCGCCGGTCTGGTCCTCGGGCAGGCGCAGCGCGCCAACCAGCGTGTCGGCCACCTGCGCCAAAGCCGGCTCGGCGCGGACGATGCCGGCGCGGTCCAGCACCTCGTAGGGCACGCCGTACTCGGCCAGCACCGCGATGTCCTTGGCCGCGCCATCCAACTGCTGCCGGGTACGGAACAGCTGGGTAGTACCGAGCGTGCGGCCTTCGTAGTCGATTCCGGTGGCCGCGCGCAGCTCGTTGATGCAGTCGCGGCTGTAGTCGGACACGCGCACCATGCGCGCCTTGTTGATCGCGTAGCGACCGGCGGTGCAGTTGCGCAGCATCTGCCACATCCAGCGGTACTGGGCCATGCTGCCGGTGAGGCGAATGGCCAACGGCGCGTGTTCCTCGAACAGCCACTTGATGGCCTTCAGCGGCACGCCCGGCGCCGCCCACGGCGAGGTGTAGCCGAACGAAAGCTGGCCAGCGTTGGCGAAGCTGGTTTCCAGCGCAGGGGCCGGCTGCCGATCGACCACCACCACCTCGTGGCCGGCCTGCCGCAGGTACCACGCGCTGGTCACGCCAATCACGCCGCTACCGAGTATCAGAACCCGCATTGCACTCTCCCGAACCGGATGATTCCCTGCACCGAAGCCGGCAAGGGCGATAAGCGGCGCAGTATAAGGACGCAAATCCAGCGATTTTCCCTGTATTGAAAGCCAAACTCGGGTTATTTTCCCGAAACCAGCACCCCGGACAGAGAACGACATGGCCGCCCGCAGCCGCGAATTGGACAAGATCGACCGCAAGATCCTGCGCATCCTGCAAGCCGAGGGGCGCATTTCCTTCACCGAACTGGGCGAGCGCGTAGGCCTGTCCACCACACCCTGCACCGAGCGTGTGCGCCGGCTCGAACGCGAGGGCGTGATCACCGGCTACTACGCGCGGCTGGACCCGCAGTACGTCAAGGCCGGGCTGCTGGTGTTCGTGGAAATCTCGCTGGCCTACAAGTCCGGCGACATCTTCGAGGAATTCCGTCGCGCCGCGCTGAAGCTGCCCAACGTGCTGGAGTGCCACCTCGTCTCCGGCGATTTCGACTACCTGCTCAAGGCGCGCATCAACGAGATGGCCTCCTACCGAAAGCTGCTCGGTAGCACCCTGCTGAGCCTGCCGCACGTGCGTGAGTCCAAGAGCTACATCGTGATGGAAGAAGTGAAGGAAACCCTGAGCCTGCCGATCGCCGAGTAGCGCCGATGGCGCGAACGCCGGCCAGCGGCCGGCAACCGCTACCTAGCCGCCATCCTTCTTCACGATGCGCTGCCCGTCGCCGCTGGGCACGGTGTCGTGGTAGCGGCCGGTACGGGTGTCCTGCACCCGGTTCGCGCCCGCCTGGCGCATTCCCTCCACGCGCCGCCCCTGTTCGTCATAGACCGGTCGTTGCCGCGCCGCTGGCTGCTTGACCGGTGCGGCCGTGGAAGCCGGTTGCGTACCCAGCGGTTCCTCGTTCTGTGCGCGGCTGCTCTTGTCGTCGGAACTCGAGCTCGATGGCGGCGACAGGCTCACCGGCCGGGTTTCGGTCGGCGCTGGCGTTGGCTTGAACTGGGCTTGCGCGAGCAGCGGCATGGCCAACGCCAGCAGCAGGCACCCGACATGGATCGGCTTCATGCTTCCCACCTTCCTTGCGTTGCGACGATGAACGTGCAGGGTATGCTTTCAACCCAGCCATGAACACCGGGGAACCCGCAGGTGGACACCAGCGACAACGACCGCGCAGGCGCCGTTCCCTCTTCGGCCCCGGGCTTCGACCTGACCCCACCCTCACCCGCCCAGCGCGACACGCTTGTCGCCGCCTTGAGCGACGAGGAAAAGCGCGTGCTGCTGCACCACGGCACCGAGGCGCCGTTCTGCGGCGTGTTCCTCGACAACAAGCGCACCGGCGTCTATTGCTGCCGCCTGTGCGGGCTGCCGCTGTTCCGCTCCGACGCCAAGTTCGATTCCGGCACCGGCTGGCCCAGCTTCTTCGCGCCGTTCGACGAAGCGCACGTCGCCCGCATCCGTGACCGCAGTCACGGGATGGAGCGCACGGAAATCACCTGCGCCCGCTGCGGCAGCCACCTTGGCCACGTATTCCCCGACGGCCCGCCGCCGACGTTCGAAAGGCATTGCCTGAACTCGGTTTCGCTGGCCTTCGCCGACCACGGCACAGCGTGGCCAAACCCGTTGCACCGCGACGGCATTGAGGCCACCGCCGCGGCTTGAGTTCACGTTTTCACGCTTCAGAAACGCCCACCCCGGCCGACAACGGGGTGATCGCCCCTTCCACGCCCGAACCTCCCACCCATGCTCATCCTCATCGGTTTCCTCGTCGTCATCCTCAGCGTGGTCGGCGGCTACGTCGCGTCCCACGGCAAGCTCGCCGCACTGTGGCAACCGTTCGAACTGGTCATCATCGGCGGCGCGGCGTTCGGCGCGTTCCTGGTCAGCACCCCGTTGAAGACGGTCAAGGAGACGTTCTCGGCGGCGATCGGCACGCTCAAGGGCCCGCGCTACCAGCGCCAGGACTACCTCGACGTGTTGAGCCTGCTGTACGAACTGCTCAACAAGGCACGCCGCGAAGGCTTCATGTCGCTGGAGGAACACGTCGAAAACCCGGGCAACAGCCCGCTGTTCGCCAACTACCCCAAGGTGATGGCCGACCACCACCTGCTGGACTTCATCACCGACTGCCTGCGCCTGATGATTGGCTCCAACATCGAGCCGCACGAGCTGGAACCGCTGCTGGAGCTGGAGCTGGAAAAGCACCACCACGAGGTGATGGCCCCCTCTCACGCACTGACCAAGGTGGCCGACGGCCTGCCCGGCTTCGGCATCGTCGCGGCGGTGCTGGGCATCGTCATCACCATGGGCTCGATCGGCGGCGACATCGCCGAGGTCGGCGCACATGTGGCCGCCGCGCTGGTCGGCACCTTCCTCGGCATCCTGCTGGCCTACGGTTTCATCGGCCCGCTGGCCACCGCCATGGAAGCCCGCGCCGAGCAGGACGCGCGCATCTATGAATCGGTCAAGACCGCGCTGCTGGCCTGCCTGCGTGGCTACAACCCGAAGATCGCGCTGGAGTTCGCGCGCAAGACCGTGCCGTCGAACCTGCGCCCGGGCTTTTCCGAGTTCGAGCAGCACCTGAAGTCGGTCAAGTAAGCCATGGCCAGCAACGACGCCAAATCCACGGTTATCGTCCGTCGGGTCAAGAAGGTCCAGGGCGGCGGCCACCACGGCGGCGCGTGGAAGGTGGCCTACGCCGATTTCGTCACCGCCATGATGGCGTTCTTCATGGTGATGTGGCTGGTCGGCGCGCTGACCACCAAACAGCGCGAAGCAGTGTCGGACTACTTCAAGAACCCCAGCCCGCTGGTCGGCACTAGCCCGGCACCGGCACCCGGCATGAACGGCCCCGGCGGCGCCAGCAACTCGATGATCAAGCTCGGCGGCTCGATGGAGCTACCGCGCGCACCGGGCACCGAGTTCGCGCAGAAACCGCCGGGCGAGATGACCGCCGAGGAACGGCGCGCGCAGGAAAAGCAGCGGCTGGAGGCGCTGATGCAGGAGTTGCAGGAGGCAATCGGCAAGAGCCAGGCGCTTGAACCGTTCAAGGACCAGCTGCTGCTGGACATCACCTCGGAAGGGCTGCGCATCCAGATCGTTGACCAGCAGAACCGGCCGATGTTCGACGTCGGCAGCGCCAAGCTGATGCCGTACACGCGGCAGATCCTGCGCGAGCTGTCGCACTTCATCAACCAGGTGCCCAACCACATCAGCATCAGCGGCCATACCGACACCAGCGCGTATTCCACGCAGATCGGCTACAGCAACTGGGAACTCAGCGCCGACCGCGCCAACGCCGCGCGCCGCGCGCTGCTGGAAGGCGGCATGGCCGAGGAAAAGGTGTCGCGCGTGGTCGGGCTGGCCTCGTCGGTGTTGTTCGACAAGGACAACCCGCAGAACCCGATCAACCGCCGCATCAGCATCGTGGTGATGACCAAGGAAGCCGAGGAAGCGGCGCTGTCGGACCGCGCATCGCTGCCGTTGCAGGCTCCCGGCACGGTCGAACCCGCCACCGCGCCGGTCGAAGCGGCACCGGCCACGCCGGCGCCGACCGGCACACCACCCGTCATCTACTGAAACCCGCCCGGTTCGGCAGCACCAGCGACGGCCGCCTACAATGGCGGCCGTTTTCTTTCAGCGAGTTCCCCCATGTCCAAGAATTCCAAGGCCAAGCGCGACCAGCGCAAGAAGCAGCAAGCCCGCCGCCCGTTCCAGCGCCTGGACGCGCAGCAGCAGGTGCAGAACCACGCCGTGCTGGTGAACGATGAAGGCCATGTGGTTGCCGCGATCGGCCTGCAAGGCCGGCAGTGGCTGCTGTCGATCGGCGGCCAGACGATGGGCAACGCCGACAACCCCGTGCCGATGCTGGCCATGCTCAAGCACCTGGCCAACGTGCAGGAGAAGGAAGGCCGCACCGTCACGCTGGAATACTCGCCGCTGCTGCAACAGCTGCTGGACGCGCTGGCCGCCGAGCAGGGCGTGAGCGCCGATGCCTATCTGGCCGAGCAGGTCGCCCAGTTCGAAGGCATCGACGGCGAGGAAGCGGTTGCGGCGACCGATGCCGCCGAAGGCGAAGGCGAGGCGGAACCCGCTGCGGACACCGAAGCCGGCGACAAGCCGCAGGCCTGAAACGCGGCGCGGCGGTGACGGCCTATATCGACGATGCGGTACACCCCTGGCGCGGCGAGCGCTGGGCGCACCTGATGGCCGACACCCTGCCCGAGCTGCATGCGCTGGCGCAGCAGCTCGGGTTCCCACGCCGCGCCTTCCAGAACCGGCCCAGCGGCGCGCACTACGATGTGCCGGCATCGCTGCGCGCGCAGGCCATCGCACTCGGCGCGGTCGGCATTTCGCGGCATACCGACCGCGAACTGCTGCGCAAGGTCATCGCCAACGCACGGGCGCAGTACGCACCATAGGGCGGGGCTTGCCCCACCCTGCGCATCCTCAGAAAGGATCGCTGCCCGGCCGCACTTCCACGCCCAGCAGCGAGCACAGCGCCAGCATCGCCTCGTCGTCACGGCTCAGCGCAATCCAGCCGGCATAGGCATCGCCGCCGGTATTCCAGTTCCACAGCGTGTAGCCATGCTCGCGCAGGCGGTCATGCGCGGTGCCCATCAGCGCGGGCACGTCGAGGTCGGCGGCGAAGTCCTCGTCGTCGAGGTCGCCGCCCCAGTCGATGCGCAGGTTCCAGCGCGCGGCCAGCTCGTCGATCACCGCGACGAACGAATCGATGTCCTTCCAGTCCACGTGGAAGCCGGAACGCCAGTCGATGGCGTCATTCAGATCCCACAGCCACTGCTCGCCACCCGACTCGTCCTCGGCCCCGGCGCGCGCCTCGCGCCAGGCGTCGAACTGTTGCAGCGCGGTGTCCTCGTCGCCGGGGTTGACCAGCCACAGCAGGTTCCAGACCCGCGCCGGGTGGTCGTCCTCGTCGAAGGTCGGCAGCAGTTCGTCGGAATCTTCGTAATCGGCACTGTTGTCGGGCATCGGCGGGGTTTCCACGGCGTGATGCCACGCATTCTGCCGCCGCGCGCGCGATGGCGGAAGCCGCAACGGGTATCCTTGCGCCCCGAAGCCGGCCACGGTGGCCCGCCAGCGAACCCCAGAATATGAGCAATACCCCTCCCGACCGCCTCGCGGTCAACCCCGGCAGTCCCTTCCACGATGCGGCCATGCTCGAACGCGGCATCGGCGTGCGCTTCAACGGCGTCGAGCGCGACGACGTGGAGGAGTACTCGGTCAGCGAAGGCTGGATCCGGGTGCAGGCCGGCAAGGCCCGCGACCGCCGCGGCAACCCGATGACGCTGAAGATCAACGGCACGGTAGAGCCTTATTTCCTCTGAAAGCAGGAACGAGTGAAGAGGAACGAGGAACGAGTAAAAGCGGCAGCAACTGCTTTCCTGATTAGCCCCAACCCTCAGCCGCCAGTCGCAGGATCTGCGTCTCCGGCGGCACAGCATGGAGCCACCTGAGTGCAACGAGGTGGGGTCATGAGCATCAATGCCGTGCAGTTCCAGCCGGGGATGTCGATGAGCGCGTTCATCCAGCGCTACGGCACCGAGGCCAAGTGCTACCGCGCCCTGTACAAGTGGCGTTGGCCGCAAGGCTTCCGCTGCCCGGGCTGTCATGGGCGCGCCCGATCGCGCTTCAAGCGCGGCACGACAATGTACTACCAGTGCCGAGCCTGCCGGCACCAGACCACCCTGACCGCGGGCACCCTGTTCGAGGGCACCAAGCTCCCACTGCGCACCTGGATGCTGGCCATTCACCTGCTGACCGCGACCAAGACCAACCTGGCGGCGTTGGAGCTGATGCGGCACCTGGGCGTCAACTACAAGACCGCCTGGCGCGTGAAACACAAGGTCATGCAAGCGATGGCTGAGCGCGAAGAATCCCGGAGACTCAACGGCTTCGTGCAGCTCGACGACGCCTATCTGGGTGGCGAGCGCAACGGCGGCAAGCCCGGGCGCGGCTCGGAGAACAAGCAGGCATTCGTGATCGCCGTGCAGACCAACGAAGATCACCAGCACCCCAGCTTCGCCGTGATCGAGCCGGTGCGCAGCTTCGACAATGCCTCGCTCGAAGACTGGATCGCACGTCGCCTTGCGCCAGAGTGCGAGGTCTACAGTGATGGCCTGGCCTGCTTTCGCCGACTCGAAGACGCCGGGCACGCCCACACCACACTCGTCACCGGTGGCGGTCGCGCAGCGACAGAAGTGCCCGGCGCGCGATGGGTCAACGTCGTGCTGGGCAACCTCAAGCGCGCGATCAGCGGCACCTACCACGCCATCAGACAAGCCAAGTACGCACGGCGCTATCTGGCCGAAGCGGCCTACCGCTTCAACCGCCGGTTCCACTTGCGCCAAATGCTGCCGCGACTTGCAACGGCAATGATGCGCTGCATCCCTTGTCCGGAGCCACGGTTGCGTGCTGCGAGCAACTTTCATGGCTGAGGGTCGGGGCTAATCAGGTCATTGCTTGATCGGTAATGCCGGGGGCACTTTTCCACTTGACGATTTCGACGACGCTTGTGTTCATCAGTTGCTCCAAAGATGCAGAGTTGGTGGGTAGGCAGCTAACACCTGAGTTAAGCCGCGCCGCGTAGCGGTGTCGGCTTGAATGATGGAATGGACTCCTCCCGCGTCACCACGGCTTCAATGAGCCAGACTGATATTTCCATCAGGGCACGGGATCACGAGAGGAGTCTGCCATGAATGCTACGACTGTTGCGGTGGATCTTGCAAAAGAGGTATTTGAATTGGCCTTTGCCGATGCAGATGGCCGGGTTGTCGAGCGCAAGCGTCTGACGCGGCGTGCGTTTGCCCGCGTGTTCGAGCAGCGCCCTCCGCTGCGTATCGTGATGGAAGCCTGCGGCAGTGCGCACTACTGGGCGCGTCGTTTCATGCAGCAAGGGCACAGCGTTCGGCTGTTGCCAGCCAGCGACGTGCGTCCCTATGTGCGCGGCAACAAGACCGACCGCAACGATGCGGCAGGCATTCTTGAGGCTGACCGTTGCGCTGCCATTGCTGACGTGCCGGTGAAGACGCCGGAACAGCAGGGTATTCAGGCGCAGCACCGGCTACGCGAACACCTCAAATGCGAGCGTACGGCGACGATCAACTTGCTGCGCGGAGTGCTGCGCGAGTTTGGCATCGTCATTGCCTTGGGTGCGGCCAAGGTGCCGTTGCAAGTGCGTGAGGCCTTGGAGGATGGCGACAACGATCTGCCAATGGCATTGCGGCATAGCTTGGGCGAACAGTTGCAACGACTGGTGCAATTGCAGGCTGACATGCACATGATCGAACAGCGGCTGGACGAATACGCGCACCGCGACGTGGCGGTGCAGCGCTACCAGCGCGTGCCTGGGGTGGGCCTGCTCACGGCCACGGCGTTGCGAGCGGGTGCTGGCGACCTATCGCGCTTCAAGAGCGGCCGCCAGTTGTCGGCGTGGCTGGGGCTGACGCCGCGCGAGCATTCCTCGGGGCAGCAGCGGCGGCTTGGGCGAATGACCAAACGCGGCGATGCCTATTTGCGCACCTTGTTCATCCACGGTGCGCGGGCGGTATTGCAAGGTGCGCGGATGAAACTCAAACGTGGCCAGCCGCTCGATCCATTGCAGAGCTGGGCGTTAGGCGTTCAAGACAGGCACGGCCACAACAAGGCGACGTGCGCGCTGGCGAACAAGTTGGCGCGCAGGTTGTGGGCGATGGAGCACCACGGCAAAGGGTTCGATGCGTATCACATCAGCCGGCAGCCCATCGCCGCCTGATTTCTTCAGCAGTACTACCACCGATCAGGAGTTGCCGGAAACATCTTGCTCATGGCGAAGGGTTCGGTCCCGAAGCGGAACACGCCGATAACAATTCCGGCCTGCGAGGCCGTTTGAACGATAGGCACCCGCTTCGCGACTTCCATGATGGCCCGGGCATTCATGCCCACCGCAAGGCCGAATATACGAATGCAACCGCACCGCTTCCCGACAGCAAGATCAACCGCGGCACTTACCGATTGACGGAGGAGTCCATATACGAATTGTTAGCTCACTCCTCCAGCTTTGGCAGTTGTGCATAGAGTTCACCTGTTCGTTCTTCGTTTACTAGCAAATCTAGAAAGGCTTTAGATGTCTCGCTGCCAAGACCCTTGTCAAGTAGGATTTGACCGAGAACGCGCAGGCGACCAAGTTGACTGCGACCATTGACGCGGCGGCGTAGAACTTGGTCTGACTTCACTGTATCTACGAAAGCGTCGACAGCATTTGAGTCAAATGCCTCGAACATGTCCTTGACTAGTGGTGCCGCTGCGTTTGAATAGAACGCCGTACGAGACCACTGCGGACTGCTCCCCCGATAGCCAACATAAGTCTTAGTGATGGCTGCGACATACTCTGGGAGTAGCTCGGTGGGCATGAATGAGGAAAATCCTTTCAGCTCGGCAGCAAGTTTCGCCTCTTCACTCCAGTTGTCGAGTGCCGCCGCGAGTGAGTGCACGACTGGCTCAATGAGGATTCTGCGCGTAGCGCTCGTCACGTACATCATGCCACTGACGTGGTGCATGAAATCTTGACCTCTTGCGATTCTCTTTGAATCGCCAGATAGAACCGTCTTTTCAAATCGCTTTCCGATTTGCGTCTTATCCTCACGGGTGAGACCCTTCCAAAGAATCGGCGCACTAAATTCGATGTTGCCGCGCAGCTCGCTGGAGATGCTCTCGCCCTCATACGAGGAGTAGAGCCGGTTGATTAGTTCGTTCTTGTATATCTGTGGGAGATCGCTAACAACTTGATCAATCGCGAGAACATTGCGTGAGAAATTGACCGTGTCCATCTGAGCGATTAGCTCAGAAATATCAATAATTGATGGTGGGAACTCTTCTGAAAGAACGTATTTGTTGCAGTCCGAGATCAAGCTCAGGGTCTTGAGAAGACCTGGCTCACTGCTCTGAGGATGCCCGTCAAATAGATTTCTCGTCTCCCGTGCTTGCTGGAGCATTTTTCGCGCCTCCCAGCTTAGGACGCCGATCTTATAAGCCCCTTCGATCAGATCGTGATCAGTGACGTGATCTTGAAAGTCCTCATAGCGTTCTATCGGCTTGCGGAATTTCATCTCCTTGTTGAACAAGTCAAGGCTGCGGTGCATGACCTTGCGGCGTAGATCATCTACAACTGCGTTCCAGTAGGAGCCAATGGCGCTCCTATAGCCCTTTACTGGAAGTACACGCCTAGCTTCAGCCAAGTAGGTGCACCCAATTACTTCTTCTCGAACATGCCCAAGCTCTCGCGTGATGTGGGCGACAGCATCCGTGTCTATCGTTGCGATTGGATTCGCTGCGATAAGCTCTTGTGACGACATGCGAGAAACCCCCTGTGTGAGCTAACACCTGAGTTAAGCCGCGCCGCGAAGCGGCGTCGGCTTGAATGATGGAATGGACTCCTCCCGCGTCACCACGGCTTCAATGAGCCAGACTGATATTTCCATCAGGGCACGGGATCACGAGAGGAGTCTGCCATGAATGCTACGACTGTTGCGGTGGATCTTGCAAAAGAGGTATTTGAATTGGCCTTTGCCGATGCAGATGGCCGGGTTGTCGAGCGCAAGCGTCTGACGCGGCGTGCGTTTGCCCGCGTGTTCGAGCAGCGCCCTCCGCTGCGTATCGTGATGGAAGCCTGCGGCAGTGCGCACTACTGGGCGCGTCGTTTCATGCGGCAAGGGCACAGCGTTCGGCTGTTGCCAGCCAGCGACGTGCGTCCCTATGTGCGCGGCAACAAGACCGACCGCAACGATGCGGCAGGCATTCTTGAGGCTGACCGTTGCGCTGCCATTGCTGACGTGCCGGTGAAGACGCCGGAACAGCAGGGTATTCAGGCGCAGCACCGGCTACGCGAACACCTCAAATGCGAGCGTACAGCGACGATCAACTTGCTGCGCGGAGTGCTGCGCGAGTTTGGCATCGTCATCGCCTTGGGTGCGGCCAAGGTTCCGTTGCAAGTGCGTGAGGCCTTGGAGGATGGCGACAACGATCTGCCAATGGCATTGCGGCATAGCTTGGGCGAACAGTTGCAACGACTGGTGCAATTGCAGGCTGACATGCACATGATCGAACAGCGGCTGGACGAATACGCGCACCGCGACGTGGCGGTGCAGCGCTACCAGCGCGTGCCTGGGGTGGGCCTGCTCACGGCCACGGCGTTGCGTGCCGGTGCTGGTGATCTATCGCGCTTCAAGAGCGGCCGCCAGTTGTCGGCGTGGCTGGGGCTGACGCCGCGCGAGCATTCCTCGGGCAGCAGCGGCGACTTGGGCGAATGACCAAACGCGGCGATGCCTATTTGCGCACCTTGTTCATCCACGGTGCGCGGGCGGTATTGCAAGGTGCGCGGATGAAACTCAAACGTGGCCAGCCGCTCGATCCATTGCAGAGCTGGGCGTTAGGCGTTCAAGACAGGCACGGCCACAACAAGGCGACGTGCGCGCTGGCGAACAAGTTGGCGCGCAGGTTGTGGGCGATGGAGCACCACGGCAAAGGGTTCGATGCGTATCACATCAGCCGGCAGCCCATCGCCGCCTGATTTCTTCAGCAGTACTACCACCGATCAGGAGTTGCCGGAAACATCTTGCTCATGGCGAAGGGTTCGGTCCCGAAGCGGAACACGCCGATAACAATTCCGGCCTGCGAGGCCGTTTGAACGATAGGCACCCGCTTCGCGACTTCCATGATGGCCCGGGCATTCATGCCCACCGCAAGGCCGAATATACGAATGCAACCGCACCGCTTCCCGACAGCAAGATCAACCGCGGCACTTACCGATTGACGGAGGAGTCCATATATGAATTGTTAGCTGCCGATTTCACTCGCGTCCCTTTTGAGCAAGCGCGATGACTGCTTGAATAGCACCTCTTGCTTGTGGGCTGTTGTGCCAGCAAGTTGATCCCATCATCTGCGAAATTTGCTTGGTGACAACGGCTGGATCTTCTCCTGCCAACTGAGACAAGGATGAAAAACCAATCTGCTCAAGGCGAGCAACGACGGTTGCACCAACGCCTTTGAGCGCAAGCATTTTTTCTCTTTCAATGGCAGAAAATCCCATAGGCAGCCTCAAGCCTTGCTCATAACGGTGATGGAAACAGTGTCAGGCTGCACCAGCGAGAATAGCTTGGACAGGCTTTCCTTATTTGCCATTCGTTCGTTTGATAAGTGGGCTTCCTCAGCCGTCTCCCAGTAAATATCTACCCACTCGTTTCCATTCTTGTAAAGAGTCTTGTCGATGAAGCCTCCGATGGATTTGAGATCAGGCACAAGGGCAAGTGCGGCCTCGATCATTGCTCCTGATTAGCCCCAACCCTCAGCCGCCAGTCGCAGGATCTGCGTCTCCGGCGGCACAGCATGGAGCCACCTGAGTGCAACGAGGTGGGGTCATGAGCATCAATGCCGTGCAGTTCCAGCCGGGGATGTCGATGAGCGCGTTCATCCAGCGCTACGGCACCGAGGCCAAGTGCTACCGCGCCCTGTACAAGTGGCGTTGGCCGCAAGGCTTCCGCTGCCCGGGCTGTCATGGGCGCGCCCGATCGCGCTTCAAGCGCGGCACGACAATGTACTACCAGTGCCGAGCCTGCCGGCACCAGACCACCCTGACCGCGGGCACCCTGTTCGAGGGCACCAAGCTCCCACTGCGCACCTGGATGCTGGCCATTCACCTGCTGACCGCGACCAAGACCAACCTGGCGGCGTTGGAGCTGATGCGGCACCTGGGCGTCAACTACAAGACCGCCTGGCGCGTGAAACACAAGGTCATGCAAGCGATGGCTGAGCGCGAAGAATCCCGGAGACTCAACGGCTTCGTGCAGCTCGACGACGCCTATCTGGGTGGCGAGCGCAACGGCGGCAAGCCCGGGCGCGGCTCGGAGAACAAGCAGGCATTCGTGATCGCCGTGCAGACCAACGAAGATCACCAGCACCCCAGCTTCGCCGTGATCGAGCCGGTGCGCAGCTTCGACAATGCCTCGCTCGAAGACTGGATCGCACGTCGCCTTGCGCCAGAGTGCGAGGTCTACAGTGATGGCCTGGCCTGCTTTCGCCGACTCGAAGACGCCGGGCACGCCCACACCACACTCGTCACCGGTGGCGGTCGCGCAGCGACAGAAGTGCCCGGCGCGCGATGGGTCAACGTCGTGCTGGGCAACCTCAAGCGCGCGATCAGCGGCACCTACCACGCCATCAGACAAGCCAAGTACGCACGGCGCTATCTGGCCGAAGCGGCCTACCGCTTCAACCGCCGGTTCCACTTGCGCCAAATGCTGCCGCGACTTGCAACGGCAATGATGCGCTGCATCCCTTGTCCGGAGCCACGGTTGCGTGCTGCGAGCAACTTTCATGGCTGAGGGTCGGGGCTAATCAGGACTGCTTTTACTTGTCGTTCCCGCGTCGGCGGGAATAATGCCTTTGTTTTTTTGCTTTCTCTCGTTCCTCGTTCCTCTTCACTCGTTCCTGCTCCAATTCAATCCCGCTGCCGGCTTTCCAGCAAATCCAGGTTGCGTACCAGCTTGCGCGCGATCTCGTCGGAAACCTGCCCGCGCCGCACCAGCCGGAACAATTCCTCGCGCTCGGCATTCAGCCCGGCCGCGCGCAGGCTGCGATAGGCCTGTTCCATGCGCCGCACCTTTTCCGGGTCTTCGTCCGGCGCCAGCCCCTTTTCCAGATTGCGCTGGTACAGCAGGCTCACCCGCTCGGCGGCATCGTTGAACAGCTGCACGTTGAGGGTGGGCTGCCCCTCCACCAGTTGCTGCCGGGTGCGCTCCACCGCCGCCAGCGCCGCCTTCGACGACAGCTTGCGGGCCATGTCCTCCTCGCGCCGCGCGCTGTCGTCGCGTGGCAGTTCGAGGCCCTTGAGCAGCGGCGGCAATAGCACGCTGGCGCCGACCAGCGATACCAGGATCACCGCCGCCGCGAGGAAGATCACCAGATCGCGCGCCGGGAACGGCTCGCCGCCGGGCAGCAGCAACGGCAGGGTCAACACGCCGGCCAGCGTGATCGCGCCGCGCACGCCGGCCACCGACGTCGCCAGCACCACCCGCCCCGGCGTATGCGCGCGCTGCTCGCCGCGCATGCGTGCGCGCAGCAAGTTCCAGCGCAGCGACAGCCACACGAATACCAGCCGCAGCAGCACCAGCGCGACGTTGATCGCCAGCACATAGACCAGCAGCCACCACCATTCGCTGTGGCCGGTGACCGAGATCGTCGCCAGCGCGCGCTCGACGATGCCTGGCAGCTGTTCGCCCAGCAGCACGAACATGATGCCGTTGAAGCTGAACTGCACCGTGTTCCATACCGCCGTGCGCTGCACGCGCATGCTGCCGCTGATGCGGCCACTGAGCTCGACGTAGCTCATGCTGACGCCGGCGGCGACCGCGGCGAGGATGCCCGAGGCGTGGAACTCCTCGGCCAGCAGGTAGGCGGCGAACGGGATCAGCAGGTTGACCAGCAACGCCGCGCCCGGCTCCCGCCGAAGCTGCGCCACAGCCAGCGCTGGAACGCGGACACGCCCAGCGTCACCGCCACGCCGATGCCCAGCCCGGCCAGCGCCACCCACAGGAAGGTCAGCGAGGCCTGCGCCAGCGAGAAGCTGCCGGTCATCACCGCCGCCACCGCGAAACGGAAGCAGACCAGGCCGGAAGCATCGTTGAGCAGCGATTCGCCTTCCAGGATGTGCATCAGCCGCTTCGGGATCGGCGCGCGCGAGGCGATGGCACCGACCGCCACCGGGTCGGTCGGCGAAATGATCGCCGCCAGCGCGAATGCCACCGCCAACGGCATCGCCGGGATCAACCAATGGATCAACCAGCCCGCGCCGATCACGGTGAACACCACCAGCCCGAACGCGAGTTCGAGGATCGCGCCCTTGTCGCGGAACAGGCCCTGCTTGGGAATGCGCCAACCGTCGAGGAACAGCAGCGGCGGCAGGAACAGCAGGAAAAACATGTCCGGCTCCAGCGCATGGCCGCGCTTGAACACGCCCGAAACCAGCGCCCCCAGGCCGATCTGCACCAACGGCAGCGGCAACGAGAAAGGCAGGATTCTTACCAGATAACCGCTGGCGACAACGGCCACCAGCATCGCCAGGACGACTTCGATCGTATGCATGCACGTTCCATGAAACCGCCGCCACGACGACGGGCTGCCGGCACCGGCAGCGCGGTTGGATCAAGTCGAAAAAACTATCACAGCCTCCCCCTGCCCCACCGGAAGAAGCACTTCAAGCGAGCGCCTGCGATCAGACCACGCCGCGCGACAGCTCCAGCAACTCGATCACCTCGGGCAGCGGCGCGGGCCGGCCCAGCAGGTAGCCCTGCACCTGGTCGCAGCCGTGCGCCGCCAGCCATTCCAGCTGCGCCTCGTTCTCCACGCCCTCTGCAATCACCACCAGCCCAAGGCTGTGGCCCAGCGACAGCAGCGCGCGGCAGATGGCGGCGTTGCGCGGGTTGCGCTCGACGTTGGTGACGAAGCAGCGGTCGATCTTCAGCGAATCCAGCGGCAGGTGCTGCAGGTAGGACATGCTGGAAAAACCGGTGCCGAAATCGTCCAGGGACACCGCGATGCCGCGCGCGTTCAAGCTCTTGAGCACCGACAACGCCTGCACCGGGTTGTGCATCAGGCTGCTCTCGGTCAGCTCCATTTGCAGCACCCCCGGCGTCAGCCCGTGGACCTCGGTGGCGCTGATGAAGTCGCCGAGCAGGTCGCTGTTGAACAACTGCATCGCCGACACGTTGACCGCGATCGGCAAGCCCGCCCAGCCACGCGCGGCCAGCTCGCGCTGCGCCCGAGCCGCGGCGTGGATCACCCAGCGGCCCAGCAGCACGATCAGGCCGGTGTCCTCGCACAGCTGGATGAAGTCGGACGGCGGGATGAAGCTGCCATCGGGCTGCGGCCAGCGCAGCAGCGCCTCCAGCACCGCCGGGGTGCCGTCGGCGGCGTGGCGGATCGGCTGGAAATACAACACGAATTCGTCGCGGTCGATGGCCTGGCGGATGCGCCCGGCCAGTTGCAAGCGCGCGGCGTGGCGCGTGGAAATCGCGCAGTCGAAGCGCGACACCACCATGCCGTCCTCGCGCGCGGCATGGGCGGCCTGCCCGGCGCGGCCCAGCACCTGGTCGGCATGTTCACCGTCGTCCGGGCAATTGGCCACGCCGATGCGCGGCTCCAGCTGGTGGAACGAATCGCGCCCGCGCACCGGTTCGGAAGCGGCGTCGAGCAGCGCCTCCAGCGCCAGCTGCGGGTCGTTGTCGGCGGTCACCGCCAGCACGAAATCCTCCGACGGCTGCCACGCCAGCAGGCCATAGCGCGCGCCCAGCACGCCCAGCCGGCCGACCATCGCCTGCAACACGTCCTCGCCGGCCTCGCGGCCCAGGGTGTCGGTCACCAGGCGCAGGCCGCGCAATTGCAGGTGCAGGATGGTGTAGCCGCCGTCACCGGCATCCAGCTGCTCGGCCAGCGCGCGCACCGTCAGCAGGCCAGTGTCCGGGTCATGGCTGGCGCGGTAGGCCAGGTCGCGCTCGTAGGCCAGCCGCTGGCTGACGTCCTCGGCCAGCACCAGGCACGTGGGTGCGGCCGGCGAATTCCAGCCGCGTCATGTGCGCGACCACTTCCAGCAGGCTGCCGTCCTTGCGCTGGTGCGTGCGCACGCGCAGCGGAAAGCGCTGCCCATCGCTGAACGACCCGTTGAGCGCCTCCGCCTGCACCTGCCGGATCTCGCCCCATTCCTCTTTCGGGCGGATCTCGAGAATGGTCATCGCGAGGAATTTCCTCGCGACTGTAACCGTACTGCTCCACCGCCGCCCGATTCACCTCGAGGAACTGCAAAGTATTGACATCGAAGATCCAGAACGGCGCCGGGTTGTAGTTGAACAACAACCGGAACTGACGCTCGCCTTCCTCCGCGCGCGCGCTGTTGCGCATGTGTTCGCTGACATCGACCACCGCGCCGACCAGCCGCTGCCGCCCGCGCTGCCCATCCACGCGCTCCCCGCGCACCGCCAGCCAGCGCAGCTCGCCACTGCCTGGCATCATGAAGCGGTAGGTCATGTCCAGTGCACCCTCGCCGGCCCAGGCGCGCGCCAAATCCTCGCGCAGGTGTTCCCGCTCGCCGTCGCACACCTGCCCCAGGAACGATTCCAGCGAGGCACTGTGCCGCTCCAGCCTGAACATCTGCCGGGTGGTGTCCGACCAACGGACCCGGGTGCCGTCGCCCTCGATGGACCACGTGCCGACCTTGCCCACCTTGTGCGCCAGCGCCAGCTCCGCCGCACCGGTACGCAGTTCGTCGTTCAACCGCACCTGTTGCAACGCGGCGCGGCGCACGCTGTGGAACAGATAGGCGAAACCGGCCAGGTACAGCAGGCACAGGGCGATGGCCACATACAGGTAGCCGCGCCACGGCGCCATCACCTCCTCATGCGACAGGCCGGCGAACAGCACCATCGGGTAGTCGCGCGGCGCACGCACCGCGCTGATGCGCAGCACGGCATCACGCGGGCTGGCCACCACGCCCATCGACTGGACCTCATCGCTCGGCTCCAACCGCCGCATCGGCCGCGGCAGCCCGCGCCTGGCCGTGTCGGGGTCCAGGCTGTGCGCCAGCAGTTGTCCGTGGCGGTTGCCGATGGAAGCCACGCCGTCACGGCCAGTATCCAGCCCGCTGACCACGCGCTGGAACACCGCCAGCCGTACCCTCGCCAGCAGCCATTGCCCCGGCTGCACTGGCATGGCCATCAGCACCACCGGGTCATCGTCCACTGTGCGTTCGACGTCGCCGATATACAGTTCGCCGCCAAGCAACCGGCCTTCCGGCACCGTCCATTTCCGCAAATTCTCGTCGCCGCGGCCGGGTGACAAGGGCCGGCCATCCTCATCGACCACGCTGATCGCGGCCAGATCGGAATTGTGCTTCAGCGTGCCGCGGATGCTTGCCTGCAACAACGCCGGGGCTTGCTCGGGGGTCTGCCGGTAGAAAGTGCGGCCGTCTTCGGCCAGCCCGCGCAGCGCGCGCTCCACCGCCGTCAGCTCGACGCGCAGCAGGCGGTCGCTGCCGGTCACCAGCGCCATGCTCTGCCGCTGCGCCGCCTGCATGCGGCTGGCGTGGTCGTTCCAGAGCATCGCCGCGAACGCCCCCATCAACAACAACGCGATGAGCGCACCGAAGACGGTGATCAAACGCAGCGGGTGCGCGATACCCCGGCTCACGTGCTTGGTTCTCCCCCTGTGTCAGTGGCCGACGCTTGTCATTCCGATGCCCGGCCGCCGGAATGGCGGGCATCGCCCGGCATGTCGACAGACTCCTCACCCGAAGCCGTCACGCAATTCCAGCCGGTAGCCGGTAGCCGGTAGCCGGTAGCCGGTAGCCGGTAGCATGCAACACCCCTTTGCCCGCGTGAAGCCCATGTGCGCCGGGCAAAGCCGTGCGCCCGCCTTGCGGCAGCCGCCATTCCACCGGTGACGGGCGGGCCGGGCCGTCGAATTCCATTGATCCGCATGACCATGTGCATGCGCAACATGGCCGGTGGCTTTCCTCCTTTATCTTCCGGCAGTTGCCTCGTGGTGCGCCGCAAAAACGGAAGCGCCTCCATCATGCGCCCCGAAATTTCCTGCCGTTTCCCCCATTGCCAAGCCGCACGAAAGTGCTAGAAAGAAGGCGCCTGACCGTTTCACGCTGCATTCGTCGCTCGTTCCAGATCAGTACCTGCAGGAGCTCAACATGATTGCGTTGTTCAAGGGTTTGGGGTTGTTGCTGCAAGACAATGAGTTGTACAGCGGTCCGTTCGAAAAACAGGTGGAGCACTGGAAGAACCTGAGCGACGAGCAGATCCGCGAGGAAGTGGGCGTGCTGGCCAAGGCCAAGTGCCAGTGGCTGATGGCCTCGATCGTACTGTGGCAGGCGGCGTCGCTGCTGATCCTCGGCCTCGTCACCAATTACCTGTGGAGCGACGACTACCACATCACGTTCACCCGCGTGGTGGTGGTGGTGGGCACGTGGGTGTCGATCCTGTTCGTGATCTGGTTCATGGCCAACATGTTCGACCACACCGCCGGCTTCGAGCGCTGGATGAAGGCCTTCAACAGCCGCGCGCGCATCAGCGCCGACGCCGACAGCGTGGAAACCGTGGCCGACGCGCTGGAAATGGCGCAGCACTACCCCGAGGTGCTGGATTACAAGCAGGCCGTGGCCGCCCGCCGCGAGCTGCGCCACGAAGACATCCGCATCATGCGCGAGCTAGGCCGCATGCGGCAGCACTCGGAACTGGTCGGCAAGCTCAACCACATCGGCGACGACGGGCTGCGGTTGCAACCTGCTTTCTGACCGCCACCGTCCTCCGCACCTGCCCCGCAACGCCGCGCTCAGTCGCGGCGTTGCGCCTTTCTGGCCCGTACCTGCTGGCCGAAGCCGGCCGGCAGCCCCTGCACTTCGCGTACGCCACCCACGCCCACGCTGAAGTCGTCCAGCGCCAGCCGCCGGCACAGCTCGCCGATGGCCTCGTCGCGACACTCCTCGCGGTAGAGCCGGTAGAAGCAACTGCCGCTCTCGCTCTGCAGGCACTGGAACCGGGCCTTGCCGGCGGACACCGTGGTGCGGCTGAGCACGGCCGCCTCGCCGCTGACGCGGATGATCGACGTCTGCCCCTGCGGCTCGTGATAGCCCAGCATCGCCAGCAGGCTGCCGAGCAGGACGGTCAGGTAATGCATGGCACTCCTCCCTCGTGGATCGCGGACTCACATGCCGCGGAACAGGCTCATGAATGGCTGGCTGACCACCAGCGTCTCGTCGCGGCCCTTCAGGCGCAGCACGCCGCGCCCGTTGTCCTCGCGGCTCACCGCCGCCACCGCCCGCATGTTGACGATGGTGGAGCGGTGCACCTGACGGAAATGCCGCGGGTCCAGCGCGGCGGCCAGTTCGCGCAGCGGGCTGCGCAGCAGCAGTTCGCCGTCGGCGGTGGCCACCGTGGTGTATTTGCTGTCGGCGCGGAAGTACAGCACGTCCTCCAGCATCACCAGCCGGGTTTCGCGGCCGTTGCTGGCGGTGATCCATGCCAGCGGCGGAGTGGCTGCCGCCTCCACTGGGCGACGCGCCAGTTGTTCCAGCAGTTGGCCTAGCAGTTGCCGGTCCGGGCGGCCGGCGGACAGGCGCGCGAGCAGGCGCTGGCGCGTGGCCAGCAGGCGTTCGTCGGACACCGGCTTGAGCAGGTAGTCGGCCGCGCCACGTTCGAAGGCGTCGATGGCGTACTGATCGTAGGCAGTGACGAACACCACCTGGGTCTGCGGGCTGAGGGTTTCCAACGCGCGCGCCACGTCGATGCCGGTGACGCCGGGCATGCGGATGTCGAGGAAGGCCAGGTCGGGCTTGTACGTTTCCAGTGCTTCCAGCGCGGCGGCGCCGTCCTCGCATTCGGCGACGATGCGCAGCTCCGGCCACAGCCGCTGCAACTGCGCGGCTAGCGCCTGCCGCAGCAGCGGTTCGTCCTCGGCGACCAGTGCGTCAAGCTGCACGGGGCGGCTCCACGGCGGCAACGGCGGCCGGTGACGAGGCGGGCTGGCGCGGCAGGGTCAAGGTGGCGGCCGCGCCGCTGGGAAAGTTGGAGACAAGGGTGACGGCCGCCTCCGGCCCGCAGCTCAGCCGCAGGCGTTCGCGCAGGTTCTTCAGGCCAATACCGGTGCCGCTGCTGGTGCCGCCGAAGCCCTGGCCATCGTCGGCCACGGTGACCTGCACCTGCCCTTCCAGTTCGCGCGCCAGCAGCCAGAGGGTGCCGTCGCCGGGCTTGGGTTCCAGCCCGTGCTTGATCGCGTTCTCCACCAGTGTCTGCAAGGCCATCGACGGCAGCGCGACGTCGTGCAGTGCCTCGGGCACGTCGATCCGCACCGCCAGCCGTTCGCCCATGCGGATGCGCAGGATTTCCAGGTAGGCCTGCACGCGCTCCAGTTCCTGCCCCAGTGTGGAGACGGACTGGTCGATGCCCGGCAGCGAGCTGCGCAGGTACTGGATGAGGTGGCCGAGCATGCGTTCGGCGCGTTCGGGATCGGTGCGGGTGA
Organism: Stenotrophomonas sp.; assembly: GCA_034675465.1. Taxonomy (GTDB): domain Bacteria; phylum Pseudomonadota; class Gammaproteobacteria; order Xanthomonadales; family Xanthomonadaceae; genus Stenotrophomonas. The sequence goes on along the minus strand of JAUCDH010000035.1, from coordinate 176,697 downwards.
GCACCTGTGCGTTGGCCAGCGTGTTGTAGAGAAAGTGCGGCTCCACCTGCGCGTGCAGCAGGTTCAGCCGCGCCACGCTCAGTTCCTTCTCGGCCTCGGCGCGCACGGCCGATTCGCGTTCGTCGCGGCGCTGCTCGGCCACGCGCCGGCTCATCGCGCGGCTGACCGCCTCGGCGTTCTCGCGGTTGCTGCCTTCGTCAGCCACGAGGAAGTCGGCCCACGCGCCGGCCTCCGGCTCGAACAGCAGGGTCACACTGCTGGTGCCCTGCCCCGGCGTCACCGTCGCCGACACCTGGTTGCGCTTGGCCGCCAGCCACGCGCGCGGGTTCCAGCGCGATGGTGGACGCACGTTGTAGGGATCGACACGGGCGAGCTTGGCGCGCAGTTGCAGGCTGGCGGGCGAACTTTCGATCTCGGTGACGTGCGGCAGGCCGGCGATCACCGATTCCACCAGCGCAAACGCCTGCCCGGCGTCGAGCGGCAGCTCGATCTGGCGCCGCTGGCGGCTGGCGAGGCTGTCATGGTCCAGCCGGCCGGCTACCAGCCTGACCCGGTGCAGGTGGCTGACGGTATTGACCACGGCCATCGCCAGCAAACCAACCACCAGCAGCACGAACACCGTGCCGGGGCCGCCGAACAGGCTCGACCAGATGACGCCGAGCACGATCAGCGCCAGTACCCAGGCCACGAGGATGCGGAAGCAAAACCACAGGCTGGCGATCATGGAAGCGTTCCCGGCTGGACAGTGGCGCCGAGCATAGGCGCTGCGCCGGCACGTACAAGCGGCATGCGACGAAGGCGGGAAATCGGGGAATGAAGCCGTGCTGCCGGGGGCGAGCGTAGAAGTGTTTCAAGCCCCTCTCCCTCCCGGGGCGAGAAGGCACGGCTTGCGCGCCACTGGCGCGCGTGCCTTGGAGCGCCCACGCCACTGGCGTGGGCCGGGGCGCGGAGCGAGGGTTGGGGAGAGGGTACGTGGCGAAGCCCTCGCGATGTCAGACAACACGAGGCTTCGCCCGGACCCTCATCCGCCCCTTCGGGGCACCTTCTCCCAGAGGGAGAAGGGAAAAGCTGATCGAGGAGGCTTCGAAACAACCGGCTTACTTGCGCTCGTCGGCGCTGGCCTCGCGCACCGCGCGAAACGGCTCGTCGGCGCTCCAGTTCGGCCACGCACGCGAGTTCGCCAGCTGCTCGCCCAGCGTGTAGACCACTTCCAGATCGCGCGCCGCGCCGGCGAAGGTCCAGTCGGCCTGCCATTCGTCACCCTGCTGGTGGTAACGCTTGGCGGTGTACTCGTCGGAGGCCTTCTTGCCCGCTTCCACGCCACCGTCGATCCAGTCCTGCCCGGCTGCGTACGACAGCGCCGGCACACCGCGCTTGGCAAACGGGAAGTGGTCGGAGCGGAAGAACAGGCCGGCTTCCGGCTTCGGGTCGAGCGTGTAACGGATGTCCCAGCCCTTGGCCACATCCTTGAGCTGCTCCAGCAAATCCATCTTGGCCGAACCATAGATGCCGAAGTCGCGCGACGGGCCGAACGGCGCCATGCCGTCCATGTTGATGACCGCCACGGTCTTGCCCAGCGGGTACAGCGGATGGCTGGCGTAGTACTCCGAACCCAGCAGGCCCTTCTCTTCGGCGGTGACGGCGAGGAACAGCACCGAGCGCTGCGGCCGCGGTTGTTTGGCGAAGCCACGCGCAAGCTCCAGCAGCGCGGCGGTGCCGCTGGCGTTGTCCAGCGCACCGTTGAAGATGCGGTCACCGCGTGCGTCCGGCTCACCGACACCGATATGGTCCCAGTGCGCGGAATAGATGATGGTTTCGTCCGGGTGGCTGCTGCCTTCCAGCCGCGCAACCACGTTGTGCGAGGTGATGACTTCGGTCTTGACCGCATAGTCGGCCGAGAAGGTTTCGCCCTTCAGCTCCACCGGCTGGAAGTCGCGCGACTGCGCCTGCTGCTTCAGTGCGTCGAAATCCAGCCCGGCGCGCTTGAACAGGTCCACCGCCAGACCGCGCTGGATCCAGCCTTCCAGCGGCGGGTGCGCCGCGGCCGGGTCGTCGCGCACCACGTCGAACATGGTGTTGGTGTTGGAGCCGGCCACCGTCGCCCAGCCGTAGGAAGCCGGCGCGGTCTCATGCACGATCAGCACGCCGGCCGCGCCCTGGCGCGCGCCTTCCTCGTACTTGTAGGTCCAGCGGCCGTAGTAGGTCATGCCCTTGCCGTCGAAATCACCGACGCCGGTTTCGAAATCCGGGTCGTTGATCAGCATCACCGCGATCTTGCCCTTCAGGTCCACGCCCTTGAAGTCGTCCCAGTTCCGCTCCGGCGCCTTCACGCCGTAGCCGACGAACACCAGCGGCGCATCCTTGATTGCCACCGCGCTGGCGCCATTCATCGCCGCGCGCACGGCAATCTCCTGCCCCTGCGTGAGTGCCTGCGGCTTGCCCCCGCGCGACAGCGACAACTGCGGCTTGCCGACGATGTCGCCCTTGAGCAGCGGCACCGCCTGCGTCCACAGGCGCTTGCCGTCCTGCAGGTCGCCACCGGGCTGCAGGCCGGCGGCGGCGAACTGGCGGCTCAGGTAGGCGATGGTCTTCTCTTCGCCGGCGGTGGCCGGCGAACGGCCTTCGTAGGCATCGGAGGCCAGCTCCTTCACGTCGGCGGAAATGCGCGCGCCATCGAACTTCGGCGGCGCGGCCATCAGGGCGGCCGATACCGACATCGCCAACAGGCTGACAATTGCTCGTTTCACATCCATCTCCAAGGGTCGGTCAAGCCTTGGAGTGTAGCCAGTGCCGGCGCGCGGCGCGCGCCCGTTCATTGCGTGTCGATGATCCGCACCGGCAGCTCCTGGCCCGCCATCGCCGCGTTGCCGCTGTAGTCCCTGGCGGTGATGCGGATGACGTAGTCACCCACCTGCAGTACCGACAAATCCAACATCCCGGCGGCCAGCCGGCCGTCGCGCACGGTGTTGGTCAGCACGTAGCGGAAGCGGGTCCGCGCCGCGCCATGCACGGTGATGCCGCTGTCGGCGGCGTAGGCCCGCTTCACCGCGTCGACCTGCGGGGGCATACGGTTGAATTCGATGTTCATGCGCGGCGTTTCATGGCCGGGCAGCGGGCGCCCGGCGGCGTCGAGGACTTGGTAGCCCAGCGCGTACAGGCCGAGGCGGCGGCGCGGCAGGTTGCCGTCCACCTGGTCCCAGGCCTCGACCACCAGTTGCAAGCCGCCGCCGTCGCGCGGCACCACGAGGCGGCCATCGCGGCGTTCGCGCAGGCGCTGGTCGTTGGCGTCGAGCAGGGCGATGTCGTCGATGCGCGGGGCGACGTGGTCGGCGTAGTTGGCGAAACCCAGCCGCACCGCGTTGCGCTCGTAGCCCGATGGCCCCACCGCCAGGTGTACGTGCGCCTGGTTGTTGATGCTGCCCAGCGCATCGCCGGGGTTGAAGCGGGTGCCGCGGCGCACGCGCACGCGTTCGAGCTGCCCGGCGTCGTCATGCAGCAGCTGGAAACGCACCGGATCGAGTGGCCGGTTGGCCGGGTCGCGGCCCACCTTCATGTGGATGTAATCCAGCATGTCCAGCGACAGGCCCTCGGCCTGCCCGCCCAGGTTCCACGTCGCCGAGGGGCTGCTGACCTTGCTGGCGGCGATGGCGAGCACGGTCTGGCCGACGTCGCCGCGCACGTCGAAACCGCTGTGCAGGTGGTGCCGGCTCTCGCCGCTGAAATTGCCGCGCACCTCGCCGAGCGTGCCGACCACTTCATGCCAGCCTTGTTGCGGCGCCAGCGGCCAGCGGCCTTCGTTGCGCGGCAGCGGGTTGTCCATCGACGGGCCGATCGGCGCTTCGGCCGCCCCCGCTCCTGCGGCCAGCGCTTGCAGGTGATGCAGGCGGTGCGCACTGGCATCGGCCAGCAGCAGGCTGCCATCCGGAGCCAGCGCTAGGCCGGACGGGCGCGCGAAGCGCTGCGTGTCGCCGGCCACCGCCACCACATGGCCAGCGGGCGACACCTGCAGCACGCGGCCGCTCAGGCGTTCGCCGACATAGGCCACGCCGTCGTGGGTGAGCGCCAGCGCCATCGGCCCCCACAGCGCTGGGCATCGGGGCCGCCGATTCGCGTCCTCACTTCGCCGGTCGGGGTGACGGTGCGCAGCGCGTCGTTGTTCATGTCCGCCACCCATGCCACGCCATCCGCATCGAGAGCGATGCCGGTGGGCGTGTCGAAACGCGCTTGATCGCCCCTGCCATCGGCAAAGCCGGGGCGGTCGCCGCCAGCCAGCGTCCACACCCGGCCATCGGCTTCGATCACACGGATGCGGTCGTTCCAGGTATCGGCGACGAAGACGCGGCCGGCGCCATCCACCGCCACGCCCATCGGCCCGTTGAAGCGTGCCTGCCCGCCAACGCCATCGGCGAAACCGGGCGTGCCGTCGCCGGCCAGCGTGGTCACCACGCCCTGCCGGGTGAGCTTGCGGATAGCGTGGTTGCCGGTGTCGGCCACGTCCAAGTTGCCGTGGCCGTCCAACGCAATGCCCGAAGGCGTATTGAACGCGGCCGCCGCACCGACGCCATCGGCGAAACCCTCGCGCCCCCCGGCCAGCAGATGGAAGTCGCCGTCCAGCCAGCGGTACAGGATGCGGTTGTTGCCGCCGGCATCGGCGACATGCAGCGTGCCGCCGGCATCCATCGCCACGCCCCACGGGTCGCTGAAACGGCTGTGCGCACCGTCGCCGAGGGCATCGCCCTCGATGCCGTCACCCGCCAGCAATCCGACCTGCGCGCGCCAGCCCAGCGACGTCGCGGCCGGGCCGGTTGCCTGCGGTGGCTTGTGCGGCCACAGAAAGCTGGCCGCCAAGGCGACGCCTGTCACTGCTACCACGGCCAGCAGCCAATGCTTGCGCTCCATCCATCATCCATCAGGTTGCGGAGCCGGCACCTTGGACGCTATCGGCGAAGCTGGCAAGGCCGGAACCGCGGCCTGCCTGCCTGTGCTCAGCGCGCTGCGCGCAGGTGCGCGCGCACCGTCTCGGCGAAGGCGCTCTCGTCGAACACGTCGAACACGTCGCTGTTGAACCACGTCATCACGCCACGGAAATCCGGATACGCACGGCCCGGCTTCACATGCAACGGCAGCCGATCAATCGAAGCGGAACGCGGAAAGCGTGGTCTTCAACACTTCTTCCGAATGGATCTTGCGGCCCACGGAACCCGTGCCCGCGCCGGCGGCGACCATCAGCGGCAGCAAGTGTTCCTCGCCCCCCGGCGGGTGGCTGTCGCGGGCATGCGGCGCGCTGACCCATTGGCCCAGCAGGGCTTCGCGTTGCGGTGTTGCGCTTTCCACTGCGGCGGTCAGCCATGCATCGAACCGGGCCGACAGCGGCGTGTAGCGCGGGTCGCCATAGCCGCGCATGTTGTGGAAGCTCATGCCGCTGCCGACGACCAGCACACCCTCGTCGCGCGCCACCTCTGATGGCAGCCTCTCGGCGGCCGCGCGCCATCTCGGCATGTCACCGGCAATGGCGACCAAGCACGTCAATGCGTTGTCCGCACGCATTTGCAATGCACATCGGCAGGGCCGCAAGCCGGCCGTCGGCAGCAGGCGATACCGGCATTCGGCTTGTTGCAGGCTGGCATGGCCCACGCGGCGGGTTGGCGCGTGGGACGTGCCGGCTCACATCGCCGGGTAATTGGGTCCGCCACCACCTTGCGGCGTCACCCACACGATGTTCTGGGTTGGGTCCTTGATGTCGCAGGTCTTGCAGTGCACGCAGTTCTGCGCGTTGATCTGCAGGCGCGTATCGCTGCCTTCGCCGACGAACTCATAGACCCCGGCCGGGCGGTAGCGCGCCTCGGGGCCGGCGTATTCGGCCAGGTTCACGCTTACCGGGATGCTCGCATCCTTCAGCGTCAGGTGGCTGGGCTGGTCTTCCTCGTGGTTGGTCGAGGACAGGAACACCGAGCTGAGCCGGTCGAAGGTCAGCACGTTGTCGGGTTTGGGGTAATCGATCTTCGCGTGCTTGGCGGCCGGCTGCAGGCATTGGTGGTCGGCCTGGGTGCGGTGGATGGTCCACGGCGGGTTGCGGATGCCCAGCTTGGGCAGCAGCCACTGCTCGATGCCGGTCATCAGCGTGGCCAGCGTGCGGCCCTTCTTGAACCACTGTTTGAAGTTCTTGGACTGCAGCAGCTCGGTCTTCAGCCAGCTGGCCTCGAAGGCTTCCGGATAGGCCGTCAGCTCATCACGCGAGCGGCCGGCCACCAGCGCGTTGAACGCGGCTTCGGCGGCGAGCATGCCGGTCTTGATCGCGGCGTGGCTGCCCTTGATCCGGCTGGCATTGAGGTAGCCGGCCTCGCAGCCGACCAGCGCGCCGCCCGGGAACACGGTCTTGGGCAGCGACAGGATGCCGCCGGCGGTCAGCGCCCGCGCGCCGTAGGCGATGCGCTTGCCGCCTTCCAAGTGCTTGCGGATCGCCGGGTGGGTCTTGAAGCGCTGGAACTCCTCGAACGGGCTCAGCCACGGGTTCTTGTAGTCCAGCCCGACCACGTAGCCGATCGACACCTTGCCGCCGTCGGCGTGGTACAGGAACGCGCCGCCGTAGGTGTCGCTGTCCAGCGGCCAGCCGGCGGCGTGCACCACCAGGCCCGGCTCGTGCTTGGCCGGGTCGATCTGCCACAGCTCCTTGATGCCGATGCCGTAGCTCTGCGGGTCCTTGCCTTCATCGAGCTTGAACCTGCTGATCAGCTGGCGGCCCAGATGCCCGCGCGCGCCTTCGGCGAACACGGTGTACTTGGCATGCAGTTCCATGCCGCGCTCGTAGTTGGGGCCGTGCGAGCCGTCCTTGCGGATACCCATGTCGCCGGTGGCCACACCCATCACCGCGCCGGTGTCGTCGTACAGCATCTCGGCGGCGGCAAAGCCCGGGAAGATCGCCACTTCCAGCGCCTCGGCCTGCTGCGCCAGCCAGCGGCTCACCTCGCCGAGGCTGACGATGTAGCTGCCGTGGTTGTGGAAGCACTCCGGCAGCAGCCAGTTCGGCGTGGCCTTGGCGCCGGTTTCATCAAGGAACAGGAACTCGTCGCGGGTGACCGCCTGCTTCAGCGGTGCGCCGCGCTCTTTCCAGTCCGGGAACAGCTCGGTGAGCGCACGCGGATCCATCACCGCGCCGGAGAGGATGTGCGCGCCCGGCTCGGAGCCTTTCTCCAGCACGCACACCGACAGCTCCTGGCCCTTCTCGACCGCCAGTTGGCGCAGGCGGATTGCGGTGGCCAGGCCGGCGGGGCCGGCACCGACGATGACGACGTCGAACTCCATCGCTTCGCGCGGCGGCAGGGCGGTGTTGGCTTCAGTGTTCATGCAGGGGCTCTTGGGTTGGCCAATGGCTGGCGATGTGGCGGCTTGCTGCCTCCATTTTCACCGACCTTGCGGCGATCTTCCAAGTTAGTGGCTCATCACGCGTGGTGCCGCCAGGTTCAGGCGCTTGCGCCCTTCTTCATGGCGCACGCTCCCGTGCGCCATCCTGCGGGCGGCTTCGCCGTGAAAAACGGCCGTCCTGCCGTTTTTCATCGCTGCGGAAGCGAGGAAGATTCAAGCGCGGCTGACCAGCAGCCTGATGCACTCATTATCGAATGAAAACTCCAGCAGCCCGGCGCGCTCGAACACGCTGCCCGCCGTCACCCCAGCAGCGAACGTGCCGTGGCAGGCTATGCCCACCGCCAGCGAATCACCCATTTCGCGCATGGCGGTGATGATCTGCTCGCATTCGGAAAACATGGCGTTGGCCTGCTTGGATAGCTGGGCGAATGCCTCGCGGCCGCTGCATTGCGCGGCGAGTTGCCCGTCGCGGAAGTCACGGAACACCACGTCAGCCGAGAGCGTGGCCAACATGGCCTCTACGTCGAACGCATTACAGGCGGCGATGTAACGTTCGACGAGCTGCTGCTTCTCGGCACTGTCCATCGGATTTTTCCGGTTTGCAGGGTAGGCCGATGGAGCGCGACCGTCAGGAATGCAGCGGCTCGACAATGACGGCCGTCCCGTAGCAGAGCACCTCGGTCAGGCCCGTCATCAGTTCGGTGGCATCGTAACGTACCGCGATGATTCCGTTGGCGCCCGATTGGCGCGCGTGCTGCATCATGTCGCGGTAGGTTTCGTTGCGTGCCTGTTCGCACAGCTCGGTGTAGATCGTGATGTTGCCGCCTAGAAGCGTCTGCAAGCCACCGAGAAAATTGCCGACGATCGAACGGGAGCGCACCGTGATGCCGCGGACGATGCCGAAGCTGCGCACCACCCGGTAGCCGGGCAGTTCCATCGCGGTGGTCACCATCGAATCATCGAGCAGCTTGCCCTGCTGGACGCGGGGCGTGGTGTTGTAGGGGTCGGTCATGAGGTCCTCCGGTTTGTTGCCTGCTGCGTTAGTCTGCAATGATTTGGGGGGCGGGCAGACTATGCTGGATCGCGCTAAAAGACAAACCCCCAGTCGATTTTTCGACTGGGGGTTTGCGGATAAAAACTCTGGCGATGACCTACTCTCGCATGGCTTGAGCCACACTACCATCGGCGCAGCTGCGTTTCACTTCCGAGTTCGGGATGGGATCGGGTGGTTCCACAGCGCTGATTTCACCAGAGAGAGGGTTGGAGGGTCGCCGTTGCTTCTCTTGAAAAGTCCGCAGATGGATGTGCGGGCTTTTGCGAAGGGAAGCGCATACAAAGCGCCAGCCTCTCGTAGGGTCTTGTGACGTAGCGTGCACTTGGACTCTATCGACATGTCATGTCGGCCAAGGCAACTTGAGGTTATATGGTCAAGCCACACGGATCATTAGTATCAGTTAGCTCAATGCATTGCTGCACTTACACACCTGACCTATCAACCACCTGGTCTAGATGGTTCCTTCAGGGGGCTTGTGCCCCGGGAGATCTCATCTTGAGGCGCGCTTCCCGCTTAGATGCTTTCAGCGGTTATCGCTTCCGAACATAGCTACCCGGCAATGCCACTGGCGTGACAACCGGAACACCAGAGGTTCGTCCACTCCGGTCCTCTCGTACTAGGAGCAGCCCCTCTCAAATCTCCAACGCCCATGGCAGATAGGGACCGAACTGTCTCACGACGTTCTGAACCCAGCTCGCGTACCACTTTAAATGGCGAACAGCCATACCCTTGGGACCGACTACAGCCCCAGGATGTGATGAGCCGACATCGAGGTGCCAAACACCGCCGTCGATATGAACTCTTGGGCGGTATCAGCCTGTTATCCCCGGAGTACCTTTTATCCGTTGAGCGATGGCCCTTCCATACAGAACCACCGGATCACTAAGTCCTAGTTTCCTACCTGCTTGATCCGTCGATCTTGCAGTCAAGCACGCTTATGCCTTTGCACACAGTGCGCGATGTCCGACCGCGCTGAGCGTACCTTCGAGCTCCTCCGTTACTCTTTGGGAGGAGACCGCCCCAGTCAAACTACCCACCATACACGGTCCCCGACCCGGATTACGGGCCCAGGTTAGAACGTCAAGCACGACAGGGTGGTATTTCAAGGATGGCTCCACCACAACTGGCGTCATGGTTTCATAGCCTCCCACCTATCCTACACAGACGAACTCAACGTTCAGTGTAAAGCTATAGTAAAGGTTCACGGGGTCTTTCCGTCTTGCCACGGGAACGCTGCATCTTCACAGCGATTTCAATTTCACTGAGTCTCGGGTGGAGACAGCGCCGCTGTCGTTACGCCATTCGTGCAGGTCGGAACTTACCCGACAAGGAATTTCGCTACCTTAGGACCGTTATAGTTACGGCCGCCGTTTACTGGGGCTTCGATCAAGAGCTTCGCCTTGCGGCTGACCCCATCAATTAACCTTCCAGCACCGGGCAGGCGTCACACCCTATACGTCCACTTTCGTGTTTGCAGAGTGCTGTGTTTTTGATAAACAGTCGCAGCGGCCTGGTTACTGCGACCCTCCTCAGCTTTGACCCGCATGGGCCACCAAAGAGGGTGCACCTTCTCCCGAAGTTACGGTGCCATGTTGCCTAGTTCCTTCACCCGAGTTCTCTCAAGCGCCTGAGAATTCTCATCCTACCCACCTGTGTCGGTTTACGGTACGGTCTGCGTAAGCTGAAGCTTAGGAGCTTTTCCTGGAAGCGTGGTATCAGTGACTTCGTCTCAAAGACTCGTCTCGGTGCTCGGTCTTAAAGGAACCCGGATTTGCCAAAGTTCCAAACCTACCGCCTTTCCCCGGGACAACCAACGCCCGGTACACCTAACCTTCTCCGTCCCTCCATCGCACTTACGCGAGGTGCAGGAATATTAACCTGCTTCCCATCGACTACGCATTTCTGCCTCGCCTTAGGGGCCGACTCACCCTGCGCCGATTAACGTTGCGCAAGGAAACCTTGGGCTTTCGGCGTGCGGGTTTTTCACCCGCATTATCGTTACTCATGTCAGCATTCGCACTTCCGATACCTCCAGCAGACTTCTCAATCCACCTTCGCAGGCTTACGGAACGCTCCTCTACCGCGTACACCAAAGGTGTACACCCCAAGCTTCGGTTCTGTGCTTAGCCCCGTTAAATCTTCCCCGCAGACCGACTCGACCAGTGAGCTATTACGCTTTCTTTAAAGGGTGGCTGCTTCTAAGCCAACCTCCTGGCTGTCTGTGCCTTTCCACATGGTTTTCCACTTAGCACAAAATTTGGGACCTTAGCTGTGGGTCTGGGTTGTTTCCCTTTTCACGACGGACGTTAGCACCCGCCGTGTGTCTCCCATACAGTCCGTCTCGGTATTCGGAGTTTGCAATGGTTTGGTAAGTCGCGATGACCCCCTAGCCATAACAGTGCTCTACCCCCGAGAGGATACATATGAGGCGCTACCTAAATAGCTTTCGAGGAGAACCAGCTATCTCCGGGTTCGATTAGCTTTTCACTCCTAATCACACCTCATCCCCTACCTTTGCAACGGGAGTGGGTTCGGGCCTCCAGTGCGTGTTACCGCACCTTCACCCTGGGCATGACTAGATCACCCGGTTTCGGGTCTACTGCCCGCGACTATGCGCCCTTATCAGACTCGGTTTCCCTTCGCCTCCCCTATACGGTTAAGCTTGCCACGAACAGTAAGTCGCTGACCCATTATACAAAAGGTACGCAGTCACTCTTTCGAGCTCCTACTGCTTGTACGCACACGGTTTCAGGTTCTATTTCACTCCCCTCTCCGGGGTTCTTTTCGCCTTTCCCTCACGGTACTGGTTCACTATCGGTCGGTCAGTAGTATTTAGCCTTGGAGGATGGTCCCCCCATGTTCAGACAGGGTTTCACGTGCCCCGCCCTACTCGTCTTCACTGGTATGGCCCTTTCAAATACAGGGCTATCACCTTCTATGGCCGGCCTTTCCAGACCGTTTTTCTAAAACCATACCAGCTTAAGGGCTGTTCCCCGTTCGCTCGTCGCTACTCAGGGAATCTCGGTTGATTTCTTTTCCTCCGGTTACTTAGATATTTCAGTTCACCGGGTTCGCCTTGCATGGCTATGTATTCACCATGCAATACCGCCGAAGCGGTGGGTTTCCCCATTCGGACATTGCCGGATCAAAGCTTGTTGCCAGCTCCCCGACACTTTTCGCAGGCTGCCACGTCCTTCATCGCCTCTGACCGCCAAGGCATCCACCGTGTGCGCTTATTCGCTTGACCATATAACCGCAAGTTGCCTTGGGTTACGTGATGT
>JAUCDH010000035.1:0-162500 GCA_034675465.1 Stenotrophomonas sp. | reverse complement strand
CTTCAGGCGAGCGCCAAGCATCTGCCTGAAACCGGCCCCCTCTCCAGCCCCCGCTCCGCGCCCCGGCCCACGCCAGCGACCTGGGCGCTCCAAGGCACGCACGCCAGCGGCGCGCAAACCGCACCTTCTCGCCCCGCAGGGAGGGGGGCTTTAGAAGCCTGCTCGCCCAGAGGGAGATGAGCTGAAAAGCTGAAACTCAGGCCGCCATGCCATTGTGGCGTAGCAGTGCGTCTATCTGTGGGTCGCGGCCACGGAAGGCGCGGAAGTTTTCTGCGGCGCTGCGGCTGCCGCCGCGTGACAGCACTTCATTGCGGAAGCGTGCGCCGGTTTCGGCAACCTGCTCCGGTGCTTCTTCGAACGCGGCGTAGGCGTCGGCGCTCAACACCTCGGCCCACTTGTAGCTGTAGTAGCCCGCCGCATAGCCGCCGGCGAAGATGTGGCTGAACTGGTGCGGGAAGCGGTTCCATGCCGGCGGGAAGTTCACTGCCACTTCGCCGCGCACGCGCTCGAGCAGTTGCAGCACATTTTCCTGCGCGGATTCGTACTGGCTGTGCAGCAACATGTCGAACAGGCCGAACTCGAGCTGGCGCACGGTGAACATGCCGCTCTGGTAGTTCTTCGCCGCGAGCATCTTGTCGAACAGTTCGCGCGGCAGCGGTTGCCCGCTTTCGACGTGCGCGGTCATCGCCTGCACCTGCTCCCATTCCCAGCAGAAGTTCTCCATGAACTGGCTGGGCAGTTCCACGGCGTCCCACTCCACGCCGTTGATGCCGGCCACCGCCAGTTCGCCGATGCGGGTCAACAATTGGTGCAGGCCGTGGCCCATTTCGTGGAAGACGGTGGTGACTTCATCGTGACTGAAGGTGGCGGGCTTGCCGTCGCTGCCGCGACCGAAATTGCAGACCAAATAGACCAACGGGGTCTGCACGCCGGCGGCGGTGACGCGGCGATTGCGGCAGTCGTCCATCCATGCGCCACCGCGCTTGCCTTCGCGGGCGTAGAGGTCGAGGTAGAACTGGCCGACCAGTGCGCCATCGGCGTCCACCAGCCGGTAGAAGCGCACGTCTTCGTGCCACGTCGGCGCATTGTCGGGCTGCACTTCCAGGCCGTACAGGCGTTCGATTACGCCGAACAGGCCGGCCAGCACGTTCGGCTCGGTGAAGTACTGCTTCACTTCCTGCGCGGAATAGCTGTAGCGCGCTTGCTTGAGCTTTTCGCCGACATAGGCCAAGTCCCACGCTTGCAGGTCATGCAGGCCGAGTTCGTCGCGGGCGAAGGTTTCCAGTTCGGTGCGGTCGCGTTGCGCGTGGGGTTTGGCGCGTGCGGCGAGGTCGCGCAGGAAACCCAGAACCTGCGGCGCGTCGGCCGCCATCTTGGTGGCGATGGAGTATTCGGCATAGTTGTCGAAACCCAGCAGCGCGGCCAGTTCGGTGCGCACGGCGAGGATGCGGTCGATGTTGCTGCTGTTGTCGAGCGTGGCATCGCCGAACTCCGAGGCGCGCACAGCGTTGGCGTGATAGAGCTTCTCGCGCAGTGCACGGTTGTCGGCATAGGTCTGCACCGGCAGGTAGCAGGGCATTTGCAGTGTCAGTTTCCAGCCATCGCGCCCGTCCTTCTGCGCTGCGGCGCGTGCGGCGGTGATGACATCAGCAGGAAGGCCGGACAGCTCGGCCTCGCCCTCGACATGCAGGGCAAAAGCATCGGTGGCATCGAGCACGTTCTGCGAGAACTTCGCCTGCAATCCCGAAAGTTCTTCCTGCAACTGTGCGAAGCGCGCCTTGCCGGCGTCGTCCAGTTCTGCGCCGCCCAAGCGGAAATCGCGCAATGCATTGGCCAGCGCCTTGCTGCGCACTTCGTCGAAGCCGGCGGCGTCGGGCGAGGCGGCCAACGCCTTGTATTGCGCGTACAGCGCCGGGTTCTGCGCCAGCGCGCTGCCGAAGCGGCTGATCTTCGGCAGGTTGGCGTTGTAGGCCTCGCGCAGTTCGGGCGTGTTGACCACCGCTTGCAGGTGCGCGACCTGGCCCCATGCGCGGTACAGGCGTTCGGTAGCGTCGTCCAACGGCGTGACGAAGGTTTCCCAACGCACCGACGCCACGGTTTCGGCGGCCTTCACTGCGGTTTCGGCCTCGGCCAGCAAGGCATCGATGGCCGGGGTGACGTGCTCGGCGCGGATTTCGTCGAAACGCGGCAGGCCGGAAAAGTCGAGCAGGGGGTTGGTGTTCATGGCGTTCCGGAAGCGGGGGTCAGGCCTGATATGGCGACGGCTCCAGCCATGCACAAGGCAGTGCGGGCAAGCCCTGCCCGGCCACCGCGGCGGCGATGGCAGCATCCGCATTGACCACGTCGATGCCCTGCCGTTCGTACCACGCCGGGTCGTAATAACTGTGCGCGTAGCGCTCGCCGGCGTCGCACAGGATGCTGACGATGGAACCGTCGCGGCCGGCGTCACGCATCAATTGCGCGGCGTGCAGCACGCCGATGAAATTGGTGCCGGTGGAGCCGCCTACGCGGCGGCCGAGGGTGGCACTGACGTGACGCATCGCCGCCAAGCTGAGCGCGTCGGGCACCTTGACCATCGCATCGACGCAGGCGGGGATGAAACTGCGCTCCACGCGCGGGCGACCAATGCCTTCCACACGCGAGCCACCTTCGCAGGTCATCTCGCGCCAATCCTTGCCCTCCAACGCGGCGCAATAGCCGTCGTAGAACACCGACACTTCCGGGTCGGCGCACAGGATCAGGGTGTCGTGGCGGCGGTAACTGACGTAGCGGCCCAACGTGGCGGCGGTGCCGCCAGTGCCGGGGCTGCACACGATCCATTCCGGTACCGGGTGCGGCTCTTCAGCCATCTGCTTGAAAATGGATTCGGCGATGTTGTTGTTGGCGCGCCAGTCGGTGGCACGCTCGGCATAGGTGAACTGGTCCATGAAGTGGCCGCCGGTTTCGCGTGCCAGCCGCTCCGATACGCCGTTCAAATCGCAGGCGCGCTCGACCAAGTGGCAGCGGCCGCCGTGGAATTCGATGGCGGCAATCTTCTCCGGCGATGTGCTGGCCGGCATCACCGCGATGAACGGCAGGCCCAACAAACGGGCGAAGTAGGCCTCGGACACCGCGGTCGAGCCGCTGGACGCCTCGATCACCGGGCAGCCCTCGCGCAACCAGCCGTTGGCCAGCGCATACAGGAACAGCGAGCGCGCCAGCCGGTGCTTGAGGCTGCCGGTGGGGTGGCTGGATTCGTCCTTCAGATAGACGTCGATGCCGGGGAAGCCGGGCAGGTCGAGCGGAATCAGGTGGGTGTCGGCCGAACGGTTGAAATCGGCCTCGATCTTGCGGATGGCTGCCGCCACCCAGGCACGCTGGGACATGGTTTGCCACTTCAATGAAAGCTGAAGCCGATTCTACTTCGCGTAGCGAAGGCTGGCCCGCAAGGGCGGCGGCGCGCGCGCGGTGGTATCGTGCGGGTTCCGTTTTCCCGCCCCTGCCCCGTGCCGCGCATTCTGCTGCCCCTGTTGCTGTGCCTGTCCCTGATCGCCAGTACGGTCGGGATGGCGTGGATGGCCACGGCGATGGCGATGCCTGCGCAGGAAAGCGCGCAGCACGACATGGATCATGCCTGCTGCGCCGACCAGGGCAGTCATGTCCACGCCGCCGGCGACCACGGACAACCGGCGGAGCAGGCCTGTGGGGATGGCTCGCAGTGTGACTGCATGCAGCACTGCAACCTGCTGCCCGCACCCGTCATGGCGCAGCTGGCCGCACTCCCTTGCTCCCCAAAGCCATCGGCGCTGCGTCTGCTGCGCCGTGACGTGATGCCGGACCGGTTGCACCGGCCACCCATCGCCTGAGCCGATGTGATTGCCGGTCAGTGACCCCGCAGGAGCGCATTTCAGTGCGCGATGGGGCATGCCCGGCAAGGCCTCATCGCGCACTGAAATGCGCTCCTACGTGATCTGCGCTCGTTCCTTCATCGGGATGGCGCCGGAGTTCCCATGACAAACGATTTTCTTTCCGATCCGCGTTCGGTGCTGACGCGGCGGCGCTTCGTGCAGGGCCTGGCCGTTGGCGGTGTGGTCGCCGGCAGCGGCCTGTGGCGCGCTTCCGATGCATTCGCCGCGTCCGTGCACGCGACCACCGCCAGCGAACTGCGCGGCCATGACCTGAACCTGTCCATCGGCCGCTCCAGCGTCGATTTCACCGGCCGCGCGCGCAGCGCCGTGACCGTCAACGGCTCGCTGCCGGCACCGATCCTGCGCTGGCGCGAGGGCGAAACGGCCACCATCCGCGTCGCCAACACGCTGGCCAATGAGATGACCTCGATCCATTGGCACGGCATCCTGCTGCCTTCCAACATGGATGGTGTGCCGGGCTTGAGCTTCGACGGCATCGCGCCGGGCGAGACGTTCCAATACCGCTTCCAACTGCGCCAGTCCGGCACCTACTGGTACCACGCCCATTCGCTGTTCCAGGAACAGGCCGGGCTGTACGGCGCGCTGGTGATCGACCCGTTGGAACCGCCGCCGTACCGCTTCGACCGCGAACACGTGGTGCTGCTGTCGGACTGGACCGACCTCGACCCCGCCGCCCTGCACCGGCGCATGAAGAAAATGCCGATGCACGACAACACCTACCAGCAAACGGCAGGCGACTTCCTGCGCGACGCTCGCCGCAACGGCCTGCGCGAAACGCTGGCCGACCGTGGCATGTGGGGGCGGATGCGGATGACACCCAGCGACATTTCCGACATCAACGCCCACACCTACACCTACCTCATGAACGGCACCGCGCCGGCTGGCAACTGGACCGGGCTGTTCCGCAACGGCGAAAAGGTGTTGCTGCGCTTCATCAACGGCTCGGCGATGACCTATTTCGACGTGCGCATCCCCGGCTTGAAGATGACCGTGGTGGCCGCCGACGGACAATACATCCACCCGGTGAGCGTGGACGAATTTCGCATTGCCGTGGCCGAAACCTTCGACGTGATCGTCGAACCGAGCGGGCAGGATGCCTTCACCATTTTCGCGCAGGACATGGGCCGCACCGGCCACGCCTGCGGCACGCTGGCGGTGCGCCACGGTTTGCAGGCGCCGGTGCCGGCGCTGGATCCGCGCCCGCTGTTGACGATGGCCGACATGGCCCACGACCACGGCAGCAGCCATGCCATGCCCATGGCACACGGTGCGCATGATGCCCATGCAGGGCACAGCGCACACGGCAGCAGCACGGCGCCGAAACATCCAGCCAGCGAACGCCACAACCCACTGGTGGACATGCAGACCGCGGCCACCTCGCCACGGCTGGACGACCCCGGCATCGGCCTGCGCGACAACGGCCGCACGGTGTTGCGCTACGCCGACCTGCATTCGTTGTTCGACGACCCGGACGGGCGCGAACCCAGCCGCGAGATCGAGCTGCACCTGACCGGGCACATGGAAAAGTTCGCATGGAATTTCGATGGCGTTCCCTTTGCCAGCGCCGAACCACTGCGGCTGAACTACGGCGAACGCCTGCGCATCGTGCTGGTCAACGACACGATGATGAGCCATCCGATCCATCTGCATGGCATGTGGAGCGACCTGGAGGACGCGGACGGCCAGTTCCAGGTGCGTAAGCACACCGTGGACATGCCGCCGGGCACGCGCCGCAGCTACCGCGTGCGCGCCGACGCGGCCGGACGCTGGGCCTTCCACTGCCACCTGCTCTACCACATGGAAAACGGGATGATGCGCGAAGTGAGGGTGCAGCCATGAAGACGACGCCACGCTCCTTGCTGTTCATCGCCTTGGCGCTGGCTGCCGGCAACACCGCCGCGCAGGATGCGCATGCCGGTCACCACCAACACGATGCAGCAAAGGCCACTGATCCGCATGCCGCGCACCACGCCGCAATGCCGAAGGCCAATGCAGCCGACCCGCATGCCGGCCACAAGATGGCTGCGCCAGCCCCATCCCATGCCGGGCACGCGCACGATACGCATGCCGGGCATGGACAACACGCTGCGCCACCGGCAGCTGCCACAGCCGATCCACATGCGGGCCATGCCATGCCTCCCGTACCGGCGATTGATCCCCATGCCGGGCACTCCATGCCCGCCACGCAAACGCCGCACGAACCGATTCCCGCATTGACCGCCGACGATCTGGCCGCCGCATTCCCGGTATTGAAACCGCATGCGATGGAACACGCGCCAGCCTTCAACAGCCTGGTGCTGTTCGACCATCTGGAAGCATGGGACAACGCACACGGCAACGGCCAGAGCTGGGCGGCCCAGGCATGGCTCGGCGGCGATATCAACCGCCTGTGGCTGCGCAGCGAAGGCCAGCGCGAAGACCGGCACCTGCGCGACTGGTCGCTGGATGCGCTGTACGGCCACGCCATTTCACCGTGGTGGGACGTGGTGGCCGGCGTGCGCCACGACGATGGAGATGGCCCCGGTCTGACCCGCGCCGCCATCGGCGTGCAGGGGCTGGCGCCCTACAAGTTCGAGCTTGCCGCCACCGCCTACATCGGCGGCGCGCGCAAGGCCGAACTGGCGGTGGAAGCCGAATACGACATGCTGTTGACGAACCGACTGATCCTGCAACCCAAGCTCGAAGCCAGCATCGCCGCCGATGACGACCCGCGCCGCGGCGTCGGCAGCGGGCTGGGCCACGTCGAAGCCGGGCTGCGCCTTCGCTACGAAATCACCCGCCGTTTTGCACCTTATGTCGGCTTCGTGCACGAACGCCGCTTCGGGCGCACGGCGTCACTGCACCGCGATGCCGGCGACGGCGTGCGCGATTCGCGCTGGGTAGCCGGCGTGCGCTTCTGGTTCTGACATACGAGGAAATTCCAATGAAAACCTTCCTTCCCAAGATGGCAGCCATCCTGCTTGCCGCCTCCGCCGTTTCCGCCTGCAATGCCGCACCGCCCTCCGCGCCGGCGCCGCAATCCAGTCCCGCCAACAAGGCCGCCACCTTGCCGGTGGTCCATGTCCACAAGGACGAGAATTGCGGCTGCTGCAACGGCTGGATCGAGCACATGCGCGCCGCCGGTTTCCGCGTGGTGGCGCACGACAGCGCCGACATGGTTGCGGTGAAGCGGCGCCTGGGCATTCCGCTGGAGCAAGCCTCCTGCCACACCGCCGAAGTGGCCGGCTACGTGATCGAAGGCCATGTGCCGATCGAAGACGTGCAGCGCCTGTTGCGCGAGAAACCCGTGGCGCGCGGCCTGGTCCTGCCGGGCATGCCGATCGGTTCGCCGGGCATGGAATCGCCGGATGGCCGCCGCCAGCCGTTCACGGTGAACCTGCTCGGCAAGGACGGCACGATGCAGGCGTATTCACGGCATCCTTGATGCGGCATTGCACCGGCAGGAATGCGCTTTGGCGCGCTCCTGCAGGTGGCATCCACGTCCAACGGCATTCCCTTCCCCATGACAGGAGCATCCGCATGAACCTCGACACCCTCCTCCAGCAGCCCGGCGTAATCGCACAGCCGCCCGCCGAAACCACCGGTTTCGTGTTCAACCACACGATGCTGCGGGTGAAGGACATCGCCGCCTCGCTGGATTTCTACACCCGCGTGCTCGGCTTCCGCCTGATCGACAAGCGCGACTTCCCCGAGGCCGAGTTCAGCCTCTACTTCCTGGCCTACGTGCCGGAAGGCACGCAGGTTCCCGAGGACGACGCGCAGCGCCGACTGTGGATGGCCGGCATTCCCGGCGTGCTGGAGCTGACCCACAACCACGGTACCGAAACGCAGGACGGCCCGGTCTATCACGACGGCAACAGCGAGCCGCGCGGCTTCGGCCACATCTGCGTGTCGGTGCCGGAACTGGAAGCGGCCTGCGCGCGTTTCGAGCAACTCGGGGTACCGTTCCAGAAGCGCCTGCAGGACGGAAGGATGAAGAACCTGGCCTTCATCAAGGACCCGGATGGCTATTGGGTGGAAATCATCGGCAACCGCTGAGCGATCCCGCGGGCGTGGGGAACGTGCCGGGCCAGCCCGGCACCTGCGGCAGACATGGATTCAGGCGTTCCTGCTCCAGCAACAATGGAGTACGTTGCAGCGCCGCAGCCACCTCGGCCCAGCCGGCACGCCGTGCCCAGTCGCACATCGCCTTCGATACCGCTGGCGAGGGGGGGCGCTGCCGGCAATGACCTCCGCCGGCAATGCATCCGGCGACATCAGCCACGGCTGCAGGCAACGGCTCGCGGCCGCGGCCGTCTCGGCGAGCTTGGCGGCGATGCGGAAGCCGCCGCGGTCGATGTCGCCCCAGTGGTACAGCGCAGCATCGGTTGGTAGCCCGGCCAGCAAGCGCGCATAGGCTGCGCGCCACGTCGGCGACGGCATGCCGCCGGTGTAGAGCAGCAGCACCGGGGCGTCGTCGCGCAGGGCGGCGGCCTCGTGGAAGCTGGCGAGGTTCTCGATGCTCAGCAGCGCATGCACTTCGGTGGCGATACCGCGCACGGCATCCATCGGGAAACCCAGCCAGCGCCGAGGCAGGACATGGCGGCTGCCATCGTCAAGTTGCACCGCGCCCTGCCCGGCCAACAGCAGTGGCTGCGGTTCCCGGCGCAGGCCCAACGCCGACCAGACCTGTTCGTCCTCCAGCCCGCTGGGCGCAAGTTCGCCCGCGACCAGCAGGTCGAGCCATGCGGTCAGTGCTTCCAGCCGCTTGCTGTCGCCGAACAGGGCGATGCTGGCCATGCGCAGGATGCGTTCGCTGCGCGCATCGGCCAACAGGGTCTCCACGGCACGGTGGCATCGGCGAGGTCGGCCCCGGCCTCCGGGCCGTGGCCGCGAACCTTGCGGCCGGCGCGCCATGCGTGCAGAACCTCGGTGATGACGGGGAAGCTCTGTCCATTACCGCCGGAAACAGGTGATCGCCATTGCGCCAGCAAGACCTCGGCATGCGCCACACGTTCGCCCAGCAGTTCGATGTGCAGGTCACGTGCCAACGCCGCCACGTCATGCACGGTCAGGCGCAGCAGGCGTTCACCATCGTGCGGTGGCGGTCGCGCTCCACCGTGATTGCCCCGGTGCGTTCGGCCAATGCGACGCGGGCATGGAACGCTTCGAAATCGACCACGCCGTTCAATGCGCGGTATTCAGCGCCATTGCAACTGCCGGTCATCGACAACGACGCCGGCTGCACATCGCCCTTCAGCAATGCGGCTTCGGCACGACGCAGCAGGCGTTCGAGCACGCGCCTTGCGGGCGTGTCGTCTTCCGGCTGCGCCGGTTTGCTCATGTCGCCGCCTGCTCGCGTTCGATGCGCTCGGTTTCGGCCGCCAGCAGTTCCGGGTGCAGGTCGAACTGGTCGGACAGCAGCAGCGCGCGCGCGGCTTCGGTGACTTCGATGCGTTCGGCTTGCAGCAGGTCGCCGTCGCGGAACAGTTCGATGTAGCTGTCCAGCACGCCGGACAAGGTGCCCTGCGCGGTATCCGGCGCGGCCAGCACCAGTTGCAGGCCCAGCGAGCGCAGGTAGCCGGTGATGGCGCGCGCGTTCTGCGCGTCGATCTTGTCGCCGAATTCGTCGAGCAAAATCAGCCCCAGCCCGCCCGGCTGCGCCTCGCTCTTGCCGTAGGCGGCGGCCAGCGCGGCACCGGCGATCACGTACAGCGGCGCGCGGTGTTCGCCGCCGGAGCCGGAGCGCATGCGCTCGCTCAAGCTGCCGATCACGCGGTCTTCCTGCCTGATCTGCACCTCGAAGCGGAAGAAGCGGCGGTAATCGTCCAGCGGCGAGTTGGCGACGTGCGCGCTGGCCTTGTCTTCGACCAAGGCGCGGAAGGCTTCGGGCACCTGCCCTGCACTTTCAAACAAGGTGTCCTCGCCGCCGATGTCGGCGGCGCGCTGGATGAAGCGGTGCAGTTCGCGGAACTCCGGCACCACTTCGTAATGGAACTGGTAGCGCTCGTTGTTGGAGAACGCCGGGCTGGCGCGCAGGGTGCGGTTGAGCGTGTTGATCTGGGTCTTGAGCCGGGTGAAGTTGTCGTACAGCGTCGAGGCCACGCCGGTGCGGAAGGTATCCACCGCGGTGGCATAGGCTTGCCGCGCTTCTTCTTCGTACTGCACCAGCTCGGTGTCGCGCAGTTGGGTCAGTTCGCGTTGCAGCAGGCTGCGCGCGGGCCGCCATGCGCTGGCGTCGAAGTCGAGTTCGATGGCGTGGTCGCGCGCGTACTGGGCCAGCCCACTCCAAGCCTCGGGCAGCAGCCGCGCCAACTGCGCATCGCTGTCCTTGGCGCGCTCCTCGCAGCGGCGGGCGCGTTCTTCCAGCGACGGATATTTCTCGTCCAGTTCCTCGCGCTGGCGTTCGACCCGGTTGGGATCGACGTCCGGGTCGGCGAAGGCTTCCACCGCGCGGCGCGCGACCAGTTCTTCCTGCTGGCGCAGGCCGTCGAGCAGGCCGCGGGGTGCGTTCGAGGTTGGAGGCGGCCACCGCTTCCTGCCCGACCAGCGCATCGGCGTGCTTTTCGCAGTCGGCCAGTTGCAGGTTCAGTTCGCGCACCTGCTCGGACAGGCGCAGCAGATCCGGGTCGAGCGAGGCGCGGCGACTTTCCTGCGCGCTGCGGTAGCGCTCGCCCACCTGCCGGTGTTCCAGCACACGCTCGTGCAGCGATTGCGCCACCGCGTCGGCATCGGCCAGCCGCGCCAGCCCGCGCTGGCAGTCGTCGGCACGGCGCAATTGCGGTTCGATCTCGCGCACCGTGCGCTCGGCTTTTTCGATTTCCTCGTGCAGCACGCGCAGGCGTGCGCGGTTGTCGGACGCGCCGATGCGCAGGTCGCCAGCAGCGGGAAGACGCAGGCGTTCGATACTGCCACCACGCGAGAGCAAACCGTCGCGGGTCAGGCCTTGGCGGCTACGCACCAATTCGGCTTCGGTTTCAACGCAGCGCAGTTCGCCAAGTTGGCGGCGCAGAAAGGCCAGCGCGTCGTCGTTTACGCCTTCCAGCAACGCAGCGACGCTGCCGGCGGCGGGTTCTTCGCCACCACGCGAGTTGCGTGCCTGACTCGACAGCGCCAGCTTGACGCCATACACCGAACGCCCGCCGGACAGGCTGCGATACAGCTTGACCGCACGCTCCTCGTCCTTGTCCGGGATCAGCAGCGCCTCAACGTTGCTGCGCAAATAGCCTTCGATGGCGTGCTGCCACGTCGCGTCGGTGACGCGCACCAGGTCGCAGACCGGGCGCGCGTCGATGTTGGCTTCGCGCAGGTAGCTCATCAGCCGCACCGTGTCCGGGTGCAGCTCGGCTTGGCCGGCGGCAAGGCGCTTCTGGTTCTGGCGCGCGGTTTCCAGCACATCGCGCGCCTTGTCGTGGGCGGCGTGCAACTGGCGAGCGTGGCGATCGACCCGTTCGCGCAGCGGTGCAGCGGCGCGCAGGACGTGGCGCGCACGCGCGAATAGGTCTTCCGGCGTCCACGGCAATGCATCTTCGGCGGCGAGCGCCGACAGTTCGGCGTGCCAGCCGTCCCAATCGGCACGCGCAGCGGCCAGCGTTTCGGTGTCGATGCCGTCGAGCGCAAGCGCGTCGAGTTGGCGATATTGGTCGCGGATGAAGCCGACTTCGCGCAGCAGGTCTTTCTTCAACTGCGCGAGGCGGTCACGGTCGCGGCCTGCCAGTTCGTCCAGTTGCGCCTGTTCGCCGTAGCCGGCGCTGCCTTGCAGGCGGGCGTTGGCGCGCGCCTGTTCCTCGCGCAGGGTGTCGCGTTCGACGCGGGTATCGACGAGATTGCGGCGGGTGTCGGCCAGTACGTTTTCCGCATCGGCGAGCGCGCCTTCGGCCTGGTCGAGTTGTTCGCTGTAGAGGTCGCGCGCGTATTCGGCGGCCAAGGCGCGCGCGGACGCGGCGCGGGTGGCTTGCCCTGCAATCTTCTCGTACTGGCGCTCCACGCCTTCGGCGGCGTCGATGCGCTGCCTGACCTGTTCGATCTTTTCCTTGATCTGGCGGAAGCTCTCCAGCAGCGCGCGGAAACGAGCGATGTCGGTGGGCCGGTCTTCGGCCACCAGCGTGCGCACGAACAAGTCCACGTCTTCGACACGCTGCAAATTCAGCGCATTGAGGAAGGCCTTGCGATAGGCGGTGAGGTCGGGGCTGCTTGAGGGTCCGGCACGCAGGCGCAGCAGCAGGTCGCGCAGGAAGCGCTCGGCGTTGGGGTGCAGTTGCGACGTTTCGCCCACTTCCTTGCAGCGGCGGCTGATGTGCTCGCGGAAGGTGTTCCATGCCAGCGGCAATTCCTTGCCGTTGATGCGCTCGACGTGTTCGTCCAGCTCCAGCGCCACGTCCGGCAACAGGTACAGGCCGTGCACGCGGTGCTCTGGCTCGTCCGCCGATGCGCCCAGCGCGATGCCGGCGGTCAGCGGCATGCCGGTTTCGGTGTCGCGGAACACCAGCGAGATGTAGGTGGTCGCGGTGCGGCGCTTGCGGCCTTCGTCACCGGTGCGGAACACGCCGAGGCAGTAGTCGCGAATGGTACGCGCACGGTGGCTGCCGCCGGCCTGCGCATTGAAGCGGATGCGGCTGCGGTCGCCGCCCAGCAGCACGATTTGCAAGGCGTCCAGCAGCGCGCTCTTGCCCGCGCCGTTGGGCGCGATGATGGCGCTGGTAGCGTCCAGTTGCAGGCTCTGCGCCTCGAACAGGAAGAACTGGACGAGGTGGATGCGTTCAAGCTGCTGCATCTTCGTCCTCCATGTCCGTGTCGTCTTGTTCGTCGCGATTGTGTTGATCCAGCCGTTGCAGCCATTGCTCGCCGACGATCTCGACGATGGCCGGGCGCACGCGCAGGTGGAACGGCTGCGGGTCGTCGCTTTCCGAATCCACCAGACGGCACACGCCCCAGCGTTTGAGCGTGCGCGCCAGCGTGCGCAGCGTGCCAACGTCGGGCATCGCGCGACCGGTCAGCGCCTGCCAGCTTTCCTGCAATTCGGGCAGTTCGATCACCACTTCGCCGTGGTCTTCGATCAGGCCCTGGCGCATCGCTTCGTCATAGCGCTGGCGCATCACCAACAGGGCCAGCGTTTCGTCCAATGTCACCGGTGCGCCTTCGCCATGCGCCGGCAGCGCGACCACATAGCGGTAGTGCGCGTTGCGCTCCACACGGATGCCCAGCGGCTCCAGCGCGGCGGTGAAATCGGCGAGGTGGTCTTCGACCAGGTGATAGGCGACGCGCGAGCGCGCGTCGGCGGCGTACAGCACCTGCTCGGTGGCAAGGCGATAGGCGGCGCGCTCGAAGTCCTGCACCGTGTAGGTGCCGTTGGACATTTGGCTGAGGGTGTTCCAGCTGCGTTTCATTCAGTGGCCGGGAATCGGGAATGGGAAATGGTCCGTAGGAGCGACGCGAGTCGCGACCGGGCTTTATCGGGAAGTCTCCGGTCGCGACTCACGTCGCTCCTACAGGAGTTGCAGGGGCCGCACCGACCCTCTGGATGCGGAAGCGTGGGCCACGCAGGTAGTCGTTGTCCTGTTCGTCGCCCACATCGAGCAATTCAACACGGAAGCCACGCAGCAGCCGGCCCAGCGGGTCTTCGCGGCGCAGGCCGCCGATGCGGTTGCCGCGCAGCGCCAGCGTAAGCAGCGTCTGGTAAGCGCGCAGGTCTTCGATGCTGTCGATGTCCAGTTGCGCCGATTCAATCGCCGCGCCGTGGTGCAAATGCCGGCCAACGTAACGCGCCATGTCCTCGGCGTTGACCAGCCGCGCGCGCTTCATCTTGCGCAGCAGCGACAGCCGCGCCAGTTGTTCCGGCGTGGGCGGCGTGGTGGCGTTGGCGCTGCGCGGGATGGGCGCAGGTTTGCGATGCGGGGCGCGCAGGCGGGTTTCGTCCATCAGCGGGCCGGGCGCGACCGGCAGGCGCAGTGCATCAACCGGTGCCGACAACACGCCACGGCAGGCGCGGCGCAGCAGCACGTCGAGCTTATCGGGTGCGCGCAGGCGGTAGTCGAGGAAGGCCAGCGCGCGGCGGTTGGCTTGGCGAATGTCTTCGTCGAGCCGGGGTCAGGTATTCGTCGATGCGCTCCAGTTCGCGCAGGCGGCCAAGGCTGCGCGACAGCCGATGCTGCGCGCGTGCTTCATCGCCACCGGTAACGTGTTCGCGGTACCACGCCACCAGCGTCTGCCGCTGCGTACCGGTTTCCAGTTGCTGCACCATCGCCAGAATCGAACTGCGCCGCGCCATCGGGTGGTCGGCGCGGTGCAGCTCGGCATAGTCACCGATGAACAACTGGCCGACGTAGCGCTCGAACCACTGCCTTGCGAATTGCGCGGTGGTTTCGGCCTTGCTCAGTTCCGGCATCAGGTCGCGCACTTGCAGGCTCATCGACGCCAGCGACACCAGCAGGCGGCGCGCTTGGTCAGCCGCCTCGTCAAGGATGCCGCCATCCATGCGGCCTTCGGCCACCTGCTGCAACTGCAGTTCCACCGAGCGCATCTTCGCCGACACGAAGGTCGGGCCGTGTTCGCTGAACTCCACCAACGTCGAAAGCAACTGCGCCACCATCGGCGGCATCGTCACCATTTCGCGCGCGCCGATGCGCTCCTGCCGCAGCCAGCCGGCGGCGCGGAAACGGTCGTGGATGGTGCCGGCGCGCACGTTCAACGGCGCGTCCGGGGCTTGGCCGTCCTCGTCTTCCCACGGGTCGTCAGTGAGCAGATAGCGTTCGATTGCGGCGGTGATTTCGCGCCGCTGGAAACCGTGGCTGGGCGGCACCGGCGCATCCGGGCCGAAAAATTCGTCGAACAACCGGCACAGCAGCGACCAGTAATTCTGGCGGTTGGCCGAGGCCAGCGGGCCGAAGATGCCGGCAGGCACGACCGTGAACAGCGGTGGAGTGGTCGCGGGGTGGTTCGTGCTCAAAACGTCGGGGCCTTGCTGCTTGCTGCCATGCGCTGGCGATTGTGGCATATCGCTGGCGGGCTGGAACTTTCCCGGCACGGGCAAGATGGTCTTGCCCGCCGACGTGGCGCAGAAGGCTTGGCTGATGGCCGGCCCGCTGGCCGAACGGCGCGGGTTGGCGCTCGATTTCCTTGATCCTGATTTTCAGTATTTGCTGCTGCGCCACCTGTATCAGGTGCTGGTGCGTTACACCGATTTGCACGTGCACTACGGCGTACGGCTGAACCACGCCATTGGCCCGTGGCGCAGATATCGTGCTATCCGGTGCGGTTCGAATTGCTGGCGAAGCCGGACATTTTGTCGCGAACCGTGGCGTGGTAGCGGCCAACGCCACGTGCCGGGGAGCACCGCCCTTCCCGCCCCTCATGCCCTGCACATCGCCATCTGCCGCTCGGCTTCCCACAGCCCGCGCCGGGCGAGGTCGTAGGCGCTGTCGGCCGCGGCGGGCAAGCTGTGCTCGGCTTCCACCGGGTCGGCGCCGTGGTTGTAGCGGTATTCGATCCGTTGCAGCGCATCCAGATGTTGCAGCACCGGTGCCAACCAACGTTGGCGCTCGCCGGCGACGCAGCGCGGGTAGCGCCTCTCCCAGTTCGCCGATGGCGACGCGGATACGGTGGCTGGCAGCGCCGTCCAGGCCGGGGACGGGCTCATGCCGGATCGGGGCCGCCTTGTACGCATCGCCGGTCGCGGCGCTGCCGAGGTCGGAGGGGCGCTCGTGCAGCGCCGGGTTGAACGCGATGTCCGGTGGGCGTCGCGCTTCGGCGGCCTGTATGTCCTCACCGTAGATCACGCGTTGCACGCGCGATTGCGACGTGCCGACCGGGCGCTTGGAGAACAGCCCGGCGGTGGCACGCTCGCCGACGCCAGTGGCCAGTTCGTCGCGGTGCTCGAACACGCGCTCGGCATTGCTCTTCTGCACGCCATCCTTGACCGTTCCCGGTGCCAGCAGCACCTGTCCATTGCTGCCGTACAGCTGCTGCGCCCATGACGCTGCCGGCGCTTGTGCTGTGGCCGGTGCGGTGGCCTGCGGCGATGCGACGGCGGCTGCGAAAAGCCCGGCCGCCGCCGGCCTCACCGCGGCCGGTTCGATCACCGAGCCTGCAACCGGCGGCAGCACCGGTGCCGGCGACAGCCAGCGCAGCTGGATGCGGGTTTCCTGCCGTTCGGCGCGCGCCTCCGGTAGTTGCCACAGCAGCCGCGCCAACATGCCCAGCATTGCCAACGTCGCCAGCGTGGCGACGGCATGGTTCCACAAGGGTTCGGGCGAACGGGCAGGATGCATGCAACTCCGCAGGAATACTCCACAAGGCGGTCACCGGCCCTGCCACGGCACATCTGCAACCAGCGACAGACCGCCGCGGGCAGGGCAAGTTCCAGCGGACGCGGCAACGCCATCCGGCATTCAGGCAGGCGCAAGCTTGCCGGCGCGCTCGAGCTGCTGCGGTAGCATGGCGCCCCCTTCAACCACGCCGACTCCGCACATGCCCCACTACGCCGGGCCGTTGCTCACCCGCCCCGTCCTCGACACGCTGCAGGCCGCGCTGAAGCAAGGCGCCGGCCATGCGCAGGCATCGTTCGACCTCGGGCGCAGCGAGGAGCCGGTGGACGTCGGCAGCGATGGTTGGCGCTGGCGCGGGCAGGCATTCCCGTGGCCGGAAAAGCTCAAGGACCGGACCATCCACTACTGGGATGGCGAGGCGTTCGCCGTGGCCTCGCGCTTCGGCAGCGGCCTGTACAAGCTGGTGCCCACCGACTGGGGCGCGCCGACATTCGAGATCGACGGCATCAAGATGCTGCCCAGCGCGCAGCTGTCGCCGTTCGAGGACGCGCGGCGCAAGGTGGCGTTGGTCGAGCCGCGCGGCAAGCGGGTGCTGGATACCTGTGGCGGGCTGGGCTATTTCGCCGCATGCTGCCTGGAGGCCGGTGCGGCCTCGATCCAGTCGTTCGAGAAGAGCAGCGAAGTGCTGTGGCTGCGCACGCTCAACCCGTGGTCGCCGGACCCGGACGCGGCGGAGAATGGCAGCCGCCTGCAACTGCGGCAGGGCGATGTCAGCCGCGAAATCGAGGGCATCGCCGATGCCTCGGTGGACGCCCTGCTGCACGACCCGCCGCGCTTCGGCATCGCCGGCGAACTGTATTCGCAGGCGTTCTACGACCAGCTGGCGCGGGTACTGCGCAAGGGCGGGCGCCTGTTCCACTACACCGGCACGCCCAACAAATTGACCAGTGGCCGCGACGTGCCGCGCGAAGTCGCCGCGCGGCTGGAAAAAGCCGGCTTCAGGACGCAACTCGCACTGGACGGCGTGTTCGCCACGCGGCGCTGACACCCCCCGCTTGACCTTGCCACCGTGGCAAGCTTCAGGCTGTCGCATCCCACCACGGAGAACCGCATGCAACTGCACATCGAAAACATGACCTGCGGCG
Organism: Stenotrophomonas sp.; assembly: GCA_034675465.1. Taxonomy (GTDB): domain Bacteria; phylum Pseudomonadota; class Gammaproteobacteria; order Xanthomonadales; family Xanthomonadaceae; genus Stenotrophomonas. The sequence continues at coordinate 145,205 of JAUCDH010000035.1, read as the reverse complement.
GCTGCGCACGCAGCGTCACCGCGACGATCAAGGAAGTGGATGCCGACGCCGCCGTCGAAATCGACCTGCCCGCCAAGTGCGTGCGCATCGAATCGTCACAGCCGGCCGAACGCTTCACGCAGGCACTGGACGACGCCGGGTTCCCCGCACAGCCCGGCGACAAGTAACCCCGTGGATGCCGGGCTCGTGCTTGCATCCCATTCCACGGCCCTGCATTGCAGCCTTGCCGCACCCGCCGCCAGACCTCGCGCTCGACGCGGCGGCCGCCCTTCCAGCGTGTAGCGGAATTCGTCGCTACCGTCGCCTTCCAGCGGATACGACGCCATCAGCGACATCTCCACGTAGTGCGCCGCATCGCCTTCGCAAGTGCCCGAACCGCCGGCCCAGAACACGCCGTCGCTGGTGGAGAAGGCGAAATGGCCATCGGCCAGCACCTTGACGCCGGCCAGCTTGCGGCTGGCGTGATCGACCACATCGCCCTGCGCGTCGATGAATTCGCCGGACTGCAAGCGCCGCGCACAGCAGCACGGCGAGAAACAGGCGCAAGGACATCATCGGCTCCCTGCGAATGGGAGCCGGCATTGTGCGCACTACCAGCCCGGCGCCACCCGCATCGGAACAAACGCAGCTTTCCCCACGGCGGCGGACGCTATCATGGCGGCCATCCTCCATTGCGGCATCGACGTGCAGACCATCCTCACCCCGGTATCGATCGGCGAGCTGATCGACAAGATCACCATCCTCGAAATCAAGGCCGAGCGCATCACCGACGCGGCCAAGCTCGGCAACGTGCGCACCGAGCTGGACGGCCTGTGGCCGCTGTGGCTGCAACAACAGGCCGCGCGCCCGGAGCTGGCCATGCTCAAGCAGCGGCTCAGGGCGATCAACGAGCGCATGTGGGACATCCAGGACCAGCTGCGCGCGAAGGAAACCGCACAGGACTTCGACGACGGCTTCATCGCCCTCGCCCGCGGCGTCTATGGCACCAATGGTGAGCGCGTGGCGGTGAAGAACGAGATCAACCGCGTCGCCGGCTCGGCGCTGGTCGAAGAGAAGCAATACCAGGGCGAGTGATTCAACGCCCCAAGGCCGCCCGCAACGCCTCGACGTTGCGGCGATTCTTGCCCCAGTCGATGCACTGCGTAGGCATCACGCAAGCGCTTCGCAGCAGTACATGGTCGGGCGCCACGGTAACAGCCACGGTTTCGCCGAACGACCACAGGTTGAAGCCGACCTTGCCGGTGACCACGCCGGCATCACGGCGAACATCGCTCCAGCCCAACCGCTGCATCGCCACCTCCACCACGGCGGCGCTGAACATGCCTGGCAACCGGGCCTCGTGGAAAGCGGGGAACGCAAAGCTCATCGTCGAATCCTCATGATGGGAAAACCCTTCCCTCATGCCGTGCATGAAAGGAAGCGGCAGAGCGGGCTTGAACCACGCGGGCATTGCCAACAAAACCCCGGTGGACATGCATCGTCCCGGGGTTCAATCCAGCGCCAGCACCGGCACGTCATACCAGCACGCCTGCGGGAAGCGCGCCTGCATCCACCCGCGGATGAAGCGGCAGCTCTCGGCGGCAATCACCTCGTCGCTGCCATCGTCGCGGCTGTTCCACGCGATGCCATGCAACGCGATGCCGCGCGCGGCGATGGCCTCCAGCGACAGCAACGTGTGGTTGATGCTGCCCAGCCGCCCGGAGGTGACCAGAATCACCGGCCAGCCACGCTGCGCCACGTAATCGATGGTCAGCAATTGCTTGGTCAGTGGCACCATCAAGCCGCCCGCGCCCTCCACCAGCACCCGTTCGTGACGACCGCGCAGGCGCGCGGTGGCGCGGTCGATGGCGTCCAGGTCCAGCGCGCGGCCTTCCAGTCGCGCAGCCAGGTGCGGCGAGGCCGGGTAGGCATACAGCGCCGGCATCGTGTCGCCGTCGCGGTCCTCGTCGAACAGGCCGCAGCCCATGATGCGCCGATGCAGCAGGATGTCATCCGATGCGCCGACGCAACCGGTCTGCACCAGCTTCTGGGTGATGACATCCATGCCTTCATCGCGCCATTGCCGCGCCAGCCAGCCGGTCACCACAGTCTTGCCAATCTCGGTATCGATGCCGCCAACGAAGACCACTTCACCGTTCATGCGCGCATGTCCTCCTCCCGCAACCCCGCCACCAGCGCGACCATGCCGTCGCACAGGCACTGCAACTGTTCGTCATCGATCACGTAGGGCGGCATCACATAGACCAGTTTTCCGAACGGACGTATCCAGATGCCCTGTTCCAACATGCGCTGCTGGATGCGCTCCAGCCGCAGCGGCGCGGTCAGCTCGATGACGCCGATGGCGCCGAGCACGCGCACGTCGCGCACATGCGCCAGCGCGCGCGCCGGCGCCAAGCGTTCGCGCAAGCCGCGCTCGATACGTTGCACCGTGCTTTGCCAATCCTGCGACAACAGCAGACGGATGGACGCCAGCGCCACCGCGCAGGCCAGCGGGTTGGCCATGAAGGTGGGGCCGTGCATGAACACGCCCGGCTCGCCGGCGGCGATCACCTCGGCGATCTCGCGGCGGGTGATCGTTGCGGCCAGCGTCATGTAGCCGCCGGTCAGCGCCTTGCCGATGCACAGGATGTCCGGGGTGATGCCGGCATGTTCGCAGGCGAACAGCCGCCCACTGCGGCCGAAGCCGGTGGCGATCTCGTCGCAGATCAGCAGCACGTCGTATTCGCGGCACAGCCGCGCCAGTTCGCGCAGGTACTGCGGGTGGTAGAAGCGCATGCCACCGGCACCCTGCACGATCGGTTCGATGATGAAGGCGGCCAGCGTATCGCCCTGCTCGGCGAACAAGCGTTCGACCGGCGCGACGTCGGCCGCGTCCCACTGCCCGCCGAACGGCGTGGCCGGCGCCGGCACGAAGCGCCGCGTCGGCAGCGCGGCGCCGAACAGGCCATGCATGCCGGTCACCGGGTCGCACACCGACATCGCGTTCCAGGTATCGCCGTGGTAGCCCGAGCGCGTGGTGGCGATGTTGCACTTGCCCGGCAGGCCGCGCGCGTGCTGGTACTGGATGGCCATCTTCAACGCCACTTCCACCGCCACCGAGCCGGAGTCGGCATAGAAGATCGCGTCCAGCGGCTGCGGCACGATGTCCAGCAACTGCTTGCCCAGCGCAATGGCCGGCTCGTGGGTGAGCCCACCGAACATCACGTGCGACATGCGCCCGAGTTGCTCGATGGCGGCTTGGTTGAGCACCGGGTGGTTGTAGCCGTGGATCGCGCACCACCACGAGGCCATGCCGTCGATCAACCGGGTGCCGTCGGCCAGTTGCAGCAACACGCCGTCGGCACGCGCCACTTTCAGCACCGGCACCGGGCCGTCGAGTGCGCTGTAGGGGTGCCAGAGATGTTCCCTGTCGAATGGGTCGGTCAACATTGCGGAATACGGGAGGGCGACACGGGGCGGTACCTTAACTCGCCGGCCATCGCTTCGCATGCGCCAGACCACCCCATGCCGCCGCACCCGGCATTGTGCCGACCGGGCGCGGCGTGGATGTCACGGATGGGGGTCGCAGGAAGCGGAGGACTTACTCCTCGTCCTCTTCTTCCTCGTCATCCTCTTCTTCCTCGTCCTCGAACGCATCCGATTCCTCCACGCGGACGAAATGGGGCAGCACATCGGCGAAACCGATCTGCGCGCCCTCGGCAACCATCGCCCGTACCTCGCGCTTCATCGCGCTTTCCACCAGCGCGAAGCACACCACCGCCTGCGCGGTTTCCTCGCCGCCCTCGTCGAATACGGCAACCCAGCCGGCAGCGGGCATGATCTGGATGATGTTGTCTTGCATGGCAATCACCGCGGGAAAAGGAACCCGGAGATTGCGCCAAGCCCCGCGGCGGCGCAATCGCATGCGCCCGTGGATGTGACTGCGGCCACGATGAATGGCCGCAACCCCGAATTCAGCCGCCGTGGCCGTCCTCGCCGCCGCGGGTGGGGGGCCCCACAGGCGGCGGCGACGCCAAACTGATGTGCCGGCGGCAGGCAGGCAAGCCGCGCCCACCGGCAATGCTTCAATCCGCCACCCAGGTGCCGCCACCCTGTGCGCAGCTGGCCGGCAGATTGGCCAGGTCGTCGGCCGAGCGCTCGTAGTAGTAGCCATCGAAGCTCTTGCCGAAAATCCCCCTGCAACTACCCTGCGATGGCGACGGGCAACCTTCCATGTAGGTGATCTCGCCGGCCTTGCCACCCATCTGCGCCGACGTCTGCGCCAGCCCTTCGCATGCACGTTGCAGTTCCGCCTCGGTGGAACTGCCGGCCAACTGCACGCAATCGCGCGAGCGGATGACCTGTCCGAGCAGGTGGAATTCGCCGGCGATCATGCAGGCACGCGGCGCGGTGGCCGGTACAGGCACTGCCGCCGTATCCGGCGTTGATTCCGTAGTCGCCTCCGCAACGGCCGGCTGCGCGCCTTCCACCGTCACCGGCGACGCTGCGGTTGCAGGTGGTTCGCTCGGGGCACTGCACGCCGCCAACACCACTGCCGCGGCCATTCCCAACATCCATCCATAGTGCCTTGACTGTGCCATGCCACTTCCCTTGTTGTCGAAACCACGCCGATCATAATCCAGCCCGGCCGCGGCAAGCCGCACCGCCGCGATTACCTGTCGCCCGCCTCCCCCTCCACGGCCAGCGGCCGCACATGCTCCAGCAGGCTGACCAGGGTCTTGCCCGGCTCCTCCCAAGGCACCATGTGCGCGGAGTGCTCGAACCAAGATAAGACTTTGTTCTCTGGGATAGATATTTATTACTTGAGATAGAACTTTTTTACTTCTCTACACGGTTTCCAGCAGGGCACGCGCAATCACTCCACCGTCACGCTCTTGGCGAGGTTGCGCGGTTTGTCCACGTCGGTGCCGCGCGCCAGTGCGGTGTGGTAGGCCAGCAACTGCACCGGGATAGTGTGCACCACCGGGCTGAGCACGCCGGCGTGGCGCGGGGTGCGGATCACGTGCACGCCTTCGGAGGCGCTGAAATTGCTGTCCTGGTCGGCGAACACGAACAGTTCGCCGCCGCGCGCGCGCACTTCCTGCATGTTGGATTTCACCTTCTCCAGCAGGCTGTCGTTGGGGGCGATGACCACCACCGGCATTTCCGCGTCCACCAGCGCCAGCGGGCCGTGTTTCAACTCACCGGCTGGGTAGGCCTCGGCGTGGATGTAGGAAATTTCCTTCAGCTTCAACGCGCCTTCCAGCGCGATCGGGTAATGCAGGCCGCGGCCAAGGAACAGCGCGTTGGCCTTGCCGGCGAAGCGCTCGGCCCAGGCGATGATTTGCGGTTCCAGGTTCAACGCGTGCTGCACGCTGCCGGGCAGTTGCCGCAGTTGTTCCAGATAGTCCGCTTCCTGCGCTGCATCGACGCGGCCATGCAGCTTGCCCAGCACCACGGCCAACTGGAATAACGCGGCCAACTGCGTGGTGAACGCCTTGGTCGAAGCAACGCCGATTTCCGCGCCGGCGCGGGTGTAGCAAACCAGCTCGCTGGCGCGAGGAATCGCGCTTTCCGGCACGTTGCAGATCGACAGCGTGTGCGCGTGGCCCAGCGATTTGGCGTATTTCAGCGCCTCCATCGTGTCCAGCGTTTCGCCCGATTGCGAAATGGTGACGATCAGGTGCTTCGGGTTCGCATAGGCGGCGCGGTAGCGGTATTCGCTGGCGATCTCCACGCTGCACGGCAGGCCGGCAATCGCTTCGATCCAGTAGCGCGCGGTCACGCCGGCGTAATAGCTGGTGCCGCAGGCGAGGATCTGCACGCCGTCGATGTTCTTCAACACTTCCAGCGCGTTCTTGCCGAACAGTTCGGCGGGGAAGCCGCCGGCATCAATCGCCGCTTCCAGCGTGTCGGCCAGCGCGCGCGGCTGCTCGTGGATTTCCTTCTGCATGAAGTGGCGGTACGGGCCGAGTTCCAGCGAAGCCAGCGACACGTCGGACAAGCGCTGTTCGCGCTGCACCGGTGCATTGGCCGCGTCGAACACGCGCACGCCTTCGCGGGTGAGTTCGGCGGTGTCGCCTTCTTCAAGAAACATCACCCGGCGCGTGGCTTGCAGCACCGCAGAAACGTCGGAAGCGACGAAGTTTTCGCCTTCGCCCAAGCCCACCAGCAGCGGGCAGCCCATGCGCGCAACCACCATGCGCTGCGGCTCGGCTTCGCTGATGACCGCCAGCGCATAAGCACCGGTCAGCTCCTTCACTGCGCGTTGCAGCGCCGCCAGCAAGTCGATGCCGGCTTGCAGGTGGTGATGAATTAAGTGGGCGATGACCTCGGTGTCGGTCTGCGATTCGAACACGTAGCCCAGCGCGCGCAGGCGTTCGCGCTGTTCCTCGTGGTTCTCGATGATGCCGTTGTGCACCAACGCGACACCGTGGCTGATGTGCGGGTGCGCGTTGGATTCGGTGACGCCGCCGTGCGTAGCCCAGCGGGTGTGGCCGATGCCGAGCGTGGCGGCAAAGCCTTCGGCGGTGGCGGCGCTTTCCATCTCGGCCACGCGGCCGGTGCGACGCACGCGGCGGATGTGGCCGCCATCCAGCACGGCGATGCCGGAGGAGTCATAGCCCCGGTATTCCAGCCGCTTCAGTCCCTCGACCAGTACCGGTACCACGTCGCGATCCGCGATCGCCCCAACGATGCCGCACATAAACCGCCCGCCTGCAAAAAGAGCGGACATTCTAAGTCAAGCCGACGAGACAGCCGCCGGACAAGCCACGGACATCCCGCCCGCCGGGCACTGTCCGCGCCAGTGTCCGCGGACACCCGGACACATCCGAAAATCACAAATATCCCTTTGTTTTCATGGCCTTGCCGTTTGGCACAAGTTCTGCTTCATGAAACCCGACTCCAGCAGCGACCGCCGACGATGATTCGCGACACCTCCGCCCAGGACCAGAAAATCTCCCGCCACCCGCAGCCGAAGTGGCGTCGCTGGCTGTGGCCAGCCGTGGCCGGCATCGTCGTGCTGGCCGGCATCGGCTTGGTCGCCAAGGGCTGGCTCGGCGGCGCGCGCTCGTTCGACGGCGCGCGGCTGCGCATCGCCACCGTCGGCCGCGGCGATCTGGTGCGCGACATCGCCGCCGACGGCCGCGTGATCGCCGCCAACAGCCCGGTGCTGTACGCCATTTCCGCCGGCACGGTGACCTTGAAGGTGGTGGCCGGCGACGTGGTCAAGCAGGGCCAGGAGTTGGCGGTGATCGACAGCCCGGAACTGCGCAGCAAGCTGGCGCAGGAACAGGCCACCCTGGCCGGGCTGGAGGCCGAGGCCGGGCGCGCCGCGCTCGACGCCACGCTGGCCCGTGCCACCGCCAGCAAGGTCACCGATCAGGCCGCCATCGACCGCCAGGCCGCTGCGCGCGACCTTGAACGCTACCAGCGCGGTTTCGACGGCGGCGCGGTGCCGCAGGTCAACCTCGCCAAGGCGCAGGACGACCTGAAGAAGGCCGAGATCACCCTGCAACACGCGCGCAGCGACGCCGCGCTGCAAAGCCGGGGCGCGGACCTCGACGCGCGCAACAAGCGCCTGCTCGCCGAGCGCCAGAAGGCGGTGGTCGAGGAAGTGCAGCGGCAGGTCGATGCACTGACCCTGCGCGCGCCGTTCGACGGCCAGGTCGGCCAGGTGCAGGCCACCCAGCACACCCAGGTCATCGCCAACGCACCGGTGCTGGGCGTGGTGGATCTGTCGCGCTTCGAGGTCGAGATCAAGGTGCCTGAAAGCTTCGCCCGCGACCTGGCCATCGGCATGCCGGCGCAGTTGACCAGCGGCGCCGGGCAGCCGTTCCCCGGCGAAATCGCGGCGGTGTCGCCGGAGGTGGTCAACGGCGAGGTGGTAGCGCGCATCCGCTTCTCCGAGCAGCAGCCGCCGGGCCTGCGCCAGAGCCAGCGGATGAGCGCGCGCATCCTGCTCGACACCCGCAAGGACGTGGTCAAGGTCGAGCGCGGCCCGTTCGTCGAGCAGTCCGGCGGCCGCTACGCCTGGGTGGTCAACGGCAGCACCGCCAGCCGCCGCCCGGTGACCTTCGGCGTCAGCAGCCTGGGCGAGGTCGAGATCGTCGAAGGCCTGCAGCCAGGCGAGAAGGTCGTCGTCTCCGGTACCGACCTGTTCGGCGATTCCGAAAAGGTTTCCATCAATTAGGAGCGGCGATTGGTGGATTGGTGATTCGGGAAAGCACTCTCCGTCTTCGCCAACCTTTTCACCAATCACGCAGAACCACTCTACGAATCACCAATCCCCAATCACGAATCCCGAGGCCTGACCCATGCTCCACATGCAATCCGTCTCCAAGGTGTTCCGCACCGAACAGGTTGAAACCCACGCATTGCGCTCGCTGGACCTGCATGTGCGCGAAGGCGAGTTCGTCGCCGTCACCGGTCCGTCCGGCTCGGGCAAGACCACCTTCCTCAACATCGCCGGCCTGCTGGAAACCTTCACCAGCGGCCAGTACCTGCTCGACGGCCAAGACGTGAGCCACCTCGGCGACGACGCCCGCTCGCGGCTGCGTAACCAGAAGATCGGCTTCATCTTCCAGGGCTTCAACCTGATCCCCGATCTGAACCTGTTCGACAACGTCGACGTGCCGCTGCGCTACCGCGGCATGCCCGCCGCCGAGCGCAGACAGCGCATCGAGAAGGCGTTGAGCGACGTCGGCCTCGGTTCGCGCATGAAGCACTACCCGGCCGAGCTGTCCGGCGGCCAGCAGCAGCGCGCTGCCATCGCCCGCGCATTGGCCGGCAGCCCGCGCCTGCTGCTGGCCGACGAACCCACCGGCAACCTCGACACGCAGATGGCGCGCGGCGTCATGGAACTGCTGGAGGAGATCAACAGCCAGGGCACCACCATCGTCATGGTCACCCACGACCCGGAGCTGGCCGCACGCGCGCAGCGCAACGTGCACATCGTCGACGGCCAGGCCACCGACCTGCTGCGCGAACCGGCGCTGGCACACGGCTGATCGCCCCCTCCCTTGCGCGCAGTGCAGGGGAGGGCTGGGGAGGGGTGCTTTGGCTTCCCGCAAAAAGCCACCCCCTCCCAACCTCCCCCTCTGCTTTGCAAAAAGGGGAGGGGTGTCCCCCGCAACCGGAACCCTTCCATGTTCGCCTACTACCTCAAACTCGGCCTGCACAGCCTGCGGCGCACGCCGGCGCTGGCACACGGCTGATCGCCCCCTCCCTTGCACGCAGTGCAGGGGAGGGTTGGGGAGGGGTGCTTCTGCTTCCCGCGAAAAGCCCCCCTCCCAACCTCCCCCTCTGCTTCGCAGAAGGGGAGGAGCAACTCCCAACGTTCGTCGAGATCGCCCATGTTCGCCTACTACCTCAAACTCGGCCTGCACAGCCTGCGGCGCACACCGGTGCTGACCGCGCTGATGGTGCTGTCCATCGCGATCGGCATCGGCGCGGCGATGACCACGCTGACGGTGATGCACCTGCTGTCCGGCGACCCGCTGCCGGGCCGCAGCCAGCACCTCTTCTACCCGCAGGTGGACGCGCTCTCGACCGACCGTGCGCGGCGCGACCCGCCGGACATGCTCGACTACACCTCGGCAATGGATTTGTGGCGCGCCGGGCGCGGCGACCGCCAGACGCTGGTGAACGACAGCCCGATCAAGTTGCAGGCGCAGGAAACCGGGCAGCCGCCGCTGATGACGACGATGCTTTCCACGCATGCCGACTTCTTCCCGATGTTCGCGGTGCCGTTCGCCTTCGGCGGCCCGTGGACGGCCGAGGACGACGAAAAGCATGCGCGGGTCGCCGTCATCTCCGCCGACCTCAACCAAAAACTGTTCGGCGGCAAGGACAGCGTCGGCCGCACCCTGCGCATCCGCAACGCCGACGTGCGCATCGTCGGCGTGCTGGGGCCGTGGCGGCCGTCGCCGCAGTTCCACACGCTGGCCGGCGGCAATTTCTCGCAGGGCGACACCGCCAGCTTCTACGGCAAGGCCGAAGACGTGATGGTGCCGTTCCAGACCGGGCTGGAAATCAACGACGGCCACTTCGCCCAGTTCACCTGCAATTCGCTGCCGGCCGTGCCCGGCCACCTGCAGAACAGCGACTGCGTCTGGCTGCAGCTGTGGGTGGAACTGGGCAGCGCCGCCAAGGCCGCCGACTACCGCCGTTTCGTCAGCGACTACGCCGCGCAGCAGAAGGCGCTGGGCCGTATTGCCTTTCCCGAGAACGCCCGCCTGCTGTCGCTGATGCAATGGCTGGACTACAACCGCGTGGTGCCGCGCGACGTGCGCCTGCAGAGCTGGCTGGCGCTGGCGTTCCTGCTGATCTGCCTGTTCAACACGGTCGGCCTGCTGCTGGCCAAGTTCCTGCGCCGCGGCAGCGAGATCGGCGTGCGCCGCGCGCTGGGGGCATCCAGGCGTTCGATCTTCGCCCAATGCCTGATCGAAGCCGGCCTGATCGGCCTGATCGGCGGCACCCTCGGCCTGCTGCTGACCCTGGCCGGGCTGGGGGCCATCCGCAGCCAGCCGGTGGAATACGCCGACTTGGTGCACCTGGACCTGCCGATGTTCGCCGCCACCTTCGTGCTGGCGCTGTCGGCCAGCATCGTCGCCGGCCTGTTCCCCGCCTCGCGCGCCAGCCGCATCGCCCCGGCGATGCAACTGAAGACCCTGTAAGCGGAGCCGACCCATGGACATCAAGCCAATCCTCTCCGCACTGGGCCGCCACCGCGTCGCCGCCGCGCTGATCGTGCTGGAAATCGCGCTGGCCTGCGCGGTGCTGTGCAACGCCTTCTTCCTGATCGCCAGCCGGCTGGAGCTGATGCGCATCGACAGCGGCGTGCAGGAAAACGCCGTCGGCACGATCACGCTCAACGGCTGCGACGGCTGCAGCAACGCCGACCTCAACGCACGCGTGCTCGGCACGTTGCGCGCCATCCCCGGCGTGCGCGCCGCCGGCGCCGCCAACAGCACCCCGTTCGGCCAGCGCGCCGGCTACATGGGCGCCAGCCTCGACCAAGAGGGCAAGCAATGGGCCGGCGTGCTGCACTTCTACATGGCCGACGCCGCCGCGATCACAGCGCTCGGCCTGCGCCCGGTGCAGGGCAATCCCTTCGCCGCCAGCGATTTCCAGCCCATCGGGAGCTTCATACCGAGCGACGCCCCGGTGTGGGTCACCCGCGCACTGGCCGAACACCTGTGGCCCGGCGAAAGCCCGCTGGGCAAGGAACTGTGGAGCGGCGCGCATTTCCGCGTGACCGGCGTGGTGGACAGCTTCGCCGTCACCGACCCGGGCCGCAGCGAGGAGGGCGTGGCCGGCGCGCAGTGGTCGGTGATCGTGCCGGTGCGCGACGACGCGCAATCGGGCAGCTACGTGCTGCGCGCCGACCCGCTCGACCTGCCGCGGGTGATGCAGGCCGCGCGCGCGGCGGTGGCCCGCGCCGTGCCCGAGGCGGTGCTCGACCAGCAGCAAAGCCGCCCCCTGTCCGAACTGCGCGAACGCTATTTCCGCAGCGACCGCGCGATGGCGTGGCTGCTGGTCGCGGTGATCGCGGCGATGCTGCTGGTCACCGCGCTGGGCATCGTCGGCCTGGCCAGCTTCTGGGTGCAGCAGCGCACCAAGCAGATCGGCATCCGCCGCGCGCTCGGCGCTACCCGCCGCCAGATCACCACCTATTTCCAGACCGAGAACCTGCTGCTGACTGGCGCCGGCATTGCCCTCGGCATGCTGTTGGCCTACGGCGGCAACCAGGTGCTGATGCACCACTTCGAGATCGCGCGGCTGCCGCTGCCCTACCTGCCGTTCGGCGCGCTGGCGCTGTTGCTGCTGGGCCAGGCCGCCGTCATCGGCCCGGCGCTGCGCGCCGCCGCCGTCCCGCCCATCGTCGCCACCCGCAGCGCCTGACCCACCGGAGCCGAACATGTTCACCTATTACTTCAAGCTGGCCCTGCGCAGCTTCCGCCGCAACAAGGTGCTCACCGCGCTGATGGTGCTGGCCATTGCCTTGGGCATCGGCGCGGCGATGACCACGCTCACCGTGTTCAAGGTACTCTCCGGCGACCCCATCCCGCACAAGAGCGAACGCCTGTTCTACGTGCAGCTCGACCCGGCCACGCGCGAGGGCTACCAGCCCGGCGAGGAGCCGGAGGGGCAGCTGACCCGCTTCGACGCCGAAGAGCTGCTGCGGCAGAAGAAGGCACCGCGGCAGGCGCTGATGACCGGCGGCGGCGGCATCGTCGACCCACGCGTGGATGCGCTCAAGCCGTTTTCCGTCGGCATGCGCTACGCCTCGGCCGACTTCTTCCCGATGTTCGACACGCCGTTCCTGTACGGGCAAGGCTGGAACAGCACCGACGACGAAAGCCGGGCGCGGGTGGCGGTGATCAGCCGCACCCTCAACGACAAGCTGTTCAAGGGCACCAACAGTGTCGGCAAGGACGTGCTGGTCGAAGGCCACGCACTGCGCATCGTCGGCGTGCTCGACGTCTGGAAGCCGCAACCGCTGTTCTACGACCCGTTCGTCGGCCGCTACAACCGCCAGGAAGACGTGTTCGTGCCCTTTTCCACCTCGCGCGAACTGGTACTGGACCGCAACGGCAACATGAACTGCTTCGGCCGCGAGATCGTCAACGACGCCACCGCGCTGAACGTGCCCTGCGCGTGGATCCAATACTGGGTGGAGCTGGATTCGGCCGGCGACGCGCCCGCGTTCAAGGCCTACCTGGACAACTATTCCGACCAGCAGCGCACCTCCGGCCGCTTCGAGCGCCCGGCCAACACCCGCCTGCGCAACGTGATGCAGTGGCTGGAGTACCGCAACGTGGTGCCGGGCGACGTACGCCTGCAGATGTGGCTGGCGTTCGGCTTCCTGCTGGTGTGCCTGGTCAACACCGTGGGCCTGCTGCTGGCCAAGTTCCTGCGCCGCAGCGGCGAGATCGGCGTGCGCCGCGCGCTCGGCGCCAGCCGCATGGAAATCTTCAAGCAATGCCTGGTCGAAGCCGGGACGATCGGCCTGGCCGGTGGTTTGCTCGGCCTGCTGCTGGCGCTGGGCGGGCTGTGGGCGGTGCGCCAACGCCCGGCCGACTACGCCGCGCTGGCACATCTGGATGGCTCGATGCTGCTGCTGACCTTCGCCCTGGCCATCCTCGCCAGCCTGCTGGCCGGCGTGCTGCCGGCATGGCGGGCGATGCAGGTGGCGCCGGCGCTGCAACTGAAATCGCAATGACCTACCCCTCCCCTTTCGTGCGCAGCACGAAGGGGGAGGTCGGGAGGGGTGCTGCTTGCGGCAAAGCAACAGCAACCCCTCCCCAGCCCTCCCCTGCACTGCGTGCAAGGGAGGGAGCATTCCCCATTCCTCTGGAGAACCCCATGGAAATCCGCCCCATCCTCTCCACGCTGTCGCGGCACAAGACCGCCGCCGCGTTGATCGTGCTGGAGATCGCGCTGAGCTGCGCGATCATCTGCAATGCGTTGTTCATCGTCACCCAGCGCGTGGAAACACTGAACCTCGCCAGTGGCATCGACGATGACCGCATCATCGAGATCGGCCTGAGCGGCATCGGCCAGCAGACCAATGCCGATGCCCGCACCGCCGAGGACCTGGCCACGTTGCGCACCATCCCCGGCGTCGAGCGCGCCACCGTCATCAACCAATTGCCGTTCCAGAACGGCAGCTGGAACACATCGTTGTCACTCACTGCCGAACAAGAAGTGCCCACGCTCAATACCACCCAATATCTCGTCAGCGAAGGCACGTTGGCGACACTGGGACTACGGCTTGTCGCGGGCCGTGACTTCAATTCCGACGAATACATCAGCAACGACGTGCTGGGCTCGATAGAAGATGTCAGCACCCTGAGCTCCGCCATCATCCTGAGCAAGCCGGCTGCCGAAAAAATGTTCCCCGGGGGCGATGCGGTTGGCAAGACCGTGTACATGGCCAACATCCGGCTGACCATCGTCGGCGTGGTGGACACCTTGCTGCGCCCGAACCTCATGGACAACAACCGCACGTTCTCCGTGATTTTCCCCATCCGCATGAACTTCTCCAATGGCGGCCGCTACCTCATCCGCGTCGCCGACCCGGCGCGCCGCGCCGAGGTGCTGGAACAGGCGCTGGCCGCGCTGGACAAGAACGACCCCAACCGGCTGGTGTGGCGCAAGCTGAGCTTCGAGGAAGGCCGCGCCCAGTACTTCGCCAACGACCGCGACATGATCGGCCTGCTGCTGATCGTCAGCGGCCTGTTGCTGCTGGTCACCGCGCTGGGCATCGTCGGGCTGGCCAGCTTCTGGGTGCAACAACGCACCCGGCAGATCGGCATCCGCCGCGCGCTGGGCGCCACCCGTGGCCAGATCCTGCGCTACTTCCAGACCGAAAACTTCCTGCTGGCGACTATCGGCATCGTTCTGGGCATGTTGCTGGCCTACCTGCTCAACCAATGGCTGATGGGCCGCTACGAGCTGCCGCGGCTGCCGCTGCTGTACCTGCCGATCGGCGCTGCGGCGCTGTGGCTGCTGGGGCAGGCCGCGGTGTTCGGCCCTGCGCGGCGCGCGGCGGCGATCCCGCCGGCGGTGGCCACACGCGGCAGCTGAGGTGATGGCCATGAAGAAACGCGTATTGCCATTGCTGCTGTGCCTGCCCGGTGCCAACGCAATGGCCGACGAGGCGCTGACCACCACCATCACTTCGCTCGACCACGCCGTGTTCGACAGCTTCAATCGCTGCGCCGATCCAGCACAGCTGCAACGGCATGCCAGCTACTTCGACCCGGCGGTCGAGTTCTACCATGACACCGGCGGCGTCACCTGGACGCGCGAAGCCATGCTGGAAAACACGCGCCAACATGCGTGCGGCCACTACACCCGCCAGTTGGTGGAAGGCAGCTTGCAAGTGTTTCCGGTAAAGGATTTCGGTGCCATCGCCCGGGGCAGCCATCGCTTCTGCGACATGGCCAGCAGCAAATGCGAAGGCTTGGCCGATTTCGTCATGCTCTGGCGGCTGCGTGACGGCCAATGGTCCATCACCCGCGTGCTGAGCTATGGCCACCGCGCGGCTTCCGGCAGCCCGCCGCCGCCATGAACCCCATGCACAACCACCCGCGCACACCGTGTAAGGTCTGCGCTTTACCCATCCACACCTGCCTGCGCGAACCGCAATGCCGCAAATCCTGATCATCGACGACAACACGGCCGTGGCCACCGCGCTGGAGGTGCTGTTCTCGTTGCACGACATCGAGACGCGCCATGCCTGCTCGCCCGAACAAGGGTTGGCGATGCTGACCGAGCACGAGTTCGATCTGGTCATACAGGACATGAACTTCACCGCCGACACCACCTCCGGCGAAGAAGGGCAGGCGCTGTTCCGCAACATTCGCGAAACGCACCCGGACCTGCCGGTGATTCTGCTCACCGCGTGGACGCACCTGGACAGCGCGGTGGAACTGGTCAAGGCCGGCGCCGCCGACTACCTGGCCAAGCCGTGGGACGACGGCCGCCTGCTCACCACCGTCAACAACCTGCTGGAACTGGCCGAAGCCCGCCGCGAACTGGCACGCCGCCGCCAACGCGAGCTGCGCCAGCAAAAGAGCCTGCGCGAACGCCACGACCTGCGCGGCGTGGTGTTTGCCGACCCGGCCAGCGAACGCATCATCACCCTGGCCTGCCAGGTGGCGCGCTCGGAACTGCCGGTGCTGATCACCGGGCCGAATGGCGCGGGCAAGGAGAAGATCGCCGAAATCATCCAAGCCAATTCCGGCAAGCGCGGCGGCCCGTTCGTGGCCTTGAACTGCGGCGCAATTCCTTCCGAATTGATTGAAGCCGAATTGTTCGGCACGGAAGCCGGCGCTTATACCGGCGCCAACAAGGCGCGCGAGGGCAAGTTCGAAGCCGCCGATGGCGGCACCCTGTTCCTCGATGAAATCGGCAACCTGTCGCTCACCGGGCAAATGAAGCTGCTGCGCGTGCTGGAAACCGGCCGCTTCGAGCGCCTGGGCTCCAACCGCGAGCGTCAGGTGAAGGTGCGCGTGGTCAGCGCCACCAACGCCGACCTGCCGGCGATGATCCGCGACGGCAGCTTCCGCGAAGACCTGTACTACCGCCTCAACACCGTGGAATTGGCGCTGCCGCCGCTGGCCGAACGGCGCGAGGACATCCTGCCGCTGGCCTGCCATTTCCTCGGCGACGACGGCAAACCCCTTTCACCGCTGGCCGCGCAGGCACTGCAACGCCACACCTGGCCGGGTAACGTGCGCGAACTGCGCAACGTGATCCAGCGCGCCAACCTGCTGGCACAGGGGCCGCGCATCGAGGTGGCCGACCTCAACCTGCCGCGCGCACCGCAGCGCCCCACCGCACCGGCCGACGAACCGGATCGCGCGCGCATCGTCTCCGCACTGGCGCGCGCCGGCGGCGTCATCGCTCAGGCCGCCGCCGAACTTGGCCTGAGCCGGCAAGCGCTGTACCGGCGCATGGACCGCCACGGCATCCCGCGCGAATGACGACGCCATGCTGAAGTCGCGTTCCTTCACCTTCAAGCTGTTCCTGCGCCTGCTGCCAGTGCTGGCGCTGGCCGCTGCGATGCCGTGGCTGCTCGCCTACTGGATGGACCGCGGCTGGGTGCTGGCCGCGGTATCGGCCCCACTGCTGCTGGCACTGATGTGGTGGACACTGCGCCGCGCCACCGCGCCGATCCGCTCGCTGCTGCGCGCGCTGGCCGGCATCACCAGCAGCTACCGCGATGGCGAATACAACTTCGGCGTGCATTGGCGCGGCGACGACGAACTGGCGCAACTGGTGCGCGCGCATGCCGAGCTGGGCGACGTGCTGCGCGAGCAACGCCAATCGCTGGTGCAGCGCGAACTGCTGCTGGACACGATGGTGCAGAACACGCCAGTGGCGATGCTGCTGCTCGCCGACGGCGGTGACGGCGTGCAACGCGTGGCGTTCTCCAACCTCGCCGCGCGCAAGCTGCTGCACGGCGGCTGGAAGCTGGAAGGCAAGCGCATGCCCGAATTGCTCGAAGCGATGCCGGTGGAACTGCGCAACGCCATCGCCCGCGGCGGCGACAGCCTGTTCGCGGTACGCGAGAACGACGGCGACGAGGATGACGAACAGGTCTATCACCTGTCGCGCCGCCACTTCCATCTCAACGGCCGCCCGCACGAATTGCTGCTGCTGCGCTTGCTCACCGCCGAGCTGCGGCGGCAGGAAGTGCAGACATGGAAGAAGGTCATCCGCGTCATCAGCCACGAGCTGAACAATTCGCTGGCGCCGATCGCCTCGCTGGCCCACTCCGGCGCCGAGCTGGTGCGGCGCGGCCGCAACGACCGGCTGGAGGACATCTTCGCCACGGTCGAGGAGCGCGCGCGCCATCTGGAAGGCTTCATCCGCGGCTACGCGCGCTTCGCCAAGCTGCCGCAACCGCAGTTGCAGACCATCGGCTGGGCCGCGTTCCTCGGCGGGCTGCAGCAGCAGATTCCCTTCCGCATGGCGCCGCCTGCCGAAGACCTGCACAGCCGCATCGATCCGGCGCAGTTCTCGCAGGCGCTGCTGAACCTGCTGAAGAACGCGCACGAGGCCAGCGCCGACAACGGCATCGACGCCGACGACGCGGTGGAAGTGCGGCTGGCGCGGTTGCCGCACTGGCTGCGCATCGAGGTGCTGGACCGCGGCAGCGGCATGAACGAGGCGGTGCTGCAGAACGCGCTGATGCCGTTCTATTCGACCAAGCGCAACGGCACCGGCCTGGGCCTGGCGCTGACCCGCGAGATCGTCGAGGCGCACGACGGCCGCATCTCGCTGCAGAACCGCAACGACGGCGGCCTGTGCGTGACCATCCTGCTGCCGGCTGCCTGAGCTGCCCATACCGCAGATGCGGATCCGGCAGGGCACTGTTGAAACCCGTGCCGAGCACGCCAAGCCTTGCTACTGCCTGCTGCAACCGCTCGGTCCGGGGTTGCATTCCCGGCTCCCGATACCCGGATACGCATGCCGCCGGGGATATAACCCCGACCTGCGCGCATGCCGTTACTTCGTCGTCTCTGAAGAATCCCGCAGGGCCCGCAACAGCACTGGTTTCAACGTGATCATCGCGTGCTGGAACTGCATGAAATCGATACTCTTGCCATCGGTTTCTTGCCGTTTTGGCCGTCGATTCTTCAGGGACGACTATTTCTTCACTGGCCGCTGCCAGCCGTCAATGCCCCTGCTGGCGGCACCATGGGACTGGCCGTGCATCACGGGCCGTCGAATCCCAGCAGCAACGGATCGTGGTCGGAACTGCGCCACGGGCCCGGCACGTTGCGGCCTTGGTAGCCCGCCTCGTCGGCTTCGTCGGCATTGATGTGCCATTCGGCCGCGCCTTTCAGGCGTGCCGCCATGCCGGGGTTCAGCAGGGCGTGGTCGAGGCGGCCAGCCATGCCGTCATAGACATAGCTGTACGGCTGCGCGACGCCGGCCAGCTTGAACGCATCGCGCCAGCCGTCGGCGTACAGCTGGCGGATCGGGTCTTCCATCGCATAGGCATTGAAGTCGCCGAGCAGCAGCGCATCGCGGCTGCCGCTGCGGGTGGGGTCGGACTGCAACCACTGGTCCAGCAGGCGCGCCGATTCAACGCGGGTCGCGTTCCAGCAGCCTTGGCCGTCGCCCCTGTCAGCGTCTGCGCCGCTCGCATTGGAGCAGCCCTTGGACTTGAAATGGTTGGCCACCAGCACGAACGGCTTGCCCTTGCGGCCCATGCGGAACGCCTGCGCCAGCGGCACGCGGCTGTGTTCGCCGAACGGCCCCTGCTCCAGCACTGCCGGCTTGCCGACCGGACGGATGCGCGAAACGCGATAGACGATGCCGACGCGGATCGGATTGTCGCCCGGCCCCTTGCCGGCATCGATGAACGCCCAGTCGCCGCCCTTGCCCTGCCCTTCGTTGAGCGCACGCACCAACGTGGCGATCGCCGAATCCGCACCATAACCATCGTTTTCCAACTCCATCAGCGCGGCCACGTCGGGACCGAGGCTGCGAATGGCGGTGACCAGCTTGGCTTGTTGCGCCAGCAACTGCGCCTGCGTTTTCGCGCCGCGCAAGGTCGGGAAACCACCGCCACGGCCATCGCCGTTGAAATAGTTTTCGAGGTTGAACGCGGCGATGCGCACCGCACCCGGCACCTGCGGCGGCTGCGGGCGTTCGGGCGACGGCACCTGCAACGGGCGCGTCAACTGCAAGCGGTAACTGCCGCCGAAACGCTGATCGACCACGCCCTCCACGCCCTCGAACACCATGCCGGTGCGCAGCGTCGCCACTTCCGGCAGGTAGCCCACGTTGGCCGGATCGCGCCGGCCGCTGCCATCGTCCAGCCGCAGGCGGCGGCGCGCGTTGTCGGCCACGACCGCGGCATTCTCGGCGCTGCCGGCGGCAGCCAGTTCGCCGGGCTGCCACAGGCGGCCACCGAAGGCGACGCTGAGTTCACCGTGACGCGCGAGCTGGTCCTGCCCGGTCAGGGTCAATGGGGCGTCGATGCGCACCTGCATGCCCTCCAATGCCTCCCAACTGGCGGGAACGCCATCGAGCACCGTCACCGGTGGCAATGGCCGTGTCCGCGTGGCCACGACCTGCTCGGCCTGCAACGCGGTCAAGCTGCGCCCGCTCTTGCCGGCGGCCAGTTCCTGCACGGTGCCGGTGATGCGCAGCCATTGCCCCGGCTGCACGACCTGCTCCGGCCCGAGTTGCACGAACAGCGCATCGGAGGTGGCTGCGGCGCCATCGCCGGCGTCCTGCACGAACACGCCGCCCAGCCCGGCACGCAGGTCCGCGGTGACCGCGCCTTCCACCGTCACCCGCCGGCCTTCCAGCGGACTGCGCTCACCCGCCCCCTGCACCTGGCCGATGGGAATGACGGCCGGCACACGGGCGATGCCGTGCGGGGCAAGGGCAAGCGACAACGAAAAGAGCGAGAAATGACGGCAGGCAGCGCATGGCGGGCTCCATGAGGGCAGAAACGCAAAGCGCCGCCCAAGGGCGGCGCCGCGCGTCCATTATGGGGACGGTTTATTTCAGGTTGGCCAGCATCCAATCGACGGTGGCGTGGATCTGCTCTTCGCTGAGGGCCGCGTTGCCGCCCTTGGGTGGCATCACCCCACCATCCGGGCCGGTGTAGCCCTCGATGGCGTGCTTGTAGAGCGTATCCATGCCTTGGGCCACGCGCTTGTCCCAATGCGAATGGTCCAGCGTCGGCGCATTGCCCACGCCGGTCAGGTGGCAGGCGGTGCAGAGCTTGTCGAAGATTTCCTTGCCGTCAAGCGTGCCACCGTAAGCGCCGCCTGCGGCAGCGGCCTTGGAGGCAGCCGCTTCGGCCGCAGCGGCTTGCGCAGCGGCGCCGGTGCTGCCGGCATAGACCACGCCAACCGGCGCGATGCGCGCTTCGGTGCGCTTGACCGCGTTGGGCGAGTCTTCCGCCGGGATCGCGTTCTGCAAATACGAGGCGAAGATGATCAGGCCAACCGTGAGCACGGCCAGCACGCCGATCACGATGGAGAACCGCTTCAAAAATTCGAGGTCGTAATTCCGCACGTTTTCTTACCCCTGGCGAGTAGTCGATGGACCACAGCTACCCGCAGAGTATAGACCAGCGCCGGGCACCGGCCACAACGGGCGAACCGGTCACGCCCCCGCCGCGCGCAGGCACAACGCTCCGATGGCGGCGACCAGGTGTTCGCCATCGCGCTGACCGTCGCGGCTGGGCGCGGTGGGCCCGACCAGCGCTTCGGTGAAGGCGCCGACGATGCAGGCTGCGCCGACGTCCACATCCTGCGCGGGGAACTCGCCGCTGCGCACGCCGTCTTCGAGGATGCGCTTGAACACGTCACCGAACAGCCGCCGGCAACGGATGCGCTCGGCCTCCACGTCGGGATCGACCGGCTCGGCGATGAAGGCGTAGGCCAGGCCGGGGCCGGCCAGCGCGCGGCGCACGAACGAGGCCACCGCCCGTTGCAGGCGGGCCGCTGCCGGCAGCGGTTCGTCGGCGATGGCCGAAGAATGCGCAATTCGTGTTCGACTGCCGCGGTGAGCACCTCCACGAACAGCTCGGCCTTGGACGGGAAGTGACGGTAGATCAAGCCGGTGGAAACCCCAGCCTCGGCGGCCACGGCGGTGACCGGCGCGTTGCGGTAACCGCCGGCGGCCACCAACCGGCGCGCGGCGGCGAGGATGCGCTCGCGGTTGCCGGCCAAGCGCCTTTCCATCAATTGCGAGCGTTTGTAGGCCATGGGATGACTCGGTTTTCAATTCTTGAATCATAGTTCACTTTTTCAGGCCGAACCGCTAGGCTGCGCACGAACGCCCGCGCCGACGGCCCCGCCGTCTCCCCCAACCGGTGCGCCCTGTTGCCCTTGCCGTAGTGGAGCCACCCATGCACGTCCCCACCCTGTCCTTCGATCTGGGCGAAGAGATCGACCTGCTGCGCGAGAGCGTGGCGCAGTTCGCCGCCGCGCAGATTGCGCCGCTGGCCGAAGAGGCTGACGCCAGCAACCATTTCCCCAACCAACTGTGGCGCCAGCTCGGCGAGCAGGGCCTGCTGGGCATGACCGTGGAGGCCGAATACGGCGGCACCGGCATGGGCTACCTTGCGCACGTGGTGGCGATGGAGGAGATTTCGCGCGCTTCCGGCGGCATCGGCCTGTCCTATGGCGCGCACTCCAACCTGTGCTTGAACCAGTTGCGCAAGAACGCCAGCGAGGCGCAGAAGCACAAGTACCTGCCGAAGCTGTGCAGCGGCGAATACGTCGGCGCGCTGGCGATGAGCGAGCCGGGTGCGGGTTCGGACGTGGTGTCGATGAAGTTGCGCGCCGACAAGCGCGGCGACCACTACGTGCTCAACGGCAACAAGATGTGGATCACCAACGGTCCGGACGCCGACGTGCTGGTGGTCTATGCCAAGACCGATGCCAACGCCGGCTCGCGCGGCATCACCGCCTTCATCATCGAAAAAGGCATGAAGGGGTTTTCCACCGCGCAGAAGCTGGACAAGCTGGGGGATGCGTTTCGTCCAATACCTGCGAATTGGTGTTTGAAGATTGCGAAGTGCCGGCTGAAAACGTGCTGGGCGAAGTGGGCGGCGGTGTGAAGGTGCTGATGTCCGGGCTGGACTACGAGCGCGTGGTGTTGTCCGGCGGCCCGCTGGGCTTGATGGCTGCGGCGCTGGACGTGGTGCTGCCCTACGTACACGAGCGCAAGCAGTTCGGCGAGGCCATCGGCACGTTCCAGTTGATTCAAGCCAAGATTGCCGACATGTACGTGGGCCTCAATGCCTGCCGCGCGTATGTGTATGCGGTGGCGAAGGCTTGCGATCAGGGCCGCACCACGCGGCAGGATGCAGCCGGCGCGATTTTGTATTCGGCGGAGAAGGCGACATGGGCGGCGGGGCAGGCCATCCAGATTCTCGGCGGCAACGGTTACATCAACGAGTACCCGACCGGGCGGCTGTGGCGCGATGCCAAGTTGTACGAAATCGGTGCCGGCACTTCGGAAATCCGGCGCATGCTGATCGGGCGCGAGTTGTTCCAGCGCACCGCGTAACTCAAAGCCCCTCTCCCCACGGGGTGAGAGGGGCAGTTTGCGAACCACCGGTTCGCTGCCCCTCGAACACCCTTGCGCCAGC
This sequence comes from Stenotrophomonas sp., assembly GCA_034675465.1. Classification (GTDB taxonomy): domain Bacteria; phylum Pseudomonadota; class Gammaproteobacteria; order Xanthomonadales; family Xanthomonadaceae; genus Stenotrophomonas. The sequence goes on along the minus strand of JAUCDH010000035.1, from coordinate 122,578 downwards.
GCAAGGGCCGGGGCGCGAAGCGAGGGTTGGGGAGAAGGGCGATGGAGCCCCCATGGTTCGGGCATCACGGAGCCTCGTTCACCCCTCATCCGGCGCTTCGCGCCACCTTCTCCCGATGGGAGAAGGAACAGCGGAACCACCGCCATGACCGTACTGAAAACCCAGTTACAACCCGGCAGCGACGCCTTCGAAGCCAACCGCGCAGCGATGCAGGCGCTGGTCGATGACCTGCGCACGACGCTGGAGCGCACCGCCCTTGGCGGCAGCGACGCGGCGCGGGCCAAGCACACCGCGCGCGGCAAGCTGCTGGTGCGCGAGCGCATCGACGCCCTGCTCGACCCCGGCAGCCCGTTCCTCGAAATCGCGCCGCTGGCCGCGCACGGCATGTACGACGACCCGGTACCGGGCGCGGGCATGGTCGCCGGCATTGGCCGCGTGTCCGGCGTGGAATGCCTGATCGTCGCCAACGACGCCACGGTCAAGGGCGGCACCTATTACCCGGTGACAGTGAAGAAGCACCTGCGCGCGCAGGAGATCGCGCAGCAGAACCGCTTGCCGTGCATCTATCTCGTGGATTCCGGCGGCGCGTTCCTGCCATTGCAGGACGAGGTGTTCCCCGACCGCGACCACTTTGGCCGCATCTTCTACAACCAAGCCAATTTGTCGGCGCAGGGCATCCCGCAAATCGCCTGCGTGATGGGTTCGTGCACCGCCGGCGGCGCTTACGTGCCGGCGATGAGCGATGAAACCGTCATCGTCAAGGAACAAGGCACCATCTTCCTCGGCGGCCCGCCGCTGGTGAAGGCCGCCACCGGCGAGGTGGTCAGCGCAGAGGAACTGGGCGGTGCCGACGTGCACACGCGCATCTCCGGCGTTGCCGACCACATGGCCGACAACGATTTGCAGGCGCTGGCGCGGGTGCGCGCCATCGTCGCCAACCTCAACTGGCGCAAGCCGGAACCGAGCGTGACGTTGCAGGCCAGCGAGGAACCGCTGTTCGACGCGCACGAGTTGTATGGCGTGATCCCGGTCGACACGCGCAAGCCCTATGACGTGCGCGAGGTCATCATGCGCATCGTCGACGGCTCGCGCTTCGACGAGTTCAAGCCGCGTTACGGCAATACGCTGGTGACCGGTTTCGCGCACGTGCACGGCCACCCGATCGGCATCATCGCCAACAACGGCATTTTGTTCTCCGAATCGGCGCTCAAGGGCGCACACTTCATCGAGCTGTGCTGCCAGCGCGGCATTCCGCTGCTGTTCCTGCAGAACATCACCGGCTTCATGGTGGGCCGCAAGTACGAGCACGGCGGCATCGCCAAGGATGGCGCCAAGCTGGTGATGGCGGTGGCCAACGCGCGGGTTCCGAAGTTCACCGTGGTAATCGGCGGTTCGTTCGGCGCCGGCAATTACGGCATGTGTGGGCGCGCCTATCGCCCCACTTCCTGTGGATGTGGCCGAACGCGCGCATCGGCGTGATGGGCGGCGAACAGGCGGCCAGCGTGCTGGCGACGGTCAAGCGCGACGGCATCGAGGGCAAGGGCGGGCAGTGGCCGGCGGACGAGGAAGAAGCGTTCAAGGCGCCGATCCGCGAGCAGTTCGAGCAGCAGGGCCACCCCTATTACGCCAGCGCGCGGTTGTGGGACGACGGCGTGATCGACCCGGCCGACACCCGCCGCATCCTCGGCCTGGCGCTGGCCGCCAGCCTCAACGCACCCACGCAGGACACGCGCTTTGGCGTGTTCCGCATGTAACGGCGAGCGGAGACCTGCCATGTTCGACAAGATCCTGATTGCCAACCGTGGCGAAATCGCCTGCCGCGTCATCGCCACCTGCCGCCGCCTCGGCATCGCCACCGTTGCGGTGTATTCCGATGCAGACCGCAATGCGCGGCACGTGCGCCTGGCCGATGAAGCCATCCACATAGGCCCTGCACCGGCGGCGGAAAGCTACCTGCGTGGCGAGGCGATTCTGGAAGCCGCGCGCCGCAGCGGTGCGCAGGCCATCCACCCCGGTTACGGCTTTTTGTCGGAGAACGCCGGCTTCGCCCGCGCCTGCGCCGAGACCGGCATCGTCTTCATCGGCCCGCCGGCCAGCGCCATCGACGCGATGGGCGACAAAAGCGCGGCCAAGGCGCTGATGCAGCAGGCCGGCGTGCCGCTGACGCCGGGTTACCACGGCGACGAGCAAGCCACGGACTTCCTGCGCGCGCAGGCCGACGCCATCGGCTACCCGGTGCTGATCAAGGCCAGCGCCGGCGGTGGTGGCAAGGGAATGCGCAAGGTCGAGCGCAGCGAGGATTTCAATGATGCGCTCGCCAGTTGCCAACGCGAGGCGAAATCTTCATTCGGCAACGCGCACGTGCTGGTGGAGAAATACGTCGAGCGCCCGCGCCACATCGAGATCCAGGTGTTCGGCGACGGCCACGGCAACGTGGTGCACTTGTTCGAGCGCGACTGCTCGGTGCAACGCCGCCATCAAAAGGTGTTGGAAGAAGCGCCCGCGCCCGGCATGACACCCGAACGCCGCGCGGCGATGGGCAGGGCCGCTACCGATGCCGCGCGCGCGGTCGGCTATATCGGCGCCGGCACGGTGGAGTTCATCGCCTCACCTAGCGGTGATTTCTATTTCATGGAAATGAACACCCGGCTGCAGGTGGAACACCCGGTCACCGAGCTGATCACCGGCACCGATCTGATCGAATGGCAGCTGCGCGTAGCCGCCGGCCAGCCGCTGCCGAAGACACAGGAGGAGTTGCATATCCACGGCCACGCGATCGAGGCACGGCTGTATGCCGAGGACGCCGACCGTGGCTTCCTGCCCTCCACCGGCACCCTGCGCCACCTGCGCCTGCCGTCCGCCGATGCGCACGTGCGCGTGGATGCCGGCGTCGAGCAGGGCGATGCGATCAGCCCGTACTACGACCCCATGATCGCCAAGCTGATCGTCCATGACGTTGACCGCGACAGCGCGCTGCGGCGCATGCAGCAAGCGCTAGCGCAATGCCAGGCGGTGGGCGTGACGACGAACGCCGCGTTCCTGCGCCGGCTGGTGCTGACCGATTCGTTCCGCAACGCCAACCTCGACACCGCGCTGATCGAGCGCGAACACGAGGCGCTGGATGTGCGGCACGCCGAGCCCGACACGGCCGACTGGGCCATCGCGGCGGTGCTGGCAACGCAGCCAGGCGCACTCGCACCCGCCACTGCCTCAGCCTGGGAACACAATGACGGCTGGCGCCTGTGCGGCCGCGCGCCACGCCGCGTGCTGCTGAAACACCGCGAGCAGCAGCGCACCGCCATGCTGCATGCCAATGACGATGGTTGGTACGTCGAGCTGGAAGGCGACGTGATCGCCGTCAGCGGACGGGCCGATGGCCGGTGCTTCGCCCTGCAAGTCGATGGCCGGCTCCGGCGCGGCGACCATGTTGTCGAAGACGGCGCGCTGTACCTGTTCGGCGAAGACCGCCCGCTGCGTTTCGAGCTGCACGACCCGGTGGCCGACGCCGACCAACCGGCAGCCGAAGGCGGCGGCCTGCTGGCGCCGATGCCCGGCCGCGTCATCGCCCTGCTGGCCGAACCCGGCACCCGCGTCGCGCGCGGCACGCCCCTGCTGGTGATGGAGGCGATGAAGATGGAGCACACCCTGCAGGCGCCGGCCGACGGCACCGTGCAGGGTTTCCGGGTCAAGGCCGGCGATCAGGTAGGCGACGGCGCGGTGCTGGTGGATTTCGAGACGGACTGATCACGCCCACACGCGGTGTGCCGGATCGAACTTGGTGGTCTGCTGCCGCGCGGCCCTCCATCGGCATCCGTGTCGATCACCATCAATGCTTACACCTCGGCACGCGGGCTTTGCCGCAAGAACTGCAACGGGCCCGCCATCGGGTTGAAAGCCTACCTCACCGCGTCGGCCACGCCGATGACGGTAGTGACCTGCTTCGAGGCCAGCCAGGTCGGCAATGCGATCATTGCCATCACGAATCACTGGGTTGGCAGCCTGAAGAAGCTGCCGTCAGCTTCAAGGCTGAAAAGCGCCAAGGTTTCGGCCATGGCACTTCATTGAATGGCCATCCGGCGAAACTCACCCACCTCATGTCCGTGGCCACACGGTACCGGCAGGGTCGAATTCGGCGATTTCCCGCTGCTCGGCACGCCAGCCGAAGCCCCCCACCGCCAGCGGCCCGTCGCTCAGCGGCTCCAACCCGAAGGCGCGCTCGATTTCCACTTCGTTGATCGCGGCGGTAACGAACGCACCCAACCCCAGGTCCGTCGCGCTCAGGCACAGGGTCTGTGACAGGTGGCCCACGTCCAACAGCAGGGCGCGGTAGGCCTTGGGATGGTTGCGGTATTTCCAGTAGCTGCGCGCCACCCGTGGTGCGTAGATCACCAACACCGGCGCCTGTGCAAACCACCATTGACCAGCTAGCGCTTCGCGTGCGAACTCGTCCAATGGCGCAGAGGGTGGCGGCAATGGCCGCAGCGCATGCTCGCGTGGACGATAATGGTACAACCCTGGGGCGATACCCTCCACTCGCTGCACAAGTAGATAGGCCTCGGTGGCATGCAGGCCACCGCCAGAAGGCGTGTGTTTCTTCAGGAACTCGATGCCATCGCCGGCAACCACACTGCCTTGTGCAGCAAATACCCGTTCCAGCATTCGCGCGAACAGCGCACACTCCAGTACACGCTCCTGATTGAAATTGCGGCAGGTGGTGCGTCGTGCCAGCAATGCATCGAGCGTATCCGGCGAACCACGTTCCAGCGGCAAGTCCGGACCACTGCCCATGTGCTCGGCAACGGCCAGCGGCGGCGGGCCACAGGTGTGCAGCAGGCCGGCAACGGTATCCATGCCCAGCCGCTGCATCGACGCCACGCTGTCCACGCCGCTCCAGCGGCTGGCTTGGTGCACGACCGCCGCCAACGGCCACCAGTTCAGTACACGATAGTGTTCATCAGCGGCATGCCGGGCCGCAAACTGCGGCTCGGCCGCTATCAGCAGACCGGTTTCCAGCAGGCGCGCCAGCACTTCACCCGGCACCACATCGACCGCACTCCACTGCTGCGGGCTGAAACGGCCGATCCATGCCATTTCCGTTTCCGACACCTCGATCTCGCTCTCCAAGTGCGGCGCCAATGCCAGCCAGCGACGGACATGTGTAACACCCGTGCCGCCAGCCAATAAACCGGCAAGGTCGAAGCATGGCGTCTCTCGTGGCTCGAAGAAAACGCAGGCGCAGCGGCGCACGTTCATCGGTATGATCCTCGCTTCGCGCAGGGGGCGCGACATATCGACACATCCTTCAAAGACCGGTCAGGCGCCATGGGCGCTCCCCCCGCCCGGACAGGAGGAGTAATGAGCAATTCTTTTCATGACGGCGGCAATGCGACCGGCCACCCCGGTCTGGATGCGGTGACGGCGGACACTCTGCTGGAAAAATTGTCCAGCGATGATGTGTTCCGCGAGCTATTCAATACCAACCCCATTCTCGCCTTGGCCGAGCTTGGCGTGGATGCGGCACAGGCGCTGGCTCCCCAAGTTCCTACTGCTGGCGACCCGTTCTATTGCATGACCACTGACCAGTTGGCCAGCAAGGAGGAGATCGCCGCCGCCCGCATTGAGTTGCAAGCGCACCTCACCAAGGCCGGCAATCAAACCGTGATCTTCTGTTTCGAGGCCGACAAGATCGCCTCGACTCTGGACAACAACTGAGGAGATAACCTCGAGGCTGGCCATTGCCGCAGGAACCCTTTGGTTTCGCTCGCGGCTTGGGCAGCCTTGCCTTGGGCGGCCAACGATTCGGCCAGCCATAACCGCGCCAACCGAGAATCGGCAACATTCAGCGGTTGCAAGGTCTGCGAAGCATTGGCCTCGATATAGGCCAATCCACGATGTTGCAACAACCAGCGCGCCTGTACCTCGGCCTCGGCATGGCGGCCGGAAGCGGCCAGCAGGTGATACAGCGCCACCCGTGATTGATAAAGGTCGTCTGCACGGGGAGCCAGCAGCGCGATAGCTTCGTCATGGCGGCCCGCACCCGCCAGTTGGCCCGCCTGCAAAATCCGCCGCAATGCGGCCGAGGACACGCCCAACACCCCCTCACGGGTCAGGTTTTCGGTGTGTGACAGAGCAGAAGCGGCCAGCGTGGCATCGCCCTCGCGTTGCGCCAGCCAAGCATTGGCCAGCAGCATCACCGCCAGATCCTCGCGGTTCGACGGGGCCCAATCGGGGGCGGCCATCGCGCTCGCCAATATCCGTGCCGTGCCAGCATGGCTCGACTTTCGATCCCGTGCTCCTGCCCGCCATCCAACCACTTCAGTGATGAAGCAAAACTGCAAATACGAGAACGTATCCTGTGTACGGCCGGCTTCCAGTGCCTGCTCCGCAACCACTCCAGCCTGCTCCCACTGGCCTTGATCTAGTGCCAGCGACACCCGGTCGATCAATGGGTAGAAATCAATGCCCGGATACCCGCTGGGTTCGATCGCATCAAGTGCCGCCGTCGCTTCGGCTGGCCGTTCAAGCACCGCCAGCGCATTGGCAACACGGCGCTTATGGTCAGCCTGCGCTTCATTTTCGATGCCGCGCAAGCGCTTCAGCGCTTGTTCTGCCTCTCCACGTGCCAGTTGAATACGCGCGAGCGTGTTGGCTGCCATCACTTGCAGCGGGTCCTGCGGCACATCGGCTGCACGCGCGTAGGGCAGCGCCTCGTCGAAACGGTTTGCCTCATACAAGTGCCAAGCAGTATTGGCCTGACCGGCAAAGTCATCCGGATAGAGACCGGCCATGAGCCGCCACTTCTCCAATGCTTGCGCCGGCATACGCAACTCTGCCTCCCAAGCATCCAGATAGAGGCGCTCACGATCAGGCAAGCGCTGTCGCAAGCCAATGCACGGTCAAGGTAAGGCATGGCTGCCGACCGCTCTGAGCGCGCCACCATGACACGCGCGGCACCCAGATAGCCAAGCGCGAATTCGGGATCCAAGGTCGTAGCTTCGCCATACATCTGCATTGCCTGTTGCCATTTCCCCTGCCGGGTTGCCTGTAATCCCAACGCGTAGGCTCGCAAGGCATGCAGGTTCGAGGTCGTAACCGACGGCAATGGCTGGGAGGCTGCTTTCACCGATGCCATGCTTTCACCCAGATGGCCACGCAGCCGCGATGCGATCGTGTCCACCGAGGGCAGCAACGATCCCAGACCACGGCCATCGACGAAATCCGAACGGATCGTGGATTGGGTATGCGGGTCCACGATCTCCGCGCTCACGCGCAGCTTGCCACCCACCTCCGCTACCACCGGCAGGATCACCAGCCGCGCACCATCCCGCAGCGCCACTTCCGATGCAAGCGTGCGGTCCAGGCGCGCGGCCAACGGGTCGCGCCGCATGCGCGTTAGCGTGTCGCGCGCCTTCATGTCGCTGAGCACGTTGACGTGGCGTGACTGCTCCAGGCTGATGCGGAACGCCTGTGCCACCGAGTCGTCCAGCAGGGTGTTGCCGGTCAGGTTGCGCACGTCCCCCATCACCACCCAATCGCGCTCGGCGAAGGCGATGGCCGGTTCCGGCCGGGTGGCGAACCAGAGGCCGACGCCCAGCGCCAGCAGCAGGGCCGCTTCGGCCACCAGTGCCAGCGGGCTGCGCCACAACGGCAGGTCGCGCCGCGCCTTGGGCGAGCTGCGCGGCATGCGCAGCGGGGCGAAGCCCGGCACGCCGGCCTCGAATACTTCCTGCGCGGTGGGCACGCCCTTGAAGCGCCAGCGCCCGTGCGACTTCCACCGCAACTGCTCGCCAGACGCACCCAGTTCCGGCGCCGCGCGGCGGGTCAGCGACTCGGCCACCGCCGACAGCAGGATCTGCCCGGGTCGGGCCAGCGCCATCAGCCGGGCCGCCAAGGGCTTGGCCAGGCCTTCCACTTCCAGCGGCTTGGCACCGGCCTGCACCGCCTCGGCGCTGTTGTACCAGGTCAGCACTTCGCCGACGTGCATGCCGGCGCGGGCATGCAGCACCAGGCCCCGCGCGCGGCCCAGCTCGCGCAGGCCGCGCAGGTAGTCGATGGCGAAGGCAAGGCCATTGATCGGGCGCTCGAACAACAGCAGCAAGCCGTCGGAACGGTCGATCAGCCGTCCCTCCCATTGCTGCTGCAATTGCAGCACGAGGCGGTCGTGCCGCTGGAACAGCTCGGCGGCAGCGGCATCGCCCAGCTTCTCCACCAGCGCGACCGAATCGCACAGGTCGGTCAGCAGCAGGGTGCGCACCTGCGGTACGGGAGTCACCGGCGTTTTTCTTGCGTCCTGCATGGCCAGCCCCGGCAGCACGTCAACCAGCCCCGAGCCAATCCCTTGGCCATTGCAACCGGTTGCCACCGAGCCGCTTGGCTTCGTACATCGCGCTGTCGGCCAGTGCATACCAGTCGTTCCAGTCGCTGCCCGGGTCGAGCAGGCAAGCGCCGATGCTCACCGGGCAGATCCGCGGTACCGGCTGCGCGCGTTCCAGCAGCCCGTGCACCGCCTGCAGGATGAAGCCGGCCACGTGCGCCAGCTTTTCGGTGTCGGTTTCCTGCACCAGCAGGCAGAACTCGTCGCCGCCCAGCCGGCAAGCCAACCCGTCGACCTGCACCACCGAGCGCAGGATGTTGGCGACCGCCTGCAGCACGCGGTCGCCGGCCAGGTGGCCGTATTCGTCGTTGATGTGCTTGAAGTGATCGCAGTCGATCAGCAGCAGGCCCTGCGGCGGCATGCGCCGCGACTGCCGGCACTCCTGCAGGTACAGGGTCAGGCCACGGCGGTTGTCCAGCCCGGTCAACTCGTCGGTGCGCACCAGCTCCTCGGTGTGGTTGAGCTGGTGGGTGGTGGTGTAGAGGTTGTCCAGCGCCGCTTCGAGGTCGTGGTTGCGGTGCCGCAACTGCCGGATCAGCACCTGCTCGTTGGACACCACGCGCATGATGGTGCGGCGCAGGAAATAGGCGATCAGGCCCGGGGCGCGGTCCACCAGCCGCTGGAAGTCGTCGTGGCCCAGTTCCAGCAGCACCACGTCGGTGGAGGCCTGGGCGTCGGCGCCACGGCGGTGGTTGCCGATCAACAGGCCCAGCTCGCCGAAGAATTCACCCGGCCCGAGGTACTTGACCATCAGGTCCTCGCCGAAGTCCAGGTCGACGATGCCGCTGCGGATGACGTACATGGAACTGCCGAATTCGCCGCTGTGGAACAGCACCTGCCCGGCGGGGACCTCACGCACGTGGCCAAATTCGGCGAACAGGGCAATTTCTGCGGACGACAGCAACGGATGCACGATGTCGGCCATCGCCGTGGCGGCGACGCTCTGCTCGTGTTCATCCGCCCTGATTGCAGCCCCGTTGCCGTTCATACCCCGCCCCTGCCGCCCCGGTAATCCCCGCTCCTGCGGGTCATCCGCGCAGCATAGCACCGGTGAAACAGTGCGGCACATCGCAATCCGCAAGGGCTGCGGCGCCCACTCCGGGACGGGAACGGGCGACCCGTGGGCCGCCCGTTCCCCCCCGATGACCCAGCCGGGTCCAAGCCGGTCAGGCGGCCGCCCTGTCGCCGTGGAACTGCTCCTCTTCGGTGGAACCGCTCAGCGCGGTGGTCGAGGACTGGCCCTGCTGGATGGCCTGGGTCACCGCGTCGAAGTAGCCGGTGCCGACCTCGCGCTGGTGCTTGACTGCGGTGAAGCCCTTGTCGGCGGCGGCGAACTCAGCTTCCTGCAATTCGACGAAGGCACTCATCTGCCGGCGCGCGTAGCCGTGGGCGAGGTTGAACATCGAGTAGTTCAGGGCGTGGAAACCGGCCAGGGTGATGAACTGGAACTTGTAGCCATAGGAGGCGATCTCCTTCTGGAATTTCGCGATCGTGGCGTCGTCCAGGTTCTTCTTCCAGTTGAAGCTCGGCGAGCAGTTGTAGGCCAGCAGCTTGCCGGGGTATTTGGCATGGATCGCCTCGGCGAACTTGCGCGCGAACTCCAGGTCCGGCTTGCCGGTTTCGCACCACACCAAGTCGGCATAGGGCGCGTAGGCCAAGCCACGGCTGATCGCTTGGTCGAGGCCGTTGCGGGTCTTGAAGAAGCCTTCGACGGTGCGCTCGCCGGTGGTGAACGGCTGGTCGTTGCCGTCGATGTCGCTGGTCAGCAGGTCGGCGGCCTCGGCGTCGGTGCGCGCCACCAGCAGAGTCGGCACGCCCAGCACGTCGGCGGCCAGCCGCGCGGCGTTCAATTTTTCGATCGCCTCGCGGGTCGGCACCAGCACCTTGCCGCCCATGTGCCCGCACTTCTTCACCGCGGCCAACTGGTCTTCGAAGTGCACGCCGGCCGCGCCGGCCTCGATCATCGCCTTCATCAGCTCGAAGGCGTTGAGCACGCCGCCGAAGCCGGCCTCAGCATCGGCCACGATGGGTTGCAGGAAGTCGATTTCGTCCTTGCCCTCGGCATGGTGCAACTGGTCGGCGCGCAGCAGGGTGTTGTTGATGCGCTTGACCACCGCCGGCACCGAATCGGCCGGGTACAGCGACTGGTCCGGGTACATCTGCCCGGCCAGATTGGCGTCGGCGGCCACCTGCCAGCCGCTCAGGTAGATGGCGTTGAGGCCGGCCTTGACCTGCTGCATGGCCTGGTTACCGGTCAGCGCGCCCAGCGCGTTGACGAAGTCTTTTTCGTGCAGGTAGTTCCACAGCTTCTCCGCGCCCAGCCGCGCCAGCGAGTGCTCGACATGGACGGTGCCGCGCAGGCGCACGACGTCGGCGGCGGTGTAGTTGCGGGTGACGCCCTTCCAGCGCGGGTTGGTGTCCCAGTCGTGCTGGATCTGTTCGGCGGTCGGCAGCTTGCTCATGGGGTTCTCCAGTTGGATTGGGGTGGTGTGGGTTTTTCGTGGGAGCGCACCTTGGTGCGCGGTGGGGCTGTACCGGGAAAGCTTCATCACGCACCAAGGTGCGCTCCTACGGGGCGGGGTTAGTCGATCTGCCGGTAGGCAGGCAGGGTCAGGAACTCGGCCAGTTCATCGGCGTGGCTGAGTTCGTCGAGCAAGGCAATCGCCTGCGTGATGCAATGGCCGCCGGGCAGCGCGCTGGTGTCGCCCAGCTTCGCCGGCAGCGCGCGCAGGCTGGCATCGAGCAGGGCGAAGTCGATCGCGGTGCCGTCGTCCAGATGCTGGTTGCCGGCGTGCAGCCACTGCCACAACTGGCTGCGGCTGATCTCGGCGGTGGCCGCGTCTTCCATCAGGTTGTGGATCGGCACGCAGCCGTTGCCGTCCAGCCACGCGGCCATGTAGCGCACGCACACCTCGACGTTGTTCTCGAAGCCGGCGCGGGTGATGGTGCCGCTGCACGGGGCGATCAAATCGTCGCGCGTCACCTGCACGTCGCGGCACAGCACGTTGTGCTGGTTCGGCGCGGGCATGTGTTCGTCGAAGATCGCGCGCGCCACCGGGATCAGCGCCGGGTGCGCCACCCAGGTGCCATCGTGGCCGGCGCTGACTTCGCGCAGCTTGTCCGCGCGCACCCGTGCCATCGCCTGCTCGTTGGCGGCGGCGTCGTGGTTGATCGGGATTTGCGCAGCCATGCCGCCCATCGCGTGCGCGCCGCGCTTGTGGCAGGTCTGGATCAGCAGTTCCGAATACGCCTTCAAAAACGGCTGCGTCATCGTCACCTGCCCGCGCTCGGGCAGCACCTTGTCGGCGTGGCGGCGGAAGGTCTTCAGGTAGGAAAAGATGTAGTCCCAGCGGCCGCAGTTCAGGCCGACGATGCGGTCGCGCAGCGCGTGCAGGATCTCGTGCATCTCGAACACCGCCGGCAACGTCTCGATCAGCACCGTGACCTTGATCTGCCCGTGCGGCAAACCCAGCATGCCCTCGATGTGCGACAGCGCGGTTTCCCACAGCGCCGCCTCCTCCATCGACTGCAGCTTGGGCAGGTAGAAGTACGGGCCGCGCTGCTTGCGCATCAGCGTGCGGGCGTTGTGGAAAGCGAACAACGCCGCGTCGAACAAGCCACCGGCAATCGCTTGGCCGTCCACGCGCACGTGCTTCTCGTCCAGGTGCCAGCCGCGCGGGCGCACGATCAACACCGCCTGCTCCTCATACGGGCGCAGCGCGTAGTGCTTGCTCGGCGTGTCGAAACTCAAATCACCGCGCACCGCGCCGATCAGCGCCTGCTGGCCGGCCAGCAGGTTGCGCCAGGTCGGCGACGTCGAATCCTCGAAGTCGGCCATGAACACCTTGGCGCCGGAATTCAGCGCGTTGATGACCATCTTCGGGTCGGTCGGGCCGGTGATCTCGACGCGGCGGTCCTGCAACGCGGCGGGAATCGGCGCGACCTGCCAGTCGCCTTCGCGGATGGCGGCGGTATCGGCACGGAAGTCCGGCAGGCCACCGCCGTCGAAGAACGCCTGCCGCTGGCGGCGCGCGGCCAGCCGTGCCTGCCGCTCCGGCTCCACCGCCCGGTGCAGCGACACCAGCAGTGCCAGCACCCCGGCCGGCAACAGCGCCTGCTGACCGGCGAGCCGCTCGGTCACGGTGATGCCCGGCGTCGGGCGGATGGCGTGGACGGCGCTGTGCGAGGCGGCGGCGGGAATGGCGGAAGCGACGGCGGACATGGCGGAACCCTGCGTTTGTCGGGGCCCCCACCGTGCCTCCACGGGCAATTATTCGGCAAAGCAGTTTTTGCAATGCAATACATAAATTGTGCTAATAGATACTCCCGATGACCACCAAGACGCCCGCAACCCCGCGTTTTTCCTACAAATCCGATCGGCTAAAGCCGCTGCGCGCGTTCTGCCAGACGGTCCGGTTGGGTTCGGTTTCGCGTGCCGCCGAGGCGCTTTTCATCAGCCAGCCGGCGGTGAGCCTGCAATTGCAGGCGCTGGAACGGGAATTCGGCGTAGTGCTGTTCGAGCGCAGCGGGCGGCGACTGGTGCCCAGCCGCGAAGGCCAACTGCTGTACGACATGGCGCAGCCGCTGGTCGAAAGCCTCGACGGGCTGGAAGCCGGCTTCCGCGACAAGGTGCGCGGGCTGGATGCCGGCGAGCTGACCATCGCCGCCAATTCATCGACGATCCTCTACTTGTTGCCGAAGATCGTCGAAGCCTTCCGCGAGCGCCACCCCGAGGTGCGGCTCACCTTGCAGGACGCGATCAGCGCCGACGGCACCGAACTGCTGCGCAGCGATGCCGCCGACCTCGTCGTCGGCTCGATGCTCGACGTGCCGGGCGACCTGAGCTACGCGCCGATCCATGACTTCGAGCAGGTGCTGATCGTCCCCGCACGGCCACCCGCTGGCCGGCAAGCGCGAGCTGACGCTGGGGGACCTCTCGCCCCACCCGCTGATCCTGCCGCCGAAGCGGCAGATCACCTGGCGGCTGGTCGATCTGGTGTTCCAGCGCCACCGCATCCCCTACACCGTGGCGCTGGAGGTGGGCGGCTGGGAGGTGATCAAGCAATACGTGGCGATGGGCATGGGCATCTCCATCGTCACCGCGCTGTGCCTGAACGACGGCGACCGCGAGCGGCTGGCGATCCGCCCGATGGCGCGCTACTTCCCCAAGCGCAGCTACGGGGTGACGGTGCGCCGCGGCAAGGTGCTGTCGCCGCAGGCGCGCGCCTTCATCGAGCTGATCCACCCGGACCTGTTCGCACCACGGCAGTACGACGATACCGGGCATTCGGAGCGCTGACGGCCAAGAACCGCAGGAGCGCACCGGGACAGCTTCAGCAGCCGCCCACCACCCACTCCGCCGCCGGGCGCGGGCGGCTGAAGGCGTAGCCCTGCAGCAGGCGACAGCCCAGTTCCCGCAGCAGTTCGACCTGCGCGTCGGTTTCCACGCCTTCCACCACCACGTCCAGTTCCAGGTCGCCGGCCATCGAGACGATGGCGCGCACGATCTTGCGGTCGGAAGGACGCTCGAGCAGGTGGCGGGCGAAGGACTGGTCGATCTTGATCAGGTTGACCTGGTAGTTCGACAAATATCCCATCGACGAGTAGCCGGTGCCGAAATCGTCGATGGCGATGCGCACGCCCTGCCCGCGCAGCTGTTCGAGCACGCTGGCCACGTGCTGCTGGTCACCCAGCAGCATGTCCTCGGTCACTTCCAGCATCAGCCGTTGCGGCGGCATGCCGACCTCGTCCAGCAACTGCGCCAGCTGCGTCGAGAAATCGCTGGCATAGATGTCGCTGACCGACACGTTCACCGCCAGGTAGGGGCTGCACGTGTTGTCCAGGTGCGGCAGGAAGGCGTGGCAGGCGGTACGCAGGATGCACTGGGTCAGCGCGCCGATGTGGCCGGTTTCGACCGCGGCCTGCACGAATTCGGGCGGCGGCACCCAGCCCAGTTCCGGGTGCCGCCAACGCGCCAGCGCCTCGAAGCCGGCGATGCAGCCGCGCTCGACGTCGTGGATGGGCTGGTAATGCACTTCGATCTGGCCATTCTCGATCGCCTCGGGCAAGGCCGCCTCGATCTGGAACTGGCGCGCGGCGCGCTCGTGGATACCGCTGTCGAAGCCGACCACGCGCGCGCGGCGGTGGCGCTTGGCTTCGTACATCGCGGCATCGGCCTCGCGCAGCAGGCGCTCGGGCACCAACCCCTGCAACGGTGCCGAGCTCATGCCGAACGCGGCGGTGATCGGCACGCGCCGGCCATTGATCAGGAACGGCTGCTGGAACACGGTCTCGCACAGCTCGCGCAGGCGTTCCAGGTCCGCCTCGTCATTCGCCCTGGCCAAGATGACGAAGGCATCGCCGCTGAAACGCACCAGCGTTTCCTGCGCACCGCAGCATTCGCGCAGGCGCCACGCCACCGCGACCAGCACCTTGTCGCCGAAGGCATGGCCGTGGCTGTCGTTGATCAGCTTGAAGCGGTTCAGGCCCAGCATCACCAGCGCCAGTTGCTCCCCTTCCACGGCGCCCTGCGGCAAATCCTGCATCAGTTCGGCCAGACCGCTGCGATTGGGCAGGCCGGTCAATTCGTCGTGCGTGGCCTGGTAGTGCAGCTCGCGCTGGCGCGCGGCCTGCAAGGCATTGCGCACCACCAACGCGACCACCACGAACACCAGCAGCAGCACGATGGCGACGATGACGACCAGCTGCATGCGGTATTCCGGCGCGAGCAGCGACGGTTGCGCATGCACCAGCGTGCTGCCCGCCGGCAGGCGCCGCAGGTCAACGCCGAGCCGGCGCAGTTCGTCGCTGTCGAACAGCAGCACCGGCGGCGTTTCCCGTACCAGCGGGATGCTCGACGCCGCCTCGCCGGCCAGCACCCGCCGCACCAGCGCCGCTTGCAGGCGGCCGGTTTCGAGGCCGCTGTTCATGTAACCACCCACCGCGCCGTGGCCAACCGACATGTCCAGGTCGCAATACACCGGCAACTCGGAGCGGGCGCGCACCCATGCCGGCACCCGCTCCGGCTCCACCGGCAACTCGCCCACGCGCGCCGGGATGCTGCCCAGGGCGAAGATCAACGTGCCCGCGCGCAGCTGCGGCAGGCGCGGGGCGATTTGTTCCAGCGACGACGTCGGCCAATGCTCGGCCCGCGGATGTTCCGGCAGGCGCGCCAGCGCCGCATCGACGGTTGCGCGCAGTGCGGCGCCATTGCCATCGTCGGGGGTGATGAACACCAGCCGCCGGGTGTCGGGGTGCAGGCTCACCGCGGTGTGCAGGGTACGGGTGAGGTCGAAGCGCTCGAGGATGCCGGTGACGTTCGCGCGCGTTCCGATCAGTTCTTCCGGTTCGGCGTTGACGCCGCTGAACACCACCGGCGCGTTGCCGAACAGTCCGGCCTGCTACACGACCAATGCCAGCGCATCGTCATCGACGGTAGCGATCAGGTCGAAGTGCTGGCCGGCGTATTTCTCGCCCAGGTAGCGGACCATGCGTTCGCGCTGGGCGGCGCCCGGGTAGCGCTTGGCGTCCAGCCATTCGACGTGGAACAGCGGCCGGCTGCTGGCGTCGCCCCATTCGGTCAGCCCGTCGAGGATGCGGTCTTCCCACGCGAAGCCGGGGTGGTAGGACAGCAGCACCAGCACCTTCGGATGCCCGTTCGCGGCCGCAGGCCCGCGTGCCGATGCCGTGGTGGCAACGCCGAACAGGCAAAGCAGCCACATGCAAGCCAACCAGCCCCATGCGCGTGATCTCGACGCCCATGACAGGCGCGGTGACAGTGGAAACGCGGAAGGGGAGTCAGGCTGCACAGTGCACTTTGCAGTCGGGCTGGAACCGTGAGCTTAACCCCTGTTCCTTGGGGAGCAATGGCCCAAACGCCATTTCCCCGCCTCTCCACGTGTCCGCACCCGCCCGCGGCAAGCGCCTGCCTACAATTCGCGCCACCGCGGGCCGTCGCCCCGGCGCCAATAGACCGCCAGTGCTTTGCCATAGATCGCATCGGCATCGACCAGACCGAAGAATCGCCCGTCGAGGCTGTCGCCGCGGTGGTCGCCCACCACCAGCAGCTTGCCGGGCGGGATAGTCAGGCCGCTGATGTCCGGCCCGCCACCGGCATCCAGGTCCAATGCCACGCGCTTGCCGCCGAAGGCTTCCAGTTGCGCCGCCAGCCGCAGCGGCTGGCCGTTGATGGCGAGGTAACCACCATGCAACTCCACCCGGTCGCCAGCCACCGCCACCACCCGCTTGATCAGGCGGGTGCCGTCGGCCGGCGAATCGAACACCACCACATCGCCACGCTGCGGCCGGCCGGTATCCAGCAGGCGAACATCGGTGAACGGCAAGCGCAGCCCGTAGGCGCGCATGTCCACCGCCACGCGGTCGCCGGGTCGCAAGGTCGGCTGCATCGAACCGCTGGGGACCTGGTAATGATTGGCCAAGGTGTCGCGCGCGGCGCCCAGCAGCAACAGCATCACCAGCAGCGGCAATGCCTCACGGCGCAGCCAGGCCAGCAGTGGATGGACAGGGGATGCGCTTTGCTTTCCGCTCATGGCGTGGCCGCTCCGTTGACAGGTGCGAACAACGACCGGTGCCGCGCCTGCAAAGTTCCCGCAGCCGCAATGCGCCATGCCCGGGAAAACAGCGCATCGACGCGCGTCAATCCGGCGTGCAATCGCACTGCCGCCAGCCGGGTCGCTTGCTGGTCTGGCCGATGCCGGGGTTGAAGGTGTTGCTCGGGTCCAGCTGCCGGTAGAAATCGGCCAGCGCCGGCTTGGCCGGGTACAGGTGGCCGACGTTGTGTTCGGCCGGGTATTCGGCGCCGCGCGCGTCCAGCAGATTCCACATCGAATGCTCGACCTCCAGCGGGTCCTCGCCCTTGCGCACGATGTAGTCCTGATGGAACACGTGGCACAGGAAGTGGCCGTAGTAGAGCTTGTGCAGCAGGCGCACACCGAGTCCGGGCGGCAACTGCTCGAACCATTCGCGGTCGTCGCGGCGCAGGGCGATGTCCAGCGCGACGATGTCTTCCACCGTGTCCCGATGCACTTCGCGATAACGCACCGCCGCGCTGGCCACCGCGAAACGGTGCAGGAATGCCTTGCGCCCTTCTTCCTGCGTGCAATGGAAGAAGCCGCCTTCATGCCCGGCGAAGAAATGGCGCAACCACGCTTCGGTTTCCGCCGCGTCCTGCGCCGAAACCTTCAGCAATAGGTGGTGTTCGTATTGCCGGCGGAACTCGCCCATGCGCGCAGGCAAGTGCGCAGGCAGCAGGCCGACCAGCGCCTGCAGCACGCGGTCGCTTGCCCCATGCATGCCGCAGCGTTCCAGCCAGCCATCGACCCGGCTCTTCAACGCGAAGGCAGCCGGCACGCGCGCGGTGCCCAGCTTGTCGATCAGCAGGAAGAGGTCCTTGCCGTAACGCGCGCCGACGTCGTATGCGTCGCGGTGGATGTATTCGCCGGAAATCGGCAGGCGCTCGAATGCGGTGAGCAGGTGGCGGCGGAGCGCGGTGAGGCTGCCGGTGCGGTTGCTGCCGATGTAGAACACCTCGGCCGGTTCCTTCGCGAAGGTATCCAGCCGCACCGCGAACACCGCCAGCTTGCCGGCCGAACCGGCGGCTTCGTGCAGGCGCCCCGGATCGGCGTTGAAGCGCGCCGGCGTGGGCGCATCCACTTGCCGCACCCGTTCGCCATAACGCGGGTCGGACGCCGCGCGGCCTTCGCCGCCGCCGACGTCGGCCGGTGCGTAGTCGCCGGCTTGCAGGCGTTGCAGCATTTCCTCCGGCGTATCGCCCAGCGCGATGCCGAGGTGGTTGACCAGCTGCAATCCGCCTTGCGCATCGACCTGCGCGAACAGCGCCAACTCGGTATAGGCCGGCCCGCGCCGCACCAGCGCGCCGCCGGAGTTGTTGCAGACCCCGCCCAGCACCGACGCGCCGATGCACGAGGAACCGATCACCGAATGCGGCTCGCGGCCCAGCGGCGCGAGCCGCTGTTCCAGCCGGTCGAGCGTGGCGCCGGGAAGACACACCACCTGGCGGCCACCGTCGAGCAACTGGATGCCGAGCAGGCGCCGCGTGCTGACCAGCACCACCGGCCGTTCGTAATCGTCGCCATCCGGCGTGGAGCCGCCGGTCAGGCCGGTGTTCGCCGCTTGCAGGATGATCGCCACCCCGCCCTGCACCGCGGCCTGCAACACCCGCCACAGTTCCAGCAGCGTGCCCGGCCGTACCACCGCCAGCACCGGGCCTTCGCCGAAGCGGTAGCCCTTGCGGTAGCGGCGCGTGGCCTTGTCGCCGATCAATACATGGCGGCGGCCGACGGCGTCGCGCAGTTGGTGCAGCAAGGTGGCGGAAGTGGGGTCCATCGCGTGTTTCCCGATGTGCATGGTTCACCATGCAGGCACAAACGCGGAACGGGAGGGTTTCCCCTCCCGTCCCGGCAGGCGGCGCTTACTTCAGGCCACGGTTCTTCAACAGAGGCTCCACGCTCGGGTCCTTGCCGCGGAACTCGCGGTAGGCGGTGGCCAGGTCGCGGGTGTTGCCGATGGACAGGATCTTGTCGCGGAAAACCTGGCCGTTCTCGCGGCTCAGGCCACCGTGCTCCTTGAACCACTCGAAGGCGTCGTGGTCGATCATCTCCGCCCAGAAGTAGGCGTAGTAACCGGCCGAATAACCGCCACCCCAGATGTGGTCGAAATAGCTGCTGCGGTAGCGCGGCGGCACCTGCGCCAGATCGACGTGGTAACGCTTCAGCGCATCGGCTTCGAAGGCATCCACGTCCTGCAACGGCGCATCGCTGCCCTGCGTGTGCCAGGCCAGGTCGAGCAGCGCCGCCGACAGGTATTCGGTGGTCGCATAACCCTGGTTGAAGGTCTTGGCCTTGGCGATCTTGTCCACCAGCGCCTGCGGCATCGCTTCACCGCTCTGGTAGTGCTTGGCGTAGTTGGCGAACACCTTGGCATCCGAGGCCCAATGCTCGTTGAACTGCGACGGGAACTCGACGAAATCGCGCGGCACCGCGGTGCCGGCCACGCTCGGGTATTTCGTGTTCGAGAACATGCCGTGCAGTGCATGGCCGAACTCGTGGAACATCGTGGTCACGTCGTCCCAACTCAGCAATGCCGGCTGGCCGGCGGCGGGCTTGGTGAAATTGCAGACGTTATAGACCACCGGCCGGGTTCCGCCCAGGCCATCCTGCTCCACGAACACGTCCATCCACGCGCCGCCGCTCTTGCTGTCGCGCTTGAAGAAGTCGGCGTAGAACAACGCCAGCGGCTGGCCGTCGGCGTCGGTGACCTCGAACACGCGCACGTCCGGGTGATAGACCGGGATGTCCTTGCGTTCCTTGAACGTGATGCCGTAGAGCTGGTTGGCGGCGAAGAACACGCCGTTTTGCAGCACGTTGTCCATCTCGAAGTACGGCCTGATCTGCGCTTCGTCGAGGTCGTACCTGGCCTTGCGCACCTGCTCCGCGTAGAAATCCCAATCCGATGCGCTGGCGGTGAAGCCGCCCGTCTTTGCATCAGCATGTTGGCTGTCGATCACCTTCTGGATTTCAGCCAGTTCGCCGCGTGCCTTGGCGGTGGCCGCCGGCACGGTGTCGGTCAGCAGCTTCAGCGCGTTGGCCGGGGTCTGCGCCATCTGGTCGCCGAGGTTGTAGGCGGCGTAGTTCGGGAAGCCGAGCAACCTGGCCTTGGCCGCGCGCAGCTGTGCCAGGCGCTGGATGATCTTGCGGGTGTCGTTGCCGTCGCCGCGCTCGGTGCGGGTTTCCGACGCGGCCAGCACCTTGGCGCGCAGGTCGCGGTCCTGCAACGACATCAACACCGGCTGCTGGGTGGTGTTCTGCAACGACAGTACCCACTTGCCGTCGAGCTTGCGGCCCTTGGCGTCTTCTTCGGCAGAGGCGACGTCGCCATCGCTCAAGCCGGCCAGCTGCGCCTTGTCATCGATCACCACCGCGCCGGCGGCGGTGGCCGCGACCAGCTTGTTGTGGAAGTCGTTGGCGAGGGTGGCCTCCTCGGCGTTGTACTGCTTCAGCGTTTCCTTGTCGGCGTCGCTCAACTGCGCGCCGGCCTTGACGAAGCCCTTGTACGTCTCTTCGACCACGCGCAGCTGCTCGGCATCCAGCCCGGCTTCGGCGCGGCCGTCATAGATGGCCTTCACGCGCTCGAACAATTTGGCGTCGAGGTGGATGGCATCGCCATGCGCGGCCAGCTTCGGGATCACCTCTTCCTGGATCTTCTGCCGCTCCGGGTTGGTGTCGGCCTGCACCACGCCGAAGAACACGCGGCTGGTACGGTCGAGGATGGCACCGGATTTCTCCAGCGGCAGCAGGGTGTTGTCGAAGGTGGCCGGCTCGGGGTTGGCGGTGATCCGTGCGATCTCGGCCAGTTGCTGGCGCATGCCTTCCTCGAACGCGGGCAGGTAGTCGCCGTCCTTGATCTTGTCGAAGGCCGGCGCCTGGAACGGCAGCGTGCTGGCGACCAGCAAAGGGTTGGACGAGGCCGGCTCGGTGGCGGCGTTGTCGGTACTCACGGGCGGGGTGGACTCCTTGCCGGAACAGGCCGCCAGCGCAAGGCTGATGGCGGCGGCCAGAATGACGGTGCGCGACATGAAACGTGCTCCTGCGGGGGTGCGGTGAAAGCGCGCACCTTACTCCTTCATGCCGCCGCCGGCATGTGCCGATGGTGGCGCATGGATGCGGCCGTTTTCACTACGCTCCGCCGCGCCGCAAGCGGGCGAAGGCTGCCAGCGCATCGGCACGGCCTGCGGCCAATTCCACCTGCGGCCGCGGCGGGTACGCCGGTGCCAGCCGCCGCGCCAGTTCCAGGTGTTCCCACGGTGCGAAGCGCGCCGGCAGCGGCAGGGCAGCCAGTTCCGGCACCCAGTGCGCGATGTAGGTGCCCTCCGGGTCGAAGCGGCGCGCCTGGGTGGCCGGGTTGAACACGCGGAAGTACGGCGCGGCATCGGCGCCGGTGCCCGCGCTCCACTGCCAGCCCTGGGTGTTGTTGGCCAGGTCGGCATCCACCAGCGTGTCCCAGAACCAACGCGCGCCGTGTCGCCAGTGCTGGCGCAGGTGCTTGGTCAGCCAACTGGCCACCAGCATGCGCACGCGGTTGTGCATCCAGCCGGTATGCCACAGCTCGCGCATGCCGGCATCGACGATGGGCACGCCAGTGCGGCCATGCCTCCACGCTTCCAGCAACGCTTCGTCCGGCGCGGCCCACGGGAAATCATCGAAGCGCGGATCGAGGTTGCGCTCGGGCGTTTGCGGGTAGTGGTGCAGCACGTGGTGGCCGAACTCGCGCCAGCCCAGTTCGGCGAGGAAGCGGTCGCGGTCGGCCTCGGCGATGGCGTCACCCGCGGCCAGCACGTCAGCCACCACGCGCCGCACCGACACCTCGCCGAAATGCAGGTGCGGCGACAGCCGCGAAGTGCCGGCCTCGGCGGCGAAATCGCGTGCGTGTGCATAACCGTGCAATGCACCATCGACGAATCGCCGCAACGCGGCACGCGCACCTTGCTCGCCCGGCGTGAAGCATTGCCAGAAACCGGCATCCCACGCCGGAACCGGGGCCGGTATCAGCTTGTCCAGCGCAATGACGGCGGGCAGGTCCAGCGCAGCGGGCGATGGCAGCCACGCCGGCGCATCCCAGGTGACCGGCGTGCGCCATGCGGCGCGCGCGGATTTCCAGAACGGGGTGAATACGCGGTACGGATCACCTTGCCGTGTCGCCAACTCCCACGGCTCGAACAACAACGCGCCGTTGAAGCTCTCCGCATGCAGGCCGGCCTGGCGCAGGCTGCGCTTGACGTGCGCGTCACGCTGCTCGATGGCGGGTTCGTAGCGCCGCGTCCACAGCACCGCTTCGGCGCCGGTGCGCGCGGCCAGTTGCTGCAAGGTACCCAGCGTCGGCCCGTGCAGCAGCAACAGGCGCGAGCCGCGCCGCTCCAGCTCGGTCGCCAACGCCTGCAACGAACGCCGGCGCCATGCCATCGATGCCGCACCGGGCGCCCACTCCCCCTCTTCCTCCGGTGCATGGATGTAAACCGGAAGCGGCAGAAGATCGCGCTCCAGCGCCGCGCGCAACGCCGGCTGGTCATCCAGGCGCAGGTCGTCGCGCAGCCAGACCAATGCAACGCCCATCGTTCACACCGTGCCGCGGTTGCGGCCCTGCCATGGCCGGTACCACTGGCGGATGGCGGCCATGTCGGCGGCATCGTCGCCGCTGGTGTGGAACGGTTCGCCGAAGCCGATGACCTTGTCCGGGTAATGGAAATACGCCGGCACGATGGGCACCTGCGCCATGCACGCGATGCGGATGAAGCCGGTCTTCCATTCCTGCACCGGCTTGCGCGTGCCTTCCGGCGCCAGCGCGAACCAGATGCGCTCGTTGTCGCGGATCATCGCCACCGCCTGCCCTACCGTGCCCTGTGGCGAACTGCGGTCCAGCGGCACCACGCCGAAGCTGCGCAGCACCGCGCCCAGCGGCCACCAGAACAGCTTGTCCTTGCCGAGGATGCGCGCTTCAACACCCAGTGCCAGCTTGGCCGCCAAACCCCAGATGCCATCCCAGTTCGACGAATGCGGCGCGGCGATCACCACCGCCTTGCGCAGATCCGGCAGCGGCCCGACCACGCGCCAACCGCCCAGGCGCAGCACGCTGCTCCCCAGCCAGCGGCCGAACGCGGTGGAGCGTCCGTGCGGCACGCTCGGCGGAACCGGCGGCACCACCGGCAGGTTGCGGTTCGACGGCGCGTTGTCCAAGCGTCACTCCCAGTTGCATTGCGAACGGCCGCGCTTGATCTGCGCACGGCCCTTCTTCTCGTCCAGCCGGCGCAGCCTGGAGCCATAGGTCGGCTTGGTCGCCACCCGCGCCTTCGGCACCGCCAGCCCGGCGCGGACGAACGCGGCCAGCCGCTCGCGCGCATCGGCGCGGTTGCGCTCCTGCGTGCGGAAGCGCTGCGCGTCGATCACCAGCACGCCGTCGTCGGTGATGCGGCGGTCGCGGCGCGCCAGCAGCCGTGCACGCAAGCCGTCCGGCAACGACGGCGAACCGGCCACGTCGAAACGCAGCTCGACCGCGCTGGACACCTTGTTGACGTTCTGCCCGCCCGCGCCGCTGGCGCGCACGAAACGCTCGACGATCTCCGTTTCCGGTATCGCCAAGCCTTCCGCAATCTCGATTACCTCGGTCGCCATCGCGGCATTGTAGGGGAGCCGCTGGCGCTGCCGGGCGATGGCAAGTCGGTGCCGCGCCATCGGCAGTGCAGTCGGCCTGCTTTTCCTTCTGCCCGCGCGGGGAGGTGCCCCGAAGGGGAGGATGAGGGCAGGGCGAAGCCTCGTGTGGTTGATCTCCCCCCCCCCTCTCCCTGAGGGAGAGGAACTTCAAAGCCACGTCCCTGCGCTCCCCCAACCAATGTCAGTGGTCGCTGACAGCGGAATCTGCGAGGCTGCCGGCTCCCTGCCTGCACGCACGACCTGCGCCGCATGCACCACACCCTTCACCCGGAGCCCCCGATGCAACCATTGCGGCCCTTCCTCGTTTTCGGCCTTGTCCTCGCGCTGGGCCTGTCTCCCGCCCTGCCCCTGCATGCGCAGACGGCGCTGCCCAAGGGCGTCGCCGCCGGCCCCAGCGTCGAGGGCATCAGCGAATACCGCTTGCCCAACGGCCTGCGGGTGCTGCTGTTCCCCGACGCCAGCAAGCCCACGGTGACCGTCAACGTGGTCTATGGCGTCGGCTCGGCGCAGGAGAACTACGGCGAGACCGGCATGGCGCACCTGCTCGAACACCTGGTGTTCAAGGGCACGCCCACCCATACCGACATCCCCGGCGACTTCAAGAAGCGCGGCATCAGCTACAACGGCACCACGTGGCTGGACCGCACCAACTACTTCGGCTCGTTCCCGGCCAACGACGAGACCCTGGACTGGCTGCTGGCGCTGGAAGCGGACCGCATGGTCAATTCCAACATCGCCAAAAGCGACCTGGACAGCGAGATGACCGTGGTCCGCAACGAGATGGAGCGTGGCGACAACGAGCCCTCGCGCGTGTTCCAGCAGCGCCTGCGCGCGGCAGCGTTCCAGTGGCACAACTACGGCAACAGCACCATCGGCAACCGCTCGGACGTGGAGAACGTGCCGATCGAGCGCCTGCAGGCCTTCTACCGGCTGTGGTACCAGCCGGACAACGCCACCCTGATCGTCGCCGGCCGCTTCGACCCGGCGCGGGTGCTGAAGTCGGTGCAGTCCAGCTTCGGCAAGCTCAAGCGCCCGGCGCGCACGCTGCCGCCGCACTACACGGTGGAACCGACGCAGGACGGCGAGCGCGAGATCAACGTGCGCCGCGTCGGCGACCTCAACCTGATCGGCCTGACCTACCACATCCCCGCCGCCACCCACCCGGACAACGCGCCGCTGCGCGTGCTCGCCAACATCATGGGCCACACCCCCAGCGGCCGCCTGCACAAGGCGTTGGTGGAGAGCAAGCTGGCGGTGGGCAGCGGCGCCGGTGCCGACGCCTTCCGCGACCCGGGGCTGGCACTGTTCATGGCGGTACCGCCGAAGGACGGCAACCCGGCCGAGGTGGAAAAGGTGCTGCTGGCGCAGGTGGAAACACTGGCCGACAAGCCGTTCACCGACGAGGAGGTGGAAGCAGCCAAGCAGCGCATCGCCAATGCCTTCGAGTTGTCCTTCAACAACGTCAACGCGGTGGCGACCTCGCTGTCCGAATACATCGCCAGCGGCGACTGGCGGCTGTGGTTCGTCAACCGTGATGCGGTGGAAAAGGTCACCGCCGCCGACGTCAACCGCGTCGCCCAGGCCTACCTGCTGCCCAGCAACCGCACGCTGGCGCGTTTCATCCCCACCACCGAGCCGAAGCGTGCCGAGATTGGCGCAGCACCCAGCATCGCCAGCCTCGTCGATGGCTACACCGGGCGCGCCGCAGTGGCCGCCGGCGAAGCCTTCGACCCGACCCCGGCCAACATCCAGTCGCGCACCGACAGTTTCACCGTCGGCGACAGCCTGAAGGTGTCGCTGCTGCCGAAGAAGACCCGTGGCGAGATGGTTACCGCCACCTTGGTATTCCGCTTCGGCGACGAGGCCGCCATCACCGGCCGCACCGATGCCGCCGGGTTTGCCGGCAGCCTGCTGATGCGTGGCAGCAAGAGCATGAGCCGCGAGCAGATCGACAAGCGTTTCGACGACTTGAAGACCTCGGTGGACGTCGGTGGCGGCGCGCAGAGCGCCTACATCTCGCTGACCACCAAGCGCGAGCACCTGGCCGAGGCGCTGGCGCTGGCGGCCGGCGTGCTGCGCAACCCGAGCTTCCCGGACAGCGAGTTCGAACAGGTGCGCGAGCAGAGCATCACCGGGCTGGAGGCCAGCCGCCAGGAACCCTCGCGCTTCGCCAGCGAAGCCATGAGCAAGCGGTTCAACCACTGGCCGGCCGCGCACCCGTATGCCTTCCGCACGCTGGACGAGCGCCTGGCCGCGGTGCGCGCGGTGAAGCTGGACGACGTGCGCGCCTTCCACCGCGACTTCTACGGCACCGCCGCCGGCGAAGTGGCCGTGGTCGGTGACTTCGACCCGGCGCAGCTGAAGGCGCAGTTGCAAACGCTGTTCGCCGGCTGGAAGAGCGGCAAGCCGTTCGCCCGCATCGCCGACCGGCACCATGACGTGGCCGCCGTGCACGAATCATTCGAAACCCCGGACAAGGCCAACGCCGTGCTGCTGGCGCGCAGCGACTTCCCGCTGACCAGCAACGACGCCGACTACCCGGCGCTGGTCATCGCCAACCGCGTGTTCGGCGGCGGCATGGCCTCGCGCCTTGGCAACCGCATCCGCCAGAAGGAAGGCCTGAGCTACGGTGTCGGCAGCCAGATCGGCGTGCCCGACCTAGACAACGACAGCTCGCTGGTGATCCAGGCCACCGCCGCCCCGGAGAACATGGCGCGGCTGGAGGAAGCGATGCGCGAGGAACTGGCGCGCTTCGTCAAAGACGGCATCACCGAAAAGGAACTTGCCGAAGCGAAGGACGGCCTGCTGACCTCGACCGCCAACGCCCGCGCCAGCGACGGCACCGTGGCCGGCATCCTGCGCGGCAACCTGTACCTCGGCCGCACCATGCAGTGGACGGCCGACCACGAGCAAGCCATCCGCACCCTGACCGTCGCACAGGTGAACGCCGCCATCGGCCGCCACTTCGACCCAGCCACGCTGAGCGTGTTCATTGCCGGCGATTTCGCCAGCGCGGCGCGCAAGGCGGCTGTCAAGGCGCCGTAAGTCGCCCCAAGCCCTCTCACCCCTCTCCCCGCGGGGTGAGAGGGGCAGCTTGCGAACCATTGGTTCGCTGCTCCTTGAACGCCCTTGCGCAAGGGCCGGGGCGCGGAGCGGGGGCTGGGGTGAGGGACGAATGGAGCCCGGAGGGTCAACATCATGGACTCCGCTCGCCCCTCATCCGCCCTCCGGGCACCTTCTCCCGAAGGGAGAAGGAAAAACCCGGCACTCCCGCGCTTGCTTCCCGACACCCCCCGCAACTGCCAGACTGCGGCTCCCCTTCCCGAACGGAGCAGCCCCATGTCATTGGCCTACTGGTGTGTACTGATCGCCGTGTTGCTGCCCTATGCGTTGGTGGGCGTCGCCAAGTTCAGGCCCGGCTACAACAACCGCAATCCGCGCGCGTGGGCCAGCAAGAGCGAGGACTACCTCGTGCAGCGCGCCCATGCCGCGCACCTCAACGCCTTCGAAGCCTTCGCCCCGTTTGCCGCGGGCGTCGTACTCGCACAACTGGCCGGCGTGGCCGTATCGACGATCAACATGCTCGCCGCCCTCTTCATCGCCTTCCGCATCCTGCACGGCCTGTTCTACATCGCCGACAAACCATTGCTGCGCAGCGTGGCATGGGTAGCCGGCATCGCCTGCCCGCTGGCATTGATCGTGCTGGCCGCGTTGCGAGCGTAGGTTGGCCCCACGCACGCAATGCCCGGGAAAACCGCCCCAAGGTGCGCTGCCCTGGCGGCTGTCGAATCAGGCAATAACCTTGTACCGAGGGAACGAGGCAAGGTATCGCCCTGGAATGGACCAACGAAAACACCCGCCACGGCAGGCAACCCGCGGCGGGTGTGGGAAAGCGACGGTGCAGGCTTGCCCGCGGCCTGGTACCGGGCAGAGCCCGGGTGAAGGTCACCTCAAGGCCAACAAGCCAACGCCTTCGAACAAGAGCTTGCCCGTTTCGGAAACCGCACCGCCTTCTTCACTTCAGCCCAGTGCAGCCAACGCTGCCGCGTAATCCGGCTCGTCGGTGATTTCCGGCACCAACTGCGTGTGCAGCACCTTGTCCTGCTCGTCCAGTACCACCACCGCACGCGCAGCCACGCCGGCCAACGGGCCATCTTCCAGCGCAACGCCGTAGTCGCGCAGGAACTCGCGGCCACGCAGGGTCGAGAGCATGGTGACGTTGTCAATGCCTTCCGCGCCGCAGAAGCGCGCCTGCGCGAACGGCAGGTCGGCGGAGATGCACAGCACCACGGTGTTGGCCAGTGTCGCGGCGTCCTTGTTGAAGTGGCGCACCGAAGTGGCGCATACGCCGGTATCAATGCTGGGGAAGATGTTCAGCACTTTACGCTTGCCGGCAAAGTCGGCCAGCGCCTTTTCGCTCAAATCGGTGGCCACCAGCGTGAACGCCGGAGCCTGGCTGCCAACGACGGGCAGGTTGCCGCCTACGTGAACCGGATTGCCGTGCAGGGTGACGCTGGACATTGCTGTGCTCCTGAGCGTGTGGGTAAAAGCGGATAAGTACCTTGAATCATGGTGCCGGGGAGTTGCCTCGATCACCAGCCGAACAAGTCGCAAGCACGCCGGAATTCGACATCCAGCGGCGCTTGAACTTCGATGCGGCGACCGTCCTGCGGGTGCGGGAACGCCAGCCGCTGTGCGTGTAGCAACATGCGGTGCACGCCATTCATGCGGAACGTGCGGTTGTGGCGGCCATCACCGTGGCTGGTGTCGCCTATCAGGTGATGGAATACGTGCTTGAGGTGGCGGCGAATCTGGCGGAAGCGGCCCGTCTGCGGTTGGCAGCGCAGCAGCGCGTAGCGCGAGGTTTCAAAACCGTTCGACGGCACCGGCAGCTCGCCGGTCAGCAGCCGCTGGAAGTGGGTGATGGCCTGTTTCTTCACCGGCTTGCCGGGGCCGCCGTCGAGGTCGTGATCGACGGTGAAGGCTTCTTCCGCCGGCCAGCCACGGCAGACGGCGAGGTAATCTTTTTCCACCTCACCGCCCATCAACGTCTTGCCCAGCGCGCTGGCGGTGTCGCGGTCGAAAGCCAACAGCAGGCAGCCGCTGGTGGCGCGGTCGAGCCGATGCACGAGGAAGATGGGCCGGCCCAGTTGTTCGCGCAGGCGGTCGGCGAGGAAGTCGTCTTCACCGCGCGCGAGTTTGCTGTCGTGAACCATCAGCCCGGCAGGTTTGTTGACCACGGCCAGCCATGGGTCTTCGTACAGCAGCGGCAACGGTTCGAAAACGACCTCCGCCTCGATGGCCTCGCTCATCGGCGCAGCCACGCCGCGGCCAGTGCCACCATGCCCAGCCCGCCGCAGATCCACGACCACAGCGGCATCGATGCCAGTTGCGGGCCGCTGGCTTTCAAGCCATGCAGCAAGGCGGCCACCACCAGCAGGCCGGCACCGCCCACTGCGGTGACCACGCGCCGTTGCATGCGCTTGAGCGTGGAGTCGAGGTTGACGATGTCCTGCGAGCGCATCGCCAGTTCGTGCTTGCCCTGCACTTGCTGGCTCAACCAACTGTGCAGCAGCGCCGGCATGTCCGGGGCTTGGGTCATGATTTCCGGCAGGCGCTTGCGCAGTTCCTTCAATACGCGGCGCGAGCTGTAGCGCTCACGCAGGATGCGTTCGAGCACGGGTTTTGCCACCGCCCAGATATCCAACTGCGGGTCGAGTTGGCGGCCCACGCCTTCGATGTTCAGCAGCGTCTTCTGCAGCAGGATCAACTGCGGCTGCAAGGTGAGCTGGTAGCGCTGCGCGGTGCGGAACAGCTTGAGCAGCACCTCGGCCAGCGAAATCTGCGACAGCGGGCGGGTGAAGTACGGCTCGCACACCGCACGCACCGCCGCTTCCAGTTCGTCGATGCGCACGCTGGCCGGCATCCACTGCGCTTGCAGGTGCAGCTCGGCAATGCGGCGGTAGTCATGGTTGAAAATGGCCATGAAATTCTCGGCCAGGTAGTACTGGTCTTGCTCCGAGAGCTGGCCCATGATGCCGAAATCCAGCGCGATGAAGCGCGGGTTTTCGCGGCGCGCGGGGTCGGTGTCCACCCAGATATTGCCGGCGTGGGCATCGGCGTGGAAGAAGTTGTCGCGAAACACCTGCGTGTAGAACACGCGCACGCCCTTGGCGGCCAGCGCCTTGCGGTCGATGCCGGCCTTGTCCAAGGCGCTGATGTCATCGGACGGAATGCCCCACACGCGCTCCAGCGTGAGTGCGCGCTCGGCGGTGTGCGTCCAAATCACTTCCGGCACGTACAGGTCGTCCGAATCCAGCCAGAAGCGGCGCAGCACGCTGGCGTTGGCACCTTCGCGCTGCAAATCGAGTTCGGCGGCCAGCGTGGTTTCAATTTCGGCTACCACTTCGCGCGGGCGAATTTTGTCGGCGCGCGGGTGGGTGCGTTCGACCAACGCGGCCAGCGATTTGAGCAGGGCGATGTCGCCATCAATCTGCTTTTCGATATCCGGGCGCAGCACTTTGACCACCACTTGCCGGCCATCGGGCAGCGTGGCGGCATGTACCTGCGCGATCGACGCCGAGGCCAGCGGCGTGGTGTCGAAGCTGGCGAACGCCTCGGTGACCGGCAGGCCCAGCGCGTGCTCGACGATGCGGCGCGCGCGTTCGCCGTCGAACGGCTTGACCCGGTCCTGCAGCAGGGTCAATTCGGCGGCGACATCCGGCGGCACGAGGTCGCGGCGAGTCGAAAGGATCTGCCCGAACTTGACGAAGATCGGCCCCAGCTCCTGCAAGGCCAGCCGCAGGCGCGCGCCACGCGACTGCGCGGCGATGTCGGCGCCGGCGCGTGGCACGAAGGGCTTGGCAAGGCGCAGCCAGCGCTCGGCGGGCGTGCCATCGAGCAGGTCGTCGAGCCGGTAGCGCAGGATTACCTTGCCGATGCGGCTGGCGCGGAACATCGCACGGGTCGCCTTCATGCGCGCACCTCTGCGCGCAACCGCGCCACGCGCGCGGCCAGCCGTTCCACATCGTCGCGGATGGCGTCCACATCGTCGTGGAAGGCGTCCAATTCGGCGCGCGGCACCACGTCGCGCGATTCCTCGGTGACGTATTCAGCAGCGGTCTGCGCCAGATCCTTCGCGCCGCGGCTGGCTTGCATCAAGGTGCTGCGCAGGGTTTGCGCCACCTGCACGCCCAGCACCTCGCCGAACACACCGACGAAGGGCTGCTGCCAGTCCGGGTCGAAGCGCGTGGCCAGTTGTTGCAGGCGGCGCGCCAATTCGGCACCGCCAGCTACCTTCACCCGCCCGGCCGGCGCGCTGCCATTGCGTCGTGCATTGGCCATGAACGGCAGCTGCGCCAGCACACCGCCGAGGGTGCTGCGCACGGCCAAATCCGGCTCGCGCGCGGCGTCCACCGGGCCAACCGTCAGCCGTTGTTCGGCCACGCCTATCTGCATGGCCAGCGGCGGCGATTCCAGCGTGAGGGTGATGCACTGGCCGTCCAGCGGCGCGAGCGCGGCGCGGGTATCCGGATCGAGTGCCAGCGCGCGATTCAGCGCCGTTTCCAGCGCGCGCCCAGCCAGCGGCTTGATGAAATCGAGAGGGGAGGCAGACATGTGGGCATTCTAACGAATGCCGGGAATGGGGAATGGAGAAACGGGAATAGTGGGCTGCTGCCCCCTCCCTTTCGTGTGCAACATGAAGGGGAGGGCTGGGGAGGGGTGCTTTGGTTCTTTGCAGCCATCAAGACACCACTCCCCAACCCTCCCCTTTCGGCTATGCCGAAAAGGGAGGGGGTAGTTCCCGCTTCTCCATTCACCACAGTTCCCCCCATGCTATGCACCTCGCATCAACGCAATCGGCAGGAGCAACAGGCAATGGGCAAGACCCGAGTGGGCATCATCTTCGGCGGTCGTTCGGCCGAGCACGAGGTCTCGCTGCAATCGGCGAAGAACATCCTCGACGCATTGGACAAGGAGCGCTTCGACGTCAGCCTGATCGGCATCGACAAGCACGGCCTGTGGCACCTGTGCGACACCGCCGGTTTCCTGCTCAATGCCGACGACCCCAAGCGCATTGCGCTGGATACCAGCGGCCCGCTGCTGTCGGTGATTCCCGGTGCAGAACGCGGGCAACTGCTGGCCGCCGATGGCCGCGAACTGCCGCAAATCGACGTGGTGTTTCCCATCGTGCACGGCACGCTGGGCGAGGACGGCACCCTGCAAGGCTTGCTGCGCACGCTGAACCTGCCGTTCGCCGGCCCCGGCGTGCTCGGCTCGGCGGCGGCGATGGACAAAGACGTCGCCAAACGCCTGCTGCGCGACGCCGGCTTGGCGGTGGCCCCGTTCGTATGCCTGAACCGCGTGACCGCCGCGCAAACCAGCTACGACGCACTCGTCGCGCAACCGGGTTCGCCGCTGTTCGTGAAGCCGGCCAACCAGGGTTCGTCGGTAGGCGTGAGCAAGGTGCGCAATGCCGACGAATACGCCACCGCGCTGGCACTGGCGCTGTCCTTCGACCACAAGGTGTTGGTGGAAGCGACCATCGTGGGCCGCGAGATTGAATGCGCGGTGCTGGGCAACGAAATCCCCGAGGCCAGCGTGTGCGGCGAAGTGGTGGTGCATGACGACTTCTATGCCTACGACACCAAGTACATCAGCGCCAGTGGTGCGGAAACGGTGATTCCCGCCGACATTCCCCACGATGCGCAGGAGCGCATCCGCGACATCGCCAAGCGTGCCTATCAAGCGCTGGACTGCATCGGCATGGCGCGGGTGGACGTATTCCTCACCGCCGCCGGCGAGGTAGTCATCAACGAACTGAACACCCTGCCCGGCTTCACCCGCATCAGCATGTACCCCAAATTGTGGGGCGCGAGCGGGCTGGGCTACACCGCGCTGATTACGCGGCTGGTGGAACTGGCGCTGGAGCGCCATGCGGCGGATAAGGCGTTGTGTAGTTCCATCGCCAACTGAGCATCGCCACTGCTACAAGACAACAGCCCGCCCCGAACCATCGAGGCGGGCTGTTTTCATTCATGCGTCGCCAGCAAACCTTTTTGCGGAACAACGACAGCACCGCAAGAATCAGAAGCACGATGAAAAGAATCCACGCAACGTTGCTGGCCGCACCGGCAATGCCGGAAAAGCCCACCGCGGTGATGATGGCGACGACGAAAAATCAAGCCTCCGGCTGCACGCTCGCGTGCAACCAATACAAACGAAGAAAGCGGCAACTGCCGCTTTCTTCGTAGAGCGTCACATTGCTCACCAATTCGGGTCTGCATCGCCCCCGGAAGCTTCCTTCTGCTTCGGTGCAGCAGCACGCGCAGGCCTTGGGGCAGCACCTGCTGCCTGCCCAGTCTGCACATTTGCTTGCGCTTTTGCCGGAACAGCCTTGGCACGGAGCTCGAGCAGACCCGGACGGAAACTTGCACCGCCAAGATTGGCCGCGCCTTCCTCGATAGTGCCGTAAGACGTCTGGCTGGCAACCCGGTCAATGCGAATGGTGCAGCATGGAGTTTCATTGCGGCCCAGCGAATTGCCTGTTTGCGGATCTTTCAGTTCCTCACCCAAGGCAACCGCTTGCCACAACTCGCCGACTTGAAGTGTATCGCCACCCTGACTCAGTACGACTTGGTCGCCATTCAGAGCCACTACCGACACCGGGAATATTTCGGTCACGATAGCGCTGCCAATCTGCCCGGACAGCGAGTCCATCATCGTTGCCGCCATACCCTTGCCATCAATCACGCGCGGCAAGGTACTCGGGCCGGTCGAGGGCAATTGGTAATCAAAGCTGTCGGACATCACCACTTCACCGGTGCTTGCATTCAACAGGCGCAAGCCAATGCGGCCACCACCTGAATAGGACACCACTTGTCGGTCAGACATGCGCAGCTGCCGCACGCTCTTTGGGTATGCAAACCGCTCAATAGTCGGAATCAAGATCAAATCCGTCGCCAGTTGCTGCCCAAGGCGCGCACTGTCCTGCATCCGAACATCGCCGCTGTTGATCTTGTCGATTTCGGCCTGCATCTCATCGCCAAATTCGCGATCAAGAACGATGAAGCGTTTAGTCTGGGTCAAAATGTCGGACAGACGTGAACGGATAGCACGTGCCACTTCTTCAGAAGCAACACTCCCATCCCCCACCGGATAGCGTTCGGACAATACACGCGGCGATGCCACCACGATTTTCGGTCGACCCTTTTCATCCGGCGCACGGTACTGGGCTACGTCCGCACGCACGCGCACCTTCCAGTAACTGCGCATCTTCTTGTAAGCCATGTCCGATGCATAGTCATTTGCACCGCGTTTGACCTCGACCTTGGCCGACTCCTCGTACGAAGCCTTACCCTTGTATGAGCCAGAAGCTTCCGCACGTGCGTCACCACCGCGCGCACTCGCATTGCCACTCACGCTTTCACTGTAATCGGCGCTAACCGAACCAGAAGCCTTGTAGCTATATCCCCCATCGCTGGCACGAACGCGCGCAACAACCTCCTCGTCAACCTTGTCCACCTCTTCCTGCGACAAAATTTCATAGCTGAGGATTGCACCCTGCGATGCGGCAATGATGCTTTGTGCGAATGCCTGCGCATCAACCGAGCCAACATGCTGCCCATTCGCATCCACACTCAAGCCCGCGCGGACACCTTGCATCTGCCCAGCAACGCGAACTCCATTGACTTGGGCAACCACCGATTGCAAGGCGGCAAGCGTCGCCAGTTCCGGCGTACTGCCAACCCCTTCGGCCTCCCGCGTGACCGTCGTAGTACCACCGAAATCCGGCGTACTACGCAGTTGTTCGTCGGCTGGAGTTTCAGTGGCTGCCGACGTTCCCGGCTGCTCCACCTGCTCCACATCCTTCTTGCCACATGCGGCAAGAAGGATGAGTGCCACCGGCAATCCCATGTATTTCATCAAACCGTTCATACCGGTGCCCCTTTGATTCAGAACGCCAGCGCGTCAGCGTTCTTGGGAACCGGAATGTTGTTGGCCTTGGCATAGGTCAACGCCGACTTGGTCGAGCCATACAAGCTACGGATGTAACCCGGCGACGATTTGGCAACCCATGCTCCTGCCTTCAACTTGGTCGCAGCACTTGCAGCCTGCACTGGACTGAGACTCTTGAGACCGGTGGTGAAGGCCGTAGCCGACTCACCGAGCTTCTTTGCCTCCATCGCTGCTTGCACCAAAGAAACCAAGCCTGCCGCGTAGTTCTGCTTGGCCTCGGCATCCAACGGCTGACCAGAAGCAATCTTCTCGTCAATCATCTTCTGCACGCTTTCGCTGGTCTCCACCGTTTTCTTCATTTGGTCGGTATCAACCTGACCACCTGAAATCGCCTGCTTTTCGGCTGCAATCAACTGCATCTGTTGGGCCAGGCCGAAAGCCTTGGCGAAATGACCTTGTGCATCCAGTGCTGGCGACTGTGCGGCGACGAACTGGCGCACCAATGCATCCTGCGCCGCACCATCGGGAGCCGTGGACGCTGCCGCCGCATTGGAATCGGATTTCCCACCAACCAAGTTCGAAAGTTTGCTCAGCTGCGCATGGGCCGGGGCAGAAGCCAGAACGGCAGAGACCATCAGGGGAACGGCAATCTTGCGAATCATATAAAGCTCCTTGGCATCAAAAATGGCCACGAAAACGCAGCCGATTGGGACTCAGCGAACTTGCTTGAGGTTCAGTTCATTGGTCATCAGTTGAGCAGCCTGCTCGGCAGCCTCGCGCAGCGCATTAGTGCGTGCGACGCTTTCATCCGGCCCAAGCCCCGCGTACTGCACCGGCCCCACCGAGGACACCGTGCGCGGGAAGCGCCCACTCAAATCCAGCACCTTGCCGGTGACGGTGACGTGGATGCGGACGTTGCCAGAGGCCGGGTCGCGATCGCGCATACCCACATCAAGTGTGCCGTAGGCGAGATACGGAATACCTGCCGCACGAACGCCATCAGCGGTATTGCGCATGGTCTGCGAAGACAAATCATTACCCGTACCGAAGTCCTGACGAATGCTGGCCAAGCTCAACAGGCCACGACTTTCGCCCTCAACGTATTCGGCCTCGACTACTTCATAGCCAGCAGCACTGAAGATACCGCTCATTGCCGAATTGACTTCACCGGCATTGGCCACTTTCCACGCCACGTTGTCGCTCTTGCGGGTAACACTGCCACCGGTAGTGACCGCCTGCGAAGACGTTTCCGTGCGGTTACCGCTGGTGCTGACCGAATTGCCTCGGAACGACTCGCCTTCACGGGTTTTTTCGTCATAAGAAGATGTGACGTCCGCACGCCGATAGACCTTGTCATCGAAGCTCTGCACCGAATCCTGCGAGCGCGCCACAAACACGAAGGTCAACAACGAGCGCTCAGCGCCACGTGTATTTGCCGTCGCCGAACCGCCATCCAGCGCAGCCTGCACCAGCGTTGCATTGATCTGCGAACGCACGACCACGGTGTAGGTCTTCGCCTTCTTGTCCTCTTCTTCGGAAAGAACCGTCGAAGACAATACATAACGATTGATGTTGCTCGCGAACTCGCCCCTGCGCTGGTCGAACAACTTCACCTTTGCCGCGCCTGTCTCGGCAACGTAGGCCTCAAGCGCATTGAGTGCTGCGTTATTCATTGCCTCACGGCGCTTTTCCGCATCAAGACGGAACCCGTAATTGGTTGTCGCCATACCACGCGAGCTGACGCTCTGCGCGGAAGCGGGCAATGCAAGCAAGATCAAGCAAGCTGCAAGAACAGCGATTCGCATCAGCGACATGACTTAATCAACTCCTGTAGTGAAGAAATCTGTTTTTTCAGTGAATTACCACCGGGCTGCTGCGCCGCCAACCATTTCGGGTCAACACGGCCAGCGGCGGCACTGGAGAACGCATCCAACCCAGTCAGCAGGGTTTCGTACTGGGCCGCCCACACATCAACTTCCGCCTGCGTCACTGGCACCGTTTTGGTTGCACCCTTGCGCAACGGCTGATCGAAAAATGCTCTGCCGGACAGCGGCTCCACCACCGCAACGTTATACACAGCACCGAACAGGAGGCTCCTTGCCACCGGCGTTTCATCGAGAACGCGGCTGGCAAACCTGTCCACACGCAACTTGATGAGGTAGTCAGCTTCGGGAATCTTCAACTGATAGACACGCTGGTCATCGAAGCGCAGCGACATGGCACCACCAATGGCCTCACCCATTGACGGCGGCAACAAACCAACACCAGTCTGCGAAGAAAGCAGCTTGGAAAATTCATTGGCCAGCGTGATGCGCAACGACGCATTCATCTCCGGCAGTGGCAGGCTGGCCTGTGCCTCATCGGACAAATCGACCGCACCCACTTGCAAACGCTTCATCGCCGCATCGGGCAACTGCACACTCGCTAGTGTCTTTGCAAAGGCCTGCGAAAGATCGTTAGTACCAGCGCCATATAACTTCTTCTCGAATACGGCATCTATTTGCTGGCGTGTTGGTGACGCATCAAGCAGATCAATGTATTGCAGCGTCACCGGATAGGAGGCGACGACCTGCTTTTCACGAAAATCGAAAAAAAGAGCCTGAAATGCAAGCTCGACCAATAACTTGTACTTTCCACCAATCGGCTCGACCGACACGGTCTCCCGATCAAGCGCAGCAGCCAGTACCGTGGCACTGGTAGAGCCATCCAACTTGGCACCTGATTAGCCCCGACCCTCAGCCATGAAAGTTGCTCGCAGCACGCAACCGTGGCTCCGGACAAGGGATGCAGCGCATCATTGCCGTTGCAAGTCGCGGCAGCATTTGGCGCAAGTGGAACCGGCGGTTGAAGCGGTAGGCCGCTTCGGCCAGATAGCGCCGTGCGTACTTGGCTTGTCTGATGGCGTGGTAGGTGCCGCTGATCGCGCGCTTGAGGTTGCCCAGCACGACGTTGACCCATCGCGCGCCGGGCACTTCTGTCGCTGCGCGACCGCCACCGGTGACGAGTGTGGTGTGGGCGTGCCCGGCGTCTTCGAGTCGGCGAAAGCAGGCCAGGCCATCACTGTAGACCTCGCACTCTGGCGCAAGGCGACGTGCGATCCAGTCTTCGAGCGAGGCATTGTCGAAGCTGCGCACCGGCTCGATCACGGCGAAGCTGGGGTGCTGGTGATCTTCGTTGGTCTGCACGGCGATCACGAATGCCTGCTTGTTCTCCGAGCCGCGCCCGGGCTTGCCGCCGTTGCGCTCGCCACCCAGATAGGCGTCGTCGAGCTGCACGAAGCCGTTGAGTCTCCGGGATTCTTCGCGCTCAGCCATCGCTTGCATGACCTTGTGTTTCACGCGCCAGGCGGTCTTGTAGTTGACGCCCAGGTGCCGCATCAGCTCCAACGCCGCCAGGTTGGTCTTGGTCGCGGTCAGCAGGTGAATGGCCAGCATCCAGGTGCGCAGTGGGAGCTTGGTGCCCTCGAACAGGGTGCCCGCGGTCAGGGTGGTCTGGTGCCGGCAGGCTCGGCACTGGTAGTACATTGTCGTGCCGCGCTTGAAGCGCGATCGGGCGCGCCCATGACAGCCCGGGCAGCGGAAGCCTTGCGGCCAACGCCACTTGTACAGGGCGCGGTAGCACTTGGCCTCGGTGCCGTAGCGCTGGATGAACGCGCTCATCGACATCCCCGGCTGGAACTGCACGGCATTGATGCTCATGACCCCACCTCGTTGCACTCAGGTGGCTCCATGCTGTGCCGCCGGAGACGCAGATCCTGCGACTGGCGGCTGAGGGTTGGGGCTAATCAGGACTTGGCAAGTTGGTCTTGAATGATCAGCAAATTTGCAGGCCGGCGAGCCTGCAATGCGCCAGAAAGCGTCTGATTCAATGATTCGACGCTGCGCCTTTCGATGCTGGAGACAGCATGCGGTGCGACACTGGCTCGACTGGATTGATCGCCAGTGAATGCGAAGCCAGCCCAATAAACCTGCTGCGGGTCAGCTGCGTGCGCAACACCAAACCATGCGAGAAGAATCAGCCAAAGCGAAAATGCTTGGCACCTTCTGCCTTTCGCCCCCCAAAAAATCACGATGGGCGAAAACAGATTGAAAATACGATTCAAGGCAAGCCCCCTGCTTGCTTCAAGTGGCGGTCTTTTTAACAGAGAGAGCACGTTGTTTCAATGCTTCAACAATCGCCAATGCTGGCGCGCAGCCGGCGCAAGCCTTCTTCGATCGACACCTTCGGCACGTAGCCGAAGTCGCGCCGCGCAGGTTCCATCGAATACCAGTGCGGCGTGCACAGCTGTTCGGCGAGGAAGCGCGTCATCGGTGGCTCGCCGCGCAGGCGCAGCAGCGGCCAGGCTTTTTCGCAGACTGCGCCGATGCGGTACGCGGCCTTGAACGAAATCGACTTCTCCACCGCCGGCGCGCCCATTGCTGCCAACAATTTGTTGAGCAATTCGCGCATCGGCAGCGGTTCATCGTTGGAGATGAAGTACGCCTTGCCGGCGCAGGCTGCGCCGATGGCCAAATGCTCGAAGGCGTCGAAATGCGCTTGTGCGGCGTTGTCGATATACGTGGTGTCCACCTTGTTCAAACCGTCACCGACGAAGCGCAAGCGGCCCTGCTGCGCACGTTGCGCCAAACGCGGCAGCAACTGTTGGTCGCCCGGCCCCCAAATCAAACGCGGGCGCAGCGCCACCGTCGCCAGTTGCGGGCCGTTGGCGGCCAGCACTTCCTG
Organism: Stenotrophomonas sp.; assembly: GCA_034675465.1. Lineage (GTDB taxonomy): Bacteria > Pseudomonadota > Gammaproteobacteria > Xanthomonadales > Xanthomonadaceae > Stenotrophomonas. The sequence continues at coordinate 83,281 of JAUCDH010000035.1, read as the reverse complement.
CTCTGCAATGGCCTTGGTGGCGGCATAAGGTGCCTGGAAATTTTCGCCATACGGCACTTCGTCCGCACCCAAGCCTTCAACCGGGTGCGTGGCGCGGTGGGTGACGCTGGGCGTTGAGGTGTAAATCAACTTGCCGATGCCGTGCGCGCGGCAGGCTTCCAGCACGTTGCGGGTGCCGATGACGTTGGCGTTGAAATAGCTGGCATAGCCGCCCCACGCGCCGGCCTTGGCGGCGTTGTGGAACACCGCATCGACGCCGGCAGCAGCGTGGCGCACGGCGTTGGCATCAGCCAAATCACCGCGCACCTGGCCCACGCCCAAGGCAGCCAGCGCAGGGTAGTCGCCACGGTTGAAGCTCAACACATCATGGCCACGTTCGACCAAACCACGGCACAGCGCTTGGCCGAGGAAACCGCCGCCGCCGGTTACGAGGATCTTCATTCGTTGTTGGTGTCCTGCTGGGTTGAAGCTACCCCTCCCCCAGCCCTCCCCTTCGCCTTCGGCGAAAGGGAGGGAGCGCGATGTAGCGGCTTCTGCCCCCTCCCTTGCGCATGGCGCGGGGGAGGGCTGGGGAGGGGTGCAGTTGATTGGTGAAACAGCGCGAAGGATATCCTCCAGCACGTCCCCCGTCCTCATCAGCACTTCGTCATTCCAGTAGCGCAGTACGCGGTAGCCGAGGGCTTCCAGCACTTCGGTACGCCGCGCGTCGTAGGCGGCATGTTCCGTGTGTTGGCCCCCATCCAGCTCGATCACCAGCTTCAGGGCCGGGCAGGCGAAATCGGCGATGTAACCGGCCAATGGCATCTGCCTGCGGAAACGATGACCAACGAGAAGGTGATTACGCAGGTGCTGCCACAGATGACGCTCGGCGTCGGTGGCGTTGTTGCGCAGATGCCGGGCACGGCGGCGGAGTTCATCCATGACTGTTTTTCTGTTGGGAAGCAGGAGCAAAAGCTACCCCTCCCCAACCCTCCCCTTCGCCTGCGGCGAAAGGGAGGGAGCAAAACCGACAGCTCACCGCGCACTGCGCCTACCCCTCCCTTGCGCGCAGCGCAGGGGAGGGAGCAAAACCGGCAGCTCACCGCGCACTGCGCCTACCCCTCCCTTGCGCGCAGCGCAGGGGAGGGAGCAAAACCGACAGCTCACCGCGCACTGCGCCTACCCCTCCCTTGCGCGCAGCGCAGGGGAGGAAGCAAAACCGACAGCTCGCCGCGCACCACTCCTCCCCTTCCCTTGCGCGCAGCGCAGGGGAGGGAGCAAAACCGACAGCTCACCGCGCACTGCGCCTACCCCTCCCTTGCGCGCAGCGCAGGGGAGGAAGCAAAACCGGCAGCTCGCCGCGCACTGCGCCTACCCCTCCCTTGCGCGCAGCGCAGGGGAGGGTTGGGGAGGGGTGCTTTGGGCTTTACACCAACCCCGCCGCCCACACCGCCAACTTCTCGCGGCCAATCTTGGCGTTGTGGCGAATGTCCACCGGGAAGGCAGGATGGCGCAGGAAGTGGCTGATGTTTGCCAGCCTCGAATATTGAGCAGCCAGCGCGCGCAGTTGTGGCTCGACGGTCACCGCATCGGCGCCGGGCAACAGTTCGTAGCACAGCACCGGTAGCTGGCGGCCCGGTTCACCCACGCCGACCAGCGCGGTGCGGCGCACGCCCGGCACGGTGTTGAACACCGGCTCGGCCTGCTCGGTGTAGAGCGGCCCGGTGGCGGTTTTCACGCGCTGGGTCTTGCGCCCGCAAAACCACAGCCGGCCTTGTTCGTCGAACCAGCCGACGTCGCCCATGCGGTGCACGATGCGCTCGCCGCCATCGGCCAAGGCTTCACGAATCTTGGCGGCGGCGGTGGCCTGCGGGCGGTTGTAGTAGCTGTCGGTGGCGGTGGGGCCGGCCACGGTGATCTCGCCAACTTCGCCAGCAGGCAGTTCGCGCACGCCGCTCCAGTCGGCAATCGGTGCATCGTCAATGGCGATGATGCGCACCACGTTTGGCGCGACCACGTGGCCAACGCAGGTGCCGGCGCCGGCTTCCGTCGCTTCGCGGGTGGCTTGCAGCTCGCGGCCTTCGATTACCGCGACGGGCAGGCATTCAGTGGCGCCATAGGGGGTCCAGAACTGCGCGTGTTCGGGCAGCAGTTCGCGCATCTTCGCCACGGTCTGCGGCGGCACCGGCGCGCCGGCGGAAGTCACGCGGGTGACGTTCGGCAATGGCTGGCCGTGTTCAGCCAATACTCGCATCAGCGCTGGCGAGCCGAACAACTGGGTCACTCCGAAGCGGGCAATGGCATCGTGCAGCTTGCGCGGGTCGGCGCTGCCGGGGCGGGTGGGATCCATGTCCGGAATCACCGAGGTCAGCCCCAATGCCGGGTCGAACAGTGCGAACGGCGGGAAGGTCGGCAAGTCCACGCCGCCGGCCTGCATGCCGAAGGCATTGCGCAGCAATTCCACCTGGCCGACGAAATGGCGGTGGCGATAGACCACGCCCTTCGGTACACCGGTGGAGCCGCTGGTGAACAGGATGGCGGCCACGTCGTCCGGTGCGGTGTCGGCCAGTTGGCTGCCTGCACCGGCACCGGCGGCCTCGATCTTCGCCAGGGTGGTGCCGCCCCAACCCCAACGCGTGCCGACCGTGACCAGTTGCCGCGCCGATTTCGACCAGCCCAGCAGCAGCCGTGCCAGCTGCGCCAGCGGAATACCGATGAACGCCTGCGGCTGCGCCTCGTCCAGGCATTGGCGCAGCGCGCGCTTGTCGATGCCGGGGTCCACCAGCACCGGCACCGCACCGATCTTGAACAGCGCGAACATCAGCAGGAAGAATTCCGGCCCGGGGCGCACCATCACCACCGTGCGCACGCCACGGCCAATGCCGTAGGCGGCCAAGCCGGCGGCGATGGCGTCGCTGCGCGCGTCGAGGCTGCGGTAGTCGAGGGTGACGTCGTAGGCGGCCATGCCGCCGGCGCCGGGCTTGCCGGGGCAACGGATGGCGATCTGGTCGGGCCGCTCGCGCGCCAGCTCGGGCAGACGCGCGGCGATGTTGCACGGTTCGTTCATCTTTCTATTGTCGCCGCTGCGGAACACTTGCGCGCGGCCCGGCAGCATGGAAAATTTCCCGCCCGCCCCTGCCCACTGCCGCCCGAAGGCCGGCCACCATGCTCCATCCCTGCCTCACCTGCGGCGCCTGCTGCACCCAGTACCGCGTGGCCTTCCATTGGATGGAATCGGACGAGTTCACCGAAGGCGGCGTACCGCACGAACTGACCGAGCGCCTGGACGCGCACCGCCTGTGCATGCGCGGCACCTATTCCGACCCGATCCGCTGTGTGGCGCTGGATTCGGAGATCGGCGTGTATTCGCGTTGCAGCATCCACCCGAACCGGCCCAGCGTGTGCCGCGATGTGGACGCCTCGTGGGAATACGGCAAGGCCAGTTCGCAGTGCGACCGCGCACGCATCGCCCACGGGATGGAGCCGCTGACGCTGGCCGATTGGCGTTGGCGTGACGAGGCGGACAACGACGATGATCACCCGGACGACAACGGCAACAGTCCGTCTTCGCCGCGCGCGGCGTAGGCGCTTTCGCGCTACGCCACCCCACGATTTGCTACGCAAACCGTGGGCCTCAGCTCATCACTCTCCACATCCCCTGCGCCTATCGGCGCGCCTCCTTGACTCAAGGGGGCTCTACACCTGCCACATCCCGCGCTTGTAGGAGCGCACACCTTGGTGCGCGATGGGGTTTTATCAGCCGATCGGGTTGCGTTCCAGGAACGCCCGCACCGCCGGCACGATCACCTCGTGCTTGTCCTCCAGCACGTAATGGTTGGCATCCTCGAACGCCATCACCTCAGCCTGCGGCAGCGCCTTGCGGAAGCCGGCGAGGAAATGGTGGTCGAAGCAGATGTCGCGCAAGCCCCACGCAATGAACGCCGGGCGGTCGGCGAACGACGGCAGCGCCGCGGCGGCGCGTTCCAGCAGCGGCCATGCCTTGTCCGCCGGCGACAGCGGAATGTCCTGCATGAAGCGGATGGTGGCGATGCGGTTGTCCCAGTTGTCGTAGGGCGCAACATAGGCACGGCGCACATCGCCCGGCATCCGCCGCGACACGCCCAGCCACGACGCGCCGGCGGAAAACGCATTGAAGGTGCGGATGAACCACTCGCCCGGCTTCCAGTGCCGGCCCATCGCGATCTGCCACGGCATCGGCTTTTCCGCCGGCAGCGGGAACGCGGCGGTGTTGGTGATGACCAGCCGCTTGACCTGCGCATGGTGCGACAAGGCCCAGCCGAAGCCGACCATGCCGCCCCAGTCGTGCACCGCCAACGTGACCGGGCCGGTGATGCCCAGGTGGTCGAGCAGCGCGGTGACGTCGTCCACGCGCGATTGCAGGGTGTAGTCGTAACGGCTGTCGTCGGGCTTGTCGGACAGGCCCATGCCAATGTGGTCGGGTGCGATGCAGCGGTATTTATCGCTCAAACCATTGATCAGGTGCCGCCACAAATAGCTCCACGACGGGTTGCCGTGCAGCATGACGACCACCTCGCCATCGCGCGGGCCTTCGTCGATGTAGTTCATCGACAGGCCGGGACGGACCTCGAAACGCTGGGTAGTGGCGGGGTAACCGGGGAACTGCATCGGGCGGTTTCACGCAATCGCGGACAGGGCGCGCATTGTAGGCCAATGCGCCACCCGGGCCGGCCGCCGCAGATGGCGCACAATGGCGTGCTGCAACGCCGGGACAACCGTGACCGAATCCTTCGACACCCCATCCTTTGACAGGCTAGTCGCGCGCGTGCGCGCCTGCCGCCTGTGCGCAGCCCACCTGCCGCTGGGCTGCCGCCCGGTGTTGCAGGCCTCACCGCGCGCTCGCCTGCTGATCGTCAGCCAGGCGCCGGGCCGCCGCGTCCATGAAACCGGCATCCCCTTCAACGACCCCAGCGGCGAGCGCCTGCGCGACTGGCTGGGGATCGACAAGGCAATCTTCTACGACGCCGAAAAAATCGCCATCGTGCCGATGGGCTTCTGCTTCCCCGGCACCGGCAAAAACGGCGACCTGCCACCGCGCCCGGAATGCGCACCAGCTTGGCACCCGCAATTACTGCCACGGCTGCAACAGGTGCGGCTGACCCTGGCAATTGGCCAGTACGCCCAGGCCGGCGTGCTGGGCAACCAGCGCGGGCGCACCCTCACCGACACCGTGCAGGCGTGGCGCACGCACCTGCAACGCGGCGTGCTGCCCCTACCCCACCCCAGCCCGCGCAACCGGCTGTGGCTGGCACGCAATCCGTGGTTTGAAAGCGAACTGCTGCCGGTGCTGCGGCAGCGGGTGGCAGACGCGCTGGCCGGCTGAGCCGGTGGAACGCCGCGCCCCCGAACCAACCAGCACCGGAACACCACGGAAGCGGAACGTTGCGGTTGTCGATCCGGCCCGATCCCGGTCCGTTGCAAGCCGCCCGAATGCGGGCTGCGGGCCCGCAGCGACTACCATGCGCACCCACCACACCCAGCGACCGCCATGCCCATGCCTCCCTCCTTCCTCGACGACAACCAGATCGAACAGCTGTCCAGCCTGCTAGAGCAGCGCGCGGTGCCGTTCAAGGGCCTCAACCTCGAGGCGCTGGACGGCTTCCTCTCGGCCCTGGTGGTTGCGCCAGCACTGGCACCGCCCAGCCAATGGCAGCCGCGGGTCTGGGGCGGCCAGCCGCCGCGCTGGAACAACAAGGACGAAGCCCTCCAAGTCCAGCATCTGCTGATGGGCCACTGGAACATGTGCGCCGCACGTGCGCGCTTCGACGGCGAGGACCTTCCCGACCACCTCTTGCCGCTGCTGTGGCTGCCTGAAGACCTGGAGCAGGCCGAGGAGGCCCTGCCCGAATCCGAGCTCGATGTCGGCCGGGACTGGGCACTGGGCTTCTTCACCGCGGTGATGCTGCATGAAGCCGAATGGGACAAGTGGCTGGACGAACACGCATGGATCGAGGAGATCTTCGACCTGCTCGACCAGCTGGCCAGCGGCGAACGGATCGACCCGGAGAACCCCGAGGCCCCGCCGGCCACGGTCACCTACCGCGAACGTCTGGGTATCTGCATGGAGCTGCCGGCGATGCTGGCCGACCTCAACCACCACCGCATCGACGCCCTGACCCCGCGCGTGCCGATCCGCCGCGACGCGGAGCCCGGCCGCAACGATGACTGCCCCTGCCGCAGCGGGAAGAAATACAAGAAGTGCTGCGGGCTGAACTGAGCGGGGCACGGAGCCCCGGCCTGCCCAGCCCAGGTAGCCCGGGTAAGCGCAGCGCACCCGGGGATCACCATCACCCATGCATACCGAACCCCGGGTGCGGCCTGCGGCCTTACCCGGGCCACTCAACTGTGGGAGCAGGCTCTGCCTGCGAATGCTCAGCCCGGGTTACAAACTTTCGCAGTGCCAGCTTTGGGTCATGCCTTGGCCCGTGCTTTGCGCTTCGGCTTGGCAACGGGCAGCAGCGAAACCAGTGCCTGATAGCGCTCGAACAGGAAGGCCACGCGCTCTGCATCGGTGCCGAGTTTGGGTGACTTGCGACCGGCGGCCTTCTCGACGGCGATATAGGCCGTGTCCACCGCCTTGTCCAGTTGCTGGTGGGCCTTGACCAGCGCCGTCGGCATGGTCAGCGGGTCGTAGAGGTCGGCCAACGTGGAATCCGGAAATTGGCCGCGGGCGTCCAACACGGCTTGCGCGGCGGCTTTGATGCTGGCGCGGTGCTTGTCGCTGTCACTCCCTACCTGTGCTGCGCTGCTTTGGCTCCCTCCCCTGCTTGCAGGGGAGGGTTGGGGCGGGGTGCCGTTGCCGGCAAGAGCAACCCCCTCCCAGCCTCCCCCTGCCTTCGCAGGGGGGAGGGGCAAGAGCGGCTTGCGCGGCGGCCTCGATGCTGGCGCGGTGCTTGTCGCTGTCACTCCCCGCCTGTGCCGCGCTGCTTTGGCTCCCTCCCCTGCTTGCAGGGGAGGGTTGGGGTGGGGTGCCATTGCCGGCAAAAGCAACCCCCTCCCAGCCTCCCCCTGCCTTCGCAGGGGGAGGGGCAAGAGCGGCTTGCGCGGCGGCCTCGATGGAGGCGCGGTGCTTGTCGCTGTCACTCCCCGCCTGTGCCGCGCTGCTTTGGCTCCCTCCCCTGCCTGCAGGGGAGGGTTGGGGTGGGGTCAGCTCTGGTCAGGGGAAGTTGTTGTAGACGATGCCGGCGGAGTAGCGGTAGTCGCTTTTCAAGCGACCGCAGACGGTGCGTGTCCATGCCATGTGCATGGTGGAGGTGACGATGCCGAAGTGGAACAGTGTTGCGTTCGGAACGATCAGGCATAGGTTGCTTGCGATGACTGCGGGAACCATGAAACCCATCGGAATAAATGTGCGTCGCTCTGATGAAACACTTGGAACAATGATGTAGCGATATGGCTCGTGCGATACGAATGCAAACTGCGCAGGCGTACTAGCGAGTTCTCGCGTCGCCTCGCGCTTGCTATCCAAGCGGAACTTTTTTACAGCATCAATTCGCTGCATTACTGGTGGACACTTTTTGATTTCGGAGGGGGACGCGCCCTCCAGCCACAAACAGTAACGTTCGCCACCATTGATGTATTCGTCCGCACCGAGAAACAACCGAATCCACGATTCTGCAACCGGATATTTGGAAACAATTGAATTACGCTCGTCGGGCGTGAGAATAAAATTCCCGCCATCAATCGGCTGATTGCCAAACTTCAGAAACGGCACATCACAAATAGGTTTGCTACATGTTGTCAACAACACATCCGCCGCATCCACCAGATACGGATTGATATTTCCCGCCGCCAGCTCATGCGCTTCGCCGCGAATGTCCTGATAGTCGAACAAGCGCTTCGGCGTGATCTCACCCTGCGCGAAGCCCACGATCACGCAATGCACCGCCGCCACGCCGCGCGCTTCGTTGTTCCACTGGAAAGTGCGATGCGCGAAGAAGATACGCATGCCTGCTTCCAGCATCGCGCCCCAGAGCACGCCGACCTGCTCACCTTGGGTGATGGAGTTGGTGGAGACGAAGGCCGCACGCACTGATGCCGTGCCGATGTACTGCGCGGCCTTCAGATACCACGCGCTGACGAAATCCAGCACACCCGCGCCTTTCAGCGGCCCGGCAATCGCCAGCAGATCCTCGCGTTGTGTGGCGCTCATCATCTTGGAGCCGATAAACGGCGGATTCCCCAAGATGAAATCCAGCTCACTCGCCGGCACCACATTGTTCCAGTCAATCCGCAATGCATTGCCGTGCACGATCGCCGCCGATTTCTTCAGCGGCAGGCGCACCACGTTCTCGCCGAACTGTTCGGCCACGCGCTGGTTCATCTGGTGGTCCATCAGCCACATCGCCACCTGTGCGATCTGCGCCGGGAACTCCTCGATCTCGATGCCGTGGAACTGGTCCACGTCCACCAGCACGTGGTCCTGCACATGCGCCAGCACCGATTGCTGACGCGCGAACTGGCGCTTGAGCACCTCCAGCTCCAGCGCGCGTAATTCACGGTAGGCGATGATCAGGAAATTGCCACAGCCGCAGGCCGGGTCGAGGAATTTCAATGTCGCCAGCTTGCGATGCAGTTGCGCCAACTTCTTTTCATCCTGCCCGGCCTTGGCCAGCTCGGTTTTCAGCCCATCCAGAAACAAGGGGCCGATCAGCTTGAGGATGTTCTTCTCGCTGGTGTAGTGCGCGCCGAGGTTGCGGCGGGCCTTGGCATTCATCACCGACTGGAACATCGAGCCGAAGATCGCCGGGCTGATGCGGCTCCAGTCCAGAGTGCTGGCGTCCAGCAGCAGGGCGCGCATCTGCGTGTTGAAGTCCGCCAGCGGCAGCATTTCCTCGAACAACTTGCCGTTGACGTAAGGCAGTTCGGCCAACTGCTCGTCGAGCGTGGTTTGACGCCTGTCCTCGGGGGTGTTCAACACCTGAAACAGGCGCGCAAGCCAGCCGCCAAGATCACCGCCGTCCTCACCGGTACGCTGGTCGATCAGGTCGTGGAAGGCGTGGCGGGGGAAGATTCCGGTGTCGTCGGCAAACAGGCAGAACAGCAGCCGCACCAGCAACACTTCCAGCGCGTGGCCTTCGTAGCCGGCGGCCTTGAGCGCATCGTGCAGCCGGCCCATGCGCTCGGCGGCCTGCACGTTGACGGGATCTTCTTCCTTGTAGATGCGTGTCTGGTAACCACTGATGAAACCGAAGCGGCCAATCTCGCGGTGCAGATTGGCCAATGGAAACTCCACGTGCGGCTCGCTGCCGTCCAGGTCGTACAGGCGGAAGCGCTGGAAATCACTGACCAGGATGTACTGCGGCTTTTCGGACTCCTTCAGGCCGGCGAAGTAATCGGTGGCCTGGTCGAACGCGGCGTCCAGATCAACACCGGCACTCTTGTGTTCGGCAAGCATCACCCCCGGCCAGAACAGGTCGATACGCCCGCTTGCTTTACCGGTGAAGCGCTTGGCCTTCTGCTCGTACACGGCCAGACTGCGGCGCTTCTTGCCGAAGACGTGGAAGAAGTCGTTCCAGAAGCTCTGCGCCTCGGCTCGTTCCGATGTCTCGCCGGCCCATTCCTTGGCAAAGGCCCTGGCACGCTCACGAATTTCATTCAGGCTCAACGGCATTTTGAAAGTCTTCCAGCAAGGTGTTCAGACAGCGGAATCCCCACGCGCGAGCAACTCGAACAGCGCGTGGTTGATGTAGTAGTTGTTACGCCCGGAACGTACTTTTTCCAGCACGCCGTCAGCGGCCAGTGTGTCGAGGTATTTGGTGGTGGTAACACGGGAGCGGGAGATACCCAAGTCCCGGCGCAGGAAATCCACCCGGGTAGCCAATGACTAAAATAAATGCGGATTTTTATACGCGCCACTCATTCGTGTACAAATTTTCCGATTTTCTTTACATGCCATGAGTCCCCGGTCAGAAACGCAAAACGCCCGCAGGGGTTGCCTGCGGGCGTTCGGGGCTTGGGTGGGCGGCTGCGCGAAGCTACCCCCTCCCAGCCTCCCCCTTGCTGCGCAATGGGGAGGGGCATATGCGGCGTTACTTGCTGCGCAATGGCGAGGGGCGCATGGCGGTGCTTACCAGACTACCTCGGCCATCGTGCAGTTCAGGCCAGAACCAATCCCCATCAGCGCGACGCGGTCGCCCTTCTTGAGCTTGCCGAGCTGGCGCAGCTTGCTCAGCACGATAGGCACCGAGGCCGGGCCGATGTTGCCGTGCTCGCCGAAGATGGTCATCACCTTCTTCGGGTCGATGCCGAAGGCCTTGATGAAGGCATTGGTGTGCGGCTGGCTGACCTGGTGGATGACGAACTGGTCAATCTCGTCCACCGCCCAGCCCAGCGCCTGGCGGGTGGCTTCAAAGGTCTTGGTGGCCAGCTTGATGCCTTCGATCAGCAGCAGCCGGGTGTCGGTGACCATGCGGTCGAGGTTGCCCACGCACAGCTTGTTCCACTGGTTGGCCGCGCGGGTCACGCCGCCACGGTAGCGCGGGGCGTCGGGCACCAGCTCCGAGCGCGCCAGCACCATTGCCGCGGCGCCGGAGCCGGTGGTCAACGCGGCGAATTCGTCGCGCAGCTGGGCGGCGGTGATGTCCGGGGCGCTCATGCGTTCCAGCGTCTTTTCATAGACGAGGTTGGAGCTTTCGCCATCGACGATGAGGGCGTAGTCGATGTCGCCGCGTTCAAGCATGCGCGCGGCCACGTCCATGCCGTTGATGAAGGCCAGGCAGGCGTTGGCGATGTCGAAGGTGACGCAGTCCTCGCCGATGCCGAGGTTGCCCGAGACGATGGAGGCGGTGGACGGCTCCAGATAGTCGCGGCTGACCGAGGTGTTGACCAGCAGGCCGATGCGCTCGGCACTGACGCCGGCATCTTCCAGCGCCTTGCGCCCGGCCATGGTGGCCGCGTCGGAGGCCTGTACGCCGTTGTCCCACAGGCGGCGGGCGTGGATGCCGGCAATGTCGCCCAGCATGTCCGCGCGAATGCCCAGGCGATCCAGCGTGGGCTGCAAGCGCTCGGTGATTTCCTTGGAGGTCAGCGTGTGCGGCGCATCAATGTGCGCCAGTCCCGCGATCGAGACGTTCTGGAAATGCATGGAATACGCCAGATACTGAGGCGAAGGGGGCGTCATTCTATCGGCTGGCGGCCCTTGACGCATCTTTAACGAATTGTCGCCCGGGCGTATGGAACCACGGGAAAGCCCCGCAACCACTCGAAATCTTGCGGGGCATGGCTGCCGGGCTGGCCCGGCAGAGGGAGCTTCAGCGCGGCGGGCATTGCCATGCGCTGTAGCGCTGGCTGCCATCGGCCGCCGGCGGGGCCAGCGCCTGGATGGCATTGGCGCCGGTGCTGGGGGCCTCGTTGCGGGCCAGCGTTTCCAGCTCGTCCTGCACGCGCAGCGGGTTGCGGTTGTAGAAGCCGACCTTGTTCGTGATCGTCACCGCGATCTCGCCCTTGCTCACGCAGCCTGGCGCGACCGGGCCGGCCGGCAGCACGCGCACGGCCTTGCCACCGGCTTCGATCGGCACCCAGGTGCAGGCGGCGGTGCTGGCGAGCAGGGCGGCGGACAGGATCAGGATGCGCATGGACGGGGCCTTGTGGGGGTCGGGGTGGATTGTGCCTTGGATGGATGAATTGGAGGTGATCCGGTTGGGCGAAAAGCTACCCCTCCCCCAACCCTCCCCTGCTTCGCAAGGGAGGGGGCATGGCACTCCGCTGCTTTGCAAGGGAGGGGGCATGGCACTTCCGCTGCTTTGCAAGGGAGGGGGCATGGCCCCTCCCCTTTCGCCGCAGGCGAAGGGGGAGGTTGGGAGGGGGTAGCCGTTGCGTTTACTTGCCCGGCACCGGCTTCCCATCGCCGTCGATGACGACGACTTCGCCGAGGTTCAACGCGCGCACCGGGGCTTCGGTCTGCTTGAGGTCGCCGACCACCACCCACGTCAGCTTCGACGGGTCCAGCGTCTTGGCCGCCTCGGCCACCTGCGCCGGCGTCATCGCCTCGATCTCGGCCTTGCGCTTGAACACGTAGTCGTCCGGGCGGCCGTAGCGGACGATGCCGCCGATGGTGCCCATCACGGCGCTGGCGGTTTCGTACGCGCCCGGCAGGCTGAGGGTCTGGATGTTGCGGATGCGGGCCACTTCCTCGGCGCTGGCGGCGCGCTGGCCGCTGGCGAACTGGCTGACTTCGCCCTGCATTTCCTTCAGTGCGTCGGCGGTCTTGTCGATCTGCACCGGCGCGATCGCCATCCACGGCCGCTGGCCGAGCGCGCCGCTGGCCATCGAGCGGGCGCCGTAGGACCAGTGCTTGTCCTCGCGCAGGTTCATGTTCAGGCGCGAGGTGAAGTCGCCACCCAGCACGCCATTGGCGATGTCGAAGCGGGTCGCGCCGGCGTCGGTGGTCGAGGGCACGAGCTGGCCGACGAACAGGTTGGCCTGCACCGCACCGGGCTGGTCGATCAAATAAACGCGTGCCTTGTCCGGGCGGGCCACCTGCGGCAGCGGCTTGATGTCCGGGGCCGGGCCTTCGCCCTTCCAGTCGCCGAACTGGCGTTCGAGCAGCGGCACGATCTCCTTCAGCGTGGTGTCGCCGACCACCACCAGCGTGGCACCTTCCGGCCGCACCCACGCCTTGTGGAAAGCGACCAGATCATCGCGGCCCAGCGCTTGAATCGCCGCCTCGTCGCCGCTGCCGGTGAACGGAATGGCATACGGGTGGCCCTTGCCATACAACAGCGGCGGCAGCACGCGCATCGCCACGGCGTTCGGGTTGACCTTTTCCTGCTTGATGCCGGCAATCCACGTGGCCTTGATGCGGTCGATCTCGCTTTGGTCGAAACGCGGTGCACGCAGCGCGTCGGCGTACAGTGCCAGCGACGGGGCGAGGTTTTCCTTCAATGCCGACAAATAGACGTTGCCGCCATCCAGCGAGGCGCCGGCGCCAATCGACGCGCCCAGCGCCTCGGCGGCGTCGGCGAAGGCCAACGAGCCGAGCTGGCCGGCGCCTTCGTCGAGCATGCCCATCGTGAAGTTGGCTGTGCCCGGCTTGCGGCCCTCGTCTGCGGTGTAGCCACCGCGCGGGAATTCATAGCTGAACTGCACCACCGGCACGTCATGGCGCTCGGCCAGGATCACCTGCGTGCCGTTCTTCAGCGTGGCGCGCTGCAACTGCGGGAACTTCAGCTCCGGGAAGCTCTTGGTCTGCGGCACGCCGGCACTGCGATCGACCTGCGAGGGCAGCGCGCGGTACTTGGCATCGACCGCCGGCACATTGAACGGCGCCGGCTTGGCCGAGGGCAGCTCTTCCAGCGCCACGCGCTCGCCCGGCTCGACCACCAAGGTGTGGTCGCCCACGCCCAGCCACTTGCCGCCGGCGGCCTTCAGGTCGGCGGCGCTGGCGTTGTTGATATTGGCCAGCGAGGTGCGGAAGCAGCCGGGGTCGCCTTCATAGACCGCGCATTCGGCCAACGCGTCGGCCTTGCCGCCGAAGCCGCCGATGCGCTCGATGCCGCGGATGAAACCGGAGCGGAACACGGTCTTGGCGCGGGCCAGTTCGTCGGCGCGAGGGCCTTTGGCGATCAGCTGGCGCAGCTCCTCGTCGATGATCGCCTCGACCTTGGCCGGGTCCACGCCCTGCTTGACCGTGGCCATGATGATGAAGTTCGAGCCCAACTGCGACGGCCCCACCATGGTGCCGACGTTGTCCACCAACTTCTCCTTGTGCAGCAGGCGCTGGTCCAGCCGCGAGGACTTGGCGCCGCCCAGCACCTGCGAGAACAGCTGCAGTTGGTCGATGTCGGCGGTGCCGACCTGCGCCACGTTCCAGGCGCGGTAGATGCGCGCCTGCGGCACCTTGTCGGTCATCACCTCGCGGGTGGATTCCGGGCGCTGGCCGATGTTGACCGCCGGCTGCGCCATCGTCGGGCCGGCCGGGATGTCGCCGAAGTACCTGGCGACCTTTTCCTTGGCGGTGGCCACGTCGATGTCGCCGGCCAGCACCAGCACCGCGTTGTTCGGGCCGTACCAGGTGCGGAACCACGTCTTCACGTCGTCCAGCGAGGCGGCGTTGAGGTCGTTCATCGAGCCGATCACGCCGTGGTGGTACGGGTGGCCGGCCGGGTACAGCGCGCGGGTCAGCTTGTCCCATACCTGCCCATAGGGCTGGTTCTCGCCCTGGCGCTTCTCGTTCTGCACCACGCCGCGCTGTTCGTCGAGCGCGGCCTGGTCGATCGCGCCGAGCAGGTGACCCATGCGGTCGGACTCCATCCACAGCGCCATGTCCAGCGCGGTGGTGGGCACGTTCTGGAAGTAGTTGGTGCGGTCGGTGTTGGTGGTGCCGTTCTGGTCGGTCACGCCCACCTGCTTGAACGGTTCGAAGAACTCGCCGTGGTGGTTCTCGCTGCCCTGGAACATCAGGTGTTCGAACAGGTGCGCGAAGCCGGTGCGGCCGGCCGGCTCGTCCTTGGCGCCGACGTGGTACCAGATGTTGATCGCGACGATCGGCGCCTTGCGGTCGGTATGCACCACCACGCGCAGGCCGTTGGGCAGGGTGAACTCCTCGTACGGGATATCGACGCTGGACGCGGCGGCAACCGGCTTGGCCTTCGCCAGAGCCGGCAGCGGCGTGCCGGCAAGGCCGGCGATGGCGGCGCCCAGCGCCACGGCAAGAAGGGCGTTACGGGGTGCGGCGGTGTTCATCCACTGTCCTTGAGTAATGAAGGTGAACACCGATCGTAGCCGCCGCCCTGTCGCGGCGGCATGCGCCAAGGGTCATGGGGGAGGTGCGGACGCCGTCCGCTACGGCCGGCGACCGGACAGCGGACACACCCGCAAAGCGGAAAACCCTTTCAATTCAACATGATGGAATTGGCACACATCCTGCTCAAACACACCTGCAGGAAACAAGCGTCTTTCACACCCACCAGAAGATGACTGGATGCTGAACAAAACGCGGAAAGACAAAAATTTCCTTGCGCTTCGGTTTTTAGTGTTTTACTTTACTACAACACCACTTTTCACGAACACCAAAGAGGCCATCCCATGAACACCAAGTCCATCGCCATCGCGCTCGCCATCGCCGCCGGCATCAGCTTCACCGGCGCCACCCAGGCCGCCGACATTGTCACCCTCGAAACCGTGCAGGTGCGCCCGTCCGCCGACCAGCTGGCCCAGGCCGAACACGAGCGCAGCAGCGCCATTCCCACCCTGTCGCTGGTGCAGGTGCGCCCGAGCGTGGGCCAGATCGTCGAACTGGCTGCCGAGCAAGCCGCGATGCAATTGGTCGCCAGTTCCCCGATGGGCATCGGCGCCAGCGTCGGCCAGTGGGTGGTGTCGCTGCCGGCGATCACCGTGCGCCCGGACGCGCAGCAAGTACAGGCGTTGGCCGCGCAGGCCGCCGCCAAGCTGGCCGGCGACGCCATCGGCCATGCCGCCACGGGCATGGTCGCCAAGTGAGCCGCCGTACCGACCGGGAGACGGCCGCGGCGTAAACTGCGCCGATGACCGTCTCCCCCGTTTTTCACGTACTGCTCTACCAGCCCGAAATTCCGCCGAACACCGGCAACGTGATTCGCCTGTGCGCCAATACC
This sequence comes from Stenotrophomonas sp., assembly GCA_034675465.1. Classification (GTDB taxonomy): domain Bacteria; phylum Pseudomonadota; class Gammaproteobacteria; order Xanthomonadales; family Xanthomonadaceae; genus Stenotrophomonas. Next base: position 67,688 of record JAUCDH010000035.1, on the reverse strand, counting down.
GGCGCGCGATTGCACCTGATCGAGCCGCTCGGTTTCGACATCGACGACAAGCAGCTCCGCCGCGCCGGGCTGGATTACCACGAATACGCGCAGATGCAGGTGCACCCGGACCTGGACACCGCGTTGGCGCGCATCGCCCCCGCTCGCCTGTTCGCGATGAGCACCCGCGCCAGCGTGCGCTACGACACGGTGCAGTTCGCCGACGGCGACGCCTTCCTGTTCGGCCCGGAAACCCGCGGCCTGCCGCAGGAAGTGCTGGACGCGCTGCCCGACGGCCGCCGCCTGCGACTGCCGATGCAGCCGGACAACCGCAGCCTCAACCTCTCCAACTCGGTCGCCGTGGTGGTGTTCGAGGCGTGGCGGCAGCATGGGTTTCCCGGCGGGGCGTGACCCCGCCGCCGCGAAAGACGCTCAGTAGCCGTCGTCTTCCGCCGCCGCCTCGCGGCCCTGCTGGCGAATGAGCGCTTCCTCGCGGGCGTCGTTGATGGCGTGGCGGACACTGTCCAGGTCCACGGTGCGTTCATCCGGGGTGAATTGGCCGGCCAGTGCCGTGTCCGGGTGCAGGTCGCCGGCCTCGAACAGCTCCCACATCTCCTCGCCGTACCAGGTGTCCAGCAACTCCGGCGCCCAGCGACCGAGGCTGGCGGTGAGGTTGTTGACGTCGCGCAGCAGCATCGTGCGCGCGGCATTGTTGCCGGCGGCGCTGACCACCTGCGGAAAGTCGATCACCACCGGGCCGTCCGGGCCGACCAGTACGTTGTAGGCGGACAGGTCGCCGTGGATCAGCCCGCAGCACAGCATCAGCTTCACCTGTTGCACCAGTACCGCGTGGAACCGGCGCGCCTGCCCGGCGTCCAGCTCCATCTCGCCCAGCCGCGCCGCGCTGAACCCCTCGGCATCGGTGACCAGCTCCATCACCAGCACGCCATGGAGGTAGCCGAATGGCTCGGGCACGCGCACGCCGGCGGCGCGAAGCTGGTACAGGGCATCCACCTCGGTGTTCTTCCAGGCCTCCTCCTGCTGCCTGCGGCCGTATTTGCTGGCCTTGCCGATGGCGCGCGCCTCGCGGCTGCCGCGCACCTTGCGGCCCTCCTGGTATTGCACGCGCTGCTGGAAGCTGCGCTGGGCCATGTCCTTGTAGACCTTGGCGCAACGCACCGCATCGCCACTGCGGACGACATAGACCGATGCCTCCTTGCCACTCTTGAGCGGGCGCAGGACTTCGTCGATGACGCCGTCGTCGATCAGGATTTGCAGTTGCGGGGGTGTTTTCACTGTGTCGGCAAGGCGGTGGAAGGCGCGCATTGTCGCCTGCGGGCCGCCACTGCGGTCAGAACACGTTGATGCCGGTCAGCTCGCGGCCGATCACCAACGGGTGCACGGCCTCGGCACCTTCACCTACTGCGGCAGCATGCCGCCGGCCCCCTTCAAGCAGCCCAGCTGCAAAGCCAGCAACTGGCCGGTGGCGATGCGACGCGCCATCTCGGCCATCTTGGCCTGCAAGCGCACGCGCCACCCGGCGGGCGGAAGCGGTATGGTGTCGCCCTTTCCGCCAACCGACGCCCGCCGATGTCCGAGCCTCTTTCCGCCGCCGCCCCGGCCACGATGCCATCGCAGAAACTGGAGCGCGCGCTCAAACCGCGCCAGCTGATCATGATGGGGCTGGGCAGCGCGATCGGCGCCGGGCTGTTCCTCGGCTCGGGCGTGGGCATCCAAGCCGCCGGCCCGGCAGTGCTGCTGTCCTACCTGGTGGCCGGCACGCTGGTCATCATCATGATGCACGCGCTGGGCGAAATGGCCGCCGCGCGCCCGGCCAGCGGCGCGTTCTCGGTGTATGCCGCCGATGCGATGGGCGCCACCGCCGGCGCCACCATCGGCTGGCTGTGGTGGGTGCAGCTGGTGATCGTGATCGCCGCCGAGTCGGTGGGCGCGGCCGGCTTGCTGGCAACCTTGTGGCCGCAACTGTCGGTGCCGCTGGCCTCGCTGGCGTTCATGGTGGTGTTCACCGTCATCAACCTGATGGGCGTGCGCAACTACGGCGAGTTCGAATTCTGGTTCGCCATCCTCAAGGTCGCGGCGATCATCGTCTTCATCCTGGTCGGCATCGTCTTGCTGTGCGGATTGCTGCCGGGCGTGGCCTCGCCGGGGCTGTCCAACGTGCTCGGCGAGGGCGGCTTCGCGCCGAAGGGGCTGGCCGGCGTCGGTGCGGCGCTACTGGTGGTGGTGTTCGCCTTTGGCGGCACCGAGATCGTCGCGGTGGCCGCCGCCGAGACGCAGGACCCCGAGCGCAGCCTGGCACGTGCGATCCGCACCGTGGCCTGGCGCATCCTCGTGTTCTACATCGGCTCGATCGGCGTGATCATCGCGGTGGTGCCGTGGACCAGCGAATCGCTGAAATCTCCGTTCGCCGCCGTATTGCAGGTCGCCAACATCCCCGGCGCGGCCACGGCCATCACCCTGATCGCGGTGATCGCGCTGCTGTCGGCGCTCAACGCCAACCTCTACGGCGCCTCGCGCATGATCCATTCGCTGGCCGCACGTGGCGAAGCGCCGCGCTGGCTGGCCCGCACCAGCGGCCACCAGGTGCCAGTGTTCGCGGTACTGGCCAGCGTGCTGGTCGGCTTCGCCGCCACCGTGGCCGAACTGCTGTACCCGGACAAGGTGCTGCCGGTGCTGCTGAACGTGGTCGGCTCCACCTGCCTGCTGGTGTGGACGCTGACACTGGTGTCGCAGCTGATCCTGCGCCGCCGCGCCGAACGGCTGGGTACGCCGCTACCGTTCCGCATGGCCGGTTTTCCGTACCTGACGGTACTGGCGCTGGCGATCCTCGCGCTGATTTTCGCCCTGTTGCTGTCCGCGCCAGAAACCCGCGTGCAATTCCTGTCGATGGCCGCGCTGACCGCCGGCATCGCCGTCATCAGCGCGGTGACGCGGCAGCTGCGCAGCAGCTGAATCCCGGCCATCGGCGCCGGCCCAGCACTCTCAAGCACTCCCTGCGCCGGCCGCTACCGGGGCGCAGGGGTCGCGCGGATCCACGCACCTGCCCACTGCCGGAAGCCAGCGACATTGACGCCAGCCCCGACAACGATTCCACTTGCCCCGAACGCCGCCACCATGCCCCACGGCAATGCCATGACCGACCTTGAAGACCTCATCCAGCGCGCCATCGATCCTGCGACCGTCAAGCTGGAAGGCACGCTGACCAGCCCGCCATCCTTCGGCGTCTATCTGGTCGAGGACACCGACGATGGCAGCCAGCACTACCGCTTCGGCAATCACCCGGTGCGCATGCACGACCTGGAAGACAAGTTCGGTGGCTGCGAGCTGGAATACCTGTTCCTGTCGCGCGAGGACGCGGCGGCCGCAGCGGCGGCGCTGAACAAGCGAGAAACGAATGAATAGGAACGAGGAACGAGTAAGAGCACGCGCGTACGTGCTTTTTTTTCGTTCCTCCTTCCTCTCCACTCGCTCCTTGCTTCACCCAATGACCCGCTTGAACGGCGGCAGCGCGTCGATGATGCGCTTGCCATAGCGGCGCGTGAGCAGCCGCGAATCAAGAATGATGACGCGGCCGGTGTCGGTGGAGGTGCGGATCAGGCGCCCGGCGAACTGGGTGAGCGTGCGCAGCGCGTGCGGAATGGCGATCAGGTTGAACGAGTTCAGCCCGCGCCCCTCGAACCACTCGCTCAACGTCGAAGTCTGCGGGTCGGTCGGCACCGCGAATGGCACCTGGGTGATGACCACCGTGGTGCAGGCCTCGCCCGGCAAATCCAGCCCCTCGCCGAACGAGTTCAGCCCGAACAGCACCGAGCCTTCGCCGGCGGCGGTGCGGCGCAGGTGCTCGTCGATCATCTTCTGCTTGGCGCCCTCGCCCTGCACCAGCACCTTCTTGCGCAGCGTGGCCGGCATCAGCTCGGCCACCTTCTCCATCTTCCAGCGCGAGGTGAACAACACCATGCTGCCCTTGTCCCAGTCCAGTTCGGCAGCCAGATACTTCGCCACTTCCTTCGGATGGCGCTCGCGGTCGTCCGGCGTCACCGGGAACGGCGGCACCACCAGTTGCGCCTGGTTGGGCAGGTCGAACGGCGAGGCCAGCGACACCATCTCCGCTTCCTCGGGGATGCCGTTGTCGATCGCCAATGACTGGAAATCGCCGCCGCCGGTGAGCGTGGCCGAGGTCATCAGCACCGAATCCACTTCGTCCCACAGCAGCTTGCGCAGCACCATCGCCGCCGACACCGGCGAGCAATGCAGCACGTGCTCGCCGTCGCGGGTGAGCGTGATCCAGCGCGCCATCGGCGGCTGGCCCTCCTTGTCCTCGCGCCGCCAGCCGGCCCACAGGTCGTATTGCTGCTGGATCATTTCCAGCGCCATGCCGAGGCTGCGCTGCAAGCGCTCGTGGCCGGCGTCCTCGGGCTTGGCCTTGGCGACTTGCATCGTTGCGGCGGTGGCCCAGTTGAGCAGGCTGCGGGTTTCGTCGGCCAGTTCTTCGATGGGCTGCTTCCACGCTTCCGGCAGGCGGCCGTTGGCGGCGCGCCACAGCGGCTCGCGTTCGTCGGCAGCGGGCGTCCACACCTGCGCGATGCCGTCGGCGAATGCCTTGAGCAATTTGCTGACGCGCGCAGCCACCTCGATGGCCTCGTTCGGCAGCAGGTTGCCCAGCTTGTCCTTGTCCACCGCGCGGTAGGCGGCGGCGATGATGATCTGCAAGCGCCCGGTGCGGCGCGCCATGTCGTCCAGCGGCAGACTGGCCGCGCCTTGGTCAATGGCGACGTTGCCGATGTGGTGGCCTTCGTCCAGTACCAGCAGCATCTCGCCGGGCGCGGCGATCAGCGGTTGGCCGTTGTCGCTTTCGCCGATGGACAGCGCCGACAGCAACAGCGCGTGGTTGGTGACGACCACCTGCGCATCACGCACTTCGGTGCGCGCGCGCAACACCGGGCATTGCGCCGAATACGCGCAGCGGCGGCCGGCGCAACCGGAGGCCGGCGTGGTGATGCGCACGCGCAGGCCGGGGCTGACGTTCTCCGGCGCGTTGTCGAGGTCGCCGTTCCAGCGGCCTTCGCTGAAGGCGCGCACCAGCTTGCCGGCCACGTCCATTTCGATCGGCGCCAATGGCCGGTCGTGCAGCAACACCTCGTCGCCGAACATGCCCTCCTGCGCGCCCTCGCCCTGCGCCTCGGCGGCGTTGCGCGTGCACAGGTAACGGGTGCGGCCCTTGGCCAGCGCCACCGTGGCTTGCAAGCCGGTGGCCTTGAGGAAATTGGGGATGTCGCGCTCGACCAACTGCGATTGCAACGCCACGGTGCCGGTGCTGATGACCAATTTCTTCTTCGACGCCAAGGCAATCGGCACGCCGGCGGTGAGGTAGCCCAGGCTCTTGCCGACACCGGTGGGCGCCTCGACCACACCCACACCGCCGGTAGCCAACGCACGCGAGGCCACGCCGATCATCTGGCTCTGCGAACGGCGCGTGCTGAAGCCGGGCGTATTGGCTTGCAGCTTCGCATAGGCGTCGCGGATGGCCGTCTTCACGTCCTCGGTCAACGCACGCGGCGCTTCCACTTTCTCCGTCACGCCGTTCTGCCACCTGCTGCAATCAAGGCCGGCATTTTCCCACAATCACGGTGCCGGGCCTCGGGAGTACCACGCCAATACCCGCAGGAGCGCACCTTGGTTCGCGATGAGGCTTTCCCGGTAGAACCCCATCGCACACCAAGGTGCGCTTACGGTCGGGCTGCGTTTCCACGCAGCGCCCGTACCAGCGCCCAGGCCAGCAACACGAAACCTGCGGCCTCCGCCAGCGACAAGGCAAAATGCGCCACGCTCAGCACCGAATTCAGCGCGCCCATGCCGTTGTAGTTGCCCCCGGCAATCAGCAGCAACGGCACTATCGACAGCACGCCCCCCAGCAGCGCCGCCGCCATGAGCACCGACACGGCCCACAGCGCCGCACGCCGCGCCACACCCTTCGGTGCATCCAGCAGCATGACCAGCGCCACGCCCAGCGCAATCAGCACCGGCAGGCGGTAGCCGATGGAGACCAGCAGCGTGGTCAGCAATTGCGTGTTGTCCACGCCGCTCAGTCCGCGCTGACCAGCGTATTGGCCTGCCCGCGCAACTCGTCATATACCTCGTTGGTGTCCGGGCGCACGCCATGCCACAGCTGGAAGCTCTCGGCGGCCTGCTCGACCAGCATGCCCAGCCCGTCGAAGCTGTTGCGGCAACTGGCCGCGCGCGCCCATGCAAGGAACGCGATCGCCGCCTCGCCGTAGTTCAGATCCACCGCGGTGGTCAGGCTGTTGACCAGCGACAGCGGCAACTGGAACGCGCCGCCCTCGCCGCGCCCGGCCGAAGTCGCGTTGATAACCAGTTCGAAATCGCCCAGTTCGCGCAGTGCGTCCCAGTAGGCGGAAATGGCGCGGCCGGGTTCGTTCATCGCATCGGCCAGGGCGTCGGCGCGCTCGGGCGAGCGGTTGACGACGACCAGCTCGAGGATGCCGGCATCGAGCAGCGCCGGCGCCACGCCGCGCGCGGCACCGCCGGCACCGAGCAGCAGCACGCGGCGACCGCGCAAGTCAAGGCCGTGGCGGCCGGTCAAGTCACGCACCAAGCCGATGCCGTCGGTGTTGTCACCATGCCAGCGTTCGCCCTTGCGCAGCAGGGTATTGACCGCGCCGGCCCGTTGCGCGCGCGAGGTGGTGGTCGCACACAAGGCGAACGCGGCCTCCTTGTGCGGCAGGGTGACGTTCGCGCCTACGCCGCCATCGGCGGCGAAGGCCTCCAATGCGGCGGCGAAATCCTGCGGCGACGCCTCGATGGCGCGATAGTCCAGCGCGATGCCCTGCGCCTTGGCGAAGGCGGCGTGGATGCGCGGCGACTGCGAGTGGGCGATGGGCTGGCCGAAGACGGCATAGCGGGCGGCGCTCATGGGGATCCTTTGCTTGCACGGGATTCGCGTGCTGTCGATTCTAGCGCGCGCCATGCACGGCCCGGCGATTGACTCAGGTCAAGGACAACCCCACCCCCCTTGCCTAATCTGCCGGCATGGCCAGTCTTTCCTCCCTGTTCGACCCCGAGCTGTTGCGGCGCTACGACACCCCGGGGCCGCGCTACACCTCCTACCCGACCGCACCGCAGTTTTCCTCGTCGTTCGGCGAGGCGGACCTGCGCGACATGGCGGCCATCAGCAACGGCGACCCCATCCCGCGGCCGCTGTCGCTGTACCTGCATATCCCGTTCTGCAACAGCCCATGCTTCTACTGCGGCTGCAACCGCATCATCACCCGCGACGCCGCGCGCGGGGCGACCTACCTGACCCGGCTGTACCGCGAAATCGCGATGAACTCGACGTTGTTCGACCGCGATCGCGACGTCGAGCAGGTGCATTTCGGCGGCGGCACGCCCAACTTCCTGTCCCCGGCGCAGATCGCCGAGGTGATGGACGTGCTGCGCCGGCACTTCTCTTTCGCCACGCCGCAACGGCTGGACTGCTCTATCGAGCTGGACCCGCGCTTCATCACCCCCGACGAAGTGGGCGAGCTGGCTGCCGCCGGCTTCAACCGCGCCAGCCTCGGCGTGCAGGATTTCGACCCCGAGGTGCAGCGCGCGGTCAACCGCATCCAGAGCGTCGAGCAGACGCTGGCGATCATCGATGCCTGCCGCCGCCATGGCCTGCAATCGGTCAACGTGGACCTGATCTACGGCCTGCCCAAGCAGAGCTTGGAAGGCTTCTCGCGCACGCTGGACACCACGCTGGAAGCACGCCCGGACCGCCTGGCAATCTACAGCTACGCGCACCTGCCGTCGCTGTTCCGCCCGCAGCAGCGCATCAACGCCGAAGACCTGCCGACGCCGGACACCAAGCTGGCGCTGCTGCAATGCGCGATCGACAAGCTCGGCGAGGCCGGCTACGTCTATATCGGCATGGACCACTTCGCCCTGCCCGGCGACAGCCTCGCGGTGGCGCAGCGCAACGGCAGCCTGCACCGCAACTTCATGGGCTACACCACCCACGCCGAGAGCGACCTGCTCGGGTTGGGCGTCAGCGCCATCAGCCACATCGGCCCGAGCTTCAGCCAGAACCCGCGCGATCTGCCGAGCTGGGAACAGGCCATCGACCAGGGCCGGTTGCCGGTGTGGCGCGGCATGCGGCTGGAAGAGGACGACGTGATCCGCGCCGACGTTATCCAGCAGCTGATGTGCCACGGCGCATTGGATTACGACGACCTCGGCCGCCGCCACGTGATCGATTTCCCGCGCTATTTCGCCGAGGCACTGCGCCGCCTGCAACCGCTGCAAAGTGACGGTTTGGTGGAGCTGGCGGCCAACGGGTTGCGCGCAACCTCGCGGGGGCGGCTGCTGTTGCGTATCATCGCCATGTGCTTCGATCGCTACCTGCCCACCCAAGCCGCCACCGCCTCGCCGAATTTTTCGCGCACGGTGTAAGCCCGACGGGAGTTCTTCCTGCATGACCTCGCCGCTGGTGTTCCCGCGCACGGATGCACGCATCCTTGCCGATGATGGCGACGCGCTGACCTTCTGCACCACGTGCGCGTTCTCGCAGGCCTGCCTGTCCGAAGGCATGGACAAGGGCGCGCTGATGGACCTGCACGTGCTGGTCGAACACGTCGGCCCGCTGCGTGCGGGCGAACACGTGTTCCGCGAGGGCGACCCGTTCGGCGCGATCGCCGCGGTGCGCGCCGGCACGGTCAAGACCTACCAGATCGACCGCAACGGCCACGAGCAGGTGCTGGGTTTCCACCTGCCCGGCGAGGTGATCGGCCTGAACGCGATCCACGACGACCGCTACCCGTGCAACGCGGTGGCGTTGGACACGGTGATGCTGTGCCGGTTCTCGTTCCCGCGGATCGCGCTGCTGGCCGCGCGCTTGCCCAACCTGCAACAGCACCTGTTCCGGCTGATGAGCCGCGACATCGGCATCGCCGCCCTGTTTGCCCGCGACAACACCGCCGACGAGCGGATGGCCGCGTTCCTGATCGGCTTGTCGCGGCGGCTGGCGCAACGCGGTTTTTCGCCGCGCCGCTTCCAGCTGACGATGACGCGCACCGACATCGCCAACTACCTGCGGCAGGCACCGGAGACGGTGAGCCGGGTGCTGCGCCGCTTCGAGCAGGATGGTTTGCTGCACATCAAGCAGCGCGACGTGGAGATTCTCGATCTGGCGCGGTTGGAAGCGTTGGCGCTGGCTGTGCTGCGCGATTGATTGGACTGAAACAGTATCCCCTGCGTGTCGGCGGATCCGGCGCCCGGCCTGTTTGCAACCCGAACGCCCTCCCGAACCCGCCGGGCTTGGCCGTGAGCCTTTGCTCCTTCTTTTGGCTTCGCTTCTGCATTGGTTTCTTGCCAAGCAAAAGCCACGGCCCATCACTACCAAGCACGCACCTCCACCCAGCGGCTTGACCTGTGTCATTGCCCCTCCCTGAACAAACGCCGAAGATGCAGGCGTTTCCAACGGAGAGACGTTCCATGAATTCCACCCGCAAGCTATGGGCAGGCCTGACGGTCCTGCTCATCGCCTCGTTCGCCGTCCTGCTATGGGTCGGCAGCGAAATCCACCGCCAAGCGCCCCCCATACCCGAACAGGTGGTCAGCACCGACGGCACGGTGGTCTATACCCGGCAGGACATCGAAACCGGCCGCCAGGTGTGGCAGTCCATCGGCGGCCAGCAGCTCGGCTCGATCTGGGGCCACGGCGGCTATGTCGCACCCGACTGGGGTGCAGATTGGCTGCACCGCGAAGCCGAGGCCATCCTCGACATCTGGGCCAAGCGTGAACACGGCGTGGACAGCCACAAGGCGCTGGACGCCCCCACCCAGGCCGCCTACGCCAAGCGCGTGCAGGCCTTGATGCGCCCGAACAGCCATGACCCGGCCACCGGCACGGTCACCCTGGATGCGGACCGCGTGGCGGCCATCGCCACGGTGGCCACGCACTACCAGACCCTGTTCAGCGCCGATCCGTCGATGGCCAACCTGCGCGAGGCCTATGCCATGCGCAACGACACCGTGCCGGACGCCGAGCATCGCCGGCAGATGACCGCCTTCTACTGGTGGGCGGCATGGTCGTCGGTGACCCTGCGCCCCGGCCAGGAGATCACCTACACCGCCAACTGGCCGTATGACGAGCTGGTCGGCAACAAGGCGCCGCCGAGCATGTTCCTGTGGACGGTGTTCAGCGTGCTGTTCCTGATTGCCGGCGTCGCCCTGTTGGGTTGGCACTATGCGGTCAACCACGGCGACGAAATGGTGCCGACGCTGCCCAAGACCGACCCGCTGGCCGCCATCAAGATCACCCCGTCGATGCGCGCCACCGCCAAGTATTTCTGGGTGGTGATCGCATTGTTCCTGGTGCAGATCCTGCTCGGCGCCATCACCGCGCACTATCAAGTCGAAGGCCAGGAAGCCTATGGCTTCGCCATTGCCGACGTGCTGCCGTACTCGCTCACGCGCACATGGCACACGCAACTGGCGGTGCTGTGGATCGCCACCGCGTGGCTGGGCATGGGCTTGTACATTGCCCCGGCCATTTCCGGCCATGAGCCGAAGTTCCAGCGCATTGGCGTGAACTTCCTGTGGGTCTGCCTGATCGTGATCGTCGTCGGTGCGTTTGCCGGCCAGTGGTTCGCGGTGATGCAGAAGCTGGGCCTGAAGCACAACTTCTGGTTCGGCCACCAGGGCTGGGAATACGTTGACCTTGGCCGCTTCTGGCAGCTGTTCCTGTTCGTTGGCCTGATCCTGTGGCTGACCTTGGTGGGCCGTGCGCTGTGGCCGGCAATCAAGAACGGCGGCGAATCCAAGTCCATCGTCAGCCTGCTGTTCATGTCGGTGGTCGCCATCGGCATCTTCTACGCGGCCGGCCTGATGTGGGGCGAGCACACGCACCTGTCGATGGTCGAATATTGGCGCTGGTGGGTGGTCCACCTGTGGGTGGAAGGCTTCTTCGAGGTGTTCGCGGTGGCGGTCATCGCCTTCCTGTTCACCCGCCTGGGCCTGTTGCAGACCCGTTCGGCAACGATGGCGGTGCTGTTCGCCACCATCGTGTTCATGGCCGGCGGCGTGCTGGGCACCTTGCACCATCTGTACTTCACCGGCACCCCGACGGCGGTGATTGCACTGGGTGCAAGCTTCAGTGCGCTGGAAGTGGTGCCACTGGCCTATGTCGGCTTCGAGGCCTACCACCACTACAAGCTGGGCAAGGCAACGCCGTGGATGGCCAAGTACAAGTGGCCGATCATGTTCTTCCTGGCGGTGTCGTTCTGGAACCTGGTGGGCGCTGGCCTGTTCGGCTTCCTGATCAACCCGCCGCTGTCGCTGTACTACATGCAGGGCCTGAACCTGACCCCGACCCACGGCCACACCGCGCTGTTCGGTGTCTATGGCATGCTCGGCATCGGCCTGATGCTGTTCTGCCTGCGCGGTTTGAAGCCGGATTTGGCATGGAGCGAGAAGCTGCTGAAGACGGCGTTCTGGGCATTGAACATCGGCTTGGCCGGCATGGCTGCGCTGACGCTGTTGCCGCTGGGCATCCTGCAACTCAGCGCCACGCTCAAGCACGGCTACTGGTACGCACGTTCGGCCGAGTTCATGCAGCAGCCGATCGTGGACATGCTGGTGTGGATGCGCGTTCCGGCCGACACGTTGTTCAGCGTTGGCGCGGTGGCGCTGGCGTGGTTCGTGTTCCGCCTGTGGGTTGCACCGCGCAAGGCGTGATGCAGGCACCACTGATGTAAACCAAGAAGGGCCGCGAAAGCGGCTCTTCTTCTTGTTCGACGGGCAAAGCGCAATTCGCTGTTGCTGTTGCTGTTGCTGTTGCTGTTGCTGTTGCTGTTGCTGTTGCTCGTGATCTTGCTTTACCGGGTTCCCTTCCGCAGCGACGGAGCCGACGGACAAGACCCCGCAGGGGCGACGTGCATGGATGCACGTCGTTTTTCGACGAGACAGGGATGTCTCGTCGAAAAATCCCGGCGGCGGAGTGGACCCGCGGCGCGTAGCGCCGTGGGCGCGGAGGCAGGGCGTGCTTGACCAGCCATTCGGCTGTTGGAAAAGCGCTTCTTTTGGCTATCTTTTCTTTGCACGAGCAAAGAAAAGTAGCTCGCTCCCCGAAGGGGAGCGAAAGCCTTTGCTCTTGCTTTTGATCTTTCTCCACCTTGGAGTAAGAGGCAAAAGCCAAAGCTTGAGAGCAAAAGCTTTCACTCCTGCTTCGCATGAGCGAGTCACTTTTCTTTGCTTGTGCAAAGAAAAGTAACCAAAAGAAAGCACAGCCGGGACGCGAGCTCTACGGCAGGGAAAGTCAAAAGCCGAAGAGCAAAAGCAACGGCAACGGCAACGGCAACGGCAACGGCAACGGCAACGGCAACAGTACCCCTCCCCAGCCCTCCCCTTCACGCTGCGCGTGAAAGGGGAGGGGGAAAGCCGCGACCTGCTGCAACCGGAGAGCAACGCCCGATCCCACCATCGCCTGACCCACGTCAAGGCGCCCCCCCACCACCGGCGGCAAGCTGCACCCCATGAAAATCGAAAGCGCTCCCCCGCCCGATGCCATGCCCCCGTTGCGCGGCCTGTCCCCTTCCTGGCTGGCGCATGCCCCGCACCGGATGCTGTTCTTCGTCGGCGCCAGCAATGTACTGCTGGCGATGCTGTGGTGGGCACTGTGGCTGCTGGCCACCCGCTGGGGCGGCTGGACCATGCCGCAGCCCACCCTCCCCGCCGGCTGGCTGCACGCCCTGCTGATGCAATACCTCGTGCTGCCCAGCTTCATCTTCGGCTTCCTGCTGACCGTGTTTCCACGCTGGATGGGCCTGCCCGAATTGAGCCGCTGGCACTACGTCCCAGTAGGGCTGGGCCTGATGGGCGGACAACTGGCCCTGCTGCTCGGCGCGGCCGGCTGGCAGGCCGGCACCACCGTGGGCCTGTGGATGGCGCTGGCCGGCTGGACCTCGGCGCTGTGCACGCTGGGCCGCCTGCTCGCCGACGAAAAGGGCCGCACGTGGCACGCGCGCTCGTGCTTCGCCGGCCTGCTGCTGGGCTGGCTGGGGCTGGCAATGTTCGTCGCCTTCACTCTGGGCGCGGCACCCACGTGGGCGTTCGCCAGCATCAAGCTCGGCAGCATCGGCCTGCTGCTGCCGGTTTATATGACCGTGGCACACCGCATGTTCCCGTTCTTCGCCGGCAATGTGGTGCCGGGCTACACCGCGTGGCGGCCGCTGTGGTGGCTGGGCGCGATGTGGACGCTGCTGCTGGCGCACCTGGGGCTGGAGCTGGTACACGCCTATGCATGGCTGTGGCTGGCCGACCTGCCGTTGCTGCTGCTGTCCGCATTGGCGGTGTATCGCTGGTGGCCGCGCGGGCGCATGCCGGGCTTGCTCGCGGTATTGTTCATCGGCACCGCATGGCTGCCGGCCACGTTCGCGCTGTATCTGGCGCAGAGCTTCACCTACTTGGCCAGTGGTGAGTTCATCCTCGGCCGCGCGCCGATGCACGCCTTGTTCATCGGCTTTTTCGGCAGTCTGCTGGTGGCGATGGTGACGCGGGTGACGCAAGGCCACTCCGGGCGGCCGCTGGTGATGCCGAAGGTGGCGTGGTTCGCCTTCGCCGCATTGCAGGCGGTGGCGGTGATGCGCATCGTCGCCGACATCGCGCCGGACACGATGGCATGGCAGGCCGCAGCCGCGGTGGGCTGGCTGCTGGCATTGGCGCCGTGGCTGGGGCGTCTGGGTTGGATCTACCTCAGCCCGCGCACGGATGGGCGACCTGGGTGAGTACGATGCTCGGCATGATCACCTTCTACCCCGACATCAAACTGGTGCACATGGCCTCGGCGCTGACCAGCGGCGGCCTGTTCGCGCTGCGTGCGCTGGCGATGCTGGCCGGCATGCGCTGGCCGCGCTTCGCCGCAGTGCGCTACCTGAGCTACACCATCGACACCGTGCTGCTGACCGCGGCGATGATGCTGCTGACCATCCTGCCACCCGGCATGTTCGCCAACGGTTGGCTATGGGTGAAGGTCGGCCTCCTGCTCGCCTACATCGGCCTGGGCATCGCCGCATTCCGGCCGAAGCTGGCCACCGGCAAGCGCGCGTTGCTGGTCGTCGCAGCGCTGCTGTGCTTCGTGCAGATCTACGGCATTGCACGCGCGCACCACCCACTGGGCTGGCTGCTGTGGCTGATGGGTTGATCCACGACAATGAACCGCTGGACCTGCGCAGGCTGCCGCCACCGGAGCCGATGGAGCAGATCCTGCAACGCCTGCACGTGCTGCCACCGGGCGAACGGCTGGTGGCGCTGACGCCAGTGAAACCGCTGCCACTGCTGCCGGTGCTGGAACAGCTCGGTTTCGCCTGCCACATGCAGGAACTGGCCAGCGGTGGCGCATGCGTCACCATCTGCCACGCACAGGACGGCCATCTGCTGGAAACACCGTACCCGCCATGAGCGGGCTGGCGTTCGCGCAGGCACCCGCAGCGACCCTGCCGCTGCGTTTCCTGCTGGCGGCGCAGGCGTGGGGCGTGGTCGCCGGCCTGTGGCTGGCGTGGCAGGGCGAGGTGGCGCTGGTCTCGCGCTGGACACCGGCCACGTTGGTGTTGGTGCACATGCTGGTGCTGGGCCTGTTGGGCAACGCGATGCTGGGCAGCCTGGTGCAGTTCCTGCCGGTCGCCGCCGGCAGCCCGATGCCCGGCCAGCGCGGCGTGCCGTGGCTGCATGCCGCCTTCAATACCGGCCTTGCGTTGTTGCTGCCGACCTTCGCCCTGCACGCGCGCTGGCTTGCGCCATTCGCCGCGTTGCTGCTGGGCGGCAGCGTGGCCACGTTCGCGGCACTGGCAGTGGCGGCGCTGTGGCGCGGCAGCGGCGAACGCGTGGTGCGCGATGGTATCGGCATGGCAGTAATCGCGCTGCTGGCGACCGTCGTGCTGGGCGTGCTGCTGTTGGCCGCGCGCAGTGGTTGGCATGTGCCGGCAGCGCCGGGGTTGGTCAATCTGCATGCCGTTCTCGGCGGCGTCGGTTGGATGCTGGGCCTGCTGGTGGCGGTAGGCGGCGTCACCTTGCCGATGTTGCAGGGCACGCGCGCTGTACCGGCACTGGGCTTGCGTGGCTGGCAAGCCGGTTTGCTGCTGGCGCTCGGCGCCGCGATTGCCACTTGGGCAGGTCTGCTGCCGGAATCCGCATGGCGTGGCATGGCGTTGCCGTTCGTGGCGTTCGCCATCGGCGTGCTGCTGTTGCAGGCGCGTGCGCCACACCAGCGCAATCCGATATTGCGGCGGTTCTGGCGCTGGGGTTGCGTCGCGTTGCTGGCCGGCGGAGCCACGGGCTTGTGGATGGATGACCATCCGATGCTGGCCGGCGCGTTGCTGCTCGGCATTGGCCTGCCGTTGCTGGTGGTCGGCATGGCGCTGGAAATAACCGCATTCCTGAGCTGGATCAGCTTGCGCCAGCGCGTGGCGCGCGGCACCCGCGTGCCGGGCGTGGGCAGCCTGTTCGACGAAACCGCAAAACGACGGGTGCTGCACGCCCACCTGCTGGCCGCCGCTGTGCTGCTGCCGGCGCTGTTCTTCCCTCCCCTTGCCTGCATTGCCGGCGGCGCAATGGCGCTGGCCCATGCGCTGGGCATGCACGCGCAATGGCGCTGCCGGAAGCAGGTTTTCCGCTGGCCCGAAGCCGTTGCGCCGTAACGCTCGGGCGCGTGTTTGACGCAGGTCAAGCCTCCGCGCAATGTCCGTCCGTCACGGCCCTGAATTGATGCAAATCAACGTGGTGCCTTCCGGCAACTCCGACCATGAGGCCGTCAACCAACGACACGACACGAGAGAGCCCCATGAAACGCCTTCAACGCCACATTCTTTCCTGCGCCCTTGCCAGCGGCATTGCCGCAGTGTTCGCCGCGCCGGCTTTCGCCGCGCCCAAGGCGCCGGCCGCCGCGCCCGCCGCCCAGTTGGAAACCATCCAGGCCGTGCTGACCGCACCGCCAATGGTGCCGCCGCCGATCACGCGCAAGACGCCGGCCAAGGTGGTCGTCGACCTGGAAATGGTCGAGAAGGAAATGCGCATCGCCGATGGCGTCACCTACAACTTCTGGACCTTCGGTGGTTCGGTGCCGGGCAGCTTCATCCGTGTACGCAAGGGCGATACGGTCGAGTTCAAACTGAAGAATCACCACAGCTCGCACGTACCGCACAACATCGACCTGCACGCGGTCACCGGGCAGGGCGGTGGCGCCGAAGCCACCAACACGCTGCCGGGCCACGAAACGCAGTTCACGTTCAAGGCGCTGAACCCGGGCCTGTACGTCTATCACTGCGCGATGGCGCCGGTGGGCATGCACATCGCCAACGGCATGTACGGCCTGATCCTGGTCGAGCCGGAAGAAGGGCTGGAGCCGGTCGACAAGGAGTTCTACGTGATGCAGGGCGACTTCTACACCGAAGGCGCGCACGGCGAGCCGGGCTTGCAGCCGTTCAGCCTCGAAAAGGCAATCGACGAGCACCCGACCTACGTGGTGTTCAACGGTTCGGAAGGCTCGATGACCGGCGACAACGCGCTGACGGCCAAAGCCGGTGAAAAGATCCGCATCTTCGTCGGCAATGGCGGCCCGAACCTGGTGTCCAGCTTCCACGTCATTGGCGAAATTTTCGACAAGGTGTATTTCGAAGGCGGCACCAAGTATCAGGAGAACGTGCAGACCACGCTGGTACCGGCAGGCGGCTCGGCCGTCGTGGAGTTCAAGGCCGACGTGCCGGGCAACTTCATCCTGGTTGACCACAGCATCTTCCGCACGTTCCACAAGGGCTCGCTGGGCATCTTGAAGGTCACCGGCGAAGAGAACCACGAAATCTACACCGGCCAGCAGCACGACATCGAGTACCCGGAAGGCGAACCGCAGGGCGGCAGGTAATACAACGATGAAACGGATGCAGCTCCTGTTGCTCGCTCTTGCCTTGGCGCCGGCGCTTGCCGGTGCCAGCGGCCCGGCGCCGGGCTACCGGGTGATTGACGGTGGCGCATTCCATTCCTCGGTCCGCTTCGAAGAAGTCACCGGCCTTGTGCCGGTGGCTTCTTATCAACTGATGGAACGCCCGGTGACGAACGCCCAGTTCGCCGCCTTCATCAACGAACACCCGCAATGGCGGCGCGACCGCATCCCGGCGGTATTCGCCAGCCCCGGCTATCTCGGCCACTGGGCACAGGCCGATGCCCCCGGTGCAGCCATCCATGCCGATGCGCCGGTCGTACACGTGAACTGGTACGCCGCCGACGCCTACTGTCGTGCGCAAAGCGCACGCCTGCCGACCTTCCTCGAATGGGAGTTCGCCGCGGCCGCTGACGCCACCCGCTTCGACGCCCGCGACGACCGCGCCTGGCGCCTGCGCCAGATCAACGACGGCACCCCGCGCGCCATCGACGCAGCCGCCGACCCACCAGCCAACGCATGGGGCATCCATGGCCTGCACGGCGCGCATTGGGAATGGAGCGGCGACTTCGCCTCGCTGCTTGGCGACGGCGACCGCCGTGGCCAGGACGATGGCGAATCGCTGCGCTTCTGCGGCGCCACCGCGCTGGCCTTCAATGACCAGAGCGACTACGGCGTGGTCAAACGTTTCGTGCTGCTGTCCGCGCTGCAACCCAGCAGCACGCTCGGCAATCTCGGTTTCCGCTGTGCAAGGAGTCAACCATGAAACCCTCCCCCCTTCTGCTGGCCTTCGCCCTTGGCGCTGCCGCCATCGCACCGCCGGCATACGCCGCCGACACCGCCCTGCAGGCGCTGCCGGGCCAATCGCTGTACCACCTGCAAGCCGGCTTCACCGACCAGGGCAGCCACACGCTGCAATGGCACGACCTGCGCGGCCAGCCGCAAGTGGTGTCGATGCTTTACACCAACTGCCACCTGATGTGCCCGCTGATCGTCGAGAACGCCAAGGGCGTGCAGAAGCAGCTCACCCCCGCACAGCGCGAAAAGCTCGGCTTCGTGATGATCAGCCTCGACCCGGCCCGCGACACGCCCGAAGCCATGGCTGACATGGCCCAGCGCCACCGCGTCGGCGACGGCTGGCGCTTCCTGCAACCAAAGGCCAACGACGTGCCCGCGCTGGCCAACGTGCTGGATGTGCGCTACCGCTTCCGCGACGATGGCAGCATCAACCACACCAGCGCGCTGGTGCTGCTCGACGCCAACGGCCAGGTCCTCGCCCGCAGCGAAGTGACAAGTGCCGTGCCCGACCCGGCCTTCATCGACAGCGTGCGCAAGGCGCTGGCCGGCAACTGACCCTTCTTCCCGTTACATGACGCAAGGAACCATCACCATGAAGCTCTCCCGCGCCCTCCTCGCCCTCGCCCTGTTCGGCGCCGCCGGCATGGCCCACGCCGCCGGCAACTGCACCATTTCCCTCAAGGGCGATGACGCGATGAAGTTCGACCTGCGCGAAGCCACCGTTTCGGCCAGCTGCGCCACCATCACCGTCGAGCTGACCCACACCGGCAAGCTGCCGGTCGCCGCGATGGGCCACAACGTCGTCATTTCGACCACCGCCGACCTGGCCGCGCTGGCCCGCGACGGCGTCAAGGCCGGTGCCGCCAACAACTACGTGCCCAAGGACGACGCCCGCGCCATCGCCTTCACCCCGCTGGTCGGCGGTGGCGCGACCACCCGCACCACCTTCCCCGGCAAGAAGCTCGTCGCCGGCACCGACTACAGCTTCTTCTGCAGCTTCCCCGGCCACTCCGCGCTGATGAAGGGCAAGCTCGTCGTCACCCGCTGAGCACACTCACCCGGTGCGCCGCGCATTGCCTGCATGCGGCGCATCCTTTCAGGAACCCTGCAATGGAATACGTCATCCACCTCGGCGGCCCGGTGGCCGATCTGGCCGCCATCGAACGGCAACTGCTGGAAATCGACCCGGCCGCACTGATCGACCACGACCCGGCCACCGCCACCTTGCGCTGCTCCACCTGCGCGCTGGAAGTGGAACTGCTGCCGGCACTGGCACGTGCCGGCCACAACCTGCCGCTCAATGCCGTCGAGCGCCAGCCGTCGGTGTGCTGTGGTGGTTGCAGCGGTTGAAACACCGCCGCCCCCACGCGTGGGCTGGGTTGAGCGCCACGGGACGCTTTTCAACAGCCGAATGGCTGGTCAACCCTGCATCACGACACAATGGGCCATACCCGCGTTGGGCTTGCTTCATCGGCCCAACCTGCGGTGCTGGATGAGCCATCGCCGTACCGACCAACGGTCGGCACCCACGGACACCACGGGTCGGGGCTACGCCCCCGGCATCAACGCACTCAACTACTCGCCATTCCCGCGCGGCCCGGAGCCTCGCAGGCTTCTGCATGCCGGGGATGCAGCCCCGGCATGCCCCTACCCGTGAGTACGCAACACCTCGGCGCGGCGACGCTCGTATTCGGCATCGCCGATCCGGCCGCCCTGCTGCAAGCCGGCCAACTCGCGCAACTGCGCTTCCACTTCCGGCAGCTGCGGCGTTTGCCGCTGCAAGCGTTCCGCCGCCGAAGGCAGTTCGGGCGACCGCCGCGCCGCGCGCAGCACGGCCACGACCAAGGCCCCGATCACCAGCGCAAACACGCTCACGCCGACGATCCACACCACCCACTGCCAAGGCTGCATGCCGGGCGCTTCCATCTCAGGCGTCCTTCAGCCAGCGCGCCACCTGCGGCGCGTAATAGGTCAGCACGCCATCGGCACCGGCGCGCTTGAAGCCGATCATCGTCTCCATCACGCACTTGCGCTCGTCCAGCCAGCCGTTGGCGGCAGCGGCCTTGAGCATCGCGTACTCGCCGCTGACGTGGTAGGCGAAGGTCGGCACGCCGAATTCCTGCTTCACCCGGTACAGCACGTCCAGGTACGGCATGCCCGGCTTGACCATCACCATGTCCGCGCCTTCCTCCAGGTCCAGCGCGATCTCGCGCAGCGCTTCGTCGCCGTTGGCCGGATCCATTTGATAGGCTTCTTGTCGGCCTTGCCGAGGTTGCCGGCGCTGCCCACCGCATCGCGGAACGGGCCGTAGAACGCCGAGGCGTACTTGGCCGAATAGGCCATGATGCGGGCATGGATGTGGCCGGCTTCGTCCAGCGCGTCACGGATCGCGCCAATGCGGCCGTCCATCATGTCCGAGGGCGAAATGATGTCCACGCCAGCCTCGGCATGTGACAGCGACTGCTTCACCAACGCCTCGACGGTGGCGTCGTTGAGTACATAGCCGCTGCCGTCGATGAGGCCGTCCTGCCCATGCGTGGTGTAGGGGTCCAGCGCCACGTCGGTCATCACGCCCAGCTCCGGGAAGCGCTGCTTCAACGCGCGCACCGCACGCTGCGCCAAGCCCTCCGGGTTCCATGCTTCGGCAGCGTCCAGCGACTTGCGCGACGGGTCGATCACCGGGAACAGGTCGATCACCGGCACACCCAGTTCCAGCGCCTGCTCGGCCTCGCGCAGCAACTCGTCGATGGACAGGCGCTCCACGCCCGGCATCGACGCCACCGGCGCGCGGCCTGCCAGTTCGTGCACGAACACAGGCCAGATCAGGTCGTCGGCGGTGAAAACGTGCTCGCGCATCAAGCGCCGCGAAAACTCATCGTGGCGCATGCGGCGCGGGCGGTAGCGGGGGTGGAACATGGCATTACTCCGGTACGTTGATTTATTGCAGCAAGTAGCCCTGCGGCTGCAGCGGCTCGGGCAGCAGGCGCTGCCCCAGTACGTCGAGCACGTCGATCTCGATGGTGCGCACCATCGCGTCCAGCGGCAGGTCGTTGGCTTCCAGGCCGAAAGGCTCTTCCAGTTCTTCGCCCACCTGGTCCAAGCCGAAGAACGCATAGGCCAGCAGCATCGACACCACCGGCGTGGCCCAGCCCAGCGCGCCGGCCAAGCCGAACGGCAGCAGCACGCAGAACAGCCACACGCAGCGGTGCAGCAACAAGGTATAGGCGAACGGCAGCGGCGTGCCGGCGATGCGCTCGCACGCGCCCTGCACCGTCGCCATCGCGTGCAGGTGCGCTTCGAGGCGGCCATACAAATAGGAGTCGAGCTTGCCGGCGCGCAGCGCGGCGGCCAGTTCCGCCGTCATCAAGGCCAGCAGGCCATCGGGTACGTTGCGCCGCTCGAACGCGGCCAGTTGCTCCGGCTCCAGCCACGGTATCGCCGCAGCAATCCCATCGCGCCCGCGCAACTGCGCGGCCAGCGCATGCGCGAAACCGACCGATGGCCGCGTCACCCGCCGCTGCAATGCCACG
Source organism: Stenotrophomonas sp. (assembly GCA_034675465.1). Classification (GTDB taxonomy): domain Bacteria; phylum Pseudomonadota; class Gammaproteobacteria; order Xanthomonadales; family Xanthomonadaceae; genus Stenotrophomonas. The sequence goes on along the minus strand of JAUCDH010000035.1, from coordinate 46,436 downwards.
TCGGCCGGCAACAAGGCGGTGGCGAGCCGGGCGAAACTGCGTGCCTCGATCAACAACTGCCCCCACAGCTTGCGCCCTTCCCACCAGCGCTCGTGGCAGGCGTTGTTGCGAAAGCTCAGGAAGATCGACAGCACCAGCCCGAGCAGGGTGAACGGCGCCACCGCCAAACCGCCGGCAGCAAACGGTTGCCACCACTCGGCCAACGAGGTCGCCACCACCGCCAACCCGCCAATCGCCAATACCCGTGGGGCAATGGCCGGCACGATCGAGCCGCGCATGATGTACAGCAATTGCCAACCACGCGGGCGGGGACGGATGATCATTGCCGGATGAACGCCCTTCAGGCTTGAACGCCAGCGACCGACGCCGGCAACCGCGCCATTCTACGCCCCGCGTCCACGGCGCAACGCGGATACGGGCAGGCTGGGCAGGGTGCGCAATTAGTCGCCGATTCAGTCAGCCACGCCGATGATTCGGGCCATATCACCCCGGGGGAGAGAACCATGAAATTCCCGTTCGCCATCGCAATGAGCATCGCCCTGACCGCCAGCGGCTGCGCCAGCACCTCGAAGGTGATGCTGGGGCAAGCGCGTGCGCCAGTCGATCCGGCCAGCGTGCAGGTCTATTCCACGCCGCCCGCCGGCGCGGTGGAAATCGCCCAACTCGAATCCTCCAGCGCCGTCGGCTTCGGCACCCAGGGCCAGACCGATGCCGCCATCGCCCGGCTCAAACGCGAGGCCGCCGCGCTCGGTGCCAATGGCGTCATCCTGATGGGCGTCGGCTCCGGCGGCTCGCCGGTAGGCATGTCGGTCGGTGCCGGCAGCTTCGGCCGCCACGGCGGCGGCGGGTTGAGCGTGGGCATCCCCACCCAACAGAAGCGCGCGGCGGGCGTGGCCATCTGGGTGCCGCCGGCCAGCGACAACTGAGCCTGTCCACCCCGCAGGCCGCGCAGGAGCGCCTCTTGGTGCGCTCCTGCTTTTGGCTGGGCAGGCCAGGCATGCCCCAACGCGTCGTGCATGTGCCGCCGAGGGCATAACCCGGCGCCTGCGAATGCCCGGAAGATGGGCGCTCCACCCACTGCACGATCCGGCAATCAGACGTATATGCGGGTATTGCCCACCGGCGCATCGTCGATGATCGCGTGCGGCAAAAAGCGCGCACTGTCGCGGGTAATGCGGCTGTCGTCCTCGCGCACGCCGATGCCACAGGCGCGGTCACCCACCACCCAACTGCCCACCATCGGGTAGTTGCCGTCGAACGCCGGCAACGGGTGGAACGCCTGCACGATGCACGGCCCCGCATACGGCCCCTCGCTCTCCTGCCAGCGGCCATCGGGCATGTGCAGGGCGACATTGGCCCCTTCGCGCGAATGCAGCGGCTTGCGCACCCAACCGGCGGGCAGCGCGCTGCCGTCGTCGAAATGCGCTTCGAGCAGGTTCGGGTGGCCGCGATGGCGCTGCCACAGCAACGGCAAAATGCCCTTGTTGCTCAACACCGCCTTCCACGCCGGCTCCAGCAACTGCACGCCCGCACCCGGCAAAGCCTTGCCGAATTCCTCGCGCATCAGGTCTTCCAGCGGGTACAGCTTGAACAGGCTGCCGATCACCATGTCGTCCAGATCGGTGAAGCGGCCATCGGCGGACAGGCCAATGTCCTCGATCGCCAGCGCCGCACCATGCAGCCCAGCCTGCGCCGCGCAATCGCGCAGGTAGGCCACCGTGCCTTGGTCCTCTTCCGACTCGCGCACGGCGCTGAAGTACAGCGGCGGCGGCAGGCTTGCGGCCAGTTCGGCGAAGCGTTCGACCAGCGCCTCGTGGATGGAGTTGAACTGGTCGGCCTGCTGCGGCAATGCGCTGCGGTTGCGCTGGTCTTCCAGCCATTGCCACTGGAAGAACGCGGCCTCGTACAGCGAGGTGGGCGTGTCGTAATTCAACTCGTACAGCTTGGCCGGGCCAGTGCCGTCATAGGCAAAATCCAGCCGGCCATACAAATGCGGGTCGCCACGCCGCCAGCTTTCGGCAATCCAGTCGCGGAACGGCGCGGGAATCGCCAACCGCTCCATCAGTTCCTCGCTGGCCACCACGTCGCCGACCAGATCCAGTGCCATCGCATGCAGCTCGGCGCTGGGGTCTTCCAGATCGTTTTCGATTTGGCGCAGGGTGAAGGCGTAGTACGCGGTTTCGTCCCAGTACGGCGCACCGTCGATGGTGTGGAAACGGAAGCCGCCCTCGGCGGCGCGAGCGCGCCAGTTGGAGCGCTCGGCGATGGCAACACGCTTCACCGCATCAACCGCCGACGCTGGTGCGGCCACCACTACGGCCGCCAAAACCGCCACGGCTGGCGGTGACGGCGCGGTTCGGCTCGGCGCTCACCGGGGCCAGCCCGGCCTTGCCCGCACCGATGCGGCTGCCGGTGTTCAAGCCACCACTGCCGCCGGGCGTTGCCGCCGGCTTGGCCCAGCCATTGGCGTTGTCCTTGAACGCCGGCTGCGCGGCCACTGCGCCGGCGCGGCTGCCGTTGAGCATCTGCGACATGAAGAAGCCCATCATCATCGGCCCGACAAACGAATGCCCGGCTTGGGTCTGCTGCGGCGTGCACTGCTCGGCCGGGTAGTCCTTCGCGCACTCCTCGCGGCTGGCGTACTGCGGCGCCGACTCGGCGGACTGCTGCTGCGCGACAGCAAATGCCTGGCGGCAGCTGGAGGGATCACCCGTGGCCTGGGTGCAGGCCTCCACCGAGGTGTACAGCCCCTCCTGCACCTGCACGGTTTCTTCCTTCTGGCAGGCGGTGAACAGCAATGGCGCGGTGCTCATCAGCAACAGGGCGGTGGTGCGGGAACGCTTCATCGTCGAAAGCCTCATCAAAGTCATGGCCGAATGATGCCCGATATGGGCGCAGCAGGCACCCGCAAGGGGCGTTCCAGTGCGTTTGGCCGTGGCGGCGACGGTTGCAACAGCAACCGGGTTCTTCATGCAGAATCATCGCCACTGCATTCCGCATTCCCCCGCCATGCCCGAATACCGCTCGAAAACCTCCACCTCCGGCCGCAACATGGCCGGCGCCCGCGCCCTGTGGCGCGCCACCGGCATGACCGATGGCGACTTCCACAAGCCCATCATCGCCGTGGCCAACTCCTTCACCCAGTTCGTGCCCGGCCACGTGCACCTGAAGGACCTGGGCCAGCTCGTGGCACGCGAAATCGAGGCGGCCGGCGGCGTGGCCAAGGAGTTCGACACCATCGCCGTGGACGACGGCATCGCCATGGGCCACGACGGCATGCTGTATTCGCTGCCCAGCCGCGAAATCATCGCCGACTCGGTGGAATACATGGTCAACGCCCACTGCGCCGACGCGCTGGTGTGCATTTCCAACTGCGACAAGATCACCCCCGGCATGTTGATGGCCGCGTTGCGCTTGAACATCCCGGTGGTGTTCGTCTCCGGCGGGCCGATGGAAGCCGGCAAGACCAAGCTGGCCGAGCACAAACTCGACCTGGTGGACGCGATGGTGATGGCCGCCGACGCCAGCGTCAGCGACGAACAGGTGGCCGCCGTCGAACGCAGCGCCTGCCCCACCTGCGGCTCGTGCAGCGGCATGTTCACCGCCAACTCGATGAACTGTTTGACCGAGGCGCTGGGGCTGTCGCTGCCGGGCAACGGCACCGTGCTGGCCACGCACAGCGACCGCGAAACCTTGTTCAAGCGCGCCGGGCGGCTGATCGTCGAACTGTGCCACCGCTGGTACGGCGGCGAAGACCCCAGCGCACTACCGCGCGGCATCGCCACCTTCGAGGCATTCGAGAACGCGATGACACTGGACATCGCGATGGGCGGTTCGACCAACACCATCCTGCACCTGCTGGCCGCCGCGCAGGAGGCCGAGGTGGCCTTCGACCTGCGCGACATCGACCGCCTGTCGCGGCGCGTGCCACAGCTGTGCAAGGTGGCGCCGAACACGCCCAAGTACCACATCGAGGACGTGCACCGCGCCGGCGGCATCATCGCCATCCTCGGCGAGCTGGCGCGTGGCGGCCTGCTGCACACCAATGTGCCGACCGTGCACGCCCGCACGCTGGGCGAGGCCATCGCCCGTTGGGACGTGACGCAAACGCAAGACGCCGCCGTACACGAGCTCTACAAAGCCGGCCCGGCGGGCATCCCGACGCAAGTGGCCTTCAGCCAGAGCACGCGCTGGCCATCGCTGGATGTTGACCGCGCCGAGGGCTGCATTCGCGACGTCACCCATGCTTATTCCAGCGAAGGCGGGCTGGCGGTGCTGTACGGCAACCTCGCCGCCGACGGCTGCGTGGTCAAAACCGCAGGCGTGGACGAATCCATCCACGTATTCGAGGGCAACGCGCGCGTTTACGAAAGCCAGGACGCGGCGGTGAAGGGCATCCTCGGCGACGAAGTGCAGCCCGGCGACGTGGTCGTCATCCGCTACGAAGGCCCCAAGGGCGGCCCCGGCATGCAGGAAATGCTGTACCCCACCTCGTACCTGAAATCGAAAGGGCTGGGCAAGGCCTGCGCCCTGCTCACCGACGGCCGTTTCTCCGGCGGCACCTCCGGCCTGAGCATCGGCCACTGCTCGCCGGAAGCCGCCGCCGGCGGTGTGATTGCGCTGGTGCGCGACGGCGACCGCATTCGCATCGACATTCCCCAACGCGGCATCCACCTGCTGGTCGATGATGCCGAACTCGTCCGCCGCCGTGACGAACAGGCCGCACGCGGCTGGAAGCCCGCGCAGCCCCGCCCGCGCAAGGTCAGCACCGCGCTGAAGGCCTACGCCCTGCTGGCCACCAGTGCCGACAAGGGTGCGGTGCGCGACACCTCACTGCTCGGCGGCTGAGCCTTCACCGTGCCGGTGGCGGCATCGCCCCCGGCAGGCGATCCAGCGGGCTGAGCAGGCCACCGGCACCGCGGCCAAGGACGTGCGTGTAAATCTGCGTGGTCGCCACATCCTTGTGCCCCAGCAACTCCTGCACCGTGCGGATGTCGTGCCCCGCCTCCAGCAAATGCGTTGCAAAGGAATGCCGCAACGAGTGGCAGGTGGCCGGCTTGATGATGCCGGCCCGCGCACGGGCCGCCTTGATTGCCCGCTGCAAGGTTTCCTCCCCGGCATGATGGCGCGCGATTCGGCCACTGCGCGGATCGCACGACAGCCGTTCGGAAGGAAACAGGTACTGCCAGCCCGGCTCACGTTCCGCCTGCGGGTATTTGCGCGCCAGCGCCTGCGGCAGATGCACCCGGCCGTGACCCTGCGCCAGGTCGGCCCGGTGCAGCAGCAGTGCCCGCCGCCGCTGTCGCAACAACCGCTCCTGCAACGAGGCCGGCAACGGCACCCGTCGATCCTTGTCACCCTTGCCGCTGCGTACACAGATTTCGCGCCGAGCGAAATCCACATCCTTGAGCCGCAACCGCAGGCATTCCATCAGCCGCATGCCGGTGCCGTAAAGCAGGCGTGCCATCAACTCCGGCAGTCCTTCCGGCATCGCCGCCAGCAGACGCGCCACCTCCTCCTGTGACAGCACCACCGGCAAACGCCGTGGACGCTTGGCCCGCACAACGTCTTCCATCCACGGCAAATCCAGCCCCAATACTTCCCGATACAGGAACAGCAGTGCCGACAACGCCTGGTTCTGGGTCGCCGCCGACACATTGGTTTCGGTCGCCAATCGGGTAAGAAACGCCTCCACCTCCCGCGCCCCCAGTTCCTTCGGATGACGCCTGCCATTGGCCACAATGAAACGTCGGATCCAGCCGGTATACGCCTGCTCGGTACGGATGCTGTAATGCCTGAAGCGGATCCGCTCCCGCACTTGATCAAGCAAGCGCGGCGGCTGAACATCCACTACACCGGATGATTGAGGGGTGTAATTCATAGGGCGGCACTCCTGCGGCATAACACCACCAGCCTATGGCTGCCACCGGCCCGGAAGCGTCATCCAAGCCATTGAATCAGAGTAAGATTTCCCCGGTTCACAAAATCAACACAAGCCGCCATACTCTGCAAATTGCCGCAATTAGGCGGTCCAATAAGTGTTAGCCTTCAGAGTCAGCCACAAGGGGATCGTTGTGTTCGGAATATTCAAGAAACGAGAGTCTCAAGCCGATCAGGCTCAGAAGCAGATCGAAGACGCTCTTAAACAGATGGGAGCTTCTGTTCTTCTCATAACGCAGTCGGGAAAGATTGTGATGGTGTCTGACAGCCTGCGAAACCGGCCACGCGATTGGCTAGGTGGGCAAGCTTTAGAGGTCATGATTAGCCACCCAAGCCTAGATCCATACTTCATCTACTACGAGAACGAAGATTACTACTTGAGAATGGCCTCAAACGGATCACGGGTATCAATTGCCGATTTCCAGAAAGTCCAAGACGCTGGGACATATCGCAACACCGTTTCGCAAACACTATGCATGTACTTGATACTTTACCTCATAAGAACTCAAGGCAAAGACATCCGTCATCCCCAGATGTCATTTAGCCATAACCGCATACACACCAACGTCATTGCTTATGTTGAAAAGCTGGGCAACTGGTACCCGATTCAACATGGCTCTGAGGAGTCGGACTCCGCGACGGAGCGCAAAGTCGATCAAGTCAACCGAGGAGCGGCAGACATCACAGATGTCATCGCCGTTCACGAGCCATCACCGGCTTAAGGCTAACAATTCATATATGGACTCCTCCGTCAATCGGTAAGTGCCGCGGTTGATCTTGCTGTCGGGAAGCGGTGCGGTTGCATTCGTATATTCGGCCTTGCGGTGGGCATGAATGCCCGGGCCATCATGGAAGTCGCGAAGCGGGTGCCTATCGTTCAAACGGCCTCGCAGGCCGGAATTGTTATCGGCGTGTTCCGCTTCGGGACCGAACCCTTCGCCATGAGCAAGATGTTTCCGGCAACTCCTGATCGGTGGTAGTACTGCTGAAGAAATCAGGCGGCGATGGGCTGCCGGCTGATGTGATACGCATCGAACCCTTTGCCGTGGTGCTCCATCGCCCACAACCTGCGCGCCAACTTGTTCGCCAGCGCGCACGTCGCCTTGTTGTGGCCGTGCCTGTCTTGAACGCCTAACGCCCAGCTCTGCAATGGATCGAGCGGCTGGCCACGTTTGAGTTTCATCCGCGCACCTTGCAATACCGCCCGCGCACCGTGGATGAACAAGGTGCGCAAATAGGCATCGCCGCGTTTGGTCATTCGCCCAAGTCGCCGCTGCTGCCCCGAGGAATGCTCGCGCGGCGTCAGGCCCAGCCACGCCGACAACTGGCGGCCGCTCTTGAAGCGCGATAGATCACCAGCACCGGCACGCAACGCCGTGGCCGTGAGCAGGCCCACCCCAGGCACGCGCTGGTAGCGCTGCACCGCCACATCGCGGTGCGCGTATTCGTCCAGCCGCTGTTCGATCATGTGCATGTCAGCCTGCAATTGCACCAGTCGTTGCAACTGTTCGCCCAAGCTATGCCGCAATGCCATTGGCAGATCGTTGTCGCCATCCTCCAAGGCCTCACGCACTTGCAACGGCACCTTGGCCGCACCCAAGGCGATGACGATGCCAAACTCGCGCAGCACTCCGCGCAGCAAGTTGATCGTCGCCGTACGCTCGCATTTGAGGTGTTCGCGTAGCCGGTGCTGCGCCTGAATACCCTGCTGTTCCGGTGTCTTCACCGGCACGTCAGCAATGGCAGCGCAACGGTCAGCCTCAAGAATGCCTGCCGCATCGTTGCGGTCGGTCTTGTTGCCGCGCACATAGGGACGCACGTCGCTGGCTGGCAACAGCCGAACGCTGTGCCCTTGCTGCATGAAACGACGCGCCCAGTAGTGCGCACTGCCGCAGGCTTCCATCACGATACGCAGCGGAGGGCGCTGCTCGAACACGCGGGCAAACGCACGCCGCGTCAGACGCTTGCGCTCGACAACCCGGCCATCTGCATCGGCAAAGGCCAATTCAAATACCTCTTTTGCAAGATCCACCGCAACAGTCGTAGCATTCATGGCAGACTCCTCTCGTGATCCCGTGCCCTGATGGAAATATCAGTCTGGCTCATTGAAGCCGTGGTGACGCGGGAGGAGTCCATTCCATCATTCAAGCCGACGCCGCTTCGCGGCGCGGCTTAATTCAGGCGTTAGGCCCTTACCACCCAAGGAGAATGAAGTGTCAGAACATTACGTCCGCGTCAAATTCAGCCTTCCACAAGATCGACAAGAAAAACTCATGGGCGCGCTTGAGCGCGCAAGGGGTCGAAATGACCACGCCGGAAGAAGCGCTTGATGCGTACTCACCGTTTGGCAGTGACGCCATCAATCTGCTTAAAACGGCCAGAGCAAACGGCAAGCCTGCTTGGGTTGCTCCGGAAATGTCATTGGCAGACCAGCTTCAGCTCTGTGCATTGTCCGTCAAAGGAAAATCTGTTACGGCCACCTACATGTGTGGGGATAGCGGAACCCAGCAGAGGCTTAGCAATTTCATGGCAAAACTTTACAGGGTTGCCGGCATGGAAGATGTCTTTGTGAAGGGTGCAAATGAGCACGACGCCTGAGTATCGCAGTCGCCCGATGTCGTTGGCATGACTGCCTAACATAGCAGTCAACCGGACACCCAAATGCTGGGCATTTGGGTTCCCTCCGCTGGCGCTCCGGTGCCGGTTACTTCTGCGTTAGGCCGCAGTTGTAAAAGTTGGGTGGTGGTTCCTGCTTCGGCAAATCCATTGCCTGTTTGCCGGTCGGCTCCGGTCACTGCTCTTCATCGTTCCCGGCATCGGCAATTTTTCGACTCTGCCCTTGGCGTCACGTTTGCCGCACTCGGTTTGCGTTTGGCTTCGGTGGTTCCGCGCGTCCGGCTTCATCGGGCAAGCCCCATCCTGCAGGCTGTGGCATCATCGGCCTGCGTTGGGTTGTTCAAGCCGGCAGCATTGGCCTTCGGCAATTTCTCGGCCACTGCTGCCTAACAATTCATATATGGACTCCTCCGTCAATCGGTAAGTGCCGCGGTTGATCTTGCTGTCGGGAAGCGGTGCGGTTGCATTCGTATATTCGGCCTTGCGGTGGGCATGAATGCCCGGGCCATCATGGAAGTCGCGAAGCGGGTGCCTATCGTTCAAACGGCCTCGCAGGCCGGAATTGTTATCGGCGTGTTCCGCTTCGGGACCGAACCCTTCGCCATGAGCAAGATGTTTCCGGCAACTCCTGATCGGTGGTAGTACTGCTGAAGAAATCAGGCGGCGATGGGCTGCCGGCTGATGTGATACGCATCGAACCCTTTGCCGTGGTGCTCCATCGCCCACAACCTGCGCGCCAACTTGTTCGCCAGCGCGCACGTCGCCTTGTTGTGGCCGTGCCTGTCTTGAACGCCTAACGCCCAGCTCTGCAATGGATCGAGCGGCTGGCCACGTTTGAGTTTCATCCGCGCACCTTGCAATACCGCCCGCGCACCGTGGATGAACAAGGTGCGCAAATAGGCATCGCCGCGTTTGGTCATTCGCCCAAGTCGCCGCTGCTGCCCGAGGAATGCTCGCGCGGCGTCAGGCCCAGCCACGCCGACAACTGGCGGCCGCTCTTGAAGCGCGATAGATCACCAGCACCGGCACGCAACGCCGTGGCCGTGAGCAGGCCCACCCCAGGCACGCGCTGGTAGCGCTGCACCGCCACATCGCGGTGCGCGTATTCGTCCAGCCGCTGTTCGATCATGTGCATGTCAGCCTGCAATTGCACCAGTCGTTGCAACTGTTCGCCCAAGCTATGCCGCAATGCCATTGGCAGATCGTTGTCGCCATCCTCCAAGGCCTCACGCACTTGCAACGGCACCTTGGCCGCACCCAAGGCGATGACGATGCCAAACTCGCGCAGCACTCCGCGCAGCAAGTTGATCGTCGCCGTACGCTCGCATTTGAGGTGTTCGCGTAGCCGGTGCTGCGCCTGAATACCCTGCTGTTCCGGTGTCTTCACCGGCACGTCAGCAATGGCAGCGCAACGGTCAGCCTCAAGAATGCCTGCCGCATCGTTGCGGTCGGTCTTGTTGCCGCGCACATAGGGACGCACGTCGCTGGCTGGCAACAGCCGAACGCTGTGCCCTTGCTGCATGAAACGACGCGCCCAGTAGTGCGCACTGCCGCAGGCTTCCATCACGATACGCAGCGGAGGGCGCTGCTCGAACACGCGGGCAAACGCACGCCGCGTCAGACGCTTGCGCTCGACAACCCGGCCATCTGCATCGGCAAAGGCCAATTCAAATACCTCTTTTGCAAGATCCACCGCAACAGTCGTAGCATTCATGGCAGACTCCTCTCGTGATCCCGTGCCCTGATGGAAATATCAGTCTGGCTCATTGAAGCCGTGGTGACGCGGGAGGAGTCCATTCCATCATTCAAGCCGACGTCGCTTCGCGACGCGGCTTAATTCAGGCGTTAGCCCTCACATGACACTATCGCGAAGACTGGATGCAATCCTTGCTGTAGCCGCCGCACTCGTTCTCCCGACTGTGGTTCTACTCGCCGGAGACCCGCTCTATGCAGGCCTCTGGTACTACCTCGCTGTCCCTGCAGTCGCTCTGGGTATTGGCGCAGCATTTCACGCCAAACCGCTATTTCTCCTTGGCACCTCATTAGCGGTTGCCACCACGCTTCTCACCTACATGTCTATTAATTGGAGCGCGGAGAGGCCCGAGGGGCTGCTTGCTCTTGGCCACCTGACCTCTCTTCCCGGCGCCGCAATTGGTATCGTCCTGGCGCTCCTCGTGGCCAGGCGCATTCAAACCCCGGCACTCATTCTATTGGCCGCGTTCTCAGGCCTTCTTACCGGCTTCTTTGTCAATCAGCTTGTCGTCTGCAACACTGTCATGTGGTGCGGCCCTCTGTCCCTGCCCGTGTGAGGGCTAACAATTCGTATATGGACTCCTCCGTCAATCGGTAAGTGCCGCGGTTGATCTTGCTGTCGGGAAGCGGTGCGGTTGCATTCGTATATTCGGCCTTGCGGTGGGCATGAATGCCCGGGCCATCATGGAAGTCGCGAAGCGGGTGCCTATCGTTCAAACGGCCTCGCAGGCCGGAATTGTTATCGGCGTGTTCCGCTTCGGGACCGAACCCTTCGCCATGAGCAAGATGTTTCCGGCAACTCCTGATCGGTGGTAGTACTGCTGAAGAAATCAGGCGGCGATGGGCTGCCGGCTGATGTGATACGCATCGAACCCTTTGCCGTGGTGCTCCATCGCCCACAACCTGCGCGCCAACTTGTTCGCCAGCGCGCACGTCGCCTTGTTGTGGCCGTGCCTGTCTTGAACGCCTAACGCCCAGCTCTGCAATGGATCGAGCGGCTGGCCACGTTTGAGTTTCATCCGCGCACCTTGCAATACCGCCCGCGCACCGTGGATGAACAAGGTGCGCAAATAGGCATCGCCGCGTTTGGTCATTCGCCCAAGTCGCCGCTGCTGCCCCGAGGAATGCTCGCGCGGCGTCAGGCCCAGCCACGCCGACAACTGGCGGCCGCTCTTGAAGCGCGATAGATCACCAGCACCGGCACGCAACGCCGTGGCCGTGAGCAGGCCCACCCCAGGCACGCGCTGGTAGCGCTGCACCGCCACATCGCGGTGCGCGTATTCGTCCAGCCGCTGTTCGATCATGTGCATGTCAGCCTGCAATTGCACCAGTCGTTGCAACTGTTCGCCCAAGCTATGCCGCAATGCCATTGGCAGATCGTTGTCGCCATCCTCCAAGGCCTCACGCACTTGCAACGGCACCTTGGCCGCACCCAAGGCGATGACGATGCCAAACTCGCGCAGCACTCCGCGCAGCAAGTTGATCGTCGCCGTACGCTCGCATTTGAGGTGTTCGCGTAGCCGGTGCTGCGCCTGAATACCCTGCTGTTCCGGTGTCTTCACCGGCACGTCAGCAATGGCAGCGCAACGGTCAGCCTCAAGAATGCCTGCCGCATCGTTGCGGTCGGTCTTGTTGCCGCGCACATAGGGACGCACGTCGCTGGCTGGCAACAGCCGAACGCTGTGCCCTTGCTGCATGAAACGACGCGCCCAGTAGTGCGCACTGCCGCAGGCTTCCATCACGATACGCAGCGGAGGGCGCTGCTCGAACACGCGGGCAAACGCACGCCGCGTCAGACGCTTGCGCTCGACAACCCGGCCATCTGCATCGGCAAAGGCCAATTCAAATACCTCTTTTGCAAGATCCACCGCAACAGTCGTAGCATTCATGGCAGACTCCTCTCGTGATCCCGTGCCCTGATGGAAATATCAGTCTGGCTCATTGAAGCCGTGGTGACGCGGGAGGAGTCCATTCCATCATTCAAGCCGAACTTGCTTCGCTACACCAAAGCCATGGCAGAGAAAGCTCTGCCATGGCTTTGGCTCCACTACGCAAGTCGGCTTAACTCAGGCGTTAGGTGCGCATGAAACAGATCACTCGCCGCGTCATTTATTTACTACCTCGCGTCCCTGCAGCCCGCCTTGGTCGGCACCGCGATTATGCTTTTTGTATTGGGACCGGTAGCAGTCATAGCCGCTGCGGGCCTGCTTGGCCTTACTATGGCTACAGTCGCCCAATTTCCAGCTCCCTCGAAAGTTGTACCGGCTCGTTCCCGCTCTTCTCATTTGCGGCTTAACTCCTTGAGGCTCCATTCTTCCTTTGGGCGCTGCATTACCTACTAACCGGCGGGCTAACTAAGAGCCTGTCAAGTACCGCACTTGTCAGCTGGGTGATTCTTGGCCCGTCAGCTTGTGCATTGCACGCGCTTATGCGTAGCCGCTGCACACCTAACAATTCGTATATGGACTCCTCCGTCAATCGGTAAGTGCCGCGGTTGATCTTGCTGTCGGGAAGCGGTGCGGTTGCATTCGTATATTCGGCCTTGCGGTGGGCATGAATGCCCGGGCCATCATGGAAGTCGCGAAGCGGGTGCCTATCGTTCAAACGGCCTCGCAGGCCGGAATTGTTATCGGCGTGTTCCGCTTCGGGACCGAACCCTTCGCCATGAGCAAGATGTTTCCGGCAACTCCTGATCGGTGGTAGTACTGCTGAAGAAATCAGGCGGCGATGGGCTGCCGGCTGATGTGATACGCATCGAACCCTTTGCCGTGGTGCTCCATCGCCCACAACCTGCGCGCCAACTTGTTCGCCAGCGCGCACGTCGCCTTGTTGTGGCCGTGCCTGTCTTGAACGCCTAACGCCCAGCTCTGCAATGGATCGAGCGGCTGGCCACGTTTGAGTTTCATCCGCGCACCTTGCAATACCGCCCGCGCACCGTGGATGAACAAGGTGCGCAAATAGGCATCGCCGCGTTTGGTCATTCGCCCAAGTCGCCGCTGCTGCCCCGAGGAATGCTCGCGCGGCGTCAGGCCCAGCCACGCCGACAACTGGCGGCCGCTCTTGAAGCGCGATAGATCACCAGCACCGGCACGCAACGCCGTGGCCGTGAGCAGGCCCACCCCAGGCACGCGCTGGTAGCGCTGCACCGCCACATCGCGGTGCGCGTATTCGTCCAGCCGCTGTTCGATCATGTGCATGTCAGCCTGCAATTGCACCAGTCGTTGCAACTGTTCGCCCAAGCTATGCCGCAATGCCATTGGCAGATCGTTGTCGCCATCCTCCAAGGCCTCACGCACTTGCAACGGCACCTTGGCCGCACCCAAGGCGATGACGATGCCAAACTCGCGCAGCACTCCGCGCAGCAAGTTGATCGTCGCCGTACGCTCGCATTTGAGGTGTTCGCGTAGCCGGTGCTGCGCCTGAATACCCTGCTGTTCCGGTGTCTTCACCGGCACGTCAGCAATGGCAGCGCAACGGTCAGCCTCAAGAATGCCTGCCGCATCGTTGCGGTCGGTCTTGTTGCCGCGCACATAGGGACGCACGTCGCTGGCTGGCAACAGCCGAACGCTGTGCCCTTGCTGCATGAAACGACGCGCCCAGTAGTGCGCACTGCCGCAGGCTTCCATCACGATACGCAGCGGAGGGCGCTGCTCGAACACGCGGGCAAACGCACGCCGCGTCAGACGCTTGCGCTCGACAACCCGGCCATCTGCATCGGCAAAGGCCAATTCAAATACCTCTTTTGCAAGATCCACCGCAACAGTCGTAGCATTCATGGCAGACTCCTCTCGTGATCCCGTGCCCTGATGGAAATATCAGTCTGGCTCATTGAAGCCGTGGTGACGCGGGAGGAGTCCATTCCATCATTCAAGCCGAACTTGCTTCGTTACACCAAAGCCATGGCAGAGAAAGCTTGCCATGGCTTTGGCTCCACTACGCAAGTCGGCTTAACTCAGGCGTTAGGTGCGCATGAAACAGATCACTCGCCGCGTCATTTATTTACTACTCGGCGTGCAGCCCGCCTTGGTCGGCACCGCGATTATGCTTTTTGTATTGGGACCGGTAGCAGTCATAGCCGCTGCGGGCCTGCTTGGCCTTACTATGGCTACAGTCGCCCAATTTCCAGTCCCTCGAAAGTTGTACCGGCTCGTTTCCGCTCTTCTCATTTGCGGCTTAATTCTTGAGGCTCCATTCTTCCTTTGGGCGCTGCATGACCTACTAACCGGCGGGCTAACTAAGAGCCTGTCAAATACCGCACTTGTCAGCTGGGTGATTCTTGGCCCGTCAGCTTGTGCATTGCACGCGCTTATGCGTAGCCGCTGCACACCTAACAATTCGTATATGGACTCCTCCGTCAATCGGTAAGTGCCGCGGTTGATCTTGCTGTCGGGAAGCGGTGCGGTTGCATTCGTATATTCGGCCTTGCGGTGGGCATGAATGCCCGGGCCATCATGGAAGTCGCGAAGCGGGTGCCTATCGTTCAAACGGCCTCGCAGGCCGGAATTGTTATCGGCGTGTTCCGCTTCGGGACCGAACCCTTCGCCATGAGCAAGATGTTTCCGGCAACTCCTGATCGGTGGTAGTACTGCTGAAGAAATCAGGCGGCGATGGGCTGCCGGCTGATGTGATACGCATCGAACCCTTTGCCGTGGTGCTCCATCGCCCACAACCTGCGCGCCAACTTGTTCGCCAGCGCGCACGTCGCCTTGTTGTGGCCGTGCCTGTCTTGAACGCCTAACGCCCAGCTCTGCAATGGATCGAGCGGCTGGCCACGTTTGAGTTTCATCCGCGCACCTTGCAATACCGCCCGCGCACCGTGGATGAACAAGGTGCGCAAATAGGCATCGCCGCGTTTGGTCATTCGCCCAAGTCGCCGCTGCTGCCCCGAGGAATGCTCGCGCGGCGTCAGGCCCAGCCACGCCGACAACTGGCGGCCGCTCTTGAAGCGCGATAGATCACCAGCACCGGCACGCAACGCCGTGGCCGTGAGCAGGCCCACCCCAGGCACGCGCTGGTAGCGCTGCACCGCCACATCGCGGTGCGCGTATTCGTCCAGCCGCTGTTCGATCATGTGCATGTCAGCCTGCAATTGCACCAGTCGTTGCAACTGTTCGCCCAAGCTATGCCGCAATGCCATTGGCAGATCGTTGTCGCCATCCTCCAAGGCCTCACGCACTTGCAACGGCACCTTGGCCGCACCCAAGGCGATGACGATGCCAAACTCGCGCAGCACTCCGCGCAGCAAGTTGATCGTCGCCGTACGCTCGCATTTGAGGTGTTCGCGTAGCCGGTGCTGCGCCTGAATACCCTGCTGTTCCGGTGTCTTCACCGGCACGTCAGCAATGGCAGCGCAACGGTCAGCCTCAAGAATGCCTGCCGCATCGTTGCGGTCGGTCTTGTTGCCGCGCACATAGGGACGCACGTCGCTGGCTGGCAACAGCCGAACGCTGTGCCCTTGCTGCATGAAACGACGCGCCCAGTAGTGCGCACTGCCGCAGGCTTCCATCACGATACGCAGCGGAGGGCGCTGCCGACAACCCGGCCATCTGCATCGGCAAAGGCCAATTCAAATACTTCTTTTGCAAGATCCACCACAACAGTCGTAGCATTCATGGCAGACTCCTCTCGTGATCCCGTGCCCTGATGGAAATATCAGCCTGGCTCATTGAAGCCGTGGTGACGCGGGAGGAGTCCATTCCATCATTCAAGCCGACGCCGCTTCGCGGGTCGGCTTAATTCAGGCGTTATGCCGCTCTGAGCACTCTTGCTAGCCGTACGCCATTGGCGTATAGTCAGGCCACATGCTGACTGTCATAGAGTCGCCACTCTTCACCAAGCTCTGGCCAGACTACTGGTCAGCTGAGGAGCATGGTGAATTCGCCGCTCATCTTGCAAGCAACCCAGAGGCCGGCGATCTAATTCCTGGATCTGGCGGCTGCCGCAAGATCCGCTGGAGTCGCCTTGGCATGGGCAAGCGCGGCGGAGTACGGGTGATCTACACCGTGCGGTTGAAGCGTGGCGCAATTGTCTTGCTTACCATCTACTCCAAGAGTGCGCAGGAAAATATCCCAGCACACATCTTGAGACAAATCGCGGAGGAACTCGATCATGACTAGCAAGAAACTCTCTGCACGTGATGCAGACCGCAACATCGGGGAAGAGCTGCTGCAAGCCATCCGTGATGTTAAGGGTGGCAAGTTCGGCGCCAAGTATCAGGTGGAAGCGAATGATGTCGTCAAAGCTCGCTTGAAGAGCGGTTTGTCGCAGGCCGAATTTGCTGCTGTTCTCCATATTTCGCCTCGCACCCTTCAACAATGGGAGCAAGGGCGCCGTCACCCTTCTGGCGCAGCAGAGATGCTACTGAAAATTGTTTTTCGTCACCCGGAAGTTCTACGGGAGCTCTCGGCAGCGGCATAACAATTCGTATATGGCCTCCGTCAATCGGTAAGTGCCACGATTGATCTTGCTGTCGCGAAGCGGTGCGGTTGCATTCGTATATTCGGCCTTGCGGTGGGCATGAATGCCCGGGCCATCATGGAAGTCGCGAAGCGGGTGCCTATCGTTCAAACGGCCTCGCAGGCCGGAAGTGTTATCGGCGTGTTCCGCTTCGGGACCGAACCCTTCGCCATGAGCAAGATGTTTCCGGCAACTCCTGATCGGTGGTAGTACTGCTGAAGAAATCAGGCGGCGATGGGCTGCCGGCTGATGTGATACGCATCGAACCCTTTGCCGTGGTGCTCCATCGCCCACAACCTGCGCGCCAACGTGTTCGCCAGCGCGCACGTCGCCTTGTTGTGGCCGTGCCTGTCTTGAACGCCTAACGCCCAGCTCTGCAATGGATCGAGCGGCTGGCCACGTTTGAGTTTCATCCGCGCACCTTGCAATACCGCCCGCGCACCGTGGATGAACAAGGTGCGCAAATAGGCATCGCCGCGTTTGGTCATTCGCCCAAGCCGCCGCTGCTGCCCCGAGGAATGCTCGCGCGGCGTCAGGCCCAGCCACGCCGACAACTGGCGGCCGCTCTTGAAGCGCGATAGATCACCAGCACCCGCTCGCAACGCCGTGGCCGTGAGCAGGCCCACCCCAGGCACGCGCTGGTAGCGCTGCACCGCCACGTCGCGGTGCGCGTATTCGTCCAGCCGCTGTTCGATCATGCGCATGTCAGCCTGCAATTGCACCAGTCGTTGCAACTGTTCGCCCAAGCTATGCCGCAATGCCATTGGCAGATCGTTGTGGCACGCGCTGGTAGCGCTGCACCTCTCGTGATCCCGTGTCCTGATGGAAATATCAGTCTGGCTCATTGAAGCCGTGGTGACGCGGGAGGAGTCCACTCCATCATTCAAGCCGACACCGCTTCGCGGCGCGGCTTAATTCAGGCGTTAGCTGCTACTAGGGTTGCATCCTCGTACGTGAAGGCGTACGCTAAGGTCATGCCTACCATGACCGCCAGTGAAGCCCGTGCGAACCTCTATCGCCTCATGGATCAGGCTGCAGAGTCGCATCAACCGATCCTCATTTCTGGCAAGCGCAGCAATTCAGTGCTTCTCGCTGAGGAGGACTGGGCTGCAATCCAGGAAACGCTCTTTCTGCTTTCGGTTCCAGGTATGCGCGAGTCCATCAAGACCGGCATGCTGGAAGGCACCGACACCTGTTCTTCGGAGCTTGACTGGTGAGTTGGCAGATCGTCTTTACAAAGCAAGCCCAAAAAGACGCACGCAACCTCAGCCCGGCAGGCCTCAAGGAAAAAGCGCAACTGCTCTTGGCTGTTGTCGCAGACAACCCATTTCAGACGCCACCGCCATACGAGAAACTTGTCGGTGACCTCGCTGGCGCTTACTCGCGGCGCATCAACATTCAACACCGCTTGGTGTACCAAGTCGTTGAGACTGAGCACGCCGTCAAGGTGTTGCGCATGTGGACTCACTACGAGTAACAGCTAACAATTCAAGCCGACGCAGCCTCGTGGCGCGGCTTAACTCAGGCGTTAGACCTTGCAAAAGCATCTATCATCCATACAATGTACAGATGATCAAGTTTGATTGGGATCCGGCTAAAGCCGCCTCAAACCTCAGGAAGCATGGCGTTTCCTTCGAGGAAGCCCAGTCCGTCTTCTACGACGAATTCGCCATCCAGTTCTACGACGAACCTCATTCCTCAGACGAGGAGCACTTTCTCATGCTTGGCATGAGCAGTGGCGCTCACCTTCTCCTAGTCTGCCACTGCGAGCGCGACGGTGGTGGCGTCATTCGCATCATTTCAGCGCGCAAAGCCACGAAGCAAGAAAGCTCCTTCTACAGCCAGTGACCGCCATGAAAGCCGAATATGACCTCTCAAAAATGAAGTCCCGCCGCAACCCGTATGCAGCCAAGCTCAAGAAGCCTGTCTCTATGCGCCTCTCGGAGGACGTAGTGGACTACTTCAAGGGCATGGCAAATGAAGCGGGAGTTCCGTACCAAAGTTTGATCAATCTGTACTTGCGTGATTGCGTCATGAAGCATCGCAAGGTTCAGATCGCATGGCCAAGCGGCAAGGCCTAACAATTCTATATGGACTCCCCTGTCAATCGGTAAGTGCCGCGGTTGATCTTGCTGTCGCGAAGCGGGACGGTTGCATTCGTATATTCGGCCTTGCGGTGGGCATGAATGCCCGGGCCATCATGGAAGTCGCGAAGCGGGTGCCTATCGTTCAAACGGCCTCGCAGGCCGGAATTGTTATCGGCGTGTTCCGCTTCGGGACCGAACCCTTCGCCATGAGCAAGATGTTTCCGGCAACTCCTGATCGGCGGCTTTACTAAATGATTCCTGATTAGCACCGAGTTTCAGTTCGTGCTGCTCCCCTTGCTTGCGAAGCGAGCAGGGGGTGAAGGCGTGTTGCTTGCGAACCACTGGTTCGCACACGCCTGAACGCCCACTGGCCATGCCAGTGGGCTGGGCCCGGAGTGTTGGGAGGGGCGTTGAGGCTTGCTCGAATCCAAAGCACCCCTCCCCATCCCGCCAGGCCCAGCGCAGCGCGCTGGGCGTTCGTCAGGCCCGCGCGGCATGCCGCGCAAACGGGCCATCCTCACCCCCTTCGTGCTTCGTACGAAAGGGAGGGGGGGGGGTATTTCATGGCACCTGAAACATGACACTAACCAGGAAATGATTTAGCCGGGCGTCAGAGCGCAATGAAACAATTTCTCGCCACCAACAAGATGCTCCTTTCGGATGGCCAGTCATCCTGATGGTTTCGTCATCAGCAGATAACGCGCCGGGCAGCACAAGTTCCCGAACTGCCCGCTTAATTCATGCACCGGTCAGCCTCATGTTCAGGAGTTATTCCATCGCCCAACGGATAATTCACATCCATCGCAGCGGCCTTGCAATCAGCCGGCGCGATGAAACCAATAACAAAAGGGCAATACCATTATGAAGACTTCCCTGATCGCTCTGAGCCTGCTGGCCGCCCTGCCGTTCGCGGCTTCGGCTACCGATGGCCTGTCCTATAACCACGTCGAAGGTGGTTACGTGAATACCGATGCCAAGGGCGGCGACGCCGATGGCTGGGCAGTGAAGGGTTCGGTGGCTGTGCATCCGAACTTCCATGTCTTTGGCAGCTACAACACTCAGGAAACCAAGGCCGGCAACATCGACGTCGATCAATGGCGTTTGGGCGTGGGCTACAACTACGGCATTGCCCCCAATACCGACCTGCTGGCGCGCGTGGCCTACCAGAAGTTCGACCCGCAATACGGCAGCAGCTTCAATGGTTACAGCACCGAAGTGGGCGTACGCACCGCTTTCACCCCGAATATCGAAGGTTATGCGTTGGCCGGTTATGAGGATTACGGCAAGAAGCACGGCTACAACCCGGACGGCGAGTTTTACGGCCGCGTCGGTGCCGCCGCCAAGTTCAACGCCAACTGGGGTGTGACCGGCGAAGTGAAGCTGGCCAAGGGTGGCGACAAGGAATGGTTCGTCGGCCCGCGCCTTACCTGGTAAACCGCAACACGTTTCAACGGCGCGCTTCTCTCCCCCGCGCCACCGAAGCCCGGTCTTCCCGACCGGGCTTCTTTCTTTTCGGCCACGGGAAAACCCACAAAGAATGAAAAAGCCCGGTGATCACCGGGCCTCTCCATTGCATTTACCGCAAACCCTTATCTGAACAGCGTTTCCGGGTATTCCGGCTTCTGCTCGCGGGCCAGCAATTGTTTCAAGCCCTCGGAGGGGCTGAGGTCACCGTGCAATACCGATTGCACCGCCTTGGAAATCGGCAGGTCGATGCCGTGGCGATTGGCCTGGCGCATGACTTCGTCGGCAGTCTGCACCGATTCC
Source organism: Stenotrophomonas sp. (assembly GCA_034675465.1). GTDB lineage: Bacteria > Pseudomonadota > Gammaproteobacteria > Xanthomonadales > Xanthomonadaceae > Stenotrophomonas. The sequence continues at coordinate 25,818 of JAUCDH010000035.1, read as the reverse complement.
ACCACCTGACCGATTTCCTTCACCGCTTCCGGCAAGCTCTGCCCACGCCCCAGCGCCAGGCCCAGCCGGCGGTTGCGTGACAAATCGCCGGTGCTGGTCAGCACCAGGTCGCCCAACCCGGCCAGGCCCATCAGGGTCTCGGGCTTGGCACCAATGGCCGCGGCCAGCCGCAGCATTTCGTTGAGGCCGCGGGTGATCAGGCCGGCGCGGGCGTTCAGGCCCAGCTGCATGCCGTCGGCGACGCCGGTGGCCACTGCCAGCACGTTCTTCATCGCCCCGCCCAATTCGGCACCGACCATGTCGTCGCCGGTATAGGCGCGGAACGCCGGGCCGTGCATGGCTTCGGCCACCTGCCGGGTGAACTCGACGTCGTCGCCGTGCACGGTGATCGCGGTGGGCAGGCCCAGCGTGACTTCCTTGGCGAACGACGGGCCGGTGACCACCGCCAGCGGCACGTCGGCGCCCAGCACTTCGCGCGCGACTTCATGCAGGAAGCGGCCGGAACCCGGCTCGAAACCCTTGGTCGCCCACGCCACGCCGGCACCGGCCGGCAGCAGCGGGGCCAGCGTGCGCACGGTTTGGCTGAAGGCGTGCGAGGGCACCACCACCAGGATCCAGCGCGCGCCGGCCACGGTGGCGGCCAGGTCGGTGCTGGCGCGCAGCGTTTCGGGCAACGGAATCCCCGGTAGATACCGGGGATTCTCGTGACGCTGGTCGATCGCCTCGATGACGTTGGCGTCGCGCCCCCACAGCACGGTCGGGTGACCGTGCCGGGCCAGCAAGGTGGCCAGCGCGGTGCCCCAAGAGCCCGCGCCTAGGACGGCGATTTTTTCCGCGTCGGTCGTACTCATTCGCTAATGCGAACGCCGCTTAGGCGTTGCCGGCCGGCTCGGAGTCGGCCAGCGAAGCGCCTTCGGCCTGCTGCTGGCGCTGGCGCAAGGTTTCGGCGTACAGGCCTTCGAAGTTGATCGGCTGCAGGTAGAACGGCGGGAAGCCGCCGGCCTGCACCAGGTCGCTGATGGTCGAACGCACGTACGGGAACAGGATGTTCGGGCACTGGGTGCCGAGCAGCACGTCGATCGCCTGCGGCTCCAAGCCGATCAGGCCGAACACGCCGGCCTGTTCCACTTCGGCCACGTAGGCGGTCTTGTCGCCGGCCTTGCAGGTCAGGGTGACGCCCAGCACCACTTCGAAGGCGGTTTCGGACAGGCGCTGCACCTTCTGGTTCAGGTTCAGCTGGAGCTCCGGCTGCACGTTCTCGTTGAAGACCATCGGCGAGTTCGGCGATTCGAAGGAAACGTCCTTGACGTAGATCTTCTCGACGGTGAACGCCGGGCCGTTGGCGGCTTCGACCGCGGCGGCGGCGTTGTTGTTCTCTTCGGACATTTCTCTAGGACTCCAGAACGGTTTGTTCGTTGAATGTGGTTGTTGCCAGAACCTGCGATGGGGGCGGCAAACGCCCAGCACAAGGCCTTAATGAAAAATGAAGCGTCAGCCGCGGCCCTTGACCAACGGCAGGTCGGCGGCCTGCCAGGCGGCGATGCCGCCGTCGAGCACCGACACCTGCTCGAAACCGGCCTTTTTCAGCGTTTTGGCGACACCGCCGGCGGTAATGCCGCTGCGACACACCAACACCACCGGCGACTGCTTGGCCGAGGCCAGCAGTTTGTGCGCGGGGGTCAGCTGCGCCGCTTGCACGTTACGACTGCCGACGATGTGGCCCTTCTCGAAATCGGCGCTGGCCGAGATGTCGATCACCACCGCGTCGCCGGCATTGATCAGCCGGGTCAGTTCCGCCGGCTTGAGCGATTTGTAGCCGCGAAACAGGTGTTTGATCTCGGTGACGATGATGGCGATGGTCAGGCCGGCGAAGGCGATCGACAGCATCGGGTTTCGGCCGGCAAAGGCCAGCAGCTCTTCGTAATTCACGCGGGTCACGGGCAGGCAAACGGGCGGGGATTGTCGCACAAGCCGGCCGCGCGGCGACCGGCCCGGCTCACTGCCCCTGCCACAGGTCCGGCAAGCCCGCCGCCTGCCACCAGCGCTTGGCCTGCGGGTCCCAGCGCCAGCGCTCGGTCACCAGCACCGTGCGCTCGGCCTGGGTGTTGCGGTTGACCACGCCCAACTCGATGCGGCGCTCGACCGTGCCGCCCTCACCCACGCCACTGGAGCGCTCGCGGTAGCGGGACACCTGCACCTGCCGGTAACGCTCGCGCTGCAGGTCGCCCAGCGGGTGTGCCTGCAGGTAGTCGGGGTCGATGAAGCCCTCGGCGGCGTCGAAATCGCTCCAGCGCACCGCGGCCACGTAGGCCTCCTGCGCCTGGGTCAGCTTGGTGCGCTGGGCGCGGCTCAGGCCGGCGGCGTGCACGGTGGTCAGCGCCGCCAGCAGCAGCGGCAGCACGGTCAGGCAAAAGAAAAGGCGGCGCTGCATGGTTCCTCCGGTGTCTGCCGCCATCCTAGCCCTTCGCCAGCGCGACGAAGCGCCCTTCCAGCTCGGCCGCGCCGCCTTCGATCTGCGCGCGCACCGTCAGCCGCGCCCGGCCACGCTTGTCGAACTGCTGCAGGAAGGCGTCCCAATCCTCGCCCGGTGCGGCGCGCGCGCTGGCGTCCAGGTCGCCATATACCGGCGCGCGATAGCGGATGCTGCTGTCGGCCACATAAACCTCGGCCGCCTGCCCGGCCAACGACAGCCGCAGGCTCACCAGCGCCCAGCCGGCCAGCGTCATCACCGAGGTCAGACTGCCGCCGAAGGCATTGCCCTTGTCGTTGACGTTGGCCGCCAGCGGCGCGACCAGCCGCAGCGCGCCGTTGTCGTAGCCGGCGATGCGGATGCCCATCGCCGCCACCGGCGGCATCGCATCAAGGGTGGTCTGCAGGCCTTGCAGCAGGTGGTCGAGGTCGGTGGTGTCGGGCATGGAGGCGAACGGGGAATGGAAAGCACCCGCATAATGCAACGTAATGAACCACCGCGCCTACGTCCCGGCCAAAGCGCCCTGGCACCTGATCTCGCTGCGCCCGGCCGGCCAGCACGACGTCCTGCGCCGCGCCGCCGCCCGTTTCGGCGCGCGCACGCTGGCGGTTTCGCCGTGGCGGCTACAAGCACGCGACGACGACGCCACCCGCCACGCCATGCAACAGGCACTGGCCGGCGACCTGTTGATCTTCACCAGCCCGGCCGCCGCCACTGCGGCCTGCGCGCTGGTTTCGCCGGAACGATTGAACGCCGCCCAGCTCGTCGCCGTCGGCGAAGGCACCGCACGCGTGCTGCGCAGGCACGGCGTCACCGAAGTGCAGGCGCCGTCGCGGATGGACAGCGAAGGCCTGCTGGCGCTGCCGGCGTTGGCCGAGCTGCACGACAGGCAGGTGGCGCTGGTCACCGCGCCAGGCGGCCGCGGCGTCATCGCCGCACAGGTGCGGGCACGCGGCGCGCGGCTGCAACGCGTCGATGTCTATGAACGCATTCCGCTGCCCTTGTCTGCCACCTCCCTCGCCCGCTTGCACGCACTGGCCGGGCCTGCGGTGCTGGCGGTCAGCAGCGGCGAGGCGCTCGAACACGTGCTGCCGCAACTGCCCGCACCGTTGCGCGAGCATTGGCGGCAGCAACCGGTGGCAGTCGCCAGCGAGCGGCTGGCCACGCTGGCGTGCACGCACGGCTTCACCCACGTGCATCTCGCCGCCGGCCCGATGCCCGCCCAACTTGCCGCCGCCGCGCACGCCGCACTGCACCGTCCCATTGTCTGAAAACACCCGGTTGCAGCTTGCAGCGGCAGCGCGTCACGGGCGATGCTTGAAGCGCAGGCCGACACCCGCCGCGCCGGCCTGCCAGCCAAGGATGCCGTACCCCATGAACGACCCCGCCCCCACTCCGCCGCGCCGCCTGCCGCTGCGCTGGATTGCCAGCGCGCTTGCGTTGGCCGCGCTCGCCGCCGCCGGCTTCCTCTGGCATGACTGGCAAAACAACCAGCGCCAGAACGAACAGGTCCGCGCCGCCGCGCTCCAGCAATTGGCTGCCTTGCAACAAACCGTGGAAGCCCTGCGCCGCGACCAGCGCGCCAACGCCCGCAGCGTGCAGGATCTGGCCGCGACCAACCGCGTGCTGCGCGACGAAATGCTCGGCCTCGGCCAGCGCAGCGCACTGCTCGAAGAAAACCTCGCCCGCCTCGCCGACCATTCGCGCGAAGGCACGCAAGCCGTGCGCCGCGAGGAAGCCGAACTGCTGCTGGTACAGGCGCAACAACGCCTCACCTACGCCGCCGACCTCGACGGCGCGCGCCGGCTGTACGCACTGGCGGCCCGCGTGATGGAAGAACTCGACGGCCCGCGCTATCTCAACCTGCGCCAAGCCCTGATGCAGGAACGCAACGCACTGGATGCATTAGGCCCCGGCGTGCGTGCGCGCAGCGCCGAACAGCTCGCGCAATGGGCCACCGCACTGGATGAACTGCCCGAACAACCGCAGCCCAGTGCCGATGGCAAGCAACCGTGGTGGCAGCAATTGTTGTCGCCGCTGGTGCAGGTCCGCCCGGCCGATCCCACCGTGCTGATCGCCCATTCCGAACGCATCGCCGCCAACGACGCCTTGCAGATCGAACTGAGCTTGGCCCGCGCCGCACTGGAACGCGGCGACAGCGAAGCATGGCGGCAATCGCTGCATCGCGTGGATGGCTGGCTGCTGCGGCTGTGGGCCGACACCCCGCAGCGCCGCCAGCAGCAACGCGTACTGGATGAACTACGCAAGGCTGACCTGCACATCGCCCTGCCGGAGCTGGGCAGCACGCTGCAACAACTGCGCGGCATGCGCGATGGCAAGGAGGTGCCATGAAGGCATTTCGCTCGCTGCTGGTGGTGCTGCTGGTCGCCGCCCTCGGCATCCTCGGCGCGCAATGGTTGGGCCACGCCTCGGCGCGCGGTATCGGCGAGGTAATCGTTCGCGCCGGTGGCAACGACTACATCGCCACCCTGCCGCAAGCCGCGCTGGCACTGCTGATCGCCGGCCTGCTGCTGTGGCTGCTATGGGCCTTGGTCAGCGCACCGTTCCGCAGCTGGGCGCGCTACCGCCGCAAACAGGGCCGCGCGCGCCTGATCGACGGCTTGCAAGCGCTGGACGGCGGCCAATGGCAGCGCGCGGAAAAACTGCTGCAAAGCGCCGCCACCGAAGCGGAAGCACGGCCCATCGCCCTGGTCGCGGCGATGCGTTCCGCCGAAGCACGCGGTGACGCTGCCAGTGCCAATCAGTACCTGCAACAACTGGCCAGCACCGACGCCACCCTGCACGCCCTGCACAGTGCCGAACGCTGGCTGCAACAACAGCGCCCGCACGAAGCGATCAGCGCACTGGACCTGCCCGCGATCCAACCGCTGCCGCCGCGCGCCCTGTACCTGCGCACCGAGGCACTGGCCGCCGCCGGCCGCGCCGAGGAGGCCTACGGTCAACTCGGCGCGCTACGCCAGCAACACGCCCTGCCGGCCGATGCACTGGCCGCGCTGGAAACCCGGCTGGCCCTGCAGATGCTCGACGAAGCCACCGACATCAACGTACTGGCCGCCCGCTGGGAAGTGCTGCCCAAACCGCTGCGCGCCACCCCGGAGGCCACCGCACACTACGCCAGTCGCGCGGTCGCGCTGAACTGGAACGACGCCGCCCTGCACGGCATCGAACAGGCGCTGGATAGCCACTGGGACGAAAACCTGATCGCCCTGTACGGCACGCTGCCGACGGAAAAGCTCGACTCGCGCCGCGCCAGCGCGCAACGCTGGCTGCAAACCCACCCCGTCCAGCCCCGCACTGCTGCTGACTCTGGCACGGCTGGCGCGCGGTCAGGGCCAATGGCCGCAGGCCGAGGGAATTCCTGCACCGTGCCATCGCCCAGGGCGCAGGCGCACCGGCATGGGAAGCACTCGGCGAAGGCTTCGCCGCCGTTGGTGAAGACGCACTCGCCCGCCACTGCCTGCTCAACGCCTTGCACCATCATCGCGGGCAGGAACCGCACCCACTGCAACGCCGCGACTTGCGCCAACAAATACAAGACCAGGCCGTAGCCGAAGAACGTGATGCGCATGGTTTCCCGCGGTTGCCGCAATAGTTAAGGTAAAAGCACAACGCCACCCCAAGGATGCCCATGACGAAATTCGCCACGCTTGTCCTGTTGCTGCTGTTCACCTCACCCGCACTCGCGCAAAGCCGCTATTCGCAGGCGCGTGAATTGGGGGTTCAAGTCGTCGCCGACCATGCCGCCGCTGGCATTTGTCCGGCCTTGGCACCCACTACCGAACAACGCCAAGCCATCAGCGCCGCACTGGCGCAGGTCGAACCACTCACACCCGAACCGCCCGACCCGCAGTACATCACGCAGGTTTCCCCGGGAATCACCATCGATGAAACCCAATGGCTTGACCCGCTGATTCTCGCCGTCATCGCCGACGACACCGCCATGCTCGACAACATGGAAGCCGCCGGCCACCCCCTGCAAGCACGCACCGGCGCACTACTGCGCGATGCAGCCTATTTCGACTCGCGAAAAACGCTGGACTACCTACTGGCACGCAACGCGCCGGTAGATGCACAAAGCGACACCGGCGCCACCGCGCTGATCGTCGCCGCCAGCATGAACCATTCCAGCATCGTGCAAACCCTGCTGCACGCCGGCGCATCCCCCAACCTGACGACGAAACACGGCACCTCCACCGCCCTGACCTACGCAATGGTCTGCCGCAGCCAAGCCTTGGTGGATTTGTTGCTACACAGCGGCGCAGGTGTGAATGAAAAGACACAGCAGTTAGCTGAGAAATTTAGCTTGAATCTTGACGCCGCCAACCGCTGAGGCAGCGAACTTTCTCCGTCGGTAGCACTCGACCGTTGGTCGGGCGGAAAAAGTGGTAGGCCAAGACCCACCGGGCATACCGCAATGGCCTACCAGCGGTCAGCACCTGCCGACCGACTCGAAGTTCCCGCTTACTTCTTCAACTTCTCTGCCAAATCCGAAACCGGCGTGTAAATAAATGCCCGACCTATCTGCTGGCGGTGCATCAGCTTCAACTCCGCCAACGCGCTCAAATCGGTCCGGGCGGTTTGGTAGGTGACACCATGCACCTGCATGTGCCGGTCGATCCGATAGACCTTGCCGGTGTGGCGAACCGCATCCAGCAGCAACTCCCGCTGCCGGTGGTTCAACTTCGTCCCCAACTTCGAGGTCGGCTTGAGCAGGGTTTCGGCGTTATTGCGTTCGCGCACCTTCTTCGCCATGTATCCATGCAAGCCATCCATCGCCTGAACGATGACGTTCAGATGGTGGTCAACGAAATACCCCAGGTCCGCCTCGTCGGTTTCCACATGCAGATAGGCGCGCAGGTATTGCGCCTTGGCCTGCTTGAAGACGCTGGAAATGGACAGGAATTCGGCCAGCCAGTAGCCAGAACGAAGCATCGACCAATAGAACAACGCACGTGCGGTGCGGCCATTGCCATCACAGAAGGGATGGTCATAGCCGATCTGGAAATGCAACGCGATGGCACGCACCACCGGATGCAGGAAACCTTCCTCGTCCATGCCATTGGCGAAATCGCACAGGGCCTGCAACCGCTGCGGCAACTCGTGCGCGGCCGGTGGAAGATGCAGCAGGCGGCCTGCCTCATCCTCGATCACCACATTGTCGTCCTGCATCCGCAGCCGGCCACTCTGGCCCGGATCGTCCAACGTCCCGTCCGTTACCAGGCGATGGATTTCCAGCACCGTCTCCGGCGTCAACGGCCTGTCCTTCCAGCGCCGCAATTCCTGCATCGCCAGAAAGTTGTTGTAGATCATCTGCTCGCTGCGGTCTTTCGGATTGCGGCCACTGCGCAGCATCTCCTTGGCCACCGCGCGCGTGGTGCCTGCGCCTTCCAGTTGCGAGGAGGTCATGGCCTCCTCGATCTGCGAGCGCATCACGAATTTCTGCCGGCCGCGTTCGTCTTCGATCTGGTCCAGACCGCGCAGCGAGCCGGATGCCTGCTGGGTTATCAGGTGCAGCTTGCTCGCCATCGAATCGGTGATGGCGATGCGGAACGGCCGGCCCTCCGCGTCCGCCAGCGGCAGGTCGCGCGCCGCGGCATTGCGGGCCAGCTTGATGCCCAGCCACCATTGCTCGGGGGTCAACCCTTGCGGCGGGGTGAGGTGGCGCAGGTGGTCCCAGTGTTCATAGGCCCCACGCACCTCCGGGCCGATACGCCGGCCCAGCAGATCCCCCAACGCGCGGGGGTGAGCCCGCAACAGGCTGCCGAACGAGGGGGGAGTGACAGGCATCTTCATGGCACCTGTCAATTTACTACTAATTTGACATTAATTAGTAGATAGCCAGCCAATAAAACCCCAACCCATTGATTAATATGGATTAATAAGCCGCCAACATATCATCCCCAACTCAACGCTCGACGATCGCCACCACGCCCATGCCGCCGGCGGTGCAGATGGACACCAGCGCGCGGCCGCCACCGCGTTCGGCCAGTTGCTTGGCGGCGGTGGCGATCACGCGTGCGCCGGTGGCGGCGAACGGGTGGCCGGTGGCCAGCGAGGAGCCGACCGGGTTGATCTTCTCCGGGTCGATGCGGCCCAGCGGCGCGTCCAAACCAAGGCGGTTGCGGCAGTATTCCTCGCTCTCCCACGCGCGCAGCGTGCACAGCACCTGCGCGGCGAAGGCTTCGTGGATTTCGTAGATGTCGAAGTCCTGCAGGGTCAGGTTGTTGCGCTTGAGGATCTCGGCCACCGCCACGGTCGGTGCCATCAGCAGGCCTTCGCCGTGGACGAAATCAACGGCGGCGACCTGAGAATCGCGCAGCCAGGCCAGCGGTTCGTGCCCGTGGGCGCGCGCCCAGTCGTCCGAGGCCAGCAGCACCGCCGAGGCGCCGTCGGTCAGCGGGGTGGAGTTGGCGGCGGTGAGGGTGCCGCGGCCGGAGGTCTTGTCGAACGCGGGCTTGAGCGTCGCCAATTTTTCCAGCGAGGTGTCCGGGCGCAGGATGTTGTCGCGCTCCACGCCACGGAACGGCGCGATCAGGTCGTCGAAGAAACCGCGCTCGTAGGCGGCGGCCAGCTTCTTGTGCGAGGACACCGCCCACTCGTCCTGCGAGTCGCGGCTGATGTTCCATTCCTTGGCCATGTCCTCGCAGTGGTCGCCCATGCTCTTTCCGGTGCGCGGCTCGGCCACGCCGGGGAATTCGGGCTTCAACTCGGAGAAGCGGAAACCGGACAGCAGCGCCTTGATCTTGTCGCCGGTGCTCTTGGCGCGGTTGGCGGCCAGCAGGCGGCTGCGCAGCTGCTTGCCATAGACGATCGGCACGTCGGAGGTGGTGTCCGAACCGCCGCCGATGCCGGCGTCGATCTGGCCCAACGCGATCTTGTTGGCGACGAGGATGAGGGTATCCAGCGAGGTGCCACAGGCGCGTTGCAGGGTGATGCCCGGCGTCAGCGGCGACAGCCCGGAGGACAGCGAGGCCTCGCGGCCGAGGTTCCAGTCGCTGGGGTGCTTGATCACCGCGCCCATCGCCACTTCGCCCAACTGCTGGCCGTGCAGGCCGAAGCGCTCGACCAGCGCGCCGAGCGTGCGCACCGACATGCCGAGGTTGCCGACGTCCGAATAAGCGGTGTTCTGGCGACAGAACGGGATGCGGACACCACCGAGGATGGCGACGGGACGGGCGCTGGACATGCGGTTACCTGACAAAAGGAGGGGATATGGTACGGAACGGCCTGCAACGGCAGGCATAATGTACGCAGAGTTTAGCTTCGAGCCTGTGACGGGCCAACCGCAAACGATGAGCAATACCAATCCCGAGATGAACGCGCTGGGCGTGATGGCGCTGGAACTGGCCGGTGGCGAGCAGCCGCGCAAGGCCGCGCTGTCGTCCGAACAGGCCGGCGAACTGGCCGCGCTGGTCGGCCGCGACCTGGCCAAACTGGTGCCGCAGGCCAGCGGCCTCGACCTCGTACTGGCCGCTGCCCACTTCGACCCGGCAGAAGCCCTGCGCCCCGGCTGGCCGCTGCACCGCCGGCTGGAAGAACTGCAAATGCGCGCACCGGGCCGCAACCAAGGCCCGCGCCTGCTCGCCTTCGGCGCAGACGCCAACGGTGAGGTGCCGCTGCCGCTGCAAGCCGACGCCACACTGACCGGCGGCGGCCTGCGCCTGCTGCCGTTCGTGCTGGCCGGCGATGATGCCACGCTACTGCGCGAAACCCGCGACGCGCTGGAAGAGGTACTGCTGGCCAACGGCATGGCCCAGCCGGACACCGCGCTGCTGGCACAAAACGCCTTCGGCGCGCGCATCGAGCATGCCCGCTACTTCACCGTCAACGACCTCGCCGCGATGATGGCGATGCAGTACGACAATCAGGGCTTGGCCGCGCTGTGGCCGCTGCTGGAAACCGCGTTGTTCGCCACCGCCGAAGAACACTGGCTGGATACCGCGCCCGAACCGCTGCTGCGCTACGCCAATGGCGAGGCACGCATGGCACTGTTCGACCCCGCCGGCTGGTGCGCGCATTACGGCCGCGACCGCAACGATGGCGAGCGCCTGCAACGTATCTACGAACAATTTCTGATGCGCCAGCGGCAGATGGCCGCGGTGCTCGAAGCGCATGGCATCGAAGTGCTGTACGTGCACGTCGAAGCCGGGCAGGACGCCAAGGTGTTGCTGGCAGGTTGAAGATTGAACCTGTGCGGCACAGGCCGCATCGCTGAAAGGGACGCCCATGCACATCGCTTCATTGGCCGTGCTGATGCTGTCACCGCTACCATCGCCACCGCCCGAACCCGAACCGGTACGCTGCACCATCGTCAGCGCATCGCAGGCCACGCAACCGGCGCTGCACCCATTGCGCGCCGATGCCCCCGCCAAAGCAGGATCACCGGTGCTGATCGTCGATGTCGCCGACGACGGCACCGCGCAGGCGGTCAGCGTGGAGAAGTCCTCCCGCAGCCGGCAGCATGACCGCGCCGCGTTGGACGTTGCGCGCCGCTGGCGCTACCACTGCACGCCCGGCCCGTCCTCGCCCCGCCTGCGGCTGACGGTGCCGATGGCCACACCGTCGTGCACGTTGGACGAAACCAGCCGGCAGCGGCATCCGCCGCTCTATCCGACCAACGCCCAGCGCCACCTGCCGATGCAGGGGCGCGTGGTGCTGGGGATGCGGGCGAACGTGCACGGGCGCACCGAGGTCATCCTCGCCACCGGCAGCGGCCATGCCGAACTGGACAAGGCGGCACTGGCGGCTGCCCGCCACTGGCGCATGGCCTGCCCTTCACCGCCCACGCCGGACGAGGGCTGGTGGGAGGTGCCGGTGGAGTTCGTGTTGGAGTGATGTGACCGGCGGTTGGGCTTTCTGTGGGAGCGGCCTTGGCCTCGATTGCTTCTGGGGCTTTCCTGCGAAAAGCCATCGCGGCCAAGGCCGCTCCCACGGCTTGGGTCACTCGGCTTTGGTGATCACCGCGCAGGCCAAACGTGCGCCCGCGTTGCCGGTGGGTTGGCTGGTGTAGTCGTCCGGGTCGGCGTGCACGATCAAGCCGCGGCCAATGATGTCGAAGTCATCGCCCTTGCCGGCGTTGACGTTGCTCGACACCGGGCCATCGACGTGGGCATTGCCCTGCGCGTCGGCGACGAGGTTGGGCATGTCGCCGCCATGGTGGGCCGCGGCGTCGATGCTGCCGTGCTCGGCACTGGCCGGGTTGAAGTGGCCGCCGGCACTGGTGCCGTCCGGGGCGCTGCAATCGCCCTTTTCATGAATGTGGAAGCCGTGCTCGCTGCCCGGCTTCAGCCCGCTGACGTGGCCGCTGGCGCGCAGTTGGCCATCGACCACGGTGAAGGCGATGCGGCCGGCGACCGAGTTGCCCTGCGTGGCTTGCAGCTCGGCGGTGGCCACCGGCGTGTCCAACACCGGCGGCGCGGCGGGGTCGGCGGCCGGGGTTTCGGTGCTGGCGGCCGGTTCGGCCGGCGCGGCCTCCGGCTCGCCGCCCTGCTTGCAGGCGGCCAAAGCCAACGCGCTGGCGAGGAACAGGAGGGTGTGGATCGGTCGCATGGTCATGACTCCTTGGGGTTGGGGGATATCGGCCAGATCGCCGGGTTCAGCGGGTGACGCGGATCACACCGCAGGCGACCCGCGCACCGGCATTGCCTGCCGGCTGGCTGTGGTAGTCGTCGGCATCGGCGTGGACGACCAGTGCGCGGCTGGCAATATCGTTTGCCGCACCGCCGCCGAGGGTAACTCCGCGCAAATGCATGTCCACGTGAACGACACCTTCGGCATTGGCTTGCAGGTTGTCCATGTCGCCCGCGTGATGCGCGCCGCTACCGGCACGGCCATGCGGCTGCGTGGCGGGGTTGAAGTGGCCAGCGGCGCTGCTGGCATCCACCGCGCTGCAATCGCCTTTTTCATGCACGTGGAATGCAGCCTGCTTGCCACGCGGCAACCCGCCGATGACGCCGGTAATGTGTACACCGCCAGCTTCCGGCACCAGCGCCAGCCGGCCACTGACCAGGCTGGCCGAGGCCGGCGCCAGGTTCGCTTCGGCCAGTTGCGCGGTGCTGATGGCAGGCGCCGGCGACACGACCGGCGCGACCGGCGGCTGGGTGGCACAGGCACCGAGCAAGGTGGCGCTGGCAAGCGCTAGCAGGGGGCGAAGACGCATGGGGATTCCTCGGGTAGGGCGGCCAGCATTGTGCCGGGGATGGTGATGGGATTCACGGCCACGGAGGTCCGCTATCACCCTGGCCTGCGGCTGTTGCGGGAGCGCGCCGTAGCTCTTACGAGGGCTGGGCGGCGCGGGCTTGCTGCCCGGACTTTTCCACTTTTTCCACTTTTTCCAAGGTCTCGCGCACGCTGCGCATGGGCTCGTCACGGTCGCCGCCATACACCTCGCGCATTGCCTGCACGGCGGCTTCGGCATGGCCGCGAGCGGCGGCGACGTGGCCCTGCGCCAGTTCCGCCTCGGCCAGGCCGCGCAGGATTTCAGCGGTGACGTAATGGGCACGGCCCAGAGTGCGATCGGCGATTTCCAGCAATGCCTGCTGTTCCTGTGCGGACCGCTGCACCTGGCCTGCCGCCAACAGCCAGTTGGCATGGTTGTGGCGGTTTATCACCGAGTAGAGCACCTCCGGGCCGAAGCGGGCCACGTGCCATTCCATGGCGGCTCGGTAGTGCGGGCCTGCTTCGGCAACCTTGCCTTGCTCGCGCAGGGAGCCGCCGAGCAAGCCATGCACGCCGGCGGTGTAGCCGTTGTCCTCGCCATACAAGCGCTCATAGGCGGCCAGCAGTTGCCGCAACTCCAGCTCGGCGGCGGCGAAGTCGCGTTTTTGCAGCAGCACCGTTGCCAATTCACGGCGTACCACCAGCGTCAACGGGTGCTCCGGGCCATTCAGGCGGATACGGTGCTGCATCACATCACGCAGCAGTGTCATGGCCTTGTCATGCTCTCCGCTGGCCGCCAGCAGGCCGGCGTAGCGCTTGCCCGCATCCAGCCGTTGCTGGTCGTCCGCCGGCACGGTCGCAACCAAACTTTGCCACGCCTCCCGCGCAAGACGCAGCGCCGGCTCTATTTGCCCTTGTTCGAACATGAGCCATGCCAGCCGCGACTGCATGTCAAAAGCCAACTTGCGCTGTTCCGGCTGGTCGCGCCGCGCCCGCGCAATGCCTTCGCCAAGCACCGCCTCGGCATCCTCGTAGCGATTGACCTCGGCCAGTGCATCGCCCAGAACCTGCATCGCACGCAGGTTCTGGAATTCAAGCGTGCCCGGGTGTGCGGCCGCCAGCTCGCGAACTGATTGCAGGTGGGAGAGGGCGCGTGCGCTCTCGCCGAGGCTGACCTGGTTGATGCCGATGAGCAGTTCCACCTCGGCCAGTACCTGCGGGTAAGCCGCCAGTTCCTGCCCGGCGCGTTTGGAGGCGTCATCGAGCACGCGCAGCATCAGGGTTTTGTCTAGGTCCTGGGCAATGGCCGGATCCACGCTGCTCAGCACCGAGGCGAGGAAGTCCGAGGTCACCTTGGCCCGTGCCGCTTCCTGCCGCGCCTGGCGTAGCGACCAACTGGTGACCAGCAGGCCGGCGACCAGCGCAACGGCAATTGCGGTGGTCGCCACCGCCGCCAACCGGTTGCGGCGCACAAATTTGCGCACCGCCAGCGCATGCGCCGGGCCGGCGGCACGCGGCGGGTAATGCGCCAGCCAGCGCCGCAAATCGGCCAACAGCGAGGACACCGAGTCGTAACGCGCCGCGCATTCGGTTTGCAGCGCCTTGCGCACGATGGCGTCCAGGCCGTCGCGTAGTTCGCGCCGCAGCGCACGCGGCGTGGTGGCGCGCAGGGCGGCCAGTTCACGCTGCTGCTGTGCCGGCAGGGCGTGCAGGCACTGCGATGGAGCCTGTGGCGTGCCCGCTTGCGTGCGTACGCCGCAGGCCAGTTCGTACAGCATCGCGCCGAGCGAATAAACGTCGCTGCGGGCATCGGCCTCGCCACCCGGGCGCGCCTGCTCCGGACTCATGTAGCCGGGCGTGCCGCCACCGGCAAGTTCACCTTCGGCGGCGGTTTCCACGGCAATGCCGAAGTCGATGATCTTCGGCAGCGGCTGGCCATCGACACTGCCGACCAGCACGTTGCCGGGCTTCAGGTCGCGGTGGATCACGCCCTTCTGGTGCGCGTGCTGCACGCCCTCGCCGGCCTTGATCAGCAGTTCCACGCGCTGGCGCAGGCTCAGGCGGTGCTGGTCGCACCACGTCGAGATCGGCTGGCCCTGGATGTACTCCATCACCAGCCAGGCGTGGCCGTCCGGTTCGATGCCGGCATCGTGGATCTGCGCGATGGCCGGGTGCTGCATTTGCGCCAGCAGCCGGCATTCGTACTCGAAATGACCGTGGTGGCGTGCGTCCAGCGCCGGCGTGCGCACCCGCTTCAATGCGACTTCGCGCTCATAGGCACCATCGGCACGGTGCGCCAGATAAACCCGGCCCATGCCGCCAGTGCCAATGACCCGTTCCAGCGCCCATGGGCCGAAGCGGGTGCCGGCCGGCAATTCCGGGTCGATGGCATGCAGGGTAGTGGCAGCGGCGTGTTGCAGCGAGTCGCGCAGGCGGTGGGTGGCGTCGGTGTCGGCAGCGATCAGCGCCAGCAGTTCGCGCTGCAATTCCGGGTCATCGCCGGTATGGGCATGGACAAAAGTGGTGCGCTCGGATTCAGGCAGCTCGGTAGCCTGATGAAACAGCTCGCCCAGACGGGCCCACGCATCGGCGTTCAACATGACAGGCGGGTCGCCAACCAAGCGCGGGTGAAGCGCAGGTCGCGCTGCAAGGTGGCGGTGGAAACGTCGAGCAGCTCGGCGGTTTCGGCAACGCTGAAACCGGCCAGTTCGTTCAATGCGAACGCCTGCGCCTTGCGTTCGTCCATCTGTGTGAGCTGGTCGAAGGCTTCGGCCATCAGCTGCAGGTCCTCCGGTTGCGGCGAGGGATCGAGCAAGGTCACCGTCACGGTCAGCGGCAGCAGGTCGCCGCCGCGCTTCTGGCTGGCCTGCATGCGCGCCAGATCGACCAGCAGGCTGCGCATCTTCAATGCCGCCACCGCATAGAAATGCGTGCGCGACTGAAACGGGTGCGGGTTTGCCGAAAGCCGTATCCAAGCTTCGTGCAGCAATTCGGTAGCCTGCAAACCGGCGCGGCCGGCCTGCGCCAACCTGCGCACGGCGATGACGTGCAGCTCACGATAAACCTCGTCGGCCAACGCTGCGCTGGCTTCGCGATCACCATGCTGCCAGCGTTGGATCAGGTTGGTGATGTCCGCAGAGGGAGGCTGTGTTTCCATCGGGGGTCGATCATACACGGCCCGTTCACGCGAAGACGGCCGTGCTCAGCGGCGGCGGCTGGAACCCAGCTTGCGGGTGACGGTATTGCGGCCGAGGCCGAGCCGTGTGGCGGCTTCGCCGCGGTGGCCATCGGTGAAGGTGAGCGCTGCTTCCAGTAGCGCCATTTCCATGCGCTCGCGAGCTTCGACATGCAGGCCGGTTGCGCCCTCGGCCAAACGCTGCCGCGCCCATGCGGCCAGTGCGTGATCCCATTGTTCGGGCGTGCCGGCATCGCCACTGGTGATACGGCGACGGCCGCCACGGGCCAACGCCGCCTGCACGTCGTCGGCAGAAATACTGTCGGCCACGGCCAGCGCGGCCAGCCGCCAGCAGACGTTTTCCAGTTCGCGCACGTTGCCGGGCCAGTCGTGTTGGCGCAGCGCCTGCACGGCGGCGGCGGACAGGCGCTTGCGCGGCACGTCGAGCCGGCGTGCGGCACTGGCCAGGAAGGTGGCGGCCAGTTGCGCCACGTCGTCGCTGCGTTCGCGCAACGGCGGCAACCACAGCCGCACCATGTCCAGCCGGTGCAACAAGTCGGCTCGGAAGCGGCCTTGTTCGACCAGCGTTTCCAGGTCCTGATGGGTAGCTGCGACCACGCGCACATCGACACGGATCAACTCGCGGCCGCCGACGCGGAAGAATTCACCCTCGGCCAGCACCCGCAGCAGCCGCGTTTGCAATGGCGCGGGCATGTCGCCGATTTCGTCGAGGAACAAGGTGCCACCATCGGCCTGCTCGAAGCGGCCGATGTGGCGCTTGCTGGCGCCGGTGAATGCACCCGCCTCGTGGCCGAACAGTTCGCTTTCCAGCAATTCGGCGGGAATGGCGGCGGTATTGAGGGCGACGAACGGGCGGTGCGCGCGCGGTGATTCACGATGCAGCGCGTTGGCCACCAGTTCCTTGCCGGTGCCGGTTTCGCCATTGATCAGCACCGACAACGGTGCTTGCGCGAGGCGGCCAATGGCGCGGAACAGCGCGCGCATCGCTGGGGTGTCGCCAATCAGCTGCGGCGGGCCGGCGTCCTTGCTGGGCGCGGGCGTGGTTTCGACCGGCGCAGTTTCGGTTTCCGGCAGCGCACGGCGGGCCAGTTCCACCGCGTCGTCCAGGTCGAATGGCTTGGACAGGAACTCATGCGCGCCGCCGCGGAATGCCCCGGCGGTGCTGGCGACGTCGGTATGCGCCGACATCACGATCACTGGCAATTGCGGGTGCGCAGCCTTGAGTTTTTCCAGCAGCACGAGGCCATCGTCGCCGGGCATACGCACGTCAGTGAATAGCAGCGCCGGCGGCGGGCGCTGGCTAAGCGCCTCCAACGCGGCGGCGGCGCTGTCGAAACCTTCGACGGCGTAACCGGCATCGCGCAGCGCGGTGCTGAGGACGAAGCGCACCGAGCGGTCGTCATCGACGACCCAGAGGGTGGGCGGGTCGGGGAATTTCATTGCAGCGCTCCACATGACCGCGGGATTGACCATCGTGACTTCGCCCTACCCTCACCCCAGCCTCCGCTCCGTGCCCCGGCCCACGCCAATGGTGGGGGCGCTCCAAGACACGCACGCCAGTGGCGTGCAAACCGTGTCTTCCCGCCCCAGCGGGAGAGGGGCTTGCTTTGGCTTTGGCTTTGGCTTTGGCTTTGGCTTTGGCTTTGGCTGTTGCTGTTGCTGTTACTGTTGCTGTTGCTGTTGCTTTCAGCTTTTGACGTTCGGGTTCCCTTCCGCAGCGACGGAGCCGACGGACAAGACCCTGAATGGGGCGACGTGCATGGATGCACGTCGTTTTTCGACACGACAGGGATGTCGTGTCGAAAAATCCCGGCGGCGGAGTGAACCCCATGCGCGTAGCGCATGGGGCGCGAAGGCAGGGCGTGCTTTCTTTTGGCTATCTTTTCTTTGCACGAGAAAGAAAAGTAGCTCGCTCATGCGAAGCAGGAGCGAAAGCCTTTGCTCTTGCTTTGGAAGTTGCTGCTGCTTTGATTTTTTTCAAAAGCCCAAACCACATAAGCGCAGCGAGCAAAAGCCGGAGCAAGAGCTTTCGCTCCCCTTCGGGGAGCGAGTTACTTTTCTTTTCTCGTGCAAAGAAAAGGTAACCAAAAGAAAGCACGGCCGGACGCGAGCCGATGCGGCTGCGCCGCATCGGTCCCCTGCGCTCCTCGCGAGCCGGGGGGACGGCGCACAACTCGCTTCGCTCAGACACGTGCGCCTCTTCGCCCCCCGTCCCGCTGCGGTGCTCGGCTCGCTTTACGGCAGGGGAAGTCGAAAGCCGAGGAGCAACAGCAAAATCACGAGCAGCAGCAAAAGCACCCCTCCCCAACCCTCCCCTTTCGCCTGCGGCGAAAAGGAAGGGGGCGGTTTCCGGGCACTGGCCGGGTACGGGTGCATCAACCACTCCCCACCTCCACACCCGGCAGCGGCAGCAGCACCGTGAACACCGTATGCCCCGGCCGCGAGCGGTAGCTCAAGGTGCCGCGATGCTCGCGCGCCACCTGCTGCGCCAGCGCCAACCCCAGCCCGGTACCCTCGGCGCGGCCACTGACCAGCGGCAGGAACAGATGCTCGGCCAGCTCCTCCGGTACGCCACGACCGTCGTCGGCCACTTCCAGCCGCAATGCCAACGGGTGCAGCTGCTCGGCGATGCGCAGGCCATGCTCGACGCGGGTGCGCAGCGTGATGCGGGTTGCGCCGGCCTGGAGCGCATTGCGCACCAGGTTGAGCAAGGCCTGCGCAAGACGGTCGCCGTCGCCGGGGAACTCGGGAATGCTGGGGTCGTAATCGCGCTGTAGCTGCACCGACCAACCCGCTTCGCTTTCGACCAAACGCAACACCCGCTCCAGCGCGGCGTGAATGTTCAACGGCGCATGCGGGCGTGGTGGGGCTGGCGACAGCAGTTGTTCCAGCAAAGTGTTCAAGCGCTCGATTTCGACGCCGATCAGCTCGATCAACTCGCGCTCCTCGGCATCGTGGCCGTGTGCGCGGCGCGCCAACAGTTGCGCTGCGCCTTTCAAGCCCGCCAGCGGGTTGCGTAACTCGTGCGCCAAACCTTTCAGTGCGGCGCTGAACGCGCCCGGTAGCACCTGCGCCGGGTCTGCGGAGGGGAACTCGTCCACCGGGTGCGTCTCCAGCAACCAGCCGCCTTCCCATGCGCTCAACCAGCCATTGGCGAAGCACGGCGACTCACCGGGCAAGGCCAGCGCCAGCCGTGGCAGACGGGTGGTTTCCGTGCTGCCACTTGCCAGGTACGCGGCCAGCGCCTCGCCCTGCACTTCCAGCGAGGCCAAGGGCTGGCCCAGCAAGCGCCGCACGCTCACTCCCAACCAGCGGCAGAACGCGGGGGTGGCACCGGCGATGCGGCCATCCGGCAACGTCCATGCCAGTGGCGTGGCCAGTTGTTCCGAGGTGGGGGCGGGTGTGGTCATTGCACCAATATAGTGCAAAGGCTGCACCCGCCCCATCGGCTCAACCCTCGTAGGCCGATTCGCCGTGCGAGCTGATGTCCAGGCCCTCGCGTTCGGCTTCCTCGCTGACGCGCAGGCCAGTTACCAGCTTGGTGAACAGGATCGCCAGCGTGGTCACCACCGCGCACCAGCCGATGGTGAACAGCACGCTGAAGGTCTGCGCCCAGACCTGCGCGCCGATCGACACGTCGATGCCAGTGCCGCCCAGCGAGGCATCGCTGAACACCCCGGTCAGCACCGCGCCGACGATGCCGCCGACCGCGTGCACGCCGAACACGTCGGCGGTGTCATCCACCCGCAGCAGTTTCTTCAGGCCGGTGACGCCCCACACGCAGATCGCGCCGGCGGCCAGGCCAATCACCAATGCGCCCATCGGGCCGACGCTGCCGGCCGCCGGGGTGATGCCGACCAAGCCGGCCACCGCGCCCGAAGCCGCGCCCAGCGCCGAGGGACGGCCGCGCGCGATGGCTTCCACCACGCTCCACGCCACCACGCCGGCGGCGGTGGCGACCATGGTGTTGATCATCGCCAGCGAGGCGGAAGCATCGGCGGCCAGCGCCGAGCCGGCGTTGAAGCCGAACCAGCCCACCCACAGCAGCGAGGCGCCGATGAAGGTGAACGGCACGCTGTGCGGCTTCAGCGCCTCCTTGCCGTAGCCCAGGCGCTTGCCGACGAACCACGCACCGACCAACCCGGCAATGCCGGCGTTGATATGCACCACGGTGCCGCCAGCGAAGTCGATAACGCCCTTGTGCGCGAGGAAGCCGGCCTCGCCGCTCCATACCATGTGCACCATCGGCAGGTAGGAGAACGTCACCCAGATCAGGGTGAACAGCAGCGCCGCGGTGAACTTGATGCGCTCGGCGAACGCACCGACGATCAGCGCCGCGGTGATGCCGGCGAAGGTGGACTGGAACACGATGAACAGGAATTCCGGCAGGCCGCCGGCATCGGTTTCGGCGGTGATGCCCTTCAGGAAGGCCTTGTCGGTGAACGAGCCGAAGAAGGCGTTGCCATCGGTGAACGCGGCGCTGTAGCCGTAGCACACCCACAGGATGACCACCGCCGAGAACACCACCAGCACCTGCATCAGCACCGACAGCACGTTCTTGGCGCGCACCATGCCGCCGTAGAACAGCGCCAGCCCCGGCACCACCATCAGCAGCACCAGCAGGGTGGAAGTCAGCATCCACGCCACGTTGCCGCTGTCGAAGGCGGGGGCGGCGGCGCTTGCCGCCGGGGCTGCCTGCGCGGCGTCCTGGGCCAGCGCCGGCGAGGAAAACGCGGCAGCCAACAACAGTGCCGGCAGGAACGACAGGCACGACTTGCCCGGCCGGGCCAGCGGCCCGGTGAAAATTTCCGTCTGCATTGGGTACTCCGACTTTCTGGGGGGAGAGGAATCAGAGCGCGTCGGCGCCCACTTCACCGGTGCGGATACGCACCACCTGTTCGAGCGCAGTGACGAAGATTTTGCCGTCACCGATCTTGCCGGTGCCGGCGGCCGCTTGCAGCGCCTCGATCACCGCCTCGACGTGTTCGTCGGTGACGGCGGTCTCGATGCGGATCTTGGGCAGGAAATCGACGACGTACTCGGCGCCGCGGTACAGCTCGGTATGGCCCTTCTGGCGGCCGAAGCCCTTGACCTCGGTGACGGTAATGCCGGAGACGCCGATGGCGCCCAGGGCTTCGCGCACCTCGTCGAGCTTGAACGGCCGGATGATGGCGGAGATCAGTTTCATGCGCAGTTCCCGATATGGAGGAAACCGGCCTGCGGCTGCGGGCCGGCGTCGTGTATTCCGGCAGTCAGCAAACGGCTGCCGGGTGTTGCACGGATGCGCTGCGGGCCATCACGCGGGGAAGGAGACAGGGCCCGCGCGGCGCGTTTCCGGGTTCTGTTGCCACTGCATGGAGGTGCCGGGGGCGCCGCGCCGGAAGCGGCGATGGCGAAAGCGGGAGGGAGGGACTTTGCCATCGCCGCCATTCCGGGCGGCATAAGGGGTGGGGCGATGCGCCGCGCGGCGCGCCGCCCCCGTGCATCAGCTTGCGTAGTACAGCTGGTATTCCAGCGGATGGGTGGCGGCGCGGAACGCGGTCACTTCTTTCATCTTCAGCGCGATGTAGGCATCGATGAAATCATCGCTCATCACGCCGCCGGCCTTGAGGAACTCGCGGTCCTTGTCCAGCGCTTCCAGTGCCTGGTCCAGCGAGGAGCAGACCTGCGGGATCAGCTTCTCTTCTTCCGGCGGCAGGTCGTACAGATCCTTGTCGCTCGGTGCGCCCGGGTCGATCTGGTTCCGGATGCCGTCCAGGCCGGCCATCATCAGCGCGGTGAAGGTCAGGTAGCCGGACTGGATCGGGTCGGGGAAGCGCATCTCGATGCGGCGGGCCTTCGGGTTGGACACCCACGGAATGCGGCACGAGGCCGAGCGGTTGCGCGCCGAGTAAGCCAGCATCACCGGCGCCTCGAAGCCCGGCACCAGGCGCTTGTAGCTGTTGGTGCCGGCGTTGGTGAAGGCGTTGATCGCGCGGGCATGCTTGAAGATGCCGCCGATGTACCACAGCGCCAGCTGGCTCAGGCCGCCGTAGCCGTCACCGGAGAACAGGTTTTTGCCCTCCTTCGCCAGCGACTGGTGCACGTGCATGCCGCTGCCGTTGTCGCCGACCAGCGGCTTGGGCATGAAGGTGACGGTCTTGCCATTGCGGTGGGCGACGTTGCGGATGACGTGCTTCATGCGCTGCAATTCGTCGGCCTTGGTCACCAACGTGTTGAACTTGGCGCCGATCTCGCACTGGCCGGCATTGGCCACCTCATGGTGGTGCACCTCGACCTCGATGCCCACCTGACCCAGCACCTTGCACATCTCGGCGCGGATATCGTGCAGCGAATCGGTCGGCGGCACCGGGAAGTAGCCGCCCTTCACCGTCGGGCGGTAACCGCTGTTGGCGCCGTCATAGCTCTTGCCGGTGTTCCATGCACCTTCCTCGGAATTGATCTTGAAGAAGGTGTGGCCCATGTCATTGGCGAACTGCACCGAATCGAAGATGAAGAACTCCGGCTCAGGGCCGAAGAAGGCCAGGTCGGCGACGCCGGAAGACTTCAGGAAGGCCTCGGCGCGCTTGGCGATGCCGCGCGGGCAGCGGCCGTAGCCCTGCATGGTGGCCGGATCGAGCACATCGCAGATCAGCACCAGCGTCGGGTCAGCGTAGAACGGGTCGATGTAGGCGGTGTCCGGGTCGGGCAGCAGCACCATGTCCGACTCGGCGATGCCCTTCCAGCCGGCGATCGAGGAGCCGTCGAACATCTTGCCCTCCTCGAACAGCGAAGGCTCGATGATCGAAGCCGGGAAGGTGACGTGCTGTTCGATGCCGCGCATGTCAACGAAGCGCAGGTCGATGAACTCGACCTGGTTGTCCTTGACCAACTTCTCAACGTTTTCCAATGACATCGACAACGCCTCTGCTTGGGAATGGATGACACGAACGAAGCAATATACGTGCCAACATTGCAAGCCATTGTTTTTCAATGAAACACAAGCTCCCGCACTCACTCGAAAGCACCAAAATGGTGCGCTGACGGATCGACAGCACCAATATTGTGCATTCATGCCGATACCCTATGCTTTGGCGCTTTGCCGCGCCCCACTGCCATGTCCGACACGCTCTCCGCCCTGCTGCTGGGCATCCTTGAAGGCCTCACCGAATTCCTGCCGATC
Organism: Stenotrophomonas sp.; assembly: GCA_034675465.1. GTDB lineage: Bacteria > Pseudomonadota > Gammaproteobacteria > Xanthomonadales > Xanthomonadaceae > Stenotrophomonas. The sequence goes on along the minus strand of JAUCDH010000035.1, from coordinate 2,811 downwards.
TCCAGCACCGGCCACCTGCTGATCGCCGAGCGCTGGCTGGGCGCGCGTTCGGACTTCTTCAACATCGTCATCCAGGCCGGCGCCATCCTCGCCGTGGTGCTGGTGCTGCGGCAGCGGCTGTGGACGCTGGCGACCGGGTTGGGCGAACGCGAAAACCGCGACTACGTGATGAAGCTGGGCGCGGCCTTTCTGGTTACCGCGCTGGTCGGCCTGCCGGTGCGGCTGGCCGGCTGGGAACTGCCGGAAACGGTGACGCCGGTGGCGCTGGCGCTGATCGCAGGCGGTGCGTGGATGCTGCTGGCCGAACACTTCGCCGCGCGCCTGCCTGACCGCGACACGGTGACCTGGAAGGTCGCCATCGGCGTCGGCTTGGCACAAGTGGTGGCCGGCGTGTTCCCCGGCACCTCGCGTTCGGCCGCGGCAATTTTCCTTGCGATGCTGCTGGGCCTGAGCCGGCGCGCGGCCGCGGCCGAGTTCGTGTTCCTCGTCGGCATACCCACCATGTTCGCGGCCAGTGGCTACGCCTTCCTCGAACAGGCCCGCCACGGCCGCCTCGGGCACGAGAACTGGGGCGAGGTGGCGCTGGCCTTCACCGCCGCGGTGGCCACCGGCTTCATTGTCGTGAAGTGGCTGCTGGGCTACATCAAACAGCATCGCTTCACATGGTTTGCGGTATATCGATTGGCGCTGGGCGCGGCGCTGCTGCTGTTCCTCCCTGCTGGAACCTGAATGCGGCACGCCGGCGGCAACCCCGGTCGCCGGCCTCACCCGTTTCCTCCACCGTCCTTTCCACTGCTTCCCAAGGAGCACGACATGAAGCGCATCCTGCTGCTGACCCTTCCCTTCGCCCTGATGACCGCCTGCAGCAACCCGCCGGCCACCACCGACGAAGCGGCGACAGCCCCGGCCGCCAACGCTCCGGCGGCAGCCAGCATCGACGGCGCCCTGCTGGGCACCAACCACTGGACGCTGGAAAGCGCGACCGACGCCAGCGGCAAGCGCATCGACGGCCTGTTCGTGCGTGCCGACAAGCCGGTCACGCTGGACTTCAGTGAGGGCCGCATCGCCGTCAGCAACACCTGCAACCACCTCGGCGGCAGCTACACGCTGGAAGGCGGCACGCTGGAAGTGGGCAGCATGATGTCCACGCAGATGGCCTGCGCCGAACCGGGCGTGATGGCGCTGGACGGGCTGGTCAGCGAGCGCCTGCAGGGCAAGCTCGAGGTGCGCGCACTGGATGCCGCCGGCCTGACCCTGGTCGCTGCCAATGGCGAGGTGCTGAGCTTCCGTGGCGAACCCACCGCCGAAACCCGTTACGGCGGCGAAGGCGAAACCGTATTCCTGGAAATCGACGCGCAGACCAAGCACTGCCCGCACCCGATGATCCCGGACAAGCAGTGCCTGCAAGTGCGCGAAGTGCGCTACGACGACAAGGGCATCGAACAAGGCGAGCGTGGCGAGTTCGGCCACTTCTACGACGCCATCGAGGGCTACACCCACGAGGACGGCGTGCGCAACGTGCTGCGTGTGAAGCGCTACGCGGTGCAGAACCCGCCGGCCGATGCCTCCTCGCAAGCCTACGTGCTGGACATGGTGGTCAGCTCGGAAACGGCCAAGCCGTAAGCCGCCGCGACAACCGCCGGAAAGGCGCCGCAAGTCGCCTTTCCCTTACCCCCCCGGAATGCGGATGCAAGTAAGCTGGCCGCCCCCAACGCCCGCTTCCACCATGACCGCCATCCGCCCCTTCCGCAACAAACACCCCGTACTCGGCCAGCGCACCTACATCGACCCGGCCTGCACCATCATCGGCGAGGTGGAACTGGGCGACGACGTGTCGGTATGGCCCGGCACGGTGATCCGCGGCGACGTCAACCACGTGCGCATCGGCGCGCGCAGCAACGTGCAGGACGGCACCGTCATCCACGTCAGCCACGCCAGCCCGTACAACAAGGGCGGCTACCCCACGCTGGTCGGTGAAGGCGTCACCATCGGCCACGGCTGCATCATCCACGCCTGCACCATCGGCGATTACTGTTTGGTCGGCATGGGCGCGTGCATCCTCGACGGCGCAGTCATCGAAGCCCATGCCTTCATCGCCGCCGGCGCGGTAGTCGGCCCCGGCAAGCACGTGCGCAGCGGCGAATTGTGGGCCGGCAACCCGGCGCGGCTGATGCGCCAGTTGAGCGAGCAGGACATCGAGGGCCTGCGCTATTCGGCCGACCATTACGTGCGGCTGAAAGACCAATACCTCACCGCTGCCAGCGTGTAACTGCGTGCAGGAGCGGGCGTTGTTCAATCAGAAAATCCATCAACGCGCATTTTCGCCGGCATCTGCGCACGCATGGACACGCACAGGCAAAAGCACCGGAAATGGTTTGCACCACGGGGCCAATACGCACCGCAACTCGATCTGTTGCACCAGCCCCAGCCCTGCAGCACCGCTTGCGGCATGCCCCCATCGCTGTTGGACACGACGTTGCCGTGCAGCTCGAACACCAACATGCGCACCTGCGCGCCCGGTGCGGTGAACAACCTGCGCTCAATCGCACCGCTGGAAGTGAAACGGATGGCTGCAGGTCCGACGAGGACGCCAGCAAGATCGACGACAGCGAGCGTCTGCGCGAAATGCAGGAACAGGCCCGCGCCTCCAGCCCCATCTGCTCCCTGGCCGCCACCGTCATCGGTGCGGTGCTGATGGCCTATACGGCGGTTTGAACACACCGGACCACGACCTGGCCTGCACGCGCAGGCTGGGTTTTATCGGTGCCGGCGGTTAAAGTCGGCCCCTGACAAGGTCGCAGCAGAGAACCC